>NZ_QEWN01000109.1 GCF_006124995.1 Vibrio sp. Hep-1b-8
AATTGCGTTAACTCACACTTTTTGTCAATGGACTGCTGGTGAACGCTTACGATAAATCAGGCAGGCGCAGCGCAATAGTGAGGTGAAATTGTTAATCTCGCCATTGTATTGCAAGGCTTCATTATGAATCGTGCTGATGAAGCGAGCCAATGTCAGATCTTGTTGTTCGGCGATCTCTTCGAGGATTTGCCAAAAACTCGCTTCAAGCTTGATGCTGGTAGCATGACCATCAATCCGGATAGAGCGGGCAATAGTTTGGTAGTTTTCCTGAGGTTGCTGAGAGAATATTTCACACATAAATGATGGCCTGAGCAGGGAAAACGGACATTTTTAACTGCTTCAGTGGTGAGAGTCAATTTTCGCCAAGGATAAAAAACGCCCCGAAGGGCGCTAAGTAGTGCGAGTTTTAATTCATCGTGTTATTTCACTTGTTGTTTAATGAACTCACCTAGCTCTGAGTGGTGCATGATTTTTGACACTGGCAGAATCTTATCTGCGGGTCCCCAGGCAAACACATTCACTGGTGTATGAGTATGTGTACCTGTACCCCAAACGATGTTTTGCCCCGTTGCCTGTTCACGGGCAAGTAGGTTGCCGCGGTCGTTGTAAGGGAAGAAAGCGTCAAAATCATTAATCGCCGGAACCTGTTCTTCAGCTAAGTACTTATGTTGCGCTAAACGGTATGGATTGGGTTTACTCGCTAAGACGTTTTTCGCTTGCTCGGCTGTGATTGGGAACTCGCTATTGCTATTCACGATCTCTGCTAGCTTCTCCGGTGTTTGTTGCGCTTTGTCCAGTTTCTGGAACTCGCTGATCATGCCATAGTAGCTCTGTTTCTGATTGTAGAGGCCATCAAGAATATCAAAGGCGCCAAAGTTAAAGTTAGGTGCGTAATCGCGCTTAGCAAATGCTTCGCCGGAACGTTTTTGCGGCTTTGGTAAATCTTTCGATGAGTAACTAAAGCCGAATGAGCCAGTTTCGTGATCTGCGGTAACAATGATTAGCGTGTCGTCACGACCTTGTGCCCACTCATAAACAGACTGTACTGCTTCATCGAATTTGATCATTTCATGCAGCATGGTGCCGGCATCGTTGCTGTGACCAGCCCAGTCGATCTGACCACCCTCAACCATTAGGAAGAAGCCATCTTGGTCTTTTGACAAGATGCTAAGCGCTTTATCAGTCATCTCTTTCAGGCTTGGCTGAGTGCGTTCAACACTGTCTTTGCTGTTGCTGTAAGCAATACCATCATCCATGCCTGAGTACGCGAACAGGCCAAGTAGTTTGTCACCGTCAGCTTTATCCATCATGGTGCGGTTAAATGCCAGCTGGTAGCCGTCATCTTTTGCTTCGCTAATCAGGTTACGCTCGTCTTTACGTTTAGATTTCAGGTAAACGTCACCTTGAGTGAGTGTTTGCAGAGCCTTGTAGGTCGCGCCTTTTTCGTTGGTTGATTTCGGGATCCAGTGACGCAGGCCACCAGATAACATCACATCGACGCCAGTCTCTAGCATATCGGCAGCGATATCGTTCTCTAATGAACGATGCGGCTGATGAGCAGCAAAGGCAGCCGGCGTCGCATGGGTCATGCGAGTATCCGAAACTAAACCTGTCGCTTTGCCAACGCGTTTGGCTTGTTCTAATACCGTCTCAACATGGTTGCCTTGTGAGTCGACACCAATGACTTCAGAACCTGTGTAAATACCAGTAGCCAGCATCGTTGCTGAACAGGCTGAATCGACGACGATTGCGTCTTGCGGATGAGTGAGTGAAGAACCTATCACACCTTCCTGTGCCAGCTTATAAAGGGCCGTTGTATTGCCTTTGTAAATTGAGTTAGGCGCCTGGTTTGCGTATGTTTCTAGCAGACCAACTTGTTGCGGGCCCATGCCGTCACCAATCATCAGGATAACGTTTTTGATTTCTGCAGAAAGTGCGTTAAAAGAAAGTGCAGAAGTCGCTACAGCGGCAATAATAGGTTTAGTTAGGTGCTTCATTGCATTGTCCTTATTTCTAAAAGCGACACGATTAAAACACCGATTTATGGCAGAGATGTTTCACATTTATTGCATAAATATAAAATTGAGCTTTTATTCGATTTTGACCGCAGCAATAAAAAAAGCTCACCAAACGGTGAGCTTTGAACTTAAGGAAGGAGAAAAGCAATGACTAAAGAATCGGTCTAGCTTGCTGCCGCATTGATGACAGCCAGATTGAATTCACTGCGAGCATTCTGAGCCTGCTCTGACGCCGCTACTTTGGCATCCTGAGCCTTTGATACTGCATCAAGCGCACTTTGAAGCTCATCTTGTAGTTCTTGAGGGAGATGGTGGTCTGAGAACTCTTGTTCTCCATCATGTTCTAAAGCGAATGCGCGAATACGTTTTTTCACTTTCATCACGTTAGCAAGCACTTCACGCTCTAGCTCAGCCGCTTCTTGCGCTGCATCACGACTACGTTCAAAACGCGCTAATGCCATACCTTCAGAAGACCAAGGATCCATTTCTGGCAGGTCTTCGATGTTGATTGTCGGCTCAACATAATCTTTCTGATGACGTAGATCGAGGCTGGTAGCGCGAACCGCTGAAATCATCAACATAACAGAGATACCAAGTAGTGGCAGACCGCCAACAATCGCAGCAGTTTGTAGTGTACTTAAGCCACCCAGGAACATCAGTACCGTTGGCAGGAATGACAGGGTGAAAGCCCAGAACATACGGTTCCAGCGCATTGGCTCTTCAGTGACATTGTTCTGAACCACTGAAGCCAGAATGTATGAAATAGAGTCAAACGTTGTTGCGGTGAAGATAATACACAGAATCGTGAACACGGCGATAACCGCGGTGCCCATTGGCAGTGAACTCAACATAGAGAAGATCGCTTTGGTTGCGCCTTCACTGTTAAGAATACCGACTACATCCAGTTCTCCTGATAGTTGCAGTGACAGGCCATAGTTCCCAAGAATCATAAAGAACAGGAAACAGCCCATAGAGCCAAAGAAAATCGAGCCTGAAACCATCTGTTTAATCGTACGACCGCGAGAAATACGTGCCACGAACAGCCCCATACTAGGCGCGAATACTAACCACCAAGCCCAGTAGAAAATGGTCCAGTCTTGTGGGAAGTGGGTGTTATCAAAGGTACCGTAACCACCGAATGGTTCAGCCCAGGTCGCCATAACAAAGAAGTTAGACAACATGCGACCGATCGAGTCTAAGCCCGTTTCCAGCATGAAAATGGTCGGTCCTGCTGCAAGGACGAAAGCGAGCAGACCCATCGCACCCCAGAAGTTGATGTTACTCAGCACCTTAATCCCTTTCTCCATACCGGCGTAAGAAGAGTAGGCAAAAATCGCGGTACAGATAAGTAATACCACAATCTGGCTAAATGTGGTTTGTGGAATACCGAACAGGAAGTTTAGGCCTTCACCAATAAGCGGAGCCGCTAAGCCTAGTGTCGTTGCCGCACCACCTAACAGGCCGAAGATAAACAGCACATCAACGACTTTACCAGCAGCGCCTTTGGTGTGTTCTTCACCTAATACCGGCATTAGTGCGCTGGATACTTTCAATACGGGTTGTTTGCGAACATAGAAGAAGTAAGCGATTGGCAGGGCAGGGATAAGGTAAATTGCCCAAGCGATTGGTCCCCAGTGGAAAAGACCGTAGGTGGCAGCCCAGCGAACGGCTTCTTCGCTACCTGGTTCCAGTTGGAACGGCGGAGACTGGTAGTAATAGGCCCACTCGATGCAGCCCCAATAGAGGATACTGGCGCCGATACCACCACAGAACAGCATTGCCGCCCATGACGCCGTGGCAAATTCTGGTTCTTCGTCCGGGTCGCCCAGTTTGATTTGTCCCATGTCACTGAAAATGACATAGATCATGAAGAAAAAAGCACCTAGGCCAAGGGCCAGGTAGAGGAAACCGAGTTTATCGGTCATAAATGTTTTTGCTACAGCAATCCAATCTGCTCCTTGTTGAGGGAATAAGATCAAAGGAAAGACAATCGCAAGAAGGAGGGCGATTGCACCGAAAAAAGTCGGTTTATCAATAAGTGAAAATGAGTTGCGCACAGTTGATTTCCATAATTATGAGTACCTTAATTATGGACTCGCTGTGCTTTTATCGACAAACGAAGTTATTTGTCGACATGAGCACAGGCGTTGATAGAAAACGTCTCTACTGGCAGACAATTAAATGAGAGCCAGTAGAATGCCTCCAACGGTTGCCGCTGCGGAAAGATATTGCCCCGCAGAATAAGAGCCGTCTTCCTCTTCTTTGATCTTATCTGGATGATCCATGCCTAACGCGCCGTGTGCGAACGACTCAACTTTGTCACCGACAGTTTTGTTTTCATTTTTCGCTTGTACGCCTTCTTTCTCAATTTCCTGTAGTGCAGTTAGAAGTGCCTTACCTTCCTCGGAAAGGGTTACTTTATTCTGCTCGACTTTAAGTGGAGCAGGGTTGGTGGTTGCACTAACTGCATTGGCTTGAGGTTTTACCTGCTGGGTTGGGGACAGCTTAGCTGGCTCCATTCCTACTGGGGTCATATTGATCTCCTTACATCATCCTCAGCCAATATATCGGCTGCTTGATGAAAAACTTGTGCAAAATATGCGAGATTTGTATGAAAAAAGACCAAGCATAAACCGTGCCCAGTTATCACGTCGTTAATATTTTTTAACAAAGCGTAACGGGGGCATTGTTATCAAGCAAGAGCAGTGCCTATTTACAGATTAGCTGATCATTTCGTGTTGCTAAGTGCTGGAAGGCCGCAAGGCGGTTTTCTGCTTTTATGTAACGCGTCGGAGGCGCCAGTACGTGCAGGCGAAAATCACGATGATTATCAGGCTCGATAGTTGGCGAGCTTGTCGGTGTGATGACGACGATGTTAAGGCTGGGCATTCTTCGCAGTAAAGAGGCTTCGATTCCTAGACCTTGTTCAGTGTGAAACTTTCCTGCGATATGGATGATTTGATGACGAGGATTCTGCTTTAAGTAATCACTGATTGACTCTGCCATTGTTTCATCCCACGTGACTTGCGCTGCATATTGGCGCTCAGATTGTTCTGGTTTTCCATGATGCATAGATGCCATAAACTTCTCTTTGTAGGGGCTATAGCCCGTCTCGATCTCTCGGGCAAGATGCTGTCTCTCTTCATTCGAGAGTTTGTCTAGATAGCCGATACCCTGACGCCCAATACAGCGCACGAGAGGTTTAGGAGCGTTTGATGCAATGACGTCCAGTGAATTCGATTTGGCGAACTCGACCAGTGCTCGGTAGTCGCTCTCATAGTTAGGCCAGCCATTGGCGGTTTTGATCAGGGTCTGCTCGCCGATTTCACCATCAAGGTATGCATCCAATACTGACTGTTTGTCGCGTGCAAACTGTTCCATGGAGATCGTCAGGTGTGGGCTAGTGCGAAACAGCTGTTTGACGAGGTCGGTCTGAAAGCGGTGAATTGCGCTGTGTGTATGCCACTCACCAACCAGTATCACGTTGGCCTTCGTTAACGCGTCGGGTAGAGAATCGATTGATATCGGCTCGTTGTCTGGACTATAGAGTTGGTAGTCATAGAAACTGACGACACCTTGTGACTCGTGAGTAGGGCCGGCAGATGAGCAGGCGGTAAGGGCAATAAAACTCAATAAAACGGCGATATACCGAAGCATGATAGCAGCCTCCATTAACTTGAGCGGCAATAGTAATGGAGACTGTGAATGAACTCAATGAAAATGAGAATAATTATCGATTTTGGTTTATTGCTTGCGGTAAACCCGAATCATAAAGTCAGCCTCACACTCAAACAGTGTAGCCGATTTTAATTTTTCTCTAAGTGCGTCATCGGCTTTCCATGCAAATGGCGTCATTTGCAGCAGGTCGAAGCCATCCCCATCACTCAGCTTCATCGTGTAGCTTAGCGTCTCTTGATGCTCTAGAGCGAAACCTTCGATCGCTTCCGTTTCTTCACTATGTAAGCGAACATCAGGGTAGATCTCTTCTCTCAACTGATAGAGATGACGACCGGCAGGTGTGACCGTGATTACAACCCCATTTTCCGTCGTAACTCGATTGAGTTCTTGAGCATGACAAGGAGCGTAGATGCGGAGTACGGCATCAAAACTGCCATCAGCAAAAGGCAGCCTATGGCTTGAAGCTACCGAAAACTGACAGTTTGGATAGCGCTTAGCAGCGTAACGAATCGCTACTTTAGAAATATCTAAGCCATAAGTCGCGGAGTTCGCATCTTGTTGCTTTAGTGACTCAGATATTGCAGTTGTGTAGTAGCCTTCCCCGCAACCAATATCCAGTAAGCGATGCTTGCTGTTGATCAGCAGATCTGAAATCAAGTCTGCGACTCGTTGCTTCATCGGCTGGTAATAGTCTTTATTGAGAAAGCGTCGACGAGCTTGCATCATCTCTTTATTGTCACCGGGATCTTTCGAGCGTTTATGCTGCACAGGCATCAAGTTGAGATACCCCTCTTTGGCGAGATCAAAAGAGTGATTATTCTCGCAGCGATAGGTACGCTCGCTGAGGGAGAGAGTGTGGTGACATAATGGGCAGGTGTAGGACATAACTGGCTCTAATCGATACTGAGTGGGCGAAGTTTATCAGGAAGCAGGGCGGCAGACTAGCGGCGACCTGACGGGTCTTTTAACGAGGTAGTAAGGAATTGATTTCGAGGAGAGAAAATGTCGCAGGACGTTATCCTGCGACAAAAGCCGTTAGTTTGCCGAAATGGTGGTCACTAGCTCATAACCTTCGCCAGATTGCAGCGACTTTCCTTGCTCAAGAGATTGAGCATGAAGGGTCGACTCAACACACAGGAAGGTTTGGTAGCCGTTGTCTTCCATGTCAGCCATAGATGTTGCGCCTTCTGCCCATGGGTTCCAAAGAACGGCTGAGTTATGCCCCTGATTCTCTACTTTGATGGTGCGATTCAGAACGGGATCTTGAACCAGAATTTCTTGCTCTGGCTTAGTGTAAACACGATCAATGGTGTCGGTGAGTTTGAGTACGTCACCACCTTGGCATCGTTTTCCTGCCTGTAAGCTATCTATGTACTCCGAACCCATACCTGTAGTTTGAGCCTGAGCGATGTCGCCAACGTTTAGATAAGTGTGCAACGCGCCAGAGAACATCCAAGATTTGTCGTCGGTATTGGTCACTTTTAGCGTGACTTTAAGCTGTTCCGTCACCTCAACAATCAGGCGAGCATCAAATTGATACGGCCAGATTGCTTGTGTCTCTTTACTATCGCTCAGGCCTAGCTCAACGATAACACCATGTTCATTTTCACGATGTTCAATCAGTTGCCATTGCGATGAGCGCGCAAAGCCATGTGCGGGAGCGGCAATTCTGCCAAACCAAGGCCAGCAAACAGGAATGCCGCCACGTAGTGCAGCGCTACCATCAAAAATAGCCTCTTCGCTCATCCAGATCAGTTCAGGCTGACCAACTGGCTGAAACGAAACGACATGACCGCCGTGCAGAGCTATGCCTGCGGTGGCTTTATCATGAATAATGCGAACGATTTTAACCTTGTCTTTTTCAACGATAGTGACGTTGTCAGAAAGAACGGTTAAAGCAGGTAGTTGAGTTAAATTCATTCTATTGTCCCTGATGAGAGAAATTACATTCAACTGTCCACTCGGTAGCAATGAACAATGGGCTGTAATCTCGATAGTATTACCAAACCAACAGATACTAAAAAGGCGACTCAAGAGCCGCCTTTTCTTTAACGAAATTCTTCGCTAAACGCTGACTAAGTAAAAATTACTTAGAGATGTGAGCGATTAGGTCTAGAACTTTGTTTGAGTAACCGATTTCGTTGTCGTACCAAGATACAACTTTAACGAAGTTATCAGTTAGAGCGATACCAGCTTTAGCATCGAATACTGAAGTTTGAACTTCACCGATGAAGTCTTGAGATACAACTTGATCTTCAGTGTAGCCTAGAACGCCTTTTAGTTCGCCTTCAGAAGCTTCTTTCATTGCTGCACAGATAGCTTCGTAAGATGCGCCTTTCTCTAGGTTAACTGTTAGGTCAACTACAGAAACGTTAGCTGTTGGTACGCGGAAAGCCATACCAGTTAGTTTGCCGTTTAGTTCTGGAAGAACAACGCCTACAGCTTTAGCAGCACCAGTTGAAGATGGGATGATGTTCTGAGAAGCACCACGACCACCGCGCCAGTCTTTAGCAGAAGGACCGTCTACAGTTTTTTGAGTTGCTGTAGTAGCGTGAACTGTAGTCATAAGACCAGATACGATACCGAACTTGTCGTTAAGAACTTTAGCAACAGGCGCTAGACAGTTAGTAGTACAAGAAGCGTTAGAAACGATGTCTTGACCAGCGTAAGTAGCGTGGTTAACGCCCATTACGAACATTGGAGTAGCGTCTTTAGAAGGGCCAGTTAGAACAACTTTCTTCGCACCAGCAGTGATGTGCTTACGTGCAGTCTCGTCTGTTAGGAAAAGCCCCGTTGCTTCAGCTACTACGTCAACACCGATTTCGTCCCATTTTAGGTCTTCTGGGTTGCGCTCTGCAGTAACACGTACAGTTTTACCGTTAACGACTAGGTTACCACCTTCAACTTCAACAGTACCGTTGAAACGGCCGTGAGTTGAGTCGTACTTAAGCATGTATGCCATGTAATCTACATCGATAAGGTCGTTGATACCTACTACTTCGATGTCTGCGCGCTCTTGTGCTGCACGGAATACGAAACGACCGATACGGCCAAAACCGTTAATACCTACTTTGATAGTCATTATAGTTGCTCCACAACTTAATTTCTGATTAAAGATAACTGGTAGTAAAATTACAGAATCCAGTCAAAATCTGCAACAGATAATCGGACTTAACTTGTTTAAAGTCAAAAAAAAGCGTCGCTTTTTTTCACAATTAGTCGCAAATGGTCATGTTTTGAACGGATTACTGGTTTTTTCCCTAACCAGTTGACGTAAAATAGTTCAGATGTTGACAGCTGTGCTGAAAGTTTAACCATCCTGTCATGGTCTCAAAGTATGTGCTACAAAGGTTATTATTCGCAAGTTTTTCGCGAAAAAAGTCAGAATAAAAAGTGAGAATGTGGAGATTTAAGCCCGTGAAACATAAGGTAGAAAAGGTTGTGAAGCCTGATGAATACTGGCGTGAGATGTTGTCTGATGAGCAATATCGTATCTGTAGGGAGCAAGGTACAGAAGCACCGTTTTCCGGTAAGCTACTGCATAACAAACAAACCGGAGTTTACTCTTGTACGTGCTGCCAAGCACCACTATTCACCTCAGACAACAAGTACGATTCGGGATGTGGTTGGCCTAGTTTTGATGCCCCTATCAATAGTGAGGCAATTCGCTATTTAGAAGATCTCAGTCACGGAATGGTGAGAATTGAGATTAGATGTGCAGCGTGTGATAGCCATCTGGGTCACGTTTTTCCTGATGGACCCAAGACGACAGGTGAGAGATTCTGTGTGAACTCTGTGTCGTTAATTTTCAACAATTCATAAAAATAGCGGTGATTTAATCACCGCTATTTGTTTTATCCTTTCAATGAATGGTTTATGGCTACTTAAACCTAGGGACGATTGACGCGTTAAATGTCCCGTTATTCACCATCTCTTCTATCTTCTCTGCAATATCATCTAACTGGCTATAAGTACTGCTATCAAAACCGTATAGCAATTGCAGCTCACTTTTCGAAGCAATTGGTACGTTGAAGCGTTGCGCTACCATAGTCCAAATATACGCCTCTTCTTTATCGCCGAGTCGATAGGTGGTGCTCGCCAAGGATTTGAATATTTCAGTGTTAACTTTGCCGCGCTTAGTGAGTTCTAGTGCATGAACGAGAAGTTGTCGAGTTTTAGCTTGATCTCTGCTGGTATAGAATGTTGCCAAAGCATACTGCATCTCAGCCGTTTCGAGAGACGGTGTCCCTTCTAACTGCAAAAACGCTCGACGGGCAGGGTCACTGCCAGTTTGACTCCATAAAAAATAGAGAGATTGAGGGGAATCGGATTTTTCTAGTCGGGAGACAATGGCCTCTAAGTCTTGGCCTGAGTTAATTAATGCATCAAAGCGACGTTGTTTGAGTCCTGACTGATCAATGGGTTGAATTTGAGAAGCAAGTTCGAGGCACTTCTTGTAGGTTGAAAGTAGTGCGTACTCTTTGATGTAGTTATCGTCGTTCGGGTTTTTCAGCACTTCGAAGCGATGCCATATTAGATCAGTCCGTGGCACTCGACACTGACCGTCTCCGACATTAAGTCGTTGGCATTGAAGCCCTGGATTATCATTACAAAGTTGTTCAGTATTTTTGTTTCCTTCAAAACAACCAGTGAGCGCAATACTTGCGCTCAGTAAAGTGAGGACATTCGTTAGTTTCATATTATTATTGCTTGTGATCCGTTACGCTTATTATTAGCAGTTGCCTTGACTCAAGCTCCCAGCCAGTTAATGTTCGTCTATCTTGATTGATTATAGGATATACCATGGACGCAGAGCAGTTAATTAACGCCATCACACCAGAGGCATATGAGCGTCTACTTTTTGCTGTAGAAACAGGTAAGTGGCCTGAGGGTACCCCACTTTCTCAACAGCAGCGAGATTCTTGTATGCAGGCTGTGATGTTGTATCAATCTAAACACAATTCTGAAGCTCAGCACATGACGGTTGCCAAAGGTGGAGAGATTAGCTTTAAACTGAAGAAGCAATTCCAACAAGGGCAAGAGGATATTGTCCGCGTTAATCCTAATTTGAATGACTAACGCTTCAATAAACCAAAAAAGCAGGCACGATGCCTGCTTTTTTATCGGTGGTTAAACCGTTAACCGCAGCACTTTTTGAATTTTTTGCCGCTACCACAAATACAGGGGTCGTTACGACCGATTTTCAACTGGCTAATGGTTTGGCTCAATCGAACATCGACAGGCTTTTGTTCTTCGGGGAACGTGCCGTCGATATAGAACCAAAGGCCGCCTTCTCGAACGAATCTTGAGCGTTCTTCTAAACAGTACTGCTGGCCATCTTGATTGAAAAAGGCTTTGAATGTGACAAAACCTTCGTTGTCATCCTTGCCTGACTCCGTGCCGACAACGTCTAAGCCACACCAATCACTGTTAATTGACTCAGCTATCTCGTCACGCTGCTGCGAAGCGTTGCAACTCGGGTGATATGTGTTTACCACATAGTCTACTAAGCCTTTCACGTGTGCTGAGTAGCGCGAACGCATCAGTTGTTCGGGGGTTTTGGCTAGTGCATGGTTGTTATGGATAGGTTCACAACAGACGGTGTAATCTTGTGAACTGCCACAAGGACACGAACTCATAAAGACTCCAATTAATTCGTTTTAACCGATAGAAGATCAGCCGTCCATTTCACCGATGAGTCGTAACACTCGCTTAGAATGTCATGATCTAAGCCAATGTTCTCACATCGCTGATGGACCTCGTCCCACTCAGCGTGTTCGTACGCTTTGGTCAGGGTGAGAATGTCGCCAAGTATGCCTTCGTTGGCAATAATTGCGAGTTTTATCGTTTGGTCGATTGAGATTTCTTCAAGAATTTGTGCCAGTGGGCGATCTAGTAAACTGTCCAATAGCGAAAACATGCCGGTTAAGAATGCATGTCCTGGTTCGAGTTTTGCGTCAAGATTAGAGGCCAGCAGCTCACAGTATCGCGCTCTTTGAATGGACAAGCCATACAAGTAATCTGGTTTGCTATTTTGCGTAGAGGCAAGCGCGACGAGAGAAATAAACTTACGCAGTTTCTCTTCCCCTAGATACACCAGCGCTTGCTTGAAAGATTGGATTTTTGAGCAAACGATAGAAGAGGAATTAACAAAGGCCAGTAACTTATAGGACAGCGTCAGATCTTTGGTGATGAGTGCTTCAATTGCCGTGTAATCCATATCCGGTTTAGACACTTCGGTCAGTAACTGAACCACTGTCATGAAGGACGGTTCAAGCGATTTACGGCTGATCATTTCGGGTTTGCTGAAAAAGTAACCCTGAAAATAGTCAAATCCAGCGGATTTAGCTTGTTCGAACTCTTCATAGGTTTCCACTTTTTCTGCGAGAAACTCAATATTGGAACCTGCAAGTCTGAGTATAAAAATACGAGCTTTTTCGATAGAAACTTGGCGGATATCGAATTTGATCAGGGAAATGTAAGGTAAAAATGTTTTCCATTCTCTGGTTGGCACAAAATCATCGAGTGCCATCTTATAGCCAAGGGCTGACATCTCTTTAACAGCCTGCAATAACTCTTTAGTGGGGGCACAGTTTTCTAAGATTTCAACGATGAGACTGTCTGATGGGAAAAGGGTCGGCACCTTATTAATCAGGCTTTGGTAAGGGAAATTGACAAAGCCTAACTTGTCTCCCAACGTTTCATAGTGAGTAGAAAGGAAGTGATCTGACAGCAGGCGGCTTGTCGCTTGCTCAGGATCAATATCTGGAAACGTGTTTTGGGGACCATCCCTAAACAGGAGCTCATATCCAACCGTGTGTTTATCTTTATTGAGAATGGGTTGTCTTGCTATATACGAGTGTTTCAAGGTAGTTACCGCGCTTCTTGTCTAAATTTATTGGCTCAAAATCACCGGAAATGGTACGGCATATTGTGCACAATTTCAGTCACTTAACCAGAAAAAGGTCTTTGTTGTAGGTCGAAATTATTTTTGTTGTAGACCAATACTGAACCGTGAGTGTACCAGTCACCCAACACTATTCTAGTATAGACTCGATTACCTTGTTCAAAAGTGTGAACATTCGGCCGGTGTGTATGGCCATGGATCATAAGTTCTACATTGTATTCGGTCATCACTTTCTCTACTTCGCCTTGTGTCACATCCATGATGTCTAGAGATTTGTTTTTTTTGTCATCTTTGATGTCAGACTGAACTTTAGACACAATCTTCTTTTTTATGAACATTGGAATGCGATTGAAAATCCATTGCAGCCAAGGTTGGTGTACTTTGGCACGAAATTCGAGGTATTTAACGTCATCGGTACACAGGGTATCACCGTGGAGTACGACGGCCTTGGTACCATAAAGGTCTATCACGGTTTCATCGCCAAGGAGCGTAACTCCCGTCTGCTTAGCAAATCGGCGACCAACGAGAAAATCGCGATTACCCTGAGTAAAAAAGCAAGCAACGCCGTGGTCAGTGAGTCTCTTAAATTCGTCCCGTATGCTTGAGGCAAATTCGGAGCGGTCATCATCACCAATCCAGAATTCAAATAAGTCACCCAGAACATAAAGTGCATCGGCGTGGATTGCTTCCTCGCGCATAAAACGGATAAAGCATGACGTCGTTTCAGGTGTCGTCGGGGATAGGTGTAGATCAGAAATAAATAGTGTGGTCATAGTAGATTAAAGAAGAGAGCGCAGGGCGCTCTCTTGAATCGGATTATTCTTCGATTGTTGTGCTAGTGATGAACACTTCTTTAAGCGGTACGTCTTGGTGCATGCCCATAGAACCGGTACTTACACCTTTAATCTTGTCAACGATGTCCATACCTTCAACCACTTCTCCGAATACACAGTAACCCCAGCCATCTAGGCTTTCGCTACGGAAATCTAGGAAAGTGTTGTTGTTAACGTTGATGAAGAACTGAGAGCTTGCCGAATGCGGTTCCATAGTACGTGCCATCGCAATGGTACCTACTTTGTTGCTCAGACCGTTATTTGCTTCGTTTTTGATTGGATCACGAGTCGGTTTTTCACGAAGACCAGACTCCATACCGCCACCTTGAATCATGAAACCATCGATAACACGGTGGAACAGTGTGTTGTCGTAAAAACCATCACGGCAGTACTGTAGGAAGTTTGCGCTAGTTTTTGGTGCTTTTTCTTCATTTAGTTGAATTTTGATGTCACCAAAATTTGTGTGAAGGGTGATCATGATTTTGTCCTTTACATATGTTTTTGACTTGAAGCAAAGATTCTAGCGTAACTTTTGCGACATTAATACGTGAAAAGCGCAGGTTGAGAGCTGAGTAGCAGTGCTAATGATGGCTTTTTAACCGTTTGAGGGATTACCTATTAGTGCATGACTTGATATACTGGCTCACTATTTTGATTCACTGGAAATATTAGAAAGAGATCATGTTAAAGATATACAACACACTCACAAGACAGAAAGAGGAATTCAAACCAATCAATGCCGGTAAAATCGGCATGTATGTCTGTGGAGTAACCATCTATGATCTCTGTCATATTGGCCACGGTCGTACCTTTGTTTCTTTTGATGTTGTCTCTCGTTACCTGCGTTACTTAGGTTATGACCTAACGTTTGTTCGCAATATTACCGACATTGATGACAAAATTATCAAACGTGCCAACGAAAACGGTGAAAGCTGTGATTCATTAACGGAACGTCTGATTGGTGAAATGCACGCTGATTTTGATGCATTGAACATGAAGCGTCCTGATGTTGAGCCGCGTGCGACAGAATTTATTGCAGAAATCATTGAACTGGTTGAAAAACTTATCGAGCGTGGTTTTGCTTATGTAGCCAGCAACGGCGACGTTATGTTCGAAGTTAAGAAGTTCGATGAATACGGTAAGCTATCAAAGCAAGATCTTGACCAACTTCAAGCGGGCGCACGTGTTGATGTAGAAAGCGCAAAACGCAGTCCGCTTGACTTTGTGTTGTGGAAAATGTCGAAACCGGGTGAACCAACTTGGAAATCACCTTGGGGCCCTGGTCGTCCAGGTTGGCATATTGAATGTTCGGCGATGAACTCATCAATTTTGGGCAACCATTTTGATATTCACGGCGGCGGTTCTGATTTGCAGTTCCCTCACCACGAAAATGAAATTGCTCAATCATGCTGTGCTCATGGCACTCAGTACGTAAATACTTGGATGCATAGCGGCATGGTGATGGTAGACAAAGAGAAAATGTCTAAGTCGCTAGGAAACTTCTTCACCATCCGTGATGTCCTTGAACATTACGACGCTGAGACTGTTCGTTATTTCCTAATGTCAGGTCACTACCGCAGTCAACTGAACTACAGCGAAGAGAACCTCAATCAAGCTCGTGCGTCTCTTGAGCGTTTATACACGGCTCTGCGTGGATTGGATCTGACAACGCCAGCCGCTGGTGGAGAGGAGTATGTTACTCGCTTTGCAGAAGCAATGAATGACGACTTCAATACACCAGAAGCTTACTCAGTGCTGTTTGATATGGCGCGTGAGATCAACCGTCTTAAAACTGAAAACTTATCGGCGGCAAGTGCTTTAGGCTCATTGATGCGCGAACTCGCTGATGTGATTGGTATCTTACACCAAGATCCTGAAGCGTTCCTTAAGGGTGACGCTGGCAGCGATGATGAAGTAGCAGAGATTGAAGCGCTGATTAAGCTACGTAACGATAGCCGTGCTTCAAAAGATTGGGCGAATGCAGATATGGCTCGAGACAAGCTAAACGAGATGGGTATCGTGCTAGAAGATGGTCCAGAGGGCACCACTTGGCGTCGTAAGTGATAGATCTCGATGCGATTGATGCCTTGTTCAGTTTTAAATCTGTGGGTGAGCGTTAAGTCGATCGCATTGGTATAGCAATTTTCTAAGGGCTGTTTATTCAGCCCTTTTGTTTATTTTTTTGATTATTTTGATGGGTAAAAACAGTGGCTCAGATGTACTTCTACTACTCTGCAATGAATGCGGGTAAATCAACCACTCTTCTTCAATCTTCGTTTAACTACCAAGAGCGAGGAATGACACCAGTTATTTTTACCGCTGCGTTAGACAATCGTTACGGTGTCGGTAAAGTCAGTTCACGTATTGGTTTACAGTCGGATGCGCATCTGTACAACTCTGCGACCAATCTCTATCAGGAAATTTCTAGCCTTAATGAAGTCGAGAAGCGTCACTGCATCTTGGTCGATGAGTGTCAGTTCCTGAGCAAAGAGCAAGTTTACCAATTGACCGAAGTGGTTGATAAACTTCATATTCCAGTATTGTGCTACGGATTGAGAACCGATTTCTTAGGTGAGCTGTTTGAGGGGAGCAAATACTTGCTGTCTTGGGCAGACAAGCTTGTAGAACTAAAAACGATTTGTCACTGTGGCCGCAAAGCTAACATGGTCATCCGTACCGATGAAAATGGTGTTGCGATTGCGGAAGGCGATCAGGTTGCGATTGGTGGCAATGATAAATATGTTTCTGTCTGTCGTCAGCACTATAAAGAAGCGCTAGGTAAGTAGCAGATACAAAAAACGGAGCGCTAGCTCCGTTTTTTGTGTGTATTCGATAATCTGAGATTAACGAGCACGGAAGACGATGCGACCTTTAGATAGATCGTATGGAGTCATCTCTACAGTTACTTTGTCACCAGTAAGAATACGGATGTAGTTCTTACGCATTTTACCAGAGATGTGAGCAGTAACTACGTGGCCGTTTTCTAGCTCAACACGGAACATTGTGTTTGGAAGAGTATCAAGGACAGTGCCTTGCATCTCAATTACGTCTTCTTTAGCCATTTAATCCTCTTTTCAAAATGGACAATTCCAACCGGCGCACAATGCCGATCAAAATGAATTATGTAAAGTTGGGGCGTATTCTACCCTTGCCAACGCTGATTTACTAGCCTTTGATGACGCTGAAAACGGACTTTATAGTTCATCGCCGGACATTCATCAATTTGATAGCCCAAATAGAGCCACTGCTTACCTTGCTCAATACAGTATTCAGCTTGGAATAATACCGCTAAGGTACCTAAGGATAATGAGTGTTCAGGCTCAAAAAAGGTGTAAAACGCACTGGCGCTATTCGACAAGATATCTGTCACAGCGATAGCGACAAGTTGTTGCTCTTGGTAAATATGGAGAAACTGAGTGTTTAACCAATTGCATTTCGAAAACTGAGCAAACTCCTCTTTTTTAGGAGGGTACATTGAGCCACTTTTATGGCGAGACTCAATATAACGGGCATATAAATCAAACCAGTTATCGTCCATTCTCTCTTTCAATTGCCATTGATATTGAGCCGCTTTTTTTAATAGGCGCTTTTGATTGCGTGATGGTTCAAAATCAGGAATAGACAGGCGTAGCGCTTGGCAGGATTGGCACTGATCACAATGGGGTTTAGAGATCGTATCACCACTACGGATAAAGCCGTTGGCTAACAGTACCTCATAGCTAGAGCCGCAATGCATGGCAGGATCAAGTGCGACAGCAACGCGTTCCTGACGATCGGCTAAATAGCTGCAAGGATGACTGTCAGTCAATCCAATGCGGATTTGTTGCAGATCAGAACTCATTTATCTCCTCATATTTCACAAGTGAGCCACTGATTGTTAAAACAACCTTCAATGACAGGTTGGTTCTTAAATGATAGCAGTCTTTGCATGAAATCTTCACGCTGCAACTCAATAGCGCCAAGTGATTTTAGGTGGGCATTCATGACTTGGCAGTCAATCAGTTCCCCTGCATGTTTTTGAAAGTGGTCGCATAAATACCATAAGGCAATCTTAGATGCGTTGGTTTTTAAACTAAACATCGACTCACCACAGAATAGTTTACCGATTGAAAGACCATAAAGTCCACCTATCAACTCTTCCTGATGCCAAACCTCGACGGAATGACAGTGACCCGATTTCGCCAGTTGTTTATAGGCATCCCGCATATCTTCGTTAAGCCAAGTTTCATCCTCATGACGAGTCGAGGCACACAAGTCGATGACACGTTCTGTTGCTTGATTAATACTGACTTTATACTGATGCTTTCGCTGAAATTTTTTGAGACTTTTTGCTGGTTCAAATGTCTTAGGATTAAAGACTGCTCTTGGCGAAGGGCTCCACCAGAGAATCGGTTCTCCAGGGCCGTACCATGGGAAAATGCCATTTTGGTAGGCCAAAAGTAATCTGTCTGGTTGTAGATCGCCGCCAAAAGCGAGCAGGCCATTTGGATCGGCCAGTGCTTCCAAAGGCGAGGGGAACCAGAGTTCATCACAGTTAAGTTCAGTCAGATATATCGCCATGAATAAATAGAGGAAACAAGAATGAAGAAGTTGTTATGGATCATATTGGTTTTTCCCTTGATTGCCAATGCAGCTTACCAAAGAAATACCGCTCGGCCAGTCAACGAAGTGGTGTTTGGTCAAGTTGATACGGTGCGATATATCACCCAGCAAGAGATCGTCAAATCACAAGGTTCAGGATGGGAAACACTCCTTGGTGCCGTGGTTGGTGGAGTGGTTGGTAATCAATTTGGCGGCGGGACAGGCAAAGAAGTGGCTACCGCCGTTGGAGCGGTTGCCGGTGCCGGTATCGCACGTAGTAATGCGAACCAAGTCTATCGGATGGAACATAAGCTGGTGGAGTTGTTGATTGAAACCGAGCAGGGGAAGTTAATCGATGTAATTCAGGACATAGACAGCGGTATGCTGTTTGAAAAGGGCGATAAAGTTCGCATTCTATATTTTGATGATGGCGTTAGGGTCGATAAAGAGTATTGATAGTCATAATAGGCACCAAAGTCCCGACGACATATTTATTCAGTTTAATTGTGACTTTGCTCTGGTTTTACTAAGGCTTTTTAGATAGGCTGCAAGTACGAAGAATTTTTCATCATCTCGTTTAGGAAGACGGGCTGAGCAAGGAACATCAATTTAAATGGAAAGCCTTACGTTACAACCTATCAATAAAGTCAATGGTGAGGTCAACTTACCGGGTTCAAAAAGTGTTTCAAATCGTGCGTTACTTCTCGCAGCCTTAGCAAGTGGTACAACACGATTAACGAATTTGCTCGATAGCGACGATATTCGTCATATGCTGAATGCACTGAGCAAGCTAGGCGTGTCTTACCGTCTATCTGATGACAAAACTGTGTGTGAAGTCGAAGGTTTAGGTAAGCCTTTTCAAGCGACACAAGCACTAGAACTGTTTTTAGGCAACGCAGGTACAGCGATGCGTCCCCTTGCTGCCGCATTGTGTTTAGGTGAGGGAGAGTTCATCTTGACGGGTGAACCTCGTATGAAGGAGCGTCCTATTGGTCACTTGGTTGATGCATTGCGTCAAGCGGGGGCTAAAATTGAGTACCTAGAAAACGAAAACTACCCACCACTCAAAATCTTCGGCACTGGCCTGAAAGGCGGAATGGTCGAGATTGATGGCTCGATTTCAAGTCAGTTCCTAACTGCTTTCTTAATGTCGGCACCACTTGCTCAGGGTGATGTAACGATCAAAATCGTTGGTGAATTGGTATCAAAACCATACATCGATATCACGTTGCACATCATGGCTCAGTTTGGCGTTGAAGTAGAAAATAACGACTACCAAGAGTTTGTTATCCGTCATGGTCAACACTATGTTGCACCGGGGGACTTCTTAGTTGAAGGTGACGCGTCATCGGCATCTTACTTCCTAGCGGCGGCTGCGATCAAAGGCGGCGAGATCAAAGTGACAGGTATTGGTAAGACGAGTATTCAAGGTGATATTCAGTTTGCCGATGCTCTTGAAAAAATGGGTGCTGAGATTGAGTGGGGTGATGACTACGTTATCTCCCGCGTGGGTGAGCTTAAAGCGGTCGATATGGATTTCAACCATATTCCTGATGCGGCAATGACTATCGCAACCACTGCACTATTTGCCAAAGGTACTACCGCTATTCGCAATGTGTATAACTGGCGCGTTAAGGAAACCGATCGTTTGGCCGCGATGGCGACTGAGTTACGTAAAGTCGGTGCTGAAGTGGAAGAGGGTGAAGATTACCTGATTGTGACACCTCCGGAGCAACTTATCCACGCTGCGATCGATACCTACGATGATCACCGTATGGCAATGTGTTTCTCCCTTGTTGCACTCAGCGATACACCGGTAACCATTAACGATCCAAAGTGTACGTCAAAAACTTTCCCTGATTACTTTGACAAGTTGGAAGGGTTAAGTTCGTAGAGCGCTTTGCTTGCGGAGAGCTGGAACGGACTGCGTCCTTCGAGAGGTGCTGTGGTGATTGAGTCGAAAGTTGTAGGCAGTACTGGCTGATATTAAAACTTAATTGTCTGAATTTAAAAGAAAGGGTTGGCATGCTCTGTCAACCCTTGCAAGATTTTCTCGCTTCTCGCTTCTCGCTTCTCGCTTCTCGCTTCTCGCTACTTCTCTAAAGTAAACTCTTTCGACAAGTGATGTGCTAAGTACTTAAACATATTAAAAACAGCCGTTGTCTTCGTTGTTGGTAATCCATTGTCATCAAGAAAATAATTTCCTTTGAACACTAAGACGTCGTCTTTTTCTTCAACGCTGTCGGCTCGCATGCCATCAATGTAATCATCGTGTTCTTGGATGATGTGATTAGCAATCATGAGAAGCTCAAGTTGTGAAACGACTTTTTTTTCGCTCATTGGGGGATACCTTTGTAGATGATTTCTTCTAATTGAAGAGGTTTGCTGAAAATTGTATGAATAATGACGATAAAATCAATTGCGATAGATCAATCGCACTGCGGACACTTAGGCGCTGAAGCTTGTGGGTTTTGTGACTGGTGGCAAAAAACCTTATCTAAAGTTGGCATCGTAGATCTTATGCCGTTTAGTATGTGGCGTTTTCATAAGTTGCCCGAATCAATCGCGCATTATTTTGTCGTTTGGTAATGCTTACCATTTTTAAGACATCGCTGCATTGTCGAGCAGTCAATGTAGAAATTAAAAAAAGATATTGATCTTCTTGCAATCTCGCTCAATAGTAAAAAAAGAAGCAATGTATTAAGTATGTCGTGCGATATGTATCGCACTTGATAAAGGACACTTGAGTCAATTATGGGTAAGTCACTGGTTATTGTGGAGTCGCCTGCTAAGGCGAAGACCATCAATAAGTATTTAGGTAAGGACTTTATTGTAAAGTCCAGTGTAGGTCACGTACGTGATCTACCGACTGCTGGTCAAAGCACGGGCCAAAAAGCTGCGGCCGTATCAACCACAGGCTTAAGTGCTGAAGAAAAAGCGCGCATCAAGAAAGAAAAAGATCGTAAGTCACTGATTAAAAAAATGGGCATTGACCCATACCATGGCTGGGAAGCGAACTATCAAATTCTGCCGGGCAAAGAAAAAGTCGTTGCAGAATTACAGAAGTTAGCCAAAGACGCAGATTGCGTTTACCTAGCAACCGATTTAGACCGCGAGGGAGAGGCTATCGCTTGGCACCTTCGTGAGATCATCGGTGGCGATGAAGAGCGATACAAACGCGTTGTATTCAACGAAATTACTAAAAATGCTATCCAACAAGCGTTCGAAAAACCGGGCGAATTGAGCATGGATGGCGTTAATGCGCAACAAGCACGTCGTTTCATGGACCGTGTGGTGGGCTTTATGGTCTCGCCACTACTGTGGAAGAAAGTCGCACGTGGTTTGTCTGCTGGCCGTGTTCAGTCCGTTGCAGTAAAGCTATTGGTTGAACGTGAGCGTGAAATCAAAGCGTTTATTCCAGAAGAGTTTTGGGATATCCATGCTGATACTAAAACGCAAGACAAAACAGACTTCCGCCTACAAGTCGCGCAGAAAGATGGTGTTGCGTTTAAACCAGTTAACGAAGCCGAAACTAAAGCGGCTATTGCTGTGCTTGAAAAAGCGCGCTACGAAGTGTGTAAGCGTGAAGACCGACCTACATCAAGCAAACCATCCGCACCATTTATTACATCTACGCTGCAACAGGCTGCCAGTACGCGCCTAGGTTACGGTGTTAAGAAAACCATGATGCTCGCTCAGCGTCTTTACGAAGCGGGTTACATCACTTATATGCGTACCGACTCTACAAACCTGAGTGCGGAAGCGGTTGAGACTGTGCGTGGTTATATCGGTAATGAGTTTGGTGAGGCATACCTTCCTGCGAAGCCAAATGTCTATGGCAGTAAGCAAGGTGCTCAAGAAGCGCACGAAGCGATTCGTCCATCCGATGTCTCTGTGAAGTCAGAAGATCTTCAAGCAATGGAAGCCGATGCGCACAAGCTATATTCATTGATTTGGAACCAGTTTGTTGCCTGTCAAATGACCCCAGCTCAGTACGACTCGACCACGGTAAGTGTAAAAGCTGAGGAGTACACCCTCAAAGCTAAAGGTCGTATTCTTAAGTTTGATGGCTGGACTCGTGTTCAACGTCCACTTGGCAAGAACGAGGACCAGATCCTACCTGCGGTTCAAGTTGGCGACAGTATCGAATTGGTCAATCTTGATCCTAAGCAACACTTTACTAAGCCGCCAGCGCGTTTTACAGAAGCTGCCTTGGTAAAAGAGCTTGAGAAACGTGGTATTGGTCGTCCATCGACCTATGCATCAATCATCTCTACGATTCAGGATCGTGGTTACGTTAAGGTTGAACAACGTCGTTTCTATGCAGAGAAGATGGGTGAGATCGTTACAGACCGTCTAGATGGTAGTTTTGATGACCTGATGAACTATGAGTTCACGTCTCGTATGGAAGAGAAGCTTGACCAAATCGCTGAAGGTGAAGCGAATTGGAAAGGCGTACTTGACGACTTCTTTAATGACTTCACGAGCGATCTTGAAAAAGCTGAGCAGGATGAAGATCAAGGCGGCATGAAGCCTAACCACATCGTATACACCGATATCGAATGTCCGACATGTTCGCGTCCTATGGGTATTCGTACTGCATCTACCGGCGTGTTCCTTGGTTGTTCTGGCTATGCACTACCGCCTAAAGAGCGCTGTAAGACAACGATCAACTTGGGTGACGAAGACGGCATTATCAATGTTCTCGAAGAGGATGTTGAAACAGCGGCTCTACGAGCTAAGAAACGTTGTCCGATTTGCGAAACCGCGATGGATGCGTATCTGATTGACGATAAACGTAAAATGCACGTTTGTGGTAACAACCCAAATTGTGATGGTTACGTTGTTGAGCATGGTGAGTTCAAAGTGAAAGGGTACGATGGCCCTGTTGTCGAGTGTGACAAGTGTGGCAGTGATATGGTGCTCAAGAACGGTCGATTCGGCAAGTACATGGATTGTACGAGTGAAGAGTGTAAGAACACACGTAAGATCCTGAAAAACGGAGAAGTCGCGCCACCGAAAGAGGACCCTGTTCATTTGCCAGAACTGCCATGTGAGAACTCAGATGCTTACTTCGTACTTCGCGATGGTGCGTCAGGTTTGTTCCTAGCGGCGAGTACCTTCCCTAAATCACGTGAAACACGTGCACCTCTAGTGGAAGAACTGGTACGTTTTAAAGATCGTCTTTCAGCCAAATTCCATTACTTAACAGAAGCTCCAGAAAAAGATCCTGATGGTTTACCAATGGTGGTTCGTTTTAGTCGTAAGTCAAAAGAGAACTATGTCCGTACTGAAGTCGACGGTAAGCCTACCGGCTACACTGCACTTTATGTGGACGGTAAGTGGGAAATTACTGATAAGCGCAAGAAACCTGCAAAAAGCAAGTAGGGTATAGAATACGAAAGGCAGCCGATAATGGCTGCCTTTTCTTTTAGACGAACGCTTGTCTGTTTTCATATTTATGAGATCAATATACAATTATTTACCTATTGGTTGTTAATATATTGTGATTCTCAGTCTGTCTTTTGACATTATTATCTCTAGCTTCTATTGATTTAGAAGAATAACGGGAAGGGTGCCATGAGACAGAGATTAAGGCTTCTAAGTATCATTATCGCAGGTAGCTTGGTTTTGGTGATAGCCGCTTTTAGTATCTCAAAACGAGTGCTAGATAGCGTGATTGAGGGATTGCTATGGGAGTTTGCTCAAGTCTCTGCCAAACATGACGCCGAAGTGTTAAAGCCTATAACGGCTCAGTCCGAGATCGTAAAACAGTTGGCTACTCACCCCAATATCACTTCATGGGCGCAAAACAGCGAAGATTCAGTCTACCTAGCCGTTGCAGAAGATACACTTGAACAATTTCGTTGGCGGCTGGCGTCCAAAAATTTCTTCGTCGCCTTAGATCAGAACCTGTCTTATCACTACAACGATGTAAATAGCATCCGCCAAGGAACTTTCTTTCGCCACTATCTGGATCCAGATGCGATTACCGATAAATGGTTTTTCGAGCAGAAGTCGAGCGGAATCGATCTCTCCGTCAATATCGCTCATGATGTACATCTGGGATTAACCAAGATCTGGATTAATCAGACCATAGAAAAGAACGGTCAGTTTTTAGGTATTCTCGGCACTGGTATCGATTTCACGGAACTGATCGAGCCGTTTCATAACTCACAACCCACAGGGATAGAAACCTACTTTATTGATGAACAGATGAGGATCCAACTGTTCCTAGGCGTCGATTCTGTTCAATACCCACTGCGTGATAGCCGTTCAAGGAAACCCCTGCTCAGCAGTGTAATTAGCAATGATAAAGATTATCAAGCGCTCGAAAAACTGATGAAGTTGCAGAAGGAAGGTCAAGAAGCACAAGTGCTGATGGTTAACCAAGGTGGTGGGCGAGCCGCTGTTGCGATTTATTACATCGAGTCTCTAGGGTGGTATGAAGTGACCTTTGTCAGTATTGATGCGATAGTGCCGACATGGGTCAATACCCAACTCTATTTCCCACTGCTTGCTGTAACCTTAATCGTCGCAATTCTTCTCTTTGGTTGGCTAGTCAAGCACTGGTTAGTCCCTCGAGAATATTGGAATCAGCGCATTTATCGACTTGTGCAAGACAACTCGACTGGCCAAGATGGCGCTTCACTTAATCTTGAACAGTGCTTAGATGTGCTTGAGTATGAGCTACAAAATAGTCGCAAGGGATTAGATAATCTGGTCGCGTCTAGAACGGCGATACTGGATGAGCTGTCAACATTTGATGTTTTGACCCAGATACATAACCGTAGAGGTCTGGAAAAAGAACTCAGTGCTGAGTTAGCGCGCTCTTCTCGTGAACAGTATCAGTTTGGTTTGTTGTGGATTGACGCTGGAATTAAGGTGCAATCTGACTCCGGAGAAGAGAGTCATCAATACCAAAATGCTTTGCAGTTGGTGGCTCGAGGCTTGCAACGAGCGATTCGGGAGTACGATGTGGCGGCAAGATGGGCAGAAGATGAGTTTTTGGTGTTGGTTAGATGTGGTCAAACTAGGACGTTAGAACGCATCGCCGAGCGCATTAAGCAGTATGTCGATTCACATCAAGATAGTGACACCATTCATTCCCACCATTTGATCAGACTTTCTATTGGTGGAGCACTTATTCAACCTCAGATGAGTTTGCAACAGGCTCTCGCGTTGGCAGACAGTTCATTGTTTCTGGCACAGTCCAACCAATCGACGATTCACATTCATACGGTGTCAAGTGAAAGGCAAACGGCTTGATTTACGTGGGTTTCAACCCTAGGTAATACCCTGATTATATTCACCGAAGCTATTCGAGCGAAGTCACGTTAATGTAGTTAATTTGTTGCTTCTTTGTGAGCTTGCAGCGAGATAGTGTGAGCTATCGCAGAGCGCTGCAAAGCAACAATTGTGAGCTCCAAAGGACGGCATGTTTTAAATTGTAATCTTGCTGAAATACGATAACTTATAATAATCCTTTTACGCTAAGAACTAGGCTTAGAGTCTTGCGCGGCAGCGATTGTTGTGCCCACTCCTACGAGGAACTGGAGTGGGCTAAAGGAACTAGATGAGCCCCCCTAAATAAAGGCTCATTACACAATAAATAAAATGGAGAGAATTAAATGGCTGGTGTTTTGGGAATGATCCTTGCTGGTGGAGAAGGCTCGCGCCTGCGCCCACTGACGGAGTCTCGCAGTAAACCCTCGGTGCCTTTTGGCGGTAGCTACCGTCTTATCGACTTTGCACTAAATAACTTTGTTAATGCTGACCTAATGCGTATCTACGTGTTAACACAGTTCAAATCTCAATCTTTGTTTCACCACCTAAAGAAAGGGTGGAATATCAACGGTATTACCGACCGTTTTATTGACCCTATTCCAGCACAGATGCGTACCGGGAAGCGTTGGTACGAAGGTACGGCGGATGCTATCTACCAAAACCTCGGCTTTATGGAGTTATCTGAACCGGATCAAGTTTGTATTTTTGGTTCAGACCACATCTACAAGATGGATATCAAGCAAATGCTTGATTACCACAAAGAAAAGCAAGCTTCGCTTACCGTTTCTGCTTTACGTATGCCTTTAAGTGAAGCGTCTCAATTTGGTGTCATTGAAGTCGATGCTGAAGGGCGAATGGTAGGTTTTGAAGAAAAACCAGCGTACCCGAAATCTATCCCTGGCGATCCAGAATACGCGTTAGTATCTATGGGTAACTATGTATTTGAAGCACAGACGCTTTTTGCTGAGCTGATTGAAGATGCAGATAACCCAGACTCAACTCATGACTTCGGCAAGGATATCATTCCAAAGATGTTCCCTCGCGGCGATGTGTTCGTGTATGACTTCAGCACCAACCGCATTACTGGCGAGAAAGAAGAAGTGTATTGGCGTGATGTCGGTACGATTGACGCATATTGGCAGGCTCATATGGATCTGCTCGCGAAAGACGCGCCTTTCTCGCTGTATAACCGTAAATGGCCTCTCCACACCTATTATCCACCGTTACCACCGGCAACGTTTACTGACTCTGACAATGGTCGAGTACAAATTATCGATAGTCTTGTGTGCAGCGGTAGCTATGTTCGCGGTTCGAGAATTGAAAAATCGGTACTCGGCTTCCGCAGCAACATCGCCTCTGCGTGTGACATTAGCGAAAGTATCCTACTGGGTGATGTTAAGGTCGGTGAGGGCTGTGTACTGCGCCGCGTGATCGTCGATAAGGATGCGGATATTGCACCGGGTACCCAAATTGGTGTAAACCTATCGGAAGATAAGAAACACTACCATGTATCGGAAGAGGGTATCGTTGTCATTCCAAAAGGAGCACGTATTGGCTACTAAGAATCTATCCATTCTATTTGTAGCATCGGAAGTTGAAGGGTTAATCAAAAGCGGTGGCTTGGCAGATGTTGCCAAGGCGCTGCCTGAAGCATTGCTCACATTACAGCAAGATGTTCGTATCACTCTACCCGCATACCAGAAAGTAGCGGGCATTGAACAAGCTCCAGTTTTACTGGACACACAGCTTGAATATTGGCCGCACACACCGTATCGAGTTAAACAACTCGAAATCGTGGGAGTACCTGTCTACGCGATTGATTGCGACGAGTACTTCAACCGCTCGGAAATGTACGCGGAGAACAACCAAGCGTATCAAGACAACGGTGAAAGGTTTGCTTTCTTTAGTGCCGCGTGCCTCGATATGCTACCGAAACTTGGCTTTCAACCAGATATCGTTCACGCCAATGACTGGCATACTGGGTTTGTTCCCTACTTACTGAAACACCGCTACGGAGCGGATACGTTTTTTTCATCGACGAAAAGTGTACTCTCGGTGCATAACGCCGTATTTAAAGGGGTGTTTAGCTATGATGAGTTACAGAATCTAACAGAGATGCACACACGCTACGCTGGTGATGCGGCTGTGAGTGACACCCATGTAACCATGCTAAAAGCGGGCGTTATGTGTGCGGATAAGATTAATGCCGTGAGTCCTACTTATGCACAGGAACTAAAAACTGAGTTAGGTAGCCATGGTATGGCGGCGGAATTTCAGCACAGAGCTGAGGATTTAGTCGGGATACTCAATGGTTGTGACTACTCGGCATGGAACCCTCAAACCGATCCTTCTTTGCCTGTGAACTACAAAGCAACGCGACAAAGCATGGTACGAGGGAAGAAAGCGTGTAAGAAAGAACTTCAGCAACGTGTGGGTTTAGAAGCGTGTGATGTCGCTGTATATGGCATGGTTTGTCGCCTAACGCACCAGAAAGGTATCCACTATCTAATCCCGATTCTGGATGCTTTCTTGAAGCATCAAGTTCAGGTGGTCATCGTTGGTACTGGAGACCCTGTTTTGGCGGCGCAGCTAAAAGAGATTGAAGCGTTACACAGCGATAAATTCGTCTTTGTCGAGGCCTACGATAATGACCTTGCTCATTTGGTCGAGGCGGGCTCTGACTTCTTTATCATGCCTTCTGAATTTGAACCGTGTGGGTTGAATCAAATTTATAGTATGGCTTATGGCACGTTACCCATTGTCCGTGGCGTCGGGGGATTGCGTGATAGTGTCAATGATTACGACGAAGGACCCAATACGGCGACTGGTTTTGTTTTTCAACAACCTGAGCCGAGTGAGTTATTAAACGTTCTACAGCGTTCACTCTTGCTATATGCCCAACAACCAAACGAAGTTAAACGCGTTCAATTGTATGCGATGGAACAAAACTTCTGTTGGTCTAAAGCGGCTGAAGAGTATATCAACCTGTATCGGTCGGCCCTTCACGCTTAACCTGTCTAAAGGCGTCATTTCGACGCCTTTTTCAATGATATTTACATTTTTGACCAGAGAATGACGGATAAATGGAGTTGTCGGACTTAAATCCTTCTAGGATTATGGTAATCTCCTAAGCCAAGATTTTGAACCTAAGTGGCCCTTGTCTGATATGAGCGATACCCTGTTATTCCACAAAACGTTTGCCCACCCTACTAGTGACGAGTGGGTTGTCTTTGTGCATGGTGCTGGGGGAAGTTCATCGATTTGGTTTAAACAAATTAAAGCGTACAGGGAGCATTTCAATCTATTGTTGATTGATCTTCGTGGTCATGGCAAATCGAATCAGTTGCTCAAAGAGCTGATTGCAAACCGCTATACCTTCAAAGCCGTGACCATGGATATTCTCAAGGTACTTGATCACCTAAAGATTCGTTCAGCCCATTTTGTGGGTATGTCGTTGGGTACCATTATTGTCCGTAATATCGCAGAGTTATCGACGGACAGAGTGAAGTCAATGGTGCTGGGAGGCGCTGTAACGCGTCTTAATACACGCTCTCAAGTGTTGGTCAAACTAGGTAACCTTTGTAAGCATATTGTTCCTTACATGTGGTTATACAGCCTTTTTGCCTATATCGTGATGCCTCAACGTACGCAAAAAGAATCACGTCACTTATTTATCCGTGAAGCCAAAAAGTTATGCCAAAAAGAGTTCAAGCGTTGGTTTATTCTTACCGCTGAAGTTAATCCGTTGATGCGATACTTCAAGGATCGTGAGTTACCCATCCCAACGCTATACTTGATGGGCGAGCGCGATTACATGTTCATTCAACCGGTCAAAGAGATGGTTGCCGCTCACCGTAAAAGCCAATTACTTGAAATCGCTGATTGTGGTCACGTCTGCAATGTTGAAAGGCCTGATGAATTTAACCAACACTCGATAGCCTTTATTCAGCAGCAAATCGAAGCCAAATAGAGTTAGGGCATACAGGCGCCGCACTTCCAGCACAAACCGAATTGAGCTTCGTTTTGTTCACTACACTCACTACACCGCCAGCTTACTCCTCTTTCAGCACGCTTAAAATCGGCAATGATTGCTTGTGCTTGAGCGAGTTGTTGAACATCGAATAGCCAAATATACGGTTCACTGTTCTCACCAAAAGGGAGCTCTCCCTGTAAACCGAATAAACCTTCGCCCCGCACCTCGCAAAGGATTTGCTGTGATTTCAATAACTCACAAACGATATGTGCTTCAGGTGGTGTTGTCGCTGAGTAGAGACGCATTACACGTTTCCGTTTGATGCTGAAGGCGTCGATTTGAGTTTGGCCATTATCCACTTAGCGACAACAGGGAAAAGACCTAATAAGGCAAAGGAAGCCAACACACTTGGAGAAACGATACCGGATAAGTGTTCAATCTGCGCCAACTGAGTACCCGCGTTGAGGTATACCGCTGTGCCTGGCAACATACCTAACTGGCTCACCAAGTAGAATCGTAAAGTCGTAATCGGTGTTAGCCCCATCAATAGGTTGATCAAAAAGAACGGAAAAACAGGAATTAGACGTAACGAGAATAGATAAAATGATCCGTCACGTTCAACGCCTTGGTTTATTGCTGACAACTTGTCACCAAACTTCGTTTGAACCCAGTCTCTAAGAAGATAGCGGCTGCTTAAAAAAGCCAGAGTTGCGCCAATGGTACTGGCAAAAGAGACAAGGACTAAGCTTGTCCAAAAACCGAATAGGGCAGCTCCCAATAGTGTGACCACAGCAGCACCCGGAACAGAAAAGGCGGTGATGGTGACATAGGCCAAGAAATAGCTAGCGGCCGCGACAACGAAGTTATCTGCGATAAATAGAGCGAGCTCGGCTTGCTGAGCTTTAGCGTTTTCCAGAGTGAGATACTGTCCAAAATTAAGGGCTAGCAATACAACAACAAGGATGAACACAACGCCCAAAATCAGTTTTTTACTCATACAACATCTCCATCAAACATCAAAGCTAGCGAAATTAAAGTGTTAATAGACTAGAAAGGGAAAGCAAGCAGTAAATTTCACAAATAAGAAAAAAGTCAGCACTAAGGCTGACTCTTTATTGATTCGATAACTTATCTGTTAGTGATGGCTAAGCTCGTTGAGCAGCTCTTGGCGTCGATTTTGAGGAATGACGGACCAGTGAGTGCCATTGATCGCACCTTCTAATGCCCAAAGTAGCTCGATGTTAACGTCAGAAGAGTGAGTAGACTGAATGGCTTTGAATGCGTTAACTGAGCCGGTTTCTTCAAGGTTTTCGACACTTTCGATACCTGCTTTCTTGAGCATACGCTCAGTAGCTAATCGTAAGTTCGGTAAATCTTTGAGGCGACTTGGTTTCGCTTGCGATTGAGTTTTCTTCTCGTTATTTGCCGCATCAAGTGCAAGCTTGGCGAGTTCTAAGGTTTTATTGGTATCTGAACTCCAGTCATGACACAAGGCGTAGTATTTCGTTACAACGGGAAATCCGCGTTTTTTATAAACGTAAGGCTCGAGTCCTTGAGATTTAAATTGTTTAGCCAGTTCTGCGTCTGCACGAACGTGAAGTTTATCGTTGACCACGAGTGCGAACATCGTGTCATCAGCAAAAATGCCAAAGCCACCAAACATTGAACGAGACTTGATGTAGCCAAGTTGCTCAAATAATCGCATTGAGTCTTTTAGTATTGGTTTATCCATGCTGTTTATTCTCGGTGTATAGTTATACGCCACCAGTTCAGGTCCGAGAGATTAGCAAAATAATGCAGGTACTTTGTAAGTAAGGCGTCATACAACCGTTAGTAATTCGTGTATGACAAGTGCATATTTACCATCGGCAACCCCGCTACCAGACATATCATGTTTAAGGCCGGAGGCTTTGCGTCCCACCCTTTCGGAGTGGTTTGCCCTGTTCGTGGCATTGTTCGAACATTTAGAGCATAAATAAAATATGCGTAGGACATCACGCCGAAATGGAATAAGTGTGATCTTGGTTCAGTAAAAAGAGGTGAATTATCCGCTTAGCCAATAATGTGCTACCGGCTAAGCGAACGATTTGAACTATTTGTTCAAATCAAGGACGGTATTTCGTTCAACAATCTCAGGGTGCATTTCAAAAATACGCTTCTCATGCTCTTTATCTTTGATCCGCTCAAGCAAGATTTCGAATGCGTTTTTACCAACACGACGTTTTGGTTGGTGGACAGTTGTTAATGGTGGAGAGAAGTACTCAGCCAGCTCAATATTGTCATAGCCGATGACTGACATATCTTCAGGAATTCGAATGCCTTTTTGCTGTAGACGGCTCATCAACCCCAATGCCATTGTGTCGTTGAAACAAAACACAGCACTTGGCTTGTTATCCATCGCTGCAATTTTGTCTGCGGCGAGTACGGCGGTATCACATTCGAAGTTGCCTTCAAGAATCCAATCTTCATTCACCGAAAGTTCTGCTTCACTCATCGCGCGTTTGAAACCACGAATACGCTCCTGACAGGCGGCTTTTTCAAAGTGACCACTTAGACAGGCAATATCTTTATGACCACGTTCGATCAGATATTTTGTTGCTAGGTAGCCGCCTTCTTCTGAGTTATCAATGATCTTGTCCGCTTGCGAGCTTTCAGGACCCCAGTCCATAACGACTTTAGGGATATCTTTATGGCGATCGAGCATTTCGCTCAGCTCTTCAGTAAGGTCTGAACACATGACTAAGATGCCGTCTACGCGCTTCTCTGCCAACATGCGGATGTAGTCGCGTTGTTTCTCGTAGATGCCACCAGTATTACACAAGATAAGCGTGTAGCCCTGACGGTAGCAGTAGCTTTCTACGCCATCAATCACTTCTGAAAAGAATAGGTTTGTTGATTGGGTGACCAACATACCGATTGTACGAGTCGTGTTACATTTCAAGCTACGCGCAACAGCACTTGGCGCATAGTTTAACTCGTTCACCGCTTCCATTACTTTTTCTTGAGTAGCTTCAGCAACAAAGCGTGTTTTATTAATTACGTGAGACACAGTGGTTGTTGAAACACCGGCTAGGCGAGCAACATCTTTAATAGTGGCCATAAGGTTTTGTCCTGTCGATGACTGCCAAGCAAATATATTCAAGTGTAGAATAAAATAGTCTGGCAGAAAGTATCAGAAACACAAAAACCGCCCTTATTTAGCGGTTTGTATTTGAATCGTTCATTTTTATCGTTTGCGGTCACGATTTTAGACCGCAAACTCTCAGAGAGCAAACAAAAAACGTCAAAGTTGTAGGTTTGAGCTCACAATGTGCGTTTTTTTACTCGCCTGCAAGATAGCTGCAATCTAGCTCTAAGAAAGCGCTAGTAAGGCTGGCGATTGCAGAGTAAAAACCGAAGTCATCGAGTGTCTGACACTTGGCTGAAAATTTCGGAACCCAGCTCAATAGGTGTTGCTGAATAAACGCTTCTTGCTCTTTTAACGCGTCTTCTAAATGACGTTCTTGTTCCAACTCATTTGAGCGAATAATAAGATTGCCAAGAAAGTCGAGTTCGATTGCAAGATGATCGGCTGGCTCATTTAGATCTTTTTCAACTGCAACCCCATGTTTCGCCATGAGCTCTTCCATCTCTTTAGCTGGCGTGTCGTTGAGTAATCCCGATTGACCAATGTACATAGAGGCATAAGGAAGGGCAGAGTCTCTATCTGACTTTAAAAATAGATCACAGAAATCTGCGGCGAGTTCCAATTGAGCATCTTCACGATCCATCAAGCGATTGAGCGCATCAGTGACACGGTCAATTGCAGGTTTTAAAGCGGCATTTTCACCCAAACCAGTCAAAAACGCGCGGATTTCAGCGGAATGATACTGCGCGATATTTTCCTCAGTAAGCTCATTGGCAAACAGGCTTGATAGCCACCAGTAAATCTCGGCACGTTTCTCATTAAATGCTTTAATTTCTTGCATTAGGTTCAACTCCTAAAATAACTATCCACTAGTTTAACCAATAAAAATGAATAGGGATAACGGCTTGTGTTATAAGTTACCATCAATTATGAATGAATGTTAATGAGTGGGTGACTTTTGTCTTGAATCAAGAAAAAATCATCTTTCTTAGTTTTAAAGTGATAATTACTAGAAATGTTACTATTTATGAATAGAATACAATTTTAGAGCAATTCCCAATGTAAATTAAGTGGTGTAGATGAGCTATCATGTACTAGTTGTAGAAGATGACGCAGTCACGCGTAGCAAACTCGTTGGTTACTTTAAGAACGAAGGTTATAACGTGAGTGAGGCTGAAAGCGGCGAGCAGATGCGTCATACGCTACAAAACAATGCGATTGATTTGGTGATGTTAGATATTAATCTTCCTGGTGAAGATGGATTAATGCTAACGCGCGAACTTCGCAGTCAATCTGACATTGGAATTATCCTGGTAACAGGACGCACGGATAGCATCGATAAAATTGTTGGCCTAGAAATGGGCGCAGATGATTACGTCACCAAACCGTTTGAGTTACGCGAACTTTTGGTTCGAGTTAAAAACTTATTGTGGCGTATCTCTTCTGCCCGCAACGCATCTGCAACACTAGACGCAGCGCAGCAAGACGACAATGTAGTACGTTTTGGTGAATGGACATTTGATGTTCAACGACGTGCATTAAGTCGCAATGGAGAGCCAGTAAAACTCACTAAAGCTGAGTATGAATTGCTGGTTGCACTCTCTTCATACCCTAATCAGGTATTGAGCCGTGAGCGTATTCTCAACATGATTAGCCACCGTGTCGACGCACCGAACGATCGTACCATTGATGTGCTGATAAGACGTATGCGAGCGAAAATGGAATTCGATCCAAAGAACCCTCAGATCTTTGTGACGGTTCATGGCGAAGGTTATATGTTTGCAGGCGACTAGTCGCTCTAGATGAATTAAAAAAACCGAGGCATTTGCCTCGGTTTTTATTTTACAGTGATGACAGCAAGTTGCTAAACGTTGCTCTCTGAAGCCTGCATAGCTTTCTCTTCATAGTCTGACGCCCAGTCTCGAAGCGTCTGCCAAATACGACCCAATGTCTCGTGCCAATAACGTTCAGTTTGCTCGAGGTAGACCGCTTTTGGCGCATATTTGGCCCAGAATTCGGTTACATTCTCATGCGCTAAGTAGTTAGTTGGAGCGGCATAAGGTTTTAATCCTGCTGAGTGGAACTCATTCAGTGCGCGCGTCATATGGCTTGCTGAAGTCACCACAACCAGCTTTTTGTTTGTCACAAAAGCTGCTGCTTGTCGCGCTTCTTCCCACGTATCTTTTGCTGTTTCAAGCAAAATGATGTCGGACTTAGACACACCAAGTGCGAGCGCGACTTTGGCCATCATTCGTGCATTACTCACTTCTGAACCTGCGGCGTAACCAGATAAGATAAGCTTGGCGCCTGGGTAGATGCGTAAAATTCGAATACCTTCTGTGAGGCGCATCAAACCAGAACGGCTTAACTCAGATGTTGGTGGTATTTTATCGTCGACAACGTGGCCGCTGCCCAAAACCATCACATAATCGATGGGCTCATCGACTGGGAAAAACGCCGAATATTGGCGCTCTAGTGGCATCAATAGACGAGATGAAACGGGTTGGAAGGCGATCAGGAAAATGCCAATAAAAGAGAATAGAACAACAAAGCAACCTGTCTTCTGCTTTCGAGTAAACATGATCAACATTAGCCCGAATAGGCCAATGATGAGCAGGGCCGGCAAGGGCATTAGCAAAGAAGACACAACTTTTTTCAGCTCAAACATACGAAATAGTCCGAAAAAACATCAATTGATTATATTTTAAGAGAAAGCCTCTTTATTCCTGCTTTTCTTGTGACAGAATAGCAGCACGATTAGACATGATAACTCAAGCTGCTGTGACTGAAGACCGCAATTTCGACGATATTGCCCACAAATTTGCAAAAAATATTTACGGTTCTGACAAAGGCGAGATTCGTCAAGTCATTGTTTGGGAAGATCTTCAACAGATACTTCATGCCGTAGATGGGGCGAAACAACCACTGAATGTGCTGGATGCCGGGGGCGGCTTGGCACAAATGTCACAAAAGCTTGCTAAACTCGGACATCACGTCACGTTATGTGATCTATCTTCTGAAATGCTGCAATTAGCAGAGCAGGATATTGCAAATAATGAACTGCTTGCGCAGTATCGCTTCATTCATTCGCCAGTCCAATCGATTGATCAACATCTCGACACTCAAGTAGATATCGTTTTGTTTCATGCAGTCATGGAGTGGTTGGCAGACCCGAAACCGGCATTAGAAAAAGTGCTTGAGCAGGTGAGAGCTGGTGGTATGGCTTCCATCATGTTTTATAACCACCATGGGCTGGTCTACAAGAATGTTGTATGTGGCAATATTCCCCATGTTCTTGACGGGATGCCGCATCGTAAGCGTTTTAAATTACAACCGCAAAAAGGCTTAAAACCCGAAGAGGTATATCAGTGGATAGAAGACGCTGGTTTTTCAATTTGCGGTAAATCTGGTATTCGTTGTTTTAGTGACTACATAGGCAATATGGAGTATATGGGCGACTACCAGTATGAAGATGTGTTGGCACTAGAAAGACAATTGTGCAGACAAGAGCCATACCTCTCGTTAGGCCGATACATACATGTATGGGCGAAAAAGAAAGATAAGCAGGACTAACAATGAGTGAGATGACTCTAAATGCTGCAGAGCAGCCGATCGACGAGTTGGTCGGCTGGGTAAAACAGCACGATTTCTCATTGAATCTGACCACAGAGCGCTTGGCATTTTTGATCGCTATTGCTGTGCTCAGTAACGAAAGGTTCGATGAAGAGTTAGGTGAAGGTGAACTGCATGATGCGTTTACCATAGTGACTCGATTATTCGAAGAAACAGGGGATGCATCTGCGTTCCGTGCAAACAACGCCATTAATGAAATGGTGAAACAGAGACTAATCAGCCGCTTTACCAGTGAAATTAACGACGGAGCAAGTATTTACCGTTTATCGCCTCTCGCGATCGGTATTACTGACTATTACGTTCGCCACAGAGAATTTTCTAAGCTTAAATTATCTATCCAATTATCTATGGTTGCAGATGAAATGGCGAAAGCGATTGAGTCTGCACGTCAGGGTGGCACACCTGAGCATTGGCGCAAGAATGTTTACGGAGTCTTAAAATACTCGGTGGGAGAGATTTTTGACCAAATTGACTTGAACCAACGTGTGATGGATGAGCAGCAACAGTCGGTCAAACTTCAAATTGCGGAGCTACTGAACAAAGATTGGCGAGATGCGATAAACAACTGTGAGTCGCTGCTGTCTGAAACGTCCAACACGCTTAGAGAGTTGCAAGATACGCTCCAAGCGGCGGGTGATGAACTGCAAACTCAGATTCTTGATATTCAAGAGCTGGTGTACGGTGATGATGAACTCGAATTTATTGCCGAAACACTGTTCGCACTGCAAATGAAACTTGACCGCATCACAAGCTGGGGTCAACAAGCGATTGACCTTTGGATTGGCTATGACCGCCACGTCCACAAGTTTATCCGTACCGCGATTGATATGGATAAGAACCGAGCGTTTAGTTCGCGTTTACGTCAATCGATAAAAGATTATTTCGATATGCCTTGGTATCTGACTTATGCAGATGCTGAGCGTCTAACTGACCTTCGTGATGAAGCTCTAGTACTTCGCGATGATGAAGTCACAGGCCAAGTGCCGCTAGAGGTAGAATACGAAGAGTTCCAACAGGTCAATGATGAATTGGCAGAACGCATTGGCAATATGCTCCGAGTTCATAAAGAACAGGGTACCGCCATTGATCTTGGTATCGTGCTACGCGATTACCTAGCTCAGCATCTGCAGACTCATCATTTTGATTTAGCACGAATTGTTATCGACCAAGCAGTACGCCTTGGCTATTCCGAGTCAGATTATCAGGCAATTCAGCCAGACTGGCAGGCGATAAACGATTTTGGTGCAAAGGTACAAGCAAATGTCATCGACCGATACTAATGAATACATGCCAGATAATCTGGTAAAAGCAATTTCGAACCCTCTGTTCCCAGCGCTCGATAGCATGCTGCGAGCAGGGCGTCACATTTCCAGCGAAGATCTCGATAACCACGCACTGTTGTCAGACTTCGAAGTTGAGCTGAGCTCTTTTTATCAGCGTTACAACACAGAGCTAGTTAAAGCACCTGAAGGCTTTTTCTATCTTCGTCCACGTTCAACCTCTTTGATTGGCCGCAGTGTTCTTTCCGAACTGGATATGCTGGTGGGCAAGGTGTTGTGTTTCTTATATCTAAGCCCTGAGCGCTTAGCTCATGAAGGTATCTTTACCAACCAAGAGTTGTATGAAGAGCTGCTTGCTCTTGCTGATGAATCTAAGCTAATGAAGCTTGTGACCAACCGAGCGACAGGTTCAGACTTAGACAAAGAGAAACTGTTCGAAAAAGTACGTACGTCTCTACGTCGACTACGCCGTTTAGGCATGATCATCAATATTGGTGAAACGGGCAAATTCAGTATCAGTGAATCGGTATTCCGCTTCGGAGCAGATGTACGCATCGGCGACGATATGCGTGAGGCTCAACTGCGTCTTATCCGCGATGGTGAAGCGGTTGTCCATACCAAAGAACCAAGTCAGGGTAGCCTCCTTGAGCGAAATAACGATGACAATGATGATCAAGCCGAAGAGCAAATGTTAGAAGAGGGTGAAGCATGATTGAACGCGGTAAATATCAATCGCTAACCATGGTCAACTGGAACGGCTTTTTTGCGCGTACATTTGATATCGATGGTCTAGTAACAACGCTTTCTGGCGGTAACGGTGCAGGTAAGTCTACGACCATGGCGGCCTTCATCACGGCACTGATCCCAGACCAAACCTTACTTCACTTCCGTAATACCACAGAGGCGGGCAGCAATCAGTCATCTCGTGATAAAGGTCTTTACGGTAAGCTGCAAGCGGGTGCCTGTTACGCTGCGCTTGACGTGGTTAACTCACGAAATCAACGCTTACTGTTTGCTGTCAAGCTACAGCAAGTGGCAGGCCGTGATAAGAAAGTCGACATCAAGCCATTTGTTGTTCAGGGTTTACCAAGCCATGTTAAACCTACCGATATTTTAATTGAGAGCGTGTCGGCAACTCAGGCACGTGTTCGTCAGATTAACGAAGTAAAGGAAGCGGTCGGACAATTCGAGGGTGTGCAGTTTAAAGCGTTCCCTTCCATCGTTGACTACCACTCGCAAATGTTCGAGTTTGGCGTTATTCCGAAGAAACTACGTAACTCCAGTGATCGCTCTAAGTTCTACCGCTTAATCGAAGCGTCACTGTACGGCGGTATTTCAAGTGCGATTACTCGCTCACTGCGAGACTACTTGCTACCGCAAAATGGCGGCGTGAAGAAAGCGTTCCAAGATATGGAATCAGCGTTGCGTGAAAACCGTATGACGCTTGAAGCGATCAAAACCACTCAAGCCGACCGTGATCTGTTCAAACACCTTATCACTGAGTCAACCAACTACGTGGCAGCAGACTACATGCGCCATGCAAATGACCGACGCAACAAGCTAGAGCAGACTCTATCTTTACGTAGTGAGTTGTTTGGTTCACGTTCAACGCTAATCGAGCACAACAATCTACTTAACAGAGTGCAAGAAGAGCTTGAGCTGCTGGTTGAGTCTGAATCTGCTTTAGAGCAAGACTACCAAGCGGCGTCTGACCATCTGCAATTAGTGCAAAATGCTTTGCGTCAGCAAGAAAAGATTGAGCGCTACCAAGAAGATCTCGAAGAGCTCAACGAGCGTCTTGAAGAGCAGTTGATGGTGGTTGAAGAAGCGCAAGAGCGTGTTGCGATGGCCGAAGAGCAAGCGTCTGTTTCTGAAGAAGAAGTGGATAGCTTGAAGAGTCAGTTAGCCGACTACCAGCAAGCGCTGGACATTCAGCAAACCCGTGCGCTGCAATATCAGCAAGCGGTTGAGGCGCTAGATAAAGCAAAACAACTATTGGGTAACGAAGGCTTAACTGCTGAATCGGCGCAAGTGCTTGTTTCTGAGTTGAAAGCGCAAGAAGCCCAAAGTACGACAGAGTTGCTCGCAACTAAGCATAAATTGGATATCTCATCAGCTGCTGCTGAACAGTTTGAATCCGCTCTCAAGCTGGTTGCAAGTATTGTCGGACATGTAGAGCGCAAAGAGGCTTCAACAGCCGCGAAAGCCGCGATTGAACAGAGTCGTGAAGCACAGCGCATCGCTCAAAATGAACAGCAATGGCGAGCACAGCATCGTGATGTGGAACGTCGTTTACATAAGCAACGCCAAACTCAGGAACTGGTCACTGAATATCAAAAACAGCATCAAGTAGAACTGACCGATGAAGCGACGTTTGAGATCGAGCGTGAACGTCACGTTCAACAGATCGAATCTCTAGAGATATCTCAAGAAGAGTTGCGTGAGCAACGCAGTGAGCAGCGCCGTCTAGAGCAAGATGCATCCGCTGAAATTAACAGGCATGAAGCCATTGCTCCAACTTGGATTGCTGCGAATGATGCCCTCGAATCACTTCAAGAGCAAAGCGGTGTAGAACTGTATGACAGTCAGGCTGTCATGAGCCATATGCAAGTCGTTCTAGAGCAAGAAAAACAACAGTCTATCGCCAAAGATAAACTGGCTGAACGTCGTAGCAAGCTTGAAGATGAAATTGAACGACTTGCGTTTCCTGGTGGTTCTAACGATCCGCGCCTTAAAGGCTTAGCCGATACCCTAGGTGGGGTTCTGCTGTCCGAGATTTATGACGATATCACCATTGACGATGCGCCGTATTTCAGTGCGATGTACGGCCCAGCTCGCCATGCGATTGTTGTATCAGACTTGTCTGGTATCGAAGAGAAGCTGGTTGAATTAGATGACTGCCCTGAAGACCTCTATATCATTGAAGGTGACATCGATGCATTTGATGACAGCTCATTTGATGCAGAAGAGCTTGAAGGTGCGGTATGCGTGAGAATGAACAATCGTCAGATGCGTTATTCGCGTTTGCCAGAAATTCCTTTGTTCGGTCGTGCCGCTCGTGAGCAACGTTTGGAACTGCTGCGCAATGAGCGCGAAGAGGTCGTAGAACAGCATGCTAAAGCGGCATTTGATTCGCAAAAACTCCAACGTCTGTACCAAGCATTCAACAACTTTGTGGCTAAACACATTCAGGTTGCGTTTGAACCAGACCCAGAGCAAGCATTGATCGTAGTACGTGAAAAACGCGGCCAATTAACACGAGCTTTGGCAGATCTAGATGCCAAAGAGCAACAGCAACGTAGTCAGTTATTGGCAAGCAAGCAAGCGATATCCGCTCTGGATAAGATTGCGCCAAATATGGCTCTTATTGAGGATCAGGCACTACTTGCTCAGTTTGAAGAGCTGGAGCAAAACATTGCCCAACTGACAGACGCCAAAGCGTATATTGCTCGTCATGGTAAGGCGATTGCTGAGCTAGAAAAAATTGCTTCAGCGCTGGAAGCTGACCCTGAGCAGTTTGATACTTTGGAAGCGGAATACCACGCGGCTGACCAAAAACTTCAACAGCTGAAAACCCAGATTTTTGCTGTGGCAGATTTGGTTGAGCGTCGTCATTACTTCGCTTACTCAGACTCAGTCGATTTGTTGAATCAAAGTAGCGAATTGAGCGAGCAGCTCAAATCGAAACTGGTCGAAGCGGAACGTATGCGCACGCATTCACGCGAGGAGTTTAAACAGGCTCAAGGCCAGATGAACCAATACAACCAGGTGCTAGCCTCACTCAAGAGTTCGCATCAGGCGAAGCTTGAGACGGTTCAAGAGTTCAAACAAGAGTTACAAGAATACGGTGTCACGGCTGACGAAGGTGCTGCTGAACGCGCTATGCGTCGTCGCGATGAACTGCAAGAGCGTTTGCATACTTCACGTTCTCGTAAGAGTGAATACGAGCGCACTATCACTGCGACAGAACTTGAAATGAAAGCGCTGGCAAAACGTCTCAAGAAAGTACAGAAAGATTACGTCGATCTGCGTACATTTGTCGTTGCAGCGAAAGCAGGTTGGTGTTCAGTACTTCGCCTAGCACGTGAGAATGATGTGGAACGTCGCCTTCACAAGCGTGAACTGGCTTACATGTCCGCGGATGAACTGCGTTCTATGTCGGATAAATCGTTGGGCGCATTGCGTCTTGCGGTCGCCGACAATGATGATCTGCGTGATGCGCTGCGTCTTTCTGAAGACAATGCACGTCCAGAACGCAAAGTCTTGTTTTATATTGCCGTATACCAGCATCTTCGTGAGCGTATTCGTCAGGACATTATTCATACTGATGATCCTGTTGAAGCTATCGAAGAGATGGAAGTGGAACTTGCGCGTCTAACCGAAGAACTGACACAACGTGAAAATCGTTTGGCAATCAGCTCGGATTCTGTTGCGAGCATCATTAAGAAGACGATTCAGCGTGAGCAAAACCGTATTCGTATGCTTAACCAAGGTCTGTCCAACATCTCATTTGGTCAGGTCAAGGGCGTTCGGCTCAACGTTAAGATCCGTGAAAGCCATGAAATATTGCTTAACGGCTTGTCTACAGGACAAGAACAGCACAAAGATCTCTTCGAATCCACGCGTTACACGTTCTCTGAAGCGATGGCGAAGTTGTTCCAACGTGTTAATCCACATATCGACATGGGACAGCGTTCTCCTCAGGTTCTGGGTGAAGAGTTACTGGACTACCGTAACTATCTGGAATTAAGTGTGGAAGTTAACCGTGGTGCAGATGGCTGGCTTCAAGCCGAGTCAGGGGCGCTATCGACAGGTGAAGCAATTGGTACCGGTCAATCGATTCTATTGATGGTTGTACAGAGTTGGGAAGAAGAGTCTCGACGTCTACGTAGCAAGGACATTGTACCTTGTCGTCTATTGTTCCTTGATGAAGCAGCACGTCTTGATGCTAAGTCTATCTCAACTCTGTTCGAGTTGTGTGACCGTCTCGACATGCAGTTACTTATCGCTGCACCAGAGAATATCAGCCCAGAGAAAGGGACGACTTACAAACTGGTGCGTAAGGTATTTAAAGACCACGAGCATGTTCATGTCGTTGGCTTACGTGGCTTTGGACAAACCAAGAAAGCCAAGAGTGAAGTCCAGCAACTGGTCGAAGAGTTATAAGAGACAAAAAAGCCCGCGAAAGCGGGCTTTTTTGTCGTTAAAACAGAGCTATCTAGGAATCTCTTTGGCGAAGATACCGAACTGACGCGCGGCATAAGCGACGCGTTCGGCTGGCTTCGGATACTCAGCGGGTGAACCAAGACTCTCGATATGATGAAGGCGAGGCAATAAGCCAGCGCCGTTAGCGATTTGAATAGCAAGTCCAGGACGAGCATTCAGTTCTAGCACCATTGGACCTTCCTCTTTATCAAGCACCATGTCGGTACCCATATAGCCGAGCCCAGTCATTTCCCACGCACTTGAAGCAAGGATCAGTAGCCGTTCCCAATGAGGTACTTGAAGGGTCGCTAACTCCATACCGGTGTCTGGATGGTGGGTAACAGGTTGGTCAAACTGTACAGCTCGGACAGCACGGCCTGTCGCGATATCAATGCCCACACCAACGGCACCTTGGTGCAAGTTTGCTTTACCGTCAGAGGCGGCAGTAGAGCAGCGCATCATCGCCATTACCGGATAACCTTTGAAGACGATGATGCGCACATCAGGTACGCCTTCGTAGCTGAAACCTTCGAAACAGTCATCAAACTTAATCAAATTCTCCACAACAGCAACATCGTTTTTGCCGCCTAAGGAGAAGAGCCCCGCCAATGCGTTACTGATATGACGCTCTACATCTTCTTGATTAATGGTGGAACCCGAAGGTTTGGTGTAAACGCCATCTTTATGTGACGTGATAACCAAAATACCTTTACCACCACTACCTTGGGCTGGTTTGATCACAAAGCCAGGCCAGTTCTTGACCATTTCATGAATGGTTTTAACTTCAGCCTGATTGCGAATCACACCAATCAGTTTTGGTACCGTAGCGCCGGCCGCTTCAGCAATGATTTTGGTTTTGAGCTTGTCGTCAACCAGCGGATACTTTGAACGGTCATTGTATCGGCCAATGTAGCTGTGGTTGCGCTTGTTCATGCCCATAATGCCTTTGTGGCGGAGCTTGAACGGCGATGTATATTTCGAAAACATCACTTACTCCTCCGCTAGCGGTTTAAAGCGACGGAGTTCAGTTAAGCGGTAACCTGTGTAAGTACCTAGCAGCAAGATAGCCGCTAACACGATCAACTGTAGACCGATAAAGTTAAAGGTCAGGTGCTGAATGAATGGGTTCGTCATCGCGAGATAAACCAGCACAGCAGTGAGCAGTGAGCCACCGCCTTGCAGCACGACTTCCTTCGCGCCTTCTTCTTCCCAGAGAATGGACATACGTTCAATCGTCCAAGAAAGAATAATCATAGGGAAGAAAGTAATCGATAAGCCTTCGGTTAAACCAATCTTAAACGCGACAACGGTAAACACTGAGATGATCATAATTACCGTGATGATCACCGCCGATATCCTCGCGACTAACAGTAAGTTGAGCTTCGATAGATAACTTCGAATGATAAGGCCCGTACCGACGATCAGCAAGAAGCCAACAATACCCGTAACGAGTTGAGTCTGAACAAAGGCGACGGCAATCAACACCGGCATAAATGTACCTGAGGTTTTCAGACCGATAATCACACGCAAGAACACAACGATCAGAGCGCCAATCGGGATCAGCATGATGGTTTTAAACATCGCTTGTTCTTCGAGAGGCAAGCTGTGAATCGAGAAGTTTAATAGACCATCTGCGAGTACTTTATCTTTGGTTGCTTGTGATGGCGTAATATCCTGCGCGATCATAGAGAAGTGAACCTGACTGTTTTGACCGCCCACTAAATCAAGTAGTGACACATTAGATTCATCCCAGACCAGAATGTTGTCAGAAATGGCAGGGTTAGCGTTGTTTGGATTAAACAGAACCCACTGTTTACTGTTCCATACCTGATTCATGTGCTGGATAGTTTGTCGACGACGGCCATCTTCTAGCTCGATAACGCCAACGACTTTACTTGGTACTTTGGCGTAAGCAAGGATTTTTGCCACTGCGTCTACTTTGCTCATGCGGTTCAGCAGTAGTGAAGCATTTTGGCTCTCTGAATCGTTGATTGATTTGATCAACTCGCGAGTGAAGGTAATGTCGTCAGCAGAGCGTTGATTCGCACGTTCAATCAACGCAAGAACGGCAGCTTCTGCGGGGCCATCAAAGGTTGGTTGAGTCATTTCGTTAGTGGGTGGCGTTGATTCGACCTTAGCTTGAGGGTCAACCAAGAACTGAGCTTTATAGTAGATGGTTTGTGGTCCTGTGGCCTGACGTACTGACCACTCGGCGCGGCGTCCTGATTCAGTTTCTACGTATGAAAGACCGTAACCAGGTGAAGAAGATGATTCATCAATTAAGGTGAAGCCTGTCTGAGTATGAGGTGCAGCTAATGAGGCTTTGACAGGCTTGGATTGACCACTAAATTCAATGCGAGCCTCAATGTCCCAGACCTGACGTGCTTCGCCTGGTGTCCAAGGAACACCATAATTCTGGTGGCGGAAGATGCTCAATGCAATACCAGCAATAATTAATAGGGCAACTGATATATAAAAAGGGATTTTTGAAGTCATAAGCTTACGCTACCTTGTTATTTTTCTTGGTTTTCCGTATGGATGTATTTTTTACTTACATCAACGACAGCTATATCACGGATGAATTCGCGTCCTAGTAGTACAGGATGACTCATCTGAGAACGATCCGCCAAAGTAAATTGCGCTTTTTCATGGATTTTTCCAAGTTTAACCCACAATTCAATCACCGCTCGTCTTTCGATTTCTTCATTGGTTGATTGGCGAATTTTTACGAAACGAAGAATAGGCGCTTCGATCCAGTTAGATTCATCAAGTGTTTTCTCTCCATCTGAAAGATGGAAGCGCACCCAATTCTTACCATTGCGCTCGAACTCTTCAATATCGATAGCGTTGAGTGATGATGTCGCAGCTCCGGTATCAACACGCGCGTCAAAAGATTGCTTGATTGAATCAATGGTGACTTTTTCTACTTCGCCGAGCACGATGCCATGAGTCGGAGTTGGTTGGGCAGGAGCTGGGGTAGTGAGGACGACTGGCGCAGGAGTTTTACGGACTTCATTCATCGCTTCAGTTCTGAAATCGGACAACTGCTGTTCAAGTAAGTTGACCTGATCCTCAAGACTCTCGATGTAATCAGACTGGTTGCTCAATTGCAAAGCTAGGTTTTCGTATTGAGTGGTGAGATTTGTTTCTGAAGCCTGAATGGCTGCAAGTGTTTCTTGGTGGAGCTGTTCGCTGTTTGTCAGCGTACAACCAGAGACTAGCATTATGGCCATTAAAGGGGTCAATCTTGTCAACATTGAGAAACCTGAACGTAAATAGAATTATTAATTAAATAAGAAGTTTAGCGTATATATTTTATCGCAAACAAGCAGCAATTGGATTGATGCTCTCAAAATTTGAGGAAGGGATGATCATACGCAAAAAATAAGGATGCTGAGCATCCTTATTATTGTATTGGCTATTGGATACGAGAGAAACGTTTTCAAGTCGAACTTGGGTTAACTCTCTGTCAATATTTATGGTTTTTTAGCAACCAGAATCGCGCGTCTTGGTGCTGGGTGACCTTCGACGGTTTTCGATGGGTCATTCGGGTCTAAGTAATCAGGCAAAGAGTTGTGAGTCATCCACTCAGTAGTACGTTGCTCTCCAACGCTTGTGACATTTTCATCGACAATACGCACATCGACAAAGCCCATTTGTTCCAACCAAACCTTGAGTGCTTTTGCTGACGGGAAGAAATAGACGTTACGCATCTGAGCGTAGCGATCAACAGGAACAAGTACAGAAGTCTCATCACCCTCGATAACTAATGTCTCTAACACCAGTTCTCCACCAGAGACCAGTTGGTCTTTCAATTGGATAAGATGATCCAGTGGAGAGCGGCGATGATAGAGCACACCCATGCTAAACACAGTGTCGAACGCTTCCAGTTTAGGAAGTTGTTCTATACCTAGAGGTAGCAGATGCGCACGCTGATCGTCACCCATCAGTTTACGTATCGTTTCAAACTGAATCAGAAACAGGTGAGAAGGGTCGATACCGACAGTGAGCCGAGCACCTTCACCCAGCATGCGCCACATGTGGTAACCGTTACCACAACCGACATCAAGCACACTTCTGTTTTTCAGTGGTGAAATGTGTGGCAGTACGCGATCCCATTTCCAGTCACTGCGCCACTCGGTGTCAATATGAATGCCGTGAACATGGTACGGGCCTTTACGCCACGGATGGAATGTGCGCAACAGGCTTTCAAGCTTGTTCAACTCGCCTTGATGAAAAGGCGTGTCATTGGCAAGAGTGACAGAGTTTTTTAGATCGACTTGGTCAGGCGAGCCTTGTGGGATCTTGTTCAATGCCTTGACCCAGCGACCAAAGTCACCATGTTCCGCATTTTGCCAGTCGGTTAGCTGCTGAGGGAGTACGTTTAACCAAGGTTGAAGGCGAGTATCTTGAGCAATCAACTGGTAGAAATTAGCAAAATTAAACATAGTCTTATCACTGATATTAAATTAAAAATTTGACACAAAATGAGTGAGTCGAAAAATTTCTCGCTATTTAATCGCGAACATAGAGCCAAAGTTAAAGCATTGGAACCAGACATCGTAGCTAGTGAAGCCAATCGCTTTAAAACGCGCTTTGTGCTCTTGCTTAGAGTCAGGACGCATTACGTTTTCGATGGCACTTCTCTTTTGGCTGATCTCAAGTTCGCTGTAGCCATTGGCTCGTTTAAAATCATGGTGGAGATCAATCAGAAGCTCATTGGACACTTGGTCTTCAAACACGTACTTCTCAGACAGAATTAAAATCCCACCTGGGCGTAAACCAGCGTAGATCTTTTCAAGTAAGGCATATCTGTCTTCAGGAGACAAAAATTGCAGGGTAAAGTTAAGTACCACAACAGAGGCATTTTCAATCTCAATATTGCGGATGTCCGCTTCAACGACTTCCACTGGTGTGTCACTTCGATACGCGTTTACGTGTAGCTTACAGCGTTCTACCATCGCAGATGAGTTATCTACGGCGATGATTTTACAGCCTTCTTGATTGATATGACGGCGCATCGAGAGCGTTGCAGCACCGAGTGAACAACCTAGGTCGTAGATGGTTGAATGCGGCTTGACGAAGCGTTCCGCCAGCATACCAATCGCTGAGATGATATTGCTGTAACCAGGTACTGAGCGTTGAATCATGTCTGGGAACACTTCGGCGACACGTTCATCAAAGGTGAAATCCCCAATTTTATCGATTGGAGCCGAAAAAATAGTATCTGGATTGCTCTTAGGGTTCATACTCGGTTCTCACTAGATGTCGGCTTGGTCGCCAACATGGTCTACAGCTATTAAAAAGGCGCGTATTTTATGAGAAATAAACGTCTGTGTCATGTTTTGTGGTGATTCTCTTTAGAACATCTGAAGCTGTGATACGCCATCGTCTGCTGGAAATGGTGATAAGTCAGGCAAAAGGGTCTGTTGCTGCAAACTCTTATACAAGGTTGCAGCCAGCTCCGGAGCGATAAGGTTATCCGACGTGTGAATAAACAAATATGGCTGTTTTCCCTGCGCTATCCATTGAGGCAGTTTAGCTAACCATGGCTGAAAAAAGGCGAGATTTTTCTCTTCTTGTGGGTGGCCAATAAAACGCACCATCGGCTGACTTGCCGTGGCGATGGCATGGACAGGCACTTTGGGTTTTTTCTGTTGGGCGTCAAGCAAGGACTCGTAGTGGGGGTGTGTTGGCTCAAGTGGTTCAGAGAACACAGGGCGGCTGTCCATGATTATGCGATCGTAATTGCTTTCGATCAGCCACTGATTCAAGGCAATTTCCGCTTCGCCTTTAGCAAAAAAAGCCGGATGGCGCACTTCAACACCGATAGGAAAGTTGGGTGGAAATAGGGCACAAAATTTCTTCAATATATCGAGATGCTCGGGTGAAAACGCAGCGGGAAGCTGGATCGTCCATTGACCAATCCGATCATGCAGCGGTTGCATGATGTGCATGAACTCTTTCAACTGACTTTGGCTGCCACGCAGCATTTGTTGATGGGTAATAGCTTGGGGTAGCTTGAAGGTGAAACGAAACTCGTCGTGAGTGGCTGCTTTCCAATTATTGACAGTGCTTAATGTCGGGGTTGCATAGAAGGTGGTATTCCCCTCCACGGTATGAAAGACGCGCGCATATTTTTCTAGCCTTTCAGAGGGTTTAGTCCCTTTTCCATAAAAGCTTTGCTGCCAATTGTTGTGAGACCACATGGTCAGCCCGAGTCTGACGGGTAAACGGTCCATATTTTGTACTTAACACCCATGATTTGATTAGAAGAATAGAGCTTTGCCGAACCACCCATTATGGGGCTATAATCAGCGCCAATTATCTTACATTGATGCTGTTTTACGCCTTTATTGCTTTAAAAAGCATCAATAGATGATAAATCGCAATAAATTGTATGCTGGGTAGTCGATCTCTACCAACTTTCAGCGTATAAATGGAACTTTGCTCTATCGGTAAAGTTAACACCGATAGATAGTAATCAACAAATTTAAAGAGATTGGGAAATTCATTATGCGTACCCATTACTGTGGTCACCTGAACAAGTCCCTTGCAGGACAAACTGTAGAACTTTGCGGCTGGGTTAACCGTCGTCGTGATCTAGGCGGTCTTATTTTCATTGATATGCGAGATCGTGAAGGCGTAGTTCAGGTTGTTGTCGATCCAGATATGGCAGACGCGTATGAAATCGCAAACACTCTACGTAATGAGTTCTGTATCAAACTAACTGGTGAAGTACGAGTACGTCCTGAAAGCCAAGTGAACAAAGACATGGCTACGGGTGAAGTGGAAATTATCGCCAAAGGTCTAGAAATCATTAACCGCAGTGATGTTCTACCACTGGACTTCAATCAGAAGAACTCTGAAGAGCAACGCTTAAAATACCGTTACCTGGATCTTCGCCGTCCAGAAATGAGTGACCGCATCAAACTACGCGCAAAAGCGTCAAGCTTTGTCCGTCGTTTCCTAGATGACAACGGTTTCTTAGATATCGAAACGCCAGTTCTGACGAAAGCGACCCCTGAAGGCGCTCGTGACTACTTGGTACCAAGCCGCGTTCATAAAGGTAGCTTCTACGCGTTACCACAGTCTCCACAGCTATTTAAACAACTGCTAATGATGTCGGGCTTTGACCGTTACTACCAAATCGTTAAGTGTTTCCGTGATGAAGACTTGCGTGCAGACCGTCAGCCTGAATTCACTCAGATCGATATTGAAACGTCATTTATGTCGGCTGATGAAGTTCGCGCGACAACTGAGAAAATGATCCGTGAAATGTGGCAAGAGCTGCTTAACGTTGATCTCGGTGAATTCCCAGTAATGCCGTTTAGCGAAGCTATCCGTCGTTTTGGTTCTGATAAGCCAGATCTACGTAACCCACTAGAGCTTGTAGACATCGCTGACCTAGTGAAAGACGTTGAGTTCAAAGTATTCTCAGCGCCTGCTAACGACGAAAAAGGCCGCGTTGCTGTTATTCGTGTACCAGGTGGCGCGTCACTAACACGTAAGCAAATTGATGCTTACGGCGAGTTCGTTGGTATCTACGGTGCGAAAGGTCTAGCTTGGATGAAGGTTAACGACCGTGCAGCAGGCATTGAGGGTATTCAGTCTCCAGTTGCTAAGTTCCTAAGCGAAGAGGTGATCAACGGCATTCTAGATCGTACGCAAGCTGAAACTGGCGATATCATCCTGTTTGGCGCAGACAAAGCAAACATCGTTGCTGAAGCAATGGGCGCTCTACGTCTGAAACTAGGTAAAGATCTAGAGCTAACCAATGAATCTGCATGGGCGCCGCTATGGGTTGTTGATTTCCCAATGTTTGAAGAAGACGATGAAGGCAACTTGCATGCAATGCACCACCCATTCACATCACCTCTAGGTGTTAACGCGGAAGAGCTAAAAGCGAACCCAGCAGCTGCGAACTCTAACGCATACGACATGGTGCTAAATGGCTATGAAGTGGGCGGTGGTTCAGTACGTATCCACAACGCAGAAATGCAAGCAGCAGTATTTGACATTCTAGGTATCGATGCACAAGAGCAGCAGCTTAAGTTTGGCTTCCTATTAGACGCACTTAAGTTCGGTACGCCTCCACACGCAGGTTTAGCCTTCGGTCTTGACCGTCTAGTTATGCTGTTATGCGGTACTGAGAATATCCGTGATGTTATTGCGTTTCCGAAAACAACAGCGGCTTCATGTCTACTGACCGATGCTCCAAGCCTAGCGAATCCGGCGGCGCTTGAAGAGTTGGCTATCGCTGTCACAGCAGCAAAAGAAAAAGACGCGGAATAATTTTCGAGTCACATCAATCTATTTGCAGCCGCTTGGAAACAAGCGGCTTTTTTGCATTCAAAGCATGAATATTACGCGTCTTTGTGTTAAAAATACGTAACACTTTTGGGTAATAGATACAGATATGAACGATCACCTGATTCAATGCGACGCAACCTACCAACTTAGGCGCAAAGTCTTAGTCGGTATGTGTGTTGTTTTAGGCGGGACATCATTGTTATTCGGCTTAACCAATGTTTTCTATTTTGGAAAAAACGCGACGTTGTTGGGTATTATAGAGCTTGTTTATTTTGTCGTCTCTTTTACCATGCTTCAGTATGTAAGAAAATCGACTCAGCCGAATTGGTTTCTTGGATTCCATTGTGTTGTTCTAACCTTTTTAATCAGTTATGGAACATACGTTAGCCGAACAGAGAGCACGGTTTATTTGTGGGCGGTGGTGTTGCCAACCGTATTCTATCTCGCCTTAGGGATCAGGATTGGATTTATTTGGAGTCTTATTTTTCTCTGCTTAGAGGTCACAGTTCTCTATTATTCGCTCGGTGAGCAGTTGATGACTTATTTTGCGACATATTTGAATCTCGTCATGGCATACATATTTGTCTGGGCGATTTCTCACGTCTATGAAGATAGTCGCGTGCGAGGGGTTGAACAACTTAATTCTTTGGCACATCAAGATGCGCTAACGGGTGCACAAAACCGTTTAGCTTTAGTCACGACGTTCAAACAAAACCCACTATCGCTCAATGGCTGTTATCTGTTTGCATTAGATTTGGATGATTTCAAGGCGATCAATGACAACTATGGTCATGCTGGTGGAGATGAGGTGTTAAAAGAGGTCGTCAGGCGTTTAGATAAAGTCGTCACTCGCCAACAAATTTATCGAATGGGAGGCGAGGAGTTTGTCGTCCTTCTCGAACCCAAACGAGTGGCCAACGTTGGATTGCCTCAATTGATTGAGCAGTTACAAAGCAGTGTCATGGAAAGTCCAATAATTTTCGACTCACGGAACATCCATGTCACTTTCAGCGCGGGAGTTGAGCAATTCACTCTTAATGAAGGTCTAGACAAGACGTTGTCTAAAGCAGACAACGGCCTGTACTTAGCCAAAAAAGCAGGGAAGAAGTGCTCCTTTTTTCAAGGAAAAGCGGTCGCTTAACTCGATTGCTGCTGTGCAATTAGAGCGTTATTTCTTTCCATTCCCCAGGTTGTAAATCACCCAGCGCGATCTCTCCGATGGCGTGACGGATTAATCGTAAAGTTGGAAAACCTATGTTGGCTGTCATGCGACGAACTTGACGATTGCGGCCTTCAACAATGGTGATTGCTAGCCAAGTTGTTGGAATATTTGCGCGAAAGCGAACGGGTGGGGTGCGTGGCCACACGTTCGGTTCAGGCATAATCTCAACGCCAGCAGGCAGTGTCATTCCATCTTTCAGTTCAACCCCTTTACGCAGCTTGTCCAAATCATCTTCGGAAGGTGCGCCATCGACTTGTACCCAATAGGTCTTAGGTGATTTAGAGCTAGGCTGAGTAAGTTTGGCTTGTAGAATGCCATCGTTCGTCAATAGCAGTAAACCTTCGCTGTCTCGATCGAGTCTGCCTGCGGCATAAACACCTTTCACGGGAATAAAGTCTGCCAAAGTCTTTCGTCCGTCACCATCCGTAAACTGGCTTAAAGTGTCAAACGGTTTATTAAACACGATGACCTTTCGATCTTGCAGCGAGATTTTTGGCTTATTTGACGGAGAGGCTTTACGAGCATTGGAAGAAGGTTTGTTGGTTCCACCATTTGAGTTTTTGTGTTTAAAACCAGAGCGTTGCTTTCTCGATGTCGCAGAGGATGAGTCACGGCGAGTGCGTGATGACATGTTAACTACCTTGCAAAAATGTAAGTAAAGTGTGTTGTAAAGTTTCTTCAGCGGCTTAGATGAGCTATCATTTGCGCGCCCGAAAACAGGATTGTTGAACAAGATAATAGACTATTATCATGTTTTTGTTTAATTATAACTAACCGCACTCAAGTCACTCGCTGTGAAGCGACCAAAACAAAAAGAGACGGACAAAACGCGACAAGTGAGGGGATGAATAATCAACTTGTTGCCGGCCATTTACACAAAGCTACTCATCCGATGGCTTTGCTAGAACAAATAGGGAAATTTCATGCCTACAGAAAAACCTACAATTATTTACACCATTACTGATGAAGCACCTGCGCTAGCGACATATTCACTTCTTCCAATTATTCAGTCGTTTACTGCTTCTTCAGGTATCAACGTTGATACACGTGATATCTCTCTAGCTGGGCGTATTATTGCTAACTTCCCAGAGCACTTAACTGAAGAACAACGCATTGGTGATGCACTGACTGAACTTGGTGAGTTGGCTAAAACACCAGAAGCAAACATCATTAAACTACCTAATATCTCAGCTTCTATCCCTCAGTTGAAAGCCGCGATTAAAGAGCTTCAAGAAAAAGGTTACAACCTACCTAACTACCCTGAAGAACCAAGTACGTACGAAGAAGAAGCGATCAAAGCAACGTACGACAAAATTAAAGGTAGTGCGGTAAACCCAGTTTTGCGCGAAGGTAACTCTGACCGTCGTGCTCCTCTATCTGTAAAGAACTATGCGAAGAAGAACCCACATTCAATGGGAGCATGGTCTAAAGATTCGAAGTCACACGTTTCTAGCATGGCAGACAACGACTTTTTCGGTAGTGAAAAATCTCATACCGTTTCAGGTGAGACAAAAGTTGCCATTGAGTTTGTTGATGCAGCGGGTTCAGTAAAACAGCTTAAAGCACCTTTTGCTCTGCAAGATAAAGAGATTATCGATTGCTCAGTAATGAACAAGAAAGCCCTAGTGGAGTTCTTTGAAGCGCAAATCGAAGAAGCAAAACAGCAAGACGTATTATTGTCTCTGCACATGAAAGCGACAATGATGAAAGTCTCTGACCCAGTGATTTTTGGTCATGCTGTTAAAGTGTACTACAAAGACGTATTTGCGAAATACGGTGACCTATTTGATAAGCTTAGCGTTGACGTAAACAACGGTCTGGGTGATGTGTACGCTAAGATTCAAGCGCTTCCTGCGGCACAGAAAGAAGAGATTGAAGCGGCTCTACAGGCTGTTTACGAAACTCAACCGCCTTTGGCGATGGTTGACTCAGATCGCGGCATCACAAACCTACATGTTCCAAGTGACATCATTGTCGATGCTTCTATGCCAGCAATGTTGCGTTCGTCGGGGCAAATGTGGGGACCAGACGGCAAGCAGAAAGACACTAAAGCGATGATCCCAGATCGTTGCTATGCAGGCATCTATCAGGCTGTGATTGATTTCTGTAAAGAGAACGGTGCATTCGATCCAACGACAATGGGCAGCGTACCAAACGTTGGTCTAATGGCTCAGAAAGCCGAAGAGTACGGTTCTCATGATAAGACCTTTATCCTAGATGCAGCGGGCACAGTGCGCATCGTTGATGCATCCGGTGCAGTGCTACTGGAGCAATCAGTAGAAGAAGGCGATATCTTCCGTATGTGTCAGGTTAAAGACGCACCAATCCAAGATTGGGTCAAGCTTGCAGTCACTCGTGCACGTGCAACGGGTGCGCCAGCGGTGTTCTGGTTAGATGAAAACCGCGCTCATGACGCTCAGCTGATTGAGAAAGTAAACCAGTACTTGCCTCAACACGATATCGAAGGTCTAGAGATCAAGATCCTTGCTCCACTAGAAGCTTGTCAGTTCTCTTTAGAGCGTATCAAGCAAGGCCTAGATACGATCTCAGTAACGGGTAACGTTCTTCGTGACTACCTAACTGACTTGTTCCCGATTCTTGAGCTTGGTACATCAGCGAAGATGCTATCAATCGTTCCTCTAATGAACGGTGGCGGTCTATTTGAAACGGGTGCGGGTGGTTCTGCTCCTAAGCACGTTCAGCAGGTAGAGAAAGAAAACCACTTACGTTGGGATTCACTCGGCGAGTTCCTCGCTCTTGCCGCTTCTCTTGAGCATCTAAGCACAGTAACAGGCAATGCTAAGGCGCAAGTACTGGCAGACGCTCTGGACAAAGCAACAGGTGACTTCTTAGATAACAACAAGTCTCCTTCGCGCCGAGTAGGTGAGTTGGACAACCGTGGTAGCCATTACTATCTAGCAACATACTGGGCACAGGCACTTGCGTCACAATCTGACAATGCTGAACTTGCTGCTGAATTTGCGCCAATCGCTCAAGCACTAGCGGCGCAAGAAGAGAAGATTGTTGCAGAATTGAATGATGCACAAGGTGTCGCTGGTGACCTAGGTGGCTACTATGCACCTGTGTTTGAAAAAGCGTCAGCTTTGATGCGCCCAAGCGAGACACTTAACGCAATCATCAACGGCTAAGTCAGACATTCGATACAACAAAACCCGCTGAAAAGCGGGTTTTTTTATGTTTAAAACGATTAAGTTGGCAGCGATTTTATTTTGCTGGTTGAGCTTCAACCGGAACTACACAGCTTGCGTGATAGCCTTTAGGTCCTTCTTCCACTTCAAAATTCACTTGTTGGCCAGCTTTCAGAGTACGATAACCATCCATTTTAATGGTTGAATAATGTGCAAACACATCTCCATCCTCTCCCTCTGGACAGATAAAACCAAATCCTTTGGCGTTGTTAAACCATTTTACTGTACCTGTAGCCATGCTATACATCCCTCATGCATTTTGTTACTGATGTTGTTTGAATATTTACATTGATTCCTTGTAAACAGAAAGTGAATTTCCATTCAGCCGCTGCCAAATTTTCAGTCACTATTTGACCAATGTAGCCAATGATTGAGCACAGTCAATAGGAAAAAGGTATTACAGTCTACATATTTACAAACAAATCACTTTTGAGATTTACATTTTTACAACGATTTGGCTTGATAAATATCGATGATCTATAAGTCGCTGTTATTGTTTTTGGTTTCTTTTTAATCAATTAGATACATCTCTTCCGCCGATAGAAATCTTTTATTTGCAGCGACGCAATTGCTGCATTAGTCTCTAAGTAAGAACAAAATTTAATTGCAGCGTTTTGTTCGGAATAGTAAGAACTAAATTCAAAACTTCTGCTCTGTGAAGTGGTAAAATTAAAAGAGTCAAACATCAACGTCTAATAGTCATGAGCAAACATTTTGAATGGGTTACTCCAGATTCAGATCTGCTGGAGTTAGAGAAAACAAAAGTTAAGCCACCGTCCATGTATAACGTTGTCCTAAACAACGATGACTACACACCAATGGACTTTGTGATTGAGATCCTAGAGCGCTTTTTCTCTATGGATATCGACAAAGCAACGCAGGTGATGCTTCAGGTGCATTATGAGGGAAAAGCAATTTGTGGCACGTATACTGCAGAAGTTGCTGAGACCAAAGTAGCGCAAGTTACAATGTATTCTAAGGAAAACGAGCACCCTTTGCTTTGTACAATGGAACAAGCCTAGCGCTTGTTCGAGCAACCTAAGTTGTTCTTATAGGAGGTACTTATGCTGAATAAAGAATTAGAGTCGAGTCTAAACGGCGCATTTGCTCGCGCTAGAGACAAACGACATGAGTTTATGACTGTCGAGCACCTCCTGTTAGCATTGTTGGAAAACGATGCAGCGAGAGAGGCTTTGCAGGCATGTCAGGCAGATGTAGATTCGCTTCGTAGTGAACTGAATGTTTTCATTGATCAAACTACCCCTCTCATTCCAGAAAACGACGAAACTCGCGAAACGCAACCCACTTTGAGTTTTCAACGCGTTTTGCAACGCGCAGTATTCCACGTTCAATCTTCTGGCCGCAGTGAAGTAACAGGGGCAAACGTCCTTGTGGCGATTTTTAGTGAACAAGAGTCTCATGCGGCTTATCTACTCAAGAAAAACGACATTAGCCGCCTAGATATTGTTAACTTTATTTCTCACGGTATTACCAAAGCGTCGAGTTCGAGTGATGACTCTCATTCCTCTGATTCTTTCAGCGACAACGTCGAGGATACTGGTTCAGAGGAGCGCCTAGAGAGCTTTGCAACGAATCTTAACCATATTGCAAAACAAGGGCAGATAGACCCACTGATTGGTCGCGAGAAAGAACTAGAACGAACGATTCAGGTATTGTGCCGTCGTCGTAAAAACAACCCATTACTGGTCGGTGAGGCAGGGGTTGGTAAAACGGCGATCGCTGAAGGTCTTGCATGGCGAATTGTGGAAGGCCAAGTGCCTGAGATTATCGCTAACAGTGTGATCTACTCGTTGGATATTGGCTCGCTACTTGCGGGTACTAAGTACCGTGGTGACTTTGAGAAACGTTTTAAAGCGATTCTTAAACAGCTAGAAAAAGAAGACGATGCCATCCTGTTTATCGATGAGATTCACACAATTATTGGTGCAGGTGCCGCCTCTGGTGGTCAAGTTGACGCGGCAAACCTAATCAAGCCATTACTAAGCAGCGGCAAACTGCGTTGTATCGGTTCGACAACTTATCAAGAGTACAGCAACATCTTTGAAAAAGAGCGTGCGTTATCGCGTCGCTTCCAAAAAATCGATGTGGTTGAACCGTCTCTTGATGACACCACTAAGATACTTATGGGCTTGAAACCTAAGTATGAAGCACACCATGAAGTGCGTTACACCAATAAAGCACTTCGTGCGGCGGTTGAGCTATCGGCTAAATACATTAATGAGCGTCATTTGCCAGATAAAGCGATTGACGTTATTGATGAAGCAGGTGCGCGCAGTCGTTTGGCTCCAGCGAGTCGTCGTAAGAAAACCGTAGGTGTTGCAGACATTGAAGCTATGGTTGCTAAAATGGCACGTATACCTGAAAAATCTGTCTCATCTTCAGATAAAGAGATACTGCAAAAGCTCGATGAGAAGATGAAGATGCTGGTGTTTGGTCAAGATGATGCCATCGATGTACTTAGCGAAGCGATCAAGTTGACTCGCGCGGGTCTTGGTGCAGACCATAAACCAGTGGGTTCATTCTTGTTTGCAGGCCCGACGGGGGTAGGTAAGACTGAAGTCACGGTTCAATTATCGAAATTACTTGGTATCGAGCTACTTCGCTTTGATATGTCTGAATACGGTGAACGTCATTCGGTGAGCCGTTTGATTGGTGCGCCTCCGGGTTACGTCGGATATGATCAGGGTGGTTTGCTGACGGACGCCGTCATCAAACATCCTCACTCAGTCGTTCTGCTCGACGAAATTGAGAAAGCGCATCCAGACATCTTTAACCTGCTACTGCAAGTTATGGATAATGGTACCTTGACGGACAACAATGGCCGTAAAGCTGACTTCCGTAACGTTATTTTGGTGATGACTACCAATGCCGGTGTTCAGGAGACCGTTAAGAAATCTATCGGTCTGATCCAACAAGATCATAGTCATGATGCGATGTCGGAGATCAAGAAGGTCTTTACGCCAGAATTCCGTAACCGTTTGGATAACATCATTTGGTTTAACAGCTTAGATGAACATGTGATCCATCAGGTTGTCGACAAATTCATTGTTGAGCTGCAAGCACAGCTTGATGCTCGTGGTGTATCGCTCGAAGTTTCGGATGATGCTCGCCATTGGCTTGCAGTTAAAGGTTATGACAAAGCCATGGGTGCTCGTCCTATGGGGCGTGTTATCCAAGAGCAACTGAAGAAACCACTCGCGAATGAACTGCTATTTGGTTCTTTAGTGGATGGCGGTACAGTGAAAGTTGATCTCAATGATGATGAGCTAAAGTTCGAGTATCACAGTGAGAAAGAAGCGGCCATTCATCCTTAAGACACGGAAATGTTAACAAAGCCAGAGCATTGCTCTGGCTTTTTGTTTGTCGGCTTAAAGCTGGTCGTTAACCAAAAACAGATTTCACCGCCTGATAAGCACTTTCTACGCTCGTTGGAATGGATTGTTCAATTTGGAAGCCGAGCTTGGGGTAGTCTTTAATTCGCTCGAAATCGCCCAGCATTGCTGTCACTGTCGTTGTCAGGTCAATGTCCTCGTTGAAGTAATCACAGAAAGTGGTTTTGGATGACGTGACACAAATGTGCTGACAAGAAGCAGGCCATTGCTTAACGAAAGTCGCGTAGGTACGTCGCTCCATGTACGGTTTTTGAACTAAGATAAACGACTCAAAATTTAGCCCTAGATTTTGCAATAACTGGTAGGTGAAACGAACATTTTCACCGGTGTTGGTCGCTTTATCTTCAACAATAATGTCAGCCGCTGGAACACCAAGATCTTTCGCGTAATCGGCAAAAGTCTGGGCTTCACTTGAAGTAAAAACACCTTCAGTTAATCGGCCAGTGCCCCCCGAAAAGATGATTTTAGACGCCCATCCTGCAAGATAGAGTTGAGCCGCATACTCCGCAACGCGGATATCGTTACTTCCAAGCACAAAGATGCAATCAGACCGCTGTAAGGTGTCTGACAGCTGCATGTACTGCCATAAATGTTCAATCTGCTGGTAGAGTTTTAATTGACTCATAAGAGGTTGACCTTTCTAGAGTGCATCTAAGGTGTGTTGAAAATGAAAGCGATAACCTAACGAAATAAGTTTATCAGCGATGATGCGTTTGTCTGGGACATGCACGAGAGTCGGTAACTTGTCATCGCTTGCGACACTGTCTAACGCCGCCTGATAGTATTCTGCCTTATTCACCGTGTTCGGGGTGGTGGCGTTGACGGTGGTATCTATGCTGTTCAAGGCTATAAAACTTACGATACCTACAGCATCGTGCAAATGAAGCATGTTAGCAGGAGCTTGGTCGCTAACTTGTTTTAACATCGCCGCAAATCGAGAGGGATGTCGGTTGGGGCCAACCAATCCACTGCAACGAACAATTGCGTAGCTGAGTCTAGAATCAATTAGGTGCTGCTCAGCCTGCAACATGATCTTGGCATTGTCACTAAACTCAGGATTATCGATACTTTTATCGAGAGTCGCATCCTCCTCGACCATCTCTTGAGCTAGGCCAGGGTACACAGTGGTAGAACTAACCATAACAACCCGTTGAACCCCATTGTTTTGCGCAGATGCAATCAGCGTTTGCCAGTTCCCAACGTAGTCTTGACCACTCTGTTTGCGAAACCCCGGAGGAAAACAGCCAATCACGATGTCAGTTGGAGTTGAACCAAGCTGTTGGTCGAGATCGTTACTGCCATTCGCTAGGTTCGCGACGAAACTATTGATACCGAGTTGTTCAAGTTCCTTAACGCCTTCTGGTGTCGTTTTACTGAAATGGACACTGTGTCCAATAGAGGTCAAGTACTGGCCAAGCGGTTTACCTAACCACCCTCCACCTACGATAGTTATCTTTTTCATTATTTCGTCCCTGATAGGAGCGTACGAAGCTCTGTACGAAGAAGCTTGTGTACTGGTTTATTTGCGAACCCTTGGTGCTGAACCACATCGACATTGGCTTGCCATTGTAGCCGCTCAAACTCGATCGGAATTCGCTTAATCTGATTTTCTTCACAAGCATTGGCGGCGATATGAGTGGGTAAAAATCCCCAGCCAAAGCTTTGAGCAATTAAGCCTAATAATACGTGGTAGCTATCTGTGTACCAAATATCGGGGCTGTATGCCTGCTGAAATCCACTGACTTTGTTATTTCTAGAGCGTAACAACAATTGGCGGTGAAGCAACAGTTGATCGACATTAGCAGATGTTTGCATTGCAAGTGGATGTTTCTGACTCACCGCAGACTGCACTTCAACGAACGTTACGAGTGCGCTTGCTGCATACATGCGGTTTTGAAGGAGGGCTGATTTTTATTACGGTGCCGAGCATTGCGTGGTTTTTAGCCATAGGAGTTCTAGAAGCGATAATGTTGGAAGCAGGATTTCTCGTGTTCTTCTTTTTCTACGCGACTGGATTTAACTGGTGTTATGACCGAGTGCAACCTTATAGATGGTTAACAGCAAGAGTTTAGCGCAATGCGGAGAGCGTCCTATTATTAAAGAGTGTCTTATCCGTCTTGGTGGAGACCTAGATAAGTATGAAGTGGCTGCTCCTAACCTGTCTGTTACTCTATTCCTTGGCGGTTCAACCCGCACCGAGGGTTTATATGACGTCGCTAGACTGGCCGCCATATTCTGGTGAGTCATTGTCTGACAATGGATTCTCAGTGGCCATTGCCCGAGCCGCTTTTTCTGCGATGGGGTATGAGCTGGTGGTTGAATTTAAACCTTGGGTACGGACTGTCGCTTTAGCATCGAAAAAAGATCAGTATATTGGCTATTTTCCTGAGTATTATTTTGAAACCAGTGAGTTTGTCTTTTCTGACCCGATAGGTAGTGGGCCATTAGGACTGGTGGAGAATGTTAACTGGCCTATCTCTTGGAGCCAACTTGAAGAGTTACAGATGTTGCGAATTGGAGTGGTTCAAGGGTACATCAACACAAAACAGTTTGATGACATGGTCAGTCAAGGTTTAATTCAGGTCGAAGCCTCTGCCAATGACACTATCAATATCCACAAAGTGGCTAAGGGACGATTAGATGCCGCAGTCATTGACGCGAACGTTTTAGATTATTTAATCCGTATCGACCCGCGTGAGAAGATGCTGTCGAAGATGATTAGGATGAACAGTAGGATGTTGGAGAGCAAGTTACTCTATCTTGCATTCAAAAACACGCCAGAAGGGAACAACTGGCGTGCTATCTTCAATCAAGGTCTAGAGAAGATCGATGTTGAGGCAATCATAGAGCAACATAACCAGACCCAACTACTTGGGGTCACATTGCCTGCCTCAGAGCAAGGGATGCAAGAAACTAACTAGAAAGTACGCGCAGAGCTTTGTCTGCGTGTTCAGCCATTTCAATACCTTCGTCAGTTAAGTAGCCACCATCAGGAAGTGTGCACAACCCTTTCTCATATAGGCGCTGTACAGCCGCCTGCATCTCTTCAGAAGCATCATGGTGAACTTTAATACCGGTTGCAGCACTACTGATATCAAACTGAAGCAAGAGATTAAGTTCAGCCATATGGTCAGGCGTAAATTTCATAATTAATTCCTTATCGAACGTACTGGATTCAAGGTAATCAGGATGATGCGAATCGGCAACTCAATGAGTTGAGAAATGTTATCCAAGCCTTACTTTAACAACAGGATAGAACGAAATTGGTTATCTGCTGTGCAATCGAAGAGAGACTAGATCAGAATCAAAGAATTATCTGCTAAGCGGAATATTGGCTTGTCATTATTTGGGGCAATCGCCCAAATGTTAGGGATTTAAGTTATGGCCAAATGCGCCAGTATACTAATGTCTAATAGCCAACAAGCATAATAAAGTTTGTTATTATGAATATTCAAACTAAAACAATAATCCGCGCTCTACTTTAGTAGTAATTGATGTTTAAGTTATTGATTTTAAATGCTGTTTTTAATTGATTTAGTGAGCATTTATCTAAATTTATCTTTGTATTAGCCTTAGTTTTCATGAGGTGAAAAAGATTTTGTCTACTTGAATGATTTAACGCTTGAATTTGATCACAATTCACGTAATTATCCGCGCCCACTAATCCATATGTTGCAAAATGTTTCCCGATGATAAATCTCAATCAGTTTGATTCATTATTACCTCCTCAAATGGCTGAGCGTGCGGCAGAAATTGGCGTAGGCAAAGCAACCAAAGATCCTGTTAAATCATTCCTATTGGCGATCTCCGCAGGTATCCATATTGGTATCGCATTTGTGTTCTATACCATAGTAACGACAGGTGCAGGTGACCTGCCTTGGGGCATCACACGCCTGCTGGGTGGCCTTGCCTTCAGCTTAGGTCTGATCCTTGTGGTTGTGACGGGTGGGGAGCTGTTTACCAGTTCTGTTTTGACCTTAGTGGCGCGTGCCAGTGGCAAGATTACGTGGAAAATGCTGTTTAAGAACTGGCTGGTTGTCTACGGTGGAAATCTTATTGGTGCCTTGTTGCTAGTTGTTTGTATGTTGATGACCAAACAGTACATGTTTGACCATGGGCTGGTTGGCCTTAACGCAATGGCGATTTCCCAGCATAAGCTACATCACACGTTTTTATCCGCTGTTGCTTTGGGGGTAATGTGTAACGTACTAGTCTGTGTCGCTGTATGGATGACCTTTAGTGGACGTACACTTACCGACAAGATTGCAGTGATGATTTTACCTGTCGCGATGTTCGTATCTGCCGGATTTGAACACTGTATTGCGAACATGTTCCAAGTGCCAATGGCTATCGGCATCAAGTATTTTGCGCCAGCTGAGTTTTGGCAGATGACGGGTGCGAATATTGCTGATTATGCCGACCTGAACATGATCGATTTTATTACTAACAACCTAATTCCAGTGACACTAGGCAACATTATTGGCGGCGGAGTGTTTGTCGGAATGTGGTACTGGTTGATCTATCTAAGAGACTAACCGCATATCTCTTGATATAAGGCTCACATTTGTGAGCCTTTTTTAGTAGCAAAACTGCTTATCGATATTCGACACCCAGCCATTCATCTAACGCCTGAATCTCTCTTGGTTCATCTTTTAGCCAGTCACGAAAATCACTATTCTCGTTATCAGTATTGGTAGCGTCACTGCCATTGAAATACATTACTTTATCCCTCTAATAAGTCCTGAGTGACAACCTAAGTGGGTCAGATGACAAGATTATTACGTTGCGTGAATTAAATTTTATGCGCATGAATGCAAAGAAAATTTTTATTGACCTCTCTGTAAGCTCTGGATAGACCAGTTGTAATGGATGTATCACCACGGTTATCCACAGAATCTGTGGATAAGATCCAAAATCCCATTGAGACAACTTACGAGATCATTTGGTAGATGGGATGTGAACCAGTATACGTCCTTCCTTGCTAATACAGTTTCTCACCGTCAGCTTGAGCGCAGAGACGATAGAAATCGTCATCATCACAAAGATCGCAACCATGATCATTAACTGATATTTAATGGCGATAATAGGACTTGCGCCGCCTAAAATTTGCCCAGTCATCATTCCCGGTAGGGTAACCAAACCTGTCGTAGCCATTGTGGCAATGGTCGGAGCGAGTGAACGACGAATCGCATCACGCACAAAGGGTTGAGTGGCGTAATATGGGGATGCACCTAAAGACAACGCGGCTTCGTATTCACTGCGACGAGTTTCGAGCCCTGAGAAAAAGGTCTGCATAGAGACGATATTACCACTCATAGAGTTACCCAAAAGCATACCTGCAAGGGGAATTAAATATTGAGCATTAAACAGCGGGATGGGTTTGATGACCAATAACGTGATAATTGAAAGTATCGGCAAAAGCCCCACAACCAAACCTGTTGTGATGGGCAGCATGAGCCTAGAGGCGGGCAATTTGGCTTTGCTAATGATGGCACTGGAACCAATGAGCAACATGAGTATCAGCCAAAGTAAATTTACAATTAAGCTATTGATAGTAAATAAGTATTCTAGATAGATGCCGACCAGTATAAGCTGCAATGTCATACGTGCCACACTGATGAAAATATCCTTTCCTAGATCAAGCTGGTAGTAGCGATCGCAAAGTAGTGGGACAGCTAGCAAGCTGAAGAATATCGCCAAAACCAGCCAATCTATGTCTATAACACTGTCCATAATTTTCCCTCAATTATTCCGTCGCTAGTTTATCAGACTACAGAACAGCCTCACCTTGTCTTGAATTCGGTAAACATAAGAAAAAACACTCATTTTAGCTACATTACCGTTACAAATGGGCTAAAGTTAGCACGATAGTTGTGTGCCTCTAAAGTGGTGCATGTTAATAAATGTTATCCAAATGATGCGCATAATGGGAGGGTTTAACAGTTTGTTTACTATTAACAATTCTTCACATTTAGGCGTATATTGACACATCAGAATGCAATTAAACATAACTCTGGATGAGCTCAAAAAAGTGTTGGATAACAAGGGCAGAACGTCCGGAATTGATTGAACCCTACTAAGAGTATGGTCTAACATTTCTCTTTAGAGATTGTAAAAAAACTTTAGCTTATTCGATAGAGCTAACCAATAACACTAGATACAAAATAGGCAAATGTATGAGTGATGTTAATAAAATCGAGAGTGGTGAAAAACGCTCTCTGGAGTGGAAGTCATTCCTCTTCATCGCGGTTGTTCTCTTCCCTGTTTTAAGTGTGGCGTTCGTAGGCGGTTACGGATTCCTAGTGTGGATGCTGCAAGTATTCTTTATGGGTCCTCCAGGTGCTCATGGCATGTAGGCCAATGAGCTCAATTCCACATTTTTAAAAAGATTTTAAGAGAGCAAAACATGAAATCATTGATCATTAAACTGTGGCGTACCATGACACGCCCTGCAGTTCATATCAGCCTAGGTGTGCTGACTATGGGCGGCTTTATTGCGGGTGTTATCTTCTGGGGTGGCTTCAACACTGCTTTGGAAGCGACTAACACTGAAGAGTTCTGTGTCAGTTGCCACACCATGCGTGACAACGTATACGTAGAGCTTCAAGAAACCGTTCACTGGAAAAACCACTCTGGTGTTCGCGCGACTTGTCCAGACTGCCACGTACCACATAACTGGACTGACAAAATCGCTCGTAAGATGCAGGCTTCAAAAGAAGTGTTCGCTCAGGTATTTGGTAACTACGATGAACCAGGAGTATTTGAGGAGCGTCGTATTGAGCTTGCTAAGCACGAGTGGGATCGTTTCTCTGCGAACAAATCGCTAGAGTGTAAAAACTGTCACAACTACGAATCGATGGACTTCGAGCAAATGTCTCCGACTGCACGTATCCAGATGAAACAAGCAGCAGAAAAAGATCAAAGTTGTGTTGACTGTCATAAAGGTATTGCCCACAAACTACCAGCCGGTATGGACAGCATTGGCGGTATCGTTGGTGATTTAGAAGCATTGGCATCAAATACCAACTATGGTGTTGGTCAGTCATTAGTGAGTGTTCGTCACTTGCCAGTGTACTTCGATGCTGAAGGTACTCAAGAAGCGGGTTTACTAAACCCTGCATCCACGGTAAAAGTGATTGCAGACAAAGGTGACTTTGCTGAAATCGAAATCGATGGCTGGCGCAAAGCGAAAGGCTTTGGTCGCGTGATTCAAGAAGATTTCGGCAAAAACATTGCGGTGGCTTCACTTCTTAAAGAAGCATCAACTGACAGCAACGTGGTGACAACAGGTGAGAAACGAGTAGACGAGCTAACGGGTCTTCCTTGGGAGAAAGTGGCTGCGAAAGTATGGATCAAGAAAGAATCTATGCTGAACGATATCACTCCAGTGTGGGAAAAATCGAAGGAAGCGTACAAGACAAACTGTTCAGTCTGTCATACACAACCAGCTGAAGCGCACTTTGATGCCAACACATGGCCTGGTATGTTCGACGGTATGCTTGCGTTCGTTAACTTGGATACAGATAGCGAAGCACTTATCCTGAAATATCTACAGAAGCACTCTTCAGATTATGCTGAAGGTCACCACTAATAAGCGTCGGATGGAGTAATTTAAATGGCTATTACACGAAGAAGTTTTCTTAAAGGCGTTGCAACGACAAGTGCGGCGTCAGTAATCGGTCCGAGCTTATTAGCGTCTGCTTCTGCAAACGCAGCTGAGACCGTAGGTACTTGGAAAGTAACAGGTTCACACTGGGGCGCGTTCCGCGCCCACATCTACGCGGGTAAAGTTCAAGAGATCAAGCCGCTAGAGTTAGATAAGAACCCAACAGAGATGCTTAACGGTATCAAAGGCATTATCTACAGCCCATCACGTGTGCGTTACCCAATGGTACGTCTAGATTGGTTGAAGAAGCACAAATACAGTGCGGAGACACGCGGTAACAACCGTTTTATCCGAGTGACTTGGGACGAAGCGTTAGACTTGTTCTACCGTGAGCTAGAGCGCGTACAGAAAGACTACGGTCCATGGGCTTTACACGCGGGTCAAACGGGTTGGAACCAAACTGGTTCGTTCAACAACTGTACAGCACACATGCAACGTGCGGTTGGCATGCATGGTAACTTCATCACTAAAGTGGGTGACTACTCTACAGGTGCAGGTCAAACCATTCTGCCATACGTTCTAGGTTCTACCGAGGTATACGCGCAAGGTACATCTTGGTCAGAGATTTTAGATAACTCTGACAACATCATCTTGTGGGCAAATGACCCAGTGAAAAACCTCCAAGTAGGTTGGAACTGTGAGACTCACGAGTCGTACAAGTACCTCGCTCAATTGAAAGAAAAAGTCGCTAAAGGTGAGATCAACGTTCTGTCTGTTGACCCAGTTAAGAACAAGACTCAACGTTACCTAGAAAACGACCACCTGTACATCAACCCGATGACAGACGTTGCATTCATGCTGGCTGTAGCGCACGTGCTTTACAACGAAAACCTTTATGACAAGAAGTTCATTGAGACTTACTGTCTAGGTTTCAACGAGTTTATTCAGTACGTTCAGGGTGAGACAAAAGATAAAGTTGTTAAGACGCCTGAATGGGCAGCGGAAATCTGTGGCGTTAAAGCAGACAAGATTCGCGAATTTGCTCGTATGCTGGTTAATGGTCGTACTCAGATCCTTATGGGTTGGTGTATTCAACGTCAACAACACGGTGAGCAGCCATACTGGGCAGCGGCTGTTGTTGCCGCTATGGTCGGTCAAATCGGTCTACCTGGCGGCGGTATCTCTTACGGTCACCACTACTCAAGTATCGGTGTACCTTCGACTGGTTTTGCTGGCCCTGGTGGTTTCCCACGTAACCTTGACCAAGGTATGAAACCGAAATGGGACAACAACGACTTCAATGGTTACAGCCGTACTATTCCGGTTGCGCGTTGGATCGACTGTCTACTAGAACCAGGTAAAGAGATCAATTACAACGGCGCTAAAGTTAAGCTACCAGACTTCAAGATGATGGTGATTTCGGGTAACAACCCTTGGCACCACCACCAAGATCGCAACCGCATGAAGAAAGCATTCAAAAAGCTTCAAACTGTGGTAACGATTGAGTTTGCTTGGACAGCAACGTGTCGTTTCTCAGATATCGTGCTACCTGCTTGTACGCAGTGGGAACGTAACGACATCGACGTGTACGGTTCATACTCAAGCAAAGGTCTGATTGCGATGCACCGCTTAGTGGATCCTCTGTTCCAATCTAAGCCTGACTTCCAAATCATGAGTGAGCTGACTCAACGTTTTGGTCGCCGTGAGGAGTACACTCGTGGCATGAGCGAAATGGAGTGGATTGAGAGCCTTTACAACGATTGTCGTGATGCCAATAAAGGTAAGTTCGAAATGCCAGAATTTGCAGAGTTCTGGGAGAAGAGCGTACTAGACTTTGGTGAAGGTCAGCCTTGGGTTCGTCACGCAGATTTCCGTAAAGATCCGGAGCTCAACCCTCTAGGTACTCCTTCAGGTTTCCTAGAGATTACTTCTCGTAAGATCGGTCGTTACGGTTATGAACACTGTCAAGAGCACCCAATGTGGTTCGAGAAGACAGAGCGTTCTCACGGCGGTCCAGGTTCAGACAAACACCCGTACTGGCTGCAATCGTGTCACCCAGATAAGCGTCTTCACTCTCAGATGTGTGAATCGGAAGAGTTCCGTGCGACTTACGCGGTTCAAGGCCGTGAACCTATCTACATCAATCCTGCCGATGCGAAAGCAAAAGGCATTAAAGATGGCGATTTAGTTCGTGTATTCAACGACCGTGGCCAACTTTTAGCGGGTGCGGTTGTTACAGATAGCTACCCTCGTGGTGTTGTTCGTATCGAAGAAGGTGCTTGGTATGGTCCTCTGAACGAGAAAGAGGGCGCAATCTGTACTTACGGCGATCCAAACACATTGACCATGGACATCGGCTCATCTGAGCTTGCTCAGGCAACATCTGCGAACACATGTATCGTAGACTTTGAGAAGTTCACTGGCAAAGTACCGCCAGTTACCTCATTCGGTGGTCCAATCGAAGTGGCTTAATCACGTCGAAGAGATAAAAAATACCAGTCAATAGGCTGGTATTTTTTTGCTCGTTTTTTGACATTTAGCGCTTACTGTTTAGTCCGTAGCGCGTTTTTAGTCTCTGCAATTCTTGTGCGGCTTGTTGGTCGAAGAATTTGTTCAGTACCTCGACAATTTGTTCTGCTTGTGGGTGGCTCTTGCGCACCGCAGCGTACAAGGGTGTCGAGTCGAGGTAGACGTCGCTAAAAGCGAGTTGCCCTCTATCAATCCCCATTTCTTTAATCGTCCATTCTCCTACCACTTCATCGGTAACCAAAGCATCGGCTCTTTCTGTGAGGACAAGGCGAATGCTGTTCGGAAGGTCGATCGATATAACTGGCTTCATTTGGTCATACTCAAGTAGGCTTCCCGCATAGGCGTAGCCGTTAATCAGAGCAACGCGCTTATCTTTAAAGCTCTCTAAGGACTTGAATTTGAAGTTGCTCTTTCGTAACGAAACAACGGCCATTTGGTTATACATGTAAGGTTGCGTAAACAGAAAGGTCTTTTCTCGCTCTTCCGTTTTCCATATTGCGATAATGACGTCGTTTTTGCCTTTGATGGTCTCTTTAAGAATTCTTGCCCAAGGTTTCTGGGTAAATTGGACTGTGTAACCTGAAGAGGTGAGCGCATTAACGACCATGTCATGGGCGATGCCTTTGCCAATGGGAGAATCCATGATAAATGGAGGCCAAGCTGTTTGGGCTGCATGCAAGGTCTCTGCCGCAGTGGAGCTTGCCCATAGACTCAATGTGATGCAAACGGTGATCTTAAGACGGCTTGTAAACAAAAGGGTTACTCTTTATTGACTGTACTTTGAGTTTAGTCGACGCATGTCAAGCGAAAGAGTTTTTCTTGATTGTCTCATTGACTGAGAAAATGAATTAATTATTTTGAACCTTATTAACCCATTGGTTTTTAAAATGTTTAGATAAAAACTTACAATTATTGTGATCTTTATCTAAATTTATCACCATTAATGGCGAAAAGGTGCGCTTTTTTAGTTGTTGTTAGGTTTTTATCGATTGCGCATTATGATTTCTTAGTTCTTTTTCGATTGTTTTATTTGTTAATTATCAGTAGGGCGAATAGTTTCTGCCATCAGAGCGAGCAGATGGTGTATGACGCTCATAAATAAAAATATATAGGAACAAATAAAAATGAAAAAGACAGTATTAGCAGTAGCACTTTCTCTTGTTGCTGGTTCAGCGATCGCAAACGATGTAAACCAAGATGTATCTGAGCGTGCACGTGAATCAATCATCGACCTTATCCTATCTGGTGACGAGTTCTCAGTAGGTGGTCAAGTAGCCGTTGGTGGTTACTACCAAGAAGGTCGTAAAGATGGTGCTGAAAAAGAAGAATTTTACAACGGTGGCGTAACGGGTTTTGACCTATTCGTAAACTACCAGAAAGGTAACGTTCTTGGTCAGTTCGCGGGTGAATTTGACCTAGCTGAGAACTACTCTTCTATGGACGCTAAATTCACTGTAATCGACGCTTGGGTTGGTTACAAAACTGGTTTTGGTGTTGCGACTATCGGTTACGCAAATGATTCTGCGCTAGATGCAGTTGACGGCGCAGCAGACCTAACAATCGAATTCGGCGCTTCAGCTTCTGATGCTTCAGATGTAAACCAAGTGGTTAAGTTTGAAGGTATCAAAGAAGGCTTCAAATACGCGATTTCTTACTACGGTGACCGCGAAGCAGACGCGACTGGTCAAAAAGGCTTTAACGGCTACGTTGGTTACCAAAACGACAAGTTCCAAGTTAACGCTGGTTACGAAAACAACGACGAGAAAAACAGCAAAGACGGCATCGAGCAAATCATGCTAGTTAACGGTGTGGTTAACTTTGGTGATATCGCGATTGGTGCTAACGTTGCTCAACATGAAAAATTCAACGGCGACGACTCAATGCTATACAGCGCATCTGCTGGCTACACTATGGATAAACTGTACCTAGCAATCGGCTACGCACACCAAGAAGGTTACGCAGCGAATGACTTCGATACGCAGTACACTAACTTCGGTGCGTCTTACCAAATCACTAACAAACTTTCTACGTTAGTAGATTTCAAAGTTGACCTAACTGACGAAAACGGCAACGATGATATAGAAGCGTTCTTCAAAGTTGCTTACGACTTCTAATCAAGTTTAGGCTCTTACTTTTACGGCCTGCATTGCAGGCCGTTTGTTATAAAGCAGGACGCTTTGCGCAATAATCCACTGCCTTTTTGCCCTCCGGAGATGGAGGGCTGTTTCGTTTTCAAAAAGGCACATTAAGCAGTGAATTCACTAAAAAATGCGTGTCAATTTGAAACTTGGACTAAAGCGATAAAAATCTGAAACGTGATGAGAGTACGCTTTTGTACTGTTGATGAAATGGACAATAAAATAGGCGAGTGCTGTAATGGACGGGTTCCAGTTTTCTTCAGAGTATTGATATGGCCCAGCAGTTAGAACTTGCCAATGGTCGCAAAGTCCTAGTCCCAAGTTACCAAATTCAAATCACCCAAGATAAAAACCAGCTTTCATTCTCTTTCCAAGGTCTGAGCAATGACAAGTTTGATCAACGGTTCTTACTGTGTCAGACGGAATTCAATTTTGAGCGCAGCGCTGTATTGCTCGGGGACGGCTTTCAAATGCTGGCGCAAACTACGGGGACGGTCGATGAGCCAATCGACATTGGACGTTGTCCTGATAATAGCCTTAGCTACCGTATCTACCCGAGCAGTGCCAATAAACGTTATTACAACTATTTGGTGATTGAAGATTCTCAGGGCTACAACTTGTTTGGCTTTACGTCATGCCACCGCTTTGCGGGCTATTTTGAGATCGAAGAGTCTGAAAGTGGTCTGATGATCAATGCGTATTTGGATGGAGAAAACACTTATCCATTGGATTGGGCGAGCAATCAGTTAGAGTCTCTTGTCTGCTTACAAGGCGAATCACTGTCTCGTCTATATAGTGACTTTTCCGATTTGATTTCACAGCATCACACTCCAAGGCCTGGCGTGACAAAACCTTCGCCTATCGGCTGGTGTTCTTGGTATGCCTACTATGCGGAAGTGAACCAACAAAATATCTACGACAATCTAGAAAAAATGCAGGGCAAACTTGCTCAACTGGATTACGTTTTGCTTGATGATGGGTATCAGGCTTTTATGGGAGATTGGCTAACCCCTTCTGACAAGTTTCCGTCGGGAATTAAAAACGTTATTGCTCGGATAAAATCGGCGGGGAAAAAACCAGCAATCTGGTTAGCCCCTTTTATTGCTCAGCCTGAGTCAGAGGTTTTCAAAAACCACCCTGATTGGTTTGTACGTCATCAAGATAACTGCCTGCTCAAAGCCGATGATGTAACCTATGCTGGTTGGCGATGTACGCCTTGGTACATTCTCGATACGACTCACCCAGAGGTTCAGACGCACTTGACCCATGTTGTTAAAGTGATGAGAGAAGAATGGGGAGTGGAACTGTTTAAGCTTGATGCAAACTATTGGGGCACGCTCAAAGGTAAAAGAAGCCAAAGCGGAGTCACTGGTGTAGAAGCTTATCGTCTTGGGATGGAAGCGATTGCAGAAGGCGTGGGTGATGGTTTGATCTTAGGCTGCAACGCGCCGATGTGGCCATCTATTGGTCTGGTGGACGCGATGCGGGTCTCTGATGATGTTGAGAGAAACGAACGTCGCTTTGAACAGATCGCCAAAGAGACTTTCTATCGCAGTTGGCAGCATCGTCAGCTTTGGCAGTGTGATCCAGATTGTGCCACGTTTGTTTCTCTTGCTAATCAAGCCGCAGAAAGACAAAGTTACGAATTCCACCGTGACGTTCTACTCGCCTCTGGGGGCCTATTGCTATCGGGCGATCCATTAACCGAACTGACCCCGTTTGCTCAACGTTCGTTAAGTAAACTGCTGCTAAGGCACAAACACTGTCAGGAAGCGGCGCGCTTTACTGCGTTAAATCTCCATCACGCCTATTTACCTTTGACAGAGAGAAACGAATTACACTGTCTGTTTAATTATCAGCAAGCGGCACGTGACATCACTTTAACTGCGGATCAACCTGTCTATTGGTACGACTACTGGAGCGGAGAGAAGCTGGTGGCAGAGCCAACCCCTGTTATTGAAGTGAGTCTTGAGTCAGGCTTATCAAGCCGAGCGATAATTACCTCGATATAGCACAAAGAGTGCTTTAACATGTGTCACTGAACAAAAAAACATATCGATTAGGTATCAATGTCAGTAATACTTGGTATTGACCCTGGCTCTCGAATCACGGGATACGGGGTCATACGTCAAAATGGTCGTCATCTCCAGTACCTTGGTAGTGGATGTATACGCACCTCAGAAAAAGAGCTCTCTGGGCGATTGAAGCAGATTTACGCCGGAGTTTCAGAAATCATCACTCAGTTTCAACCGGACGTTTTTGCCATTGAACAAGTCTTTATGGCACGGAACGCGGATTCAGCATTAAAGCTTGGTCAAGCTCGTGGTAGCGCTATTGTGGCTGCAGTTAATGCTGAACTGCCCGTTTATGAATACGCGGCAAGATTGATCAAACAAGCGGTGACAGGAACGGGCGGGGCAGACAAAGAGCAGGTTCAGCACATGGTCCAACAGATGCTGAAGTTACCTGGTCGTCCGCAAGCTGATGCTGCCGATGCACTGGGCGTGGCAATTTGTCATGCCAATACCAATAAAACCCTGATTGCAATGGCAGGAAAGGCAAGCAGTGCCCGTCGAGGTCGTTATCGATAGACCTACCAATGGTGCCGAGCTCAACTTACAGGTCGATGCAGTCCGCACACTGACCTCTCAACTTGATCAAGTTGTCTCAAAAATCTAGTCAATAATGATAAAGAACTGGATGTCTATCCAGTTCTTTATTATCCTGTCGCAAATTCATTTCTAAGAGTATCCACTGTGATTGGACGTCTGCGCGGCATTCTAATTGAAAAACAACCACCTGAATTATTGATTGAAGTTAACGGCATTGGCTACGAAGTTCAGATGCCGATGAGCTGTTTCTATGAGCTGCCAAATGTTGGTGAAGAAGCAATCATCTATACTCACTTCGTGGTACGTGAAGATGCGCAGCTACTCTACGGTTTTAATACAGTCAAAGAACGTGCGTTGTTTAGAGAAGTGATTAAAGCAAATGGCGTTGGTCCTAAACTGGGTCTGGGCATATTATCGGGCATGACGGCGAGCCAGTTTGTTGCCAGCGTCGAAAGAGAAGATATCTCGACACTGGTTAAGCTACCAGGGGTGGGTAAAAAGACGGCAGAGCGACTTGTGGTTGAGATGAAAGACCGTCTCAAAAGTTGGAGTGCTGGTGATCTCTTTACACCTTACACTGATGCCGCACCAATTGACTCTGTGCCAGAAGCTGCTCAGTCGAGCGCAGAAGAAGAAGCGATCAGTGCACTGCTCGCGTTGGGTTACAAACCCGTCCAAGCCTCAAAAGTGGTTTCTCAGGTAATGAAACCAGAGATGAGTAGCGAGCAATTGATTCGTGAAGCCCTGAAGTCGATGGTTTAAAAGGTATCAGTCATGATTGAAGCGGATCGCTTAATAGCACCAGACAATACGATCTACAAAGAAGAAGATGTTATCGATCGTGCGATACGCCCTAAGAAGTTAGAGGACTACAAAGGGCAAGATCACGTCCGTAACCAGATGGAAATCTTCATTAAAGCAGCTCAGTTGAGAAATGAAGCACTGGATCATCTGCTGATATTTGGTCCTCCAGGTTTAGGTAAGACGACCTTAGCCAACATTGTCGCGAATGAAATGAACGTAAATATCCGTACAACTTCCGGCCCTGTGTTGGAGAAAGCGGGCGATTTAGCCGCCTTATTGACCAACCTTGAAGAGAACGATGTGCTCTTCATCGATGAAATTCACCGCTTGAGCCCAATGGTTGAAGAGGTGCTCTACCCAGCGATGGAAGACTATCAGTTAGACATCATGATTGGTGAAGGCCCAGCGGCTCGCTCGATTAAAATCGACTTACCACCGTTCACGTTAATCGGTGCGACGACGCGAGCTGGCTCTCTGACCTCTCCTCTGCGAGATCGTTTTGGTATTACGCAGCGTCTCGAGTATTACAAGATCCCAGATCTACAAAACATTGTTCAACGCAGTGCGGATTGTCTCGGTCTTTCGATGGAAGCCGAAGGTGCTCTAGAGGTTGCGCGTCGCGCACGTGGGACACCGCGTATTGCTAACCGCTTGCTTAGACGTGTGCGTGACTACGCGGAAGTGAAGGGGGACGGTCACATTTGTGCTGAAGTGGCAGACAAAGCGCTCAACATGCTTGACGTGGATGCTCAAGGATTCGACTACATGGACAGGAAACTGCTATTAGCCATTATGGAAAAATTTGGCGGTGGTCCCGTTGGGCTCGATAACATGGCGGCCGCGATTGGCGAAGAGAAAGACACCATAGAAGATGTTCTTGAACCTTATCTTATTCAACAAGGTTATTTGCAACGAACACCACGAGGCAGGATTGCCACCGATAGAGCGTATCTTCATTTCGGAATTGAAAAATAAGTTTTCACGGCCAGCAAAATCTTGCTGGCTTTTTATTATTAGTGATCGAAATCACATTAAACCAAATTGCCTACCACTAGATAGGTAATGTAAATGAGTGAGTTGTTAACCACTTGTTTTGCATAAAAGTAATTTACCAGCCATAAGCAACCCTCCTTTAACAAATAAGTTTCAAAATATTTGATTTAGATCAAAATGGCGCTTTTTTAATCAAAAATGCCGCACAAAAGTTGATACAAATCAAAGCGAACTCTGTCTATAAACCTTTTGAAACAACCTGTTTTTAGCAGTAATATTAGCCCCAGCTATATTAGCTGATGCTTAACAATTAACTAACCATTGCGGTACATTTTTGCAACACATTGCCTATAGCTGGTAACGCGAGTTAAGTTCGTTCAACGATTAATAACAATGCATTAATGGAAAGAGTGTCTTCAGCCGACACATAGGAGTAAACATGATTGACGTAGTTGATCTGTCGCGATTGCAATTTGCACTGACAGCGATGTATCACTTCCTCTTCGTACCACTGACTCTAGGTATGGCCTTCCTATTAGCCATCATGGAATCTCTGTACGTAATGACGGACAAGCAAATCTACAAGGACATGACAAAGTTCTGGGGTAAGCTTTTCGGTATTAACTTCGCTCTAGGCGTGGCTACCGGCCTAACCATGGAGTTCCAGTTTGGTACCAACTGGTCTTACTATTCACATTACGTAGGTGATATTTTCGGTGCACCTTTGGCGATCGAAGCACTAGTAGCCTTTTTCCTAGAATCGACATTTGTTGGTCTGTTCTTTTTTGGCTGGGATCGCTTATCAAAACGTCAACACTTAGCCGTAACTTGGCTTGTGGCCCTTGGGTCTAACTTCTCAGCACTTTGGATTCTCGTGGCAAACGGCTGGATGCAAAACCCAGTTGGCGCGGAATTTAACTTCGAAACCATGCGTATGGAGATGGTGAGCTTTGCTGAGGTTGTTCTAAACCCAGTTGCTCAGGTTAAATTCGTTCATACGGTTGCTTCTGGTTACACGACTGGCGCAATGTTTATTCTAGGCATCAGCTCATACTACCTATTAAAAGGTCGTGACATCGCGTTCGCTCGTCGTTCATTTGCTATCGCTGCCTCTTTCGGTATGGCTGCGATCCTATCCGTTATCGTCCTAGGTGATGAATCTGGTTACGAGCTTGGTGAAGTTCAGAAAGTGAAACTTGCTGCGGTAGAAGCAGAGTGGCACACAGAACCTGCTCCAGCAGCATTCACTCTGTTTGGTCTGCCAAATCAAGAGACAATGCACACCGATTACGCCATTAAGATCCCTTACGTGATGGGTATCATTGCGACTCGTTCATTCGACGAGCAAGTGACTGGTCTACGTGATTTACGTGACCAGCACGTTGAGCGTATCCGAACGGGTATGTACGCGTACGAGTTGCTAGAGAAACTGCGTGCTGGTGACAAGACTCCAGAAAACATGGCAGCGTTTGATGAAGTGAAAGGTGACCTTGGTTACGGTCTACTTCTGAAACGTTACACCGACGAAGTTGTTGATGCGACAGAAGAACAAATCCAAGCGGCAGCGGATGATTCTATCCCTAAAGTTTGGCCACTATTCTGGTCATTCCGCATCATGGTCGCGTGTGGCTTCATCATGCTGTTCGTATTCGGCGCGGCGTTTATTCAAACATGTCGTCAGAAGATCGAACAAAAGCCTTGGATTCTTAAAGCAGCACTGTTCAGCATTCCACTACCTTGGATTGCGATTGAAGCCGGTTGGTTTGTTGCAGAATATGGCCGTCAGCCATGGGCAGTAGGTGAAATCCTACCGACGCATGTGGCAGCTTCTGCTCTAACGATCGGCGAGCTATGGACTTCACTATTTGCAATTATCGCACTGTACACAGTGTTCCTAATTGCTGAAGTTTACCTAATGCTGAAATTTGCACGTAAAGGTCCAAGTAGCCTGAAAACAGGTCGCTACCACTTCGAACAAGAAGCTAACTCTGTTGAAGACAAAGTCGGCCGTTCAGTCGAAGTATAAGTGAGGGAATATTATGTTTGATTACGAAATCTTACGACTTATTTGGTGGATCCTAATCGGTGTATTACTGGTAGGCTTCGCTGTAACTGATGGTTTTGATATGGGTGTTGCGTCGCTTTCGCCTGTTATCGGTAAAACTGACACAGAACGCCGTATTATGCTAAACACGATTGCTCCTCACTGGGATGGCAACCAAGTTTGGCTAATCACTGCTGGGGGTGCGCTATTTGCGGCGTGGCCATTGGTATACGCAACGTCGTTCTCTGGCTTCTACCTAGCAATGTATGTGACTCTAGCTGCGCTTTGGCTACGTCCTCTTGCTCTTGATTACCGTTCAAAGATCGAAGATCCAAAATGGCGTAAAGCTTGGGACTACGCACTTTGCTTTAGTGGCACAGTACCACCAATCATCTTTGGTGTGGCGTTTGGTAACCTGCTACAAGGTGTACCGTTCGAGCTAAACGACCTGCTAATGTCTCAGTACAAAGGTACTTTCTTCGCTCTTCTGAACCCATTTGCTCTGCTATGTGGTGTGCTTAGCTTGATGCTATTCGTACTTCAAGGTGCAACTTGGCTACAGATGAAGACAACAGAAGCGCTACATGTTCGTGCTCGCGGCGTTGCGCAAATCACTGGTTTGATTGCAGTAGCACTGTTTGTTGCGGGTGGTTTCTGGGTTCAGTCAATTGATGGTTATGTTATCACTAGCACAATCGATACCTTTGCAGACTCAAACCCACTGAACAAAGAAGTGGCAGTTCAAGCAGGCGCTTGGATGACAAACTTCGAAACTTACCCAGCGCTATGGGCAGCGCCTGCATTAGGTGTGGTAATGCCACTTCTAGCAGCATTCGCTTCTCGCATTGAGCGCGGTGGCTTTGCATTCCTATTCTCAAGTCTTGCTAACGCAGGTGTTATCTTGACTGCAGGTTTCGCAATGTTCCCATTCGTTATGCCTTCTAGCCTAATGCCAAACCACAGCCTAACAATGTGGGATTCAACGGCAAGTGAGCTAACTCTAGGCCTAATGACTGCAGTTGCAGCGGTAATGGTTCCTGTGATTCTTGGCTACACGACGTGGACATACTACAAAATGTTCGGTCGTCTAGATAAGAAACATATCGAAGACAACGACGTTTCAGCTTACTAAGGAGCAATAGATATGTGGTATTTCGCATGGATTCTGGGTGTATTGCTAGCATGTGCATTCGGCATCATCAACGCTCTTTGGTTAGAGCACTCAGAAATGATGGACAAAGATAGTGAGTAATCTCGCTGAGCAGGTAGCTAAGCTACATGTGCCTGTTGATAAGGCTCTGTTTAGAGTCTTATCGCTAGTGCTCGGTTTTTACCATGTCGCTATGGTGATGTGGGATCCTGAGCTCTATGCCAATTCCATTGGTGGCTTCAATGCGGTGATTTCACCACTTCTGATTTGGGCAATTTGTTCAAGCATGGTGTTCGGCATTGGCTTTAAGCCTCGGAATTGGTATTGGCAGGTTCTTTTCAGTCCTTACTTCTCATTGGCGATTCTTATTTACCTGACGGTACTTCGCCTTTTATAGAAGCTCGGGCAAACTCTGCTCATTTCGTATAAAAAAAGCGCGACTCTTACTCGAGTCGCGCTTTTTTTTGTTTCAAGCTTTGAAAACAGCTAAATGAGCGTTGCACAAATGGTAACGAGTTGCGTTATAGTATTCGCCTGAACAAATTATTCGGACATCCAAGTGCAGGAACAAGCAGCAATTTTTGAGTGGCCAGTCACTGTCTATTATGAAGATACAGATGTTGGTGGTGTCGTCTATCACTCAAACTATCTTAAGTTTTTTGAACGAGCACGTACTGAGCTACTTCGTACTATTAATGTTTCGCAACAAACTCTACTGGAACAAAACATTGGTTTTGTAGTCCGACACATGGATATTGATTTTTTGCAGGGTGCACGTCTTGACGATCATCTTGTAGTAAAAACATCTATCTCTGACCTAAAGAAAGCTTCTCTCACATTCTGTCAGGAGATCGTTAATCCTGACGGTAAAACATTGTGTAAGGCAATGGTTAAGGTAGCATGTATCGATAATAAGAAAATGAGGCCAAAAGCTATGCCTCAATCAATAGTTATGGAGTTAACTAATAGTGACCGCTGATATCTCGATGCTTGACCTCTTCTTACAGGCCAGCCTGCTAGTAAAAATGGTTATGCTGATTTTGTTAGGTATGTCGATCGTCTCTTGGGCGATGATCATCAAGCGTAGTAAAGTGCTTTCTCAGGCTTCTAAAGAAGCAGAAACGTTTGAAGACAAATTCTGGTCTGGTACTGATCTTTCGATCTTGTACCAGAACGCAAAGAAGCGTAAGGACGAACTGGGGGGTACAGAAGAGATTTTCTATTCTGGCTTTACCGAGTTTGCTCGTCTACGCAAATCCAATGCAGATTCTCCTGACTTTATTATGGAAGGAACAGGACGTGCAATGCGCGTGGCGGTTTCTCGCGAAGTGGATGAACTTGAGACTAATCTGCCGTTCCTTGCGACGGTAGGCTCAATCAGCCCGTATATCGGTCTGTTTGGTACGGTATGGGGTATCATGCATGCCTTTATCGCGCTAGGTGAAGTGAAGCAAGCCACGCTCGCTATGGTTGCTCCGGGTATCGCAGAAGCACTGGTTGCAACAGCAATGGGTCTATTTGCTGCTATTCCAGCAGTAATGGCGTACAACCGTCTAAGTAACAAAGTCGGTAAGTTAGAACATAACTACGCGACCTTCTCAGAAGAGTTCCACAGCATCCTACACCGTCAGGCTATGGCGGGCAGAGAATCGGGTAAGGAATAACTGCGATGGCTGGTTACCAACCCAAAAAGCGCAAAATGACTGCCGAAATTAACGTGGTGCCGTACATCGATGTGATGTTAGTACTGTTGATTATTTTTATGGTGACGTCACCTTTTGTTACCCAAGGCGTTGATGTTGAATTGCCAAAAACAGCAACAGCACAGCCCGCCTCCGAATTAGCGGGCGATAGTGATGCGAGTTTTATCATTGTCGAAATCGACAGAGAGGGTAACTTGGGCTTGAGCGTGAATGATGAAGAAGTCATGCGTGGTATTTCACTGCAAGATCTTATTGTCCGTGTCAAAGCGGAACTGTCGCTCAAACCCGATTCGCCTGTTGCCGTAGGTGGTGACGCTGCAACGCCATATGCTGACGTTGTTTTGGTGCTGGATGAATTAAGCCGTGCTGGTATTCCTAAGGTTGGATTGCTAACGGACATAAAGGAATAGCTTTCGTTGTCCATGAAAGAAACTAAATCTAAACAGAACGACTACAAGAAGCCGATAGCGATATCGGCGGCTTTGCACGCACTCTTAATCGTCGCCTTGATCTGGGGGACTGATTTTACCATGTCGAAACCTGAGCCAACGGGCAATATGGTACAGGCTGTGGTGATTGACCCAAGCCTTGTTAGGCAGCAAGCGCAGCAAATTCGTAGTCAGCGTGAAGAAGCGGCGAAAAAAGAGCAAGACCGTTTGGATAAGCTTCGTCGTGAAAGCGAGCAGTTAGAAAAGAACCGCAAAGCTGAAGAAGAGCGGATCCGTAAGCTAAAAGAGCAGCAAGCGAAAGAAGCGAAAGCCGCTCGTGAGGCTGAAAAACAACGTATTGCTAAAGAGAAAGAGCGCAAAGCGGAAGAGCAACGTGCGCGTGAAGAGAAGCAACGTGTCGCTAAGCTCGAAGAAGAGCGCAAAGCAAAAGAGCAAGCGATCAAAAAAGCGGAACAAGAACGATTAGCCAAAGAAGCGGCGATTGCCAAAGCTGAGCAAGAGCGAATCGAACGTGAAAAAGCGGCCAAAGCGGCTGAAGAGAAAGCACGTCGTGAGCGTGAAGCTGCGGAAAAAGCGGAACAAGATCGCATCGCCAAAGAAAAAGCAGCGAAAGAAGCCGCCGAGAAAGCTCGTCAAGAGAAAGAACGCTTAGAGCGAATTGAACGTGAGCGTAAAGAGCAAGAAGCGGCACTGAACGATATCTTTGCTGGCCTAGAGACGGAGGCTGAAGCCAATACTTCAGCTCGGTCAAGCCACGTTGCAAACGAAGCGCAGCGCTATGGGGCGATCTATAGCCAACTTATTCAGCAAAATCTCCTACTGGAGGACAGCTTTAGGGGAAAGTCTTGTCGAGTTAACTTGCGTCTGATCCCTACTGGAGCAGACGCAATATTAGGTAATTTGTCGGTTTTAGGCGGAGACAGCCGTTTATGCGCAGCTACGAAGCGCGCGGTGGCACAGGTGAACAGTTTCCCGTTGCCTAAAGACCCTGACATTATCGAAAAAGTTAAGAATATCAATTTAACCGTAGTACCTGAGTAATAAGGAAAAGCTTGTGTTAAAGCGACTAGTATTAGGATGTATGCTCACCGTCATGAGTGTGTTTCAAGTAGCCAATGCGGCACTGGAACTTGTGATTACAGATGGTATCGATTCGGCTCGTCCAATCGCTATTGTGCCGTTTAAATGGGAAGGCAGCACTAAGTTGCCTGAAGATGTCTCTGCGGTGATCGCATCGGATCTTCAACGCAGTGGTAAATTTAGCCCAGTGGCGACCAGCAAAATGCCACAAACACCCTACAGCGATGCCGAAGTAGACTTTAATGCTTGGACTGGTTTAGGCGTGGATGCTTTAGTTACCGGCTCAATCTCGCAAGATGCCAAAGGCGACTATGTGATTAACTACCAACTTGTTGATGTGGTTCGTGGTCAACTGACTCAAGGTCAAAGCAAGGCGCTTAGCGATGATGGTCAGTTGGTGCTATCGAAAGATCATGTACTATTTAACAAGCGAGCGACGGTACCGGGTAAACGCATGAGAGAGTATGCTCACCGTATCTCTGATCTGGTTTATGAGGCACTTACTGGTGAGAAGGGCGCGTTCCTGACTCGTATCGCCTATGTGGTGGTGAATGATAAAGATCAGTTCCCGTACCAGTTACGTGTTTCTGACTATGACGGTTACAACGAGCGCCTTGTGCTTCGTTCTAAACAACCTTTGATGTCACCAGCATGGTCACCAGATGGTAAAAAACTGGCTTATGTTAGCTTCCAAAATGGCCAAGCTGAAATCTTCATCATGAACATCTACACAGGTGAGCGTGAGAAAGTTACGTCATACCCGCGTCACAATGGTGCGCCAAGATTCTCTCCGGACGGTTCTCAGCTCGCACTCGTGTTGTCGAAAACAGGCAGCTTGCAGGTTTACACGCTAGACCTGAATACTCGTAAATTGACTCAAATTACCAGCGGTCGAGCGAACAATACTGAACCGTTTTGGCATCCAGATGGTAAATCTCTCATCTTTACTTCGGATCGGGGTGGAAAACCTCAGATTTATCAAGTAGATTTGGCAAGCGGATCAACCAAACGTATTACATGGCAAGGGAGCCAGAATCTAGGTGGTCAAATTACCCCTGATGGTCGCTTCCTGGTAATGGTCAATCGTAGCAACACAGGTTTCAACCTAGCTAAGCTAGATCTTGAAACGGGCGCTATACAGACGTTGACTAAAACGTTGCTAGATGAGTCTCCAAGCATCGCGCCAAATGGCGGTATGGTGATTTACAGCTCTATCTACAACAAAACCAATGTTCTTTCTATGGTGTCTATTGATGGACGCTTTAAAGCAAGGTTACCGGCAACAAATGGTCGAGTTCGTGCTCCAGCATGGTCACCGTTTTTGTAGCAAGTAAGTATCAATAATAAAGGAAACTATAACAATGCAACTAAACAAAGTTCTTAAAGGGCTTCTAATTGCGCTACCAGTTCTAGCGGTTACAGCATGTAGCTCAAGTGACGATGCGGCAAATGCTTCTGGTTCTACTGAGACAAACCAAACTCAAACTGTAGACAACACAGTTGTTTCACCAATCGACCAAAACGGCCTATTGTCTGAGCAAGAGCTAAAAGAGCAAGCACTACGCGAAACTCAAACTATCTACTTTGCTTTCGACAACGCAACTATCGCTAGTGATTACGAAGAAATGCTAGCAGCACACGCAGCATACCTAAGCAAAAACCCAGCTCTAAAAGTCACTATCGAAGGTCACGCGGATGAGCGTGGTACTCCTGAGTACAACATCGCACTAGGTGAGCGTCGTGCTAACGCAGTTGCTAAATACCTAGAAGCTCTTGGTGTTCAAGCTGACCAAATCTCTATCGTAAGCTACGGTGAAGAGAAACCACTTCTTCTAGGTCAATCAGAAGATGTATACGCTAAGAACCGCCGTGCAGTTCTAGTGTACTAATTGAGGAAAACCTCATGTTCAGTAACCTTAAGCGCATTGTTACGCTAACGTTACTGGCAAGTGCAGCGAGTACTGTTCTCGCTGCACCAGCTCCAGTATCCGACCTAAGCGGTAGCAATTCCGCCACTTCTTCGTCTTCAGTTCGTAGTAACGAAACTGATGTTCAGCGCTTAGAGCGCCTATTGGAAAACCGCAATCGTGTTCAGTTGCAAATGCAGCAGCAATTAGACGATATGGCTAATGAAATTAGCGATTTGCGTGGCCAGCTTGAAAAAAGTACCTATGACATGCAGCAGATGTTGCAGCGTCAGCGAGAGTTATTTATTGAACTCGATAAAGTACGAGCTCAAGCGGCAGCCCCAGTAGCTAAGTCTGATCAGACAGATTCAGCGGCTAACACTGGTGGTACATTTAGCTCTGATGCCGATGAGCAAACAGCGTATCAAAACGCAGTAGACTTGATTCTTAAGAAACGAGACTATACGGGTGCGATTGCTGCTTTTCAGCAGTTCCAGAAAGACTATCCAGATTCGAGTTTCACGCCAAACTCTCACTATTGGCTTGGCCAACTTTACTTTGCTAAGAAGCAAGATAAAGACGCAGTGAAGAGCTTTGCTGCCGTGGTGACTTACAAAGATTCAAACAAGCGTGCGGATGCACTGGTTAAACTTGGTGAAATCGCCGAGCGGAACAACAATGCTGCGCAAGCGAAAAAGTACTTCCAACAAGTGGTTGACGAGTACCCGAACAGTGCTTCGGCTAAGCTAGCGAACACCCGCTTGAATTAATAAAAATTGCCATGAAAAGGAGCGCTCGTCGCTCCTTTTTTCTTTCCTGCCTATCTTATTACTAGGGAAACTGGAATAGACTCGCTTGTTGAGGTTACAATACGCGGATTACCGGAAGTTGCGTAGAGCAAGAGCAATGAGCCACATATTAGATACGATTGAAACAGTTTACCCTTTCCCTCCAAAGCCAGTACCGCTGACATCTGAACAAAAACAAGCGCATGTTGAAAACATCAAAGCGCTGCTTAAAGAAAAAGATGCGGTCCTAATTGCCCACTATTACACTGACCCTGAAATTCAGGCGTTAGCAGAAGAGACGGGTGGTTTTGTTGGCGACTCCCTCGAAATGGCTAAGTTTGGCAACCGCCACCCAGCGAGCACCCTAATCATCGCTGGTGTTCGCTTTATGGGTGAATCTGCCAAGATTCTTACGCCTGAAAAACGTATTTTGATGCCGACCTTAGAAGCCGAGTGTTCACTTGACCTTGGTTGTCCAGCGGATAAGTTTACTGAATTCTGTGATGCACACCCTGACCATACCGTTGTGGTTTACGCCAACACTTCGGCGGCGGTTAAAGCACGTGCTGATTGGGTTGTGACATCAAGTATCGCACTAGAGATTGTTGAGCACTTAGATTCTGAAGACAAGCCAATCATCTGGGGTCCAGACCGCCATTTAGGTTCTTACATCGCGAATAAAACTGGCGCAGACATGTTGCTTTGGCAAGGTGAGTGTGTGGTTCACGACGAGTTTTCCGCCGACGCTTTACGCAAGATGAAAGGTCTTTACCCAGAAGCCGCGATTTTGGTTCACCCTGAGTCTCCGGCAAGCGTTGTTGAATTCGCAGACGCAGTGGGTTCAACCAGTCAGCTAATCAAAGCGGCAAAAGAGTTGCCACAGCAGAAGATGATCGTTGCAACGGACAAAGGTATCTTCTTCAAGATGCAACAGTTGGTTCCTGAGAAAGAACTGATTGAAGCGCCAACAGCAGGGGCGGGCGCGACATGCCGCAGCTGTGCACATTGTCCTTGGATGGCGATGAATGGCCTGAAAGCGATCGAATCGGCGCTACGTGATGGCGGAAAAGAGCATGAAATCTTTGTTGATGAAGAAGTTCGTGTTAAGTCACTGATCCCATTGAACCGTATGCTCGACTTCGCTGAGCAACTGAATATGCAAGTGAAAGGCAACGCGTAAACGTAGAGTGTTGTCACAGATATAGAAACCAGCTTTCGTGGCTGGTTTTTTTATACTTGTGCTTGGGTTTAAATAACCATTCGTGAGTTAGAGGTAAGGAGCACCATGTCTCTTTGGTTAACGTTTAAAAAATGGTTGAATTCCAACCTGTTTAATCTGAGCAATCGCAACCTTGCGCTCTTGGTTGTTGCCTATATTGTTGTTTCTTGGGCGCTACTTAGCCTGAGTGGTGAGCATGCACTCACTTCAGAACCTTCGACCTTTATCTATTTTTTGATGGTGACGGCATCGACGGTGGGTTATGGCGACCATTCACCACAAACCTCGCTCGGTAAGTGGATTGTCGTATTGCTTGTTATTCCGGGTGGATTAACCCTGTTTGCGGCTTTAATTGGACGCTTAGCAGGCGGCGCCGTGGATTACTGGCGTGCAGGTGTATTAGGAAAACGGAGAGTTGGTGTGGAAAATCATATATTGCTTTTAGGATGGAATGGACAACGCACTATTCACCTGATTCGAATGCTGCAACATGAAGAAGAGGGAAAGCGCCCGATTGTGTTGTGTAGTCGTTCGGATATTGAAAACCCACTTCCTGGTGAAATTGGATTCGTCAAAGTGACCAGTTACACCGACACACAAGAGATGGAAAAGGCCGCAATTGATAAGGCTGGCTGTATTGTGGTTGATAATTTGGAAGACGATATTACTCTTTCGGCCGCTCTCTACAGCGCCAATGTCAATCCTAGTGCGCATCTACTCGCCTATTTTAAAGATGAGGCGTTGAGCCGACTGCTAAACCAGCACTGCCCGAATGCTGAGTGTATTCCAGCTGTAGGGGCAGAGATGCTTGCAAAGGCAGCGGTTGACCCAGGTTCGAGTGCGCTTCATCAAGAGCTGTTAGCGTCGACTCGAGGTATGACGCAATACTCCACCATCTATCCGCAATCTATGTCACCGATTAAGGTCGAACTGGCCTTCGACTATATGAAGCGCCACTTTCACTCAACCTTGATTGCTTTAGATGTAGGAAAAGGAATAGAACTCAATCCGGATCTGGAGCGTGAGATTGTCGCCGGAGCCAAGATTTTTTATATCGCTGACGAGCGAATAGAGAATTTTGAGTGGGAAAAACTCAGCTAGTATCAATGGCCGTTCGGCTTTGCGAGCGGCCATTTTCAATAGTGTTACTCTTGTTCAGCCAGCATTGAGCCGCGCATAGCCAGTCCGCACAGCATGGTTGGAATTGCGTTGAAGATCTCTTCAAACTGTTCTAGACCTTCAATCCCTTGCTCAGACAATGTAGCGATTGAGGTCTCTGGATCGTAAAGCATACTTAGCGATAACAGCACGCCGCCAAGTAAGGCGTTGTCTTCGCTGTCTTCTGGCATAATGGTTTCCCAATCATCACGAGAAAGCTGCCAGCCTTGCAATACGCCTTCACAGAAGTCGCGAGTGGCTTCAGAAACGATATCTTCTTCATCTAGTGCGCAGCCTTCTGGCCACTGCCACTGGTTCGATAGTAGAGCAGGGCGGTATGCATTCCATAACGCTATAATCTGCTCAACATAGCTCTCGAGCTGCTCGCCATCACTAAAAGGCGCGACTTCTTCACCACCCCATAGGAAAGGTAGCCATTCATGGGGAGTAAGGATATGAGGCGCGGCTGCCATAGCAGTAATAAAACCATGGGTCTTCGCTTCGTTGATGAGCTTACCTTCAAGCTCTGGTAATGCGAGCAGTTGTTGTAGAGTCAATTTAGACACCCTATTAAAATCAGGACATGTGATATGGCAATGGTAACAGCCCAGACTTGGGAGAAAAAGGTTGCTGTCACGATATATTCGCTATAATTTTTTATAAACAGTCAAAATTCAAAGATTTATGGATATACGTTCATCACTGAAACGGAAGAGCATCGTCGCCCTAGCAGTTTACCTCGCTATGGTAATCACCTTAATTGGTACCATCAGCTATTTGGTGGTAGAGCCTCCTACGCGTGAACAACTAGAAATGAATCTCGATTTGCGAACTCAGCTCATCTCGTCGCAGATTGGGGAGCCAATTAACAGCTCTCTGGGGATCTTGCAGGGAATTGTGAGTTTGGGCAGCAACCCTGATGCTCAAGAACATCAGGCCGCGATGCTATATAACCTCTTCTCTCTGATTGATGGCGTTACCGTTAGCGGCGGTTTGTGGCCAGTGCCGCCCTCCATTGATCAGGATACGGGGCTTAAAAGCCTTTTCTTTAACCGAGCTAATGATGGGCAGGTGGATCGGATTTTGTCGTGGGATAACCCTGAATCCGGTGGATACGATCAGGAATCGTGGTACGTCTCTGTCGTCGAAAAACCGATTGGTACCGTTTCTTGGTCCCCGGTTTATATTGACCCTTTTACCCATGTTCAGATGATTACCGCTTCTTCGCCTTACTACGTCAATGGTGTCTTTACTGGCGTGGCGACGGTAGATATCTCACTAGAAACACTCGTTGAATTTGTTCGCTTACATGCTGAGGAGTATGACTTAGGGGTTATCCTGAGGGACGGCTACGGTGACGTGATCATGGAATATAACTTTCAGTTGGCAGATGGTATCTATATTAGCCAGCATCAGTTCGGGGATTTCAACTGGAGCGTCGATGTGGTCAACGCCAAACGCTTAGTGGACGAACAGGTTTATGATGTAGTGTCTAAGGTTGAAGCCGCGATCGTACCGATCATGCTTGTTTGTGTCATGCTAGGTTACTTCCTTATCAACCGTTTTCTCATTACGCCAATCAGTGTCATCGCCCGCAGTGTTGATATGTCTAAAGAGGGCGGTAGCATCGACATCCGCTACAACAGCAATGATGAGATTAAGTATTTGATCGATTCGTTCAACCAAAAAACGATCTACTTAGAAGCAGAAAAAATCAAGGCTCAAGCCTCTACAAAAGCGAAAAGTGCTTTCCTTGCGACTCTGTCTCATGAGATTCGTACCCCAATGAATGGGGTGCTGGGCACCGCGCAGATCTTACAGAAGACGGAACTCAACCAAGAGCAGCGCAAACACCTAAAAACACTCTATGAGTCAGGGGAGCACATGATGACCTTGCTGAATGAGATCCTCGATTTTTCTAAAGTAGAGCAAGGGCACCTTGAGCTTGAGTACCATCCATTCCCGTTGGAATCGATCATCGGCAGCGTAAACAGCGTTTACTACACCTTGTGTGCAGAGAAGGGGCTGCAATTTAAAGTCTATTCTGAAGTTCCGACAACGCGTTGGTATAAAGGTGACAAAGCTCGTTTGCGGCAGATTTTATTCAACCTGCTCAACAATGCAGTTAAGTTTACCTCACGAGGCTACGTTGAAGTCTATTTCAAAGAAGAACAGCGCAACGCTCGAAATTACCTACTGATCCGAGTGAGAGATACCGGCATAGGCATTAAGAAAGATGCCCAGCAGAAAGTATTTAAGCCGTTTGAACAGGCAGAATCTTCCACCACTAGGCGCTTTGGTGGTACAGGGCTTGGTCTAGCGATCGTAAAACAGCTATGTGAACTTATGGAGGGGGAAGTACGGCTTACCAGTGAGTTAGGGATTGGTTCGAGCTTTGAAGTTTCACTCTGTATTGAGCAGTGCCAGCCAGTGTTCTCTGAGTTGATTGAGCATCGCAAGCTGGATTACAAAGGCTTAAAAGTGCTGATTGTTGAAGATAATCGAACCAATGCAATTATCCTTAATACCTTTATGACCAACAAAGGGTTTACTTGTGAGTGTGTAGAGAACGGTGAACTGGCGGTACATGCTATTGCAACAGGAAGCTATGACTTGGTGCTTATGGATAACCATATGCCTGTCATGGATGGCGTAGAAGCAACTTCGGCAATCAGAAGCCTAGCGGGCTCTCAGAGTGAGATCTTAATCTTTGGATGTACGGCCGATGTGTTTAAAGACACGCGCGAACGAATGTTTGGCGCAGGGGTGAATTACATTGTTTCTAAACCGATAGACGAAACTGAGTTGGATGATGCCCTACTAAGCCACTCAGATAAGTTATATCAGTTCAAGTCAGAGCTATTCCGCTGCTCAAAGGAAAATACTGCACTCAAGCTTGAAGAGCCTTTGATGATGTTTTTCATGGCGATTGAAAATCAAGAACTCGCAGAGGCGCAGGAACGTTTAGGCTCAATAAAACAGCAGCTTGAAGGCGTGGCTGTCCCTTTGCTTCAGGAAAATATCGATACCATTTCATCCTGCTTGGCCGCAGGAGAACTCCCCAACCAAGATGACTTAGATGTCCTTGCTGTACAAATGAAAGACTACTGTAACTAAATTACACCAAGTTGAGTGTTTTTTAATCTAAAGTTCAATAGGTAGCGAATTTATCTAACTTTATCACCAAAAGTGGTTGTTTATTTACCACTTGAGTTTAACTTCAGCATCCAATTCTGAATAATTAGTGCTCTAATGGCGACATAAACCAGTGTGCTTTCTGGTTGTGGTTGAAAGTTTTATTGTGTCGTTGTTTTTGTAGTAATTTATGTTGAGGTAAGGGTAAAAATGAAAGCTCGTGGGCCTTTTTGCATCCGTAACGCGGCTGCAGATACGTTTGCAATGGTAGTGTTCTGTTTTGTATCTGGAATGATCATTGAGATCTTTATTTCAGGAATGACTTTTGAGCAATCGCTGGCATCAAGAACGCTTTCTATTCCTGTCAATATCGCCATTGCGTGGCCATATGGGCTTTTCCGCGACTTTATGCTTCGTCAGGGCCGACGCATTTCAGACTCTGGTGTGGCGAAAAACCTAGCTGACCTCATCGCTTATGTTCTGTTCCAGTCTCCGGTTTATGCTGCCATCCTGTTCACGGTAGGCGCTTCAACGGATCAAATTATTACGGCTGTAACGTCTAACGCTATTGTCTCTTGTGGCATGGGCGTACTATACGGTTACTTCCTTGATATGTGCCGCAAGTGGTTTCGAGTACCGGGCTACTATCAACAAGCCTAGTTGGTAAGCCGCAACCGCTTCAGTTGGACTAATCATGAACGAATTAGCTAGTAAGTGAGCAAACAAGCCAACAACAGCGCTTTTTTTCGGGATTGGGCTTGACCTAACTTAATAGAATCATTAAATTAGCGCCTCGTTGGTTAACGAAACCAACCTACAATACGGTGAGTTGTCCGAGTGGCTGAAGGAGCACGCCTGGAAAGTGTGTATACGGCAACGTATCGAGAGTTCGAATCTCTCACTCACCGCCACATTCTAAAAGGTCTGACTTATCAGGCCTTTTTTCATATCTGAATGTTCTAAAAGATAGCAAGAGCCTACACTGGAGCTCACACATGCTATAACACCATCGATTACCCTCACGCAAAGCATTGTATCTTTTTACCAGTAGAACAGCAGCCTGTTCGACCAACTAAAGCCATTACCAAGCCAGAGCTTAAGTCGCTTTTACAGGCTCAGCGTCACCGTGAACCTTTTATGAGTAAGAACTCTTTCCTACCTAAAACTTTTCACACTGGTTGACATCTAGAACGTAATCTCGAAGTAAATTCTTTTTGTAGCCGATCTTTTTCGGGCAAAGCACATAGCCGTTATCAGGAATGATCTTGTGAAGTAAGATGATGTTAGAGATGAAAGCGAAGCCACCACCAATAACCATAGAAATAATAATAACTTTTAGTGAGAGTTTAGGGTCTACCAATTCTCTTAAAGGGGCAATTCTTCCAACCTTACTCCAGAGCGCGACATAGATGAAAGGAATGACTGCCAAACAACCACCAACAGTCAGACTTATTCCAAAGAACACTGACATAATATATAAGGGATCAACAATTAATTGAGCACCATGATTGTAGAGTTGCTTTATGTAAAAACTCCAATAAGTCCATAAAGCAACACAGCCAACTCCTGCTCCTAGCAGATGAGCAATTATAGTGATAATACAGTCCTTCTTTTTCATCTGGTTATTTCTCGTCAAACTCGTCTATGACTGCTTCTACAAGCTTTTCTTGAAAGTCGGTTGCTTTATCTATCCCCCATACGAGGCCACTCGAAATCGCAAGGATTCCTAAGCCGACAACTACCGAACTTGCTACCGGAACAGAAAGCGTTGCTCCAGCAACAACTCCCAGTACGTAAGCCAATGTCGCAACGCTTACCGCATGAACCAAAAGCTTAGCTTCATCAACTTTAAAGAACTTTTGAGCCATCCAACTTGTAGCTTTAGAAACGCCTTTTCTTCCATGAAACAAGACATACTAATCGATAGCCCATGAAGGAAAGTTGGCAACCTCAATACAGCATAACGTCCTTGTATTAGTTCATGTTTCTGTAGTTTTAAAACCGACCAAACCATAACGAATAAGAAGAAAAAGAATAGGTTCGATATTGCCAACCATCCAAAAACGATAAGAAACATTAAGACAATAATATTTTCCAAATTTGCTCCTAACTAGCTACAGTAGTTAATCATTTTGGGATTTTAGCGTTTGGCACAGATCTTCAGTTATGGCATAAGTTCGACTAGAGTATCGACTGGAGAGCTTGCGTTCACTTTTGCATTCCACATAGTTAGTTACGTTCGCGTGGGATTGATTATAAAGTCCTATAGCAAGCAATGGAGCCACAACCAAACCGAGGATCACTAAGACACGATTAGCATCTCCAATAGGTAAACGGAGAGTAAACTCATCTTTAATCACATAAATAATCAGGTATGGGCATATTAATAGCATCCCAAAGCTCGCCCAAATATTTAATAGGCCATCAAGCACAATCTTACCATCGTTTGAGAAAGCACTGGTGATTTGGTCACTGACCTGAATGTAAGCTCCAATAGTTACTAGAAGGCCAATTATTATTCGCACAAAGTTCATTCGAAATACTTTTCAGCCTCTTTTACAAAATCTTCAGAATAACCATACTCATTATCTATATGATCAAGTCCCTTGCCGATGTAAAAAGAAGTTACCGTAAAAAATAATCCTGTTGCCAAAACGCCAATTGTTGCAGGGACAAAGGCTGCCGTAAGCAATGCTGCACCTCCCAATGAAATAAAGCCTTTAACCATATCGACAGAAGAGTTACCAACAAACTCTGCCATGGTAGCTTCATCTCGTAATGCATAGTCAAGGGCATTAATACCAATTGAAACAGCAAACTCTAAACCGACATTAAAGCGAACGTATCGAGTTGCTCCTTTTAGATCATTTAGCCCTAAGCTCATCTTAATAATTCTTGAGTTATTTGCTTTCCACTTATGACCACGCTCAAGAGTTTTCAGATGCTTGCGATAGTTTTTGATAATGATCCAGTCTTGACCATTAATTGTTTTTGTATAGGACTGGACTTTTAATCCACCTAAACCTTTAGCAACCATGTATGCATCATACGAACCTTTACCTAAGCCCAAACCATAATTTTTTATATCACCTAACGTACTTTTGCCCCCTAAATCTTCATAGAGATTTTGGGCAAACTCTTCAGCTTCTTCAACAGATAGCCAAGCATAATCTTTAATTGGCTGCTCATAGATCACTTTCAGCTCTTTCTTTCCTTCAGGCGCTAATGGATTATAAGGAGGCCAATAAGCATTTTTAGGGTCTATCTGAGGAGTAGCAGCTTGAGAAGCCGTAGATGCATTTGAGGGGCTTAATTGCTGGCTATTAAGGCTTTGGTTCGAAGGTGCTGACGTCATCGAAACACCTGAACCAAAACTTACATTTTCTCCCACATTAACCGAACTATTTGACTCAAGAATGAAGTTATCTGGGCAATTACACAGAATTTGATATCCACTTAGTGCCGCTTGCTGCCCATTAGGAAGATAGACTTTGTTACCATTGCCGACAGGAACAATAATCCCTTTACCTTTACAGCTTTTACGCCCAGAGGCGCAAGAGCCGTATTGATGAATAGAGGTTGCAGGCTTCCCTTCAACAATCACATCATTATGACCTTCGAGTACAACACCGCCTGTTGTGGTTCCTGTCCCTTTAGTAACAAACTTCATAACAATACTCTTTGGTTAATGTTGAATGGTTTTCCAGCCTAATAATAGGAAACACGACGAAGCGTAGCGCTCTTCTTGAATCGAGGGGGAGTGCTCTGGGCATTGAAAATTGATTTTTTTGAAATGTTGAATTGCGAGATCATTTATCGTTTTATGATTCATCTTATTCACTTCTCTGACAAGAGTCAGATAGTCTCCAACTTCGGTATCAAATAGCTCGCTGATGAGCTTGAAATTCGAACTAGGGAATGTAATCGTTTCTTCCTTCCCTATTTCAATGAGCGTATCTAAAGAAACGTCTAAGTGATACGACACTGGCGCAAATATTCCGTTACGGCTAAGGAGCGTTCCATCAGCAGAAGAGGCAAATCCAAAAATGAGGGAGAAACCAAACATGTCATGCCCGTAGTTAAATTTCATATTGATCGACATTTCTAAACGATTGAGATCGGAGAACGAATAAACCTTCCACTTTCCTTTTAAAGCTTCGTCACCATTTGCGTTCATACGTATACATTGAATATAAGCATCCAATTTTGAACAAAACAGAGCAAGCCCACTCCTATACCCCGCTGTGCCAATCCAAGAAGTTTCTAGCCAAGGCTTGTTAGAAATTGTTCGATCTTCTCTCGCTATACACCAAAGTGGCAGCTCAGCTTGATAGTTGTTGCCATTGGGCAGATAAAACGCGACTTTCTGATTCTTCATATGATTAATAGTGACTAAAACAAAAATCCCATCAGACTACAAAACCTGTTTAAAAGTAAGGTTAGCTTATACAAATAATTGAGTATTCCTTAGAGATAAAACTGAAAATGTGATTCCCATTCAAAGAGTTGAGCTAAGACTTAAGGTTCTTATAGGGACATAAGGTTCTTATAGGGACAGGCGCTTTAAACTTCTCGCAAATCAAGTTCACTGGCTGTGTGATAACCCCGAACGGGGACAAACAAAGAACGCAGGTTTGTGCCGGTTTGAGTGAAAAAATTTGGCTAAACTTGCTTGACCTGTCTATAACTTCACCCTTTATACTCGCCAGATATCCACTTACCATTTCTTAATGTAAAGCTCAGCTAGGAGAGATAAACAGATGAAATACGCGTTGTATAAACAAGAGCAAATTCAAGAAATTATTCAACTGTTCAACGACACATTTTCTGCTTCGGAAGGGAAAGAAGAAGGCGCGCTGATTGCGAAACTGGTCGAAGACTTCGTTACTTTGCCAACCAAAGCTGAAGACCTTTATATCTTTGTCGCACAAGATGAACGGGAACGCATTTTTGGCAGCATTATCTTCTCAAGGTTGAGTTTTCCAAACGATGAAAACATCTTCCTCTTAGCCCCTGTTGCCGTCGCGACAGAGTGTCACGGACAGGGGGTGGGGCAGGGGCTAATCCAGTTTGGCCTTGAGAGGTTAAAAGAAAAAGGAGTAACGGTTGCGGTCACTTACGGTGATATTAACTTTTACGCTAAAACAGGATTTATGCCCATCACTGAGGATGTGATCCAGGCCCCGCTTAACTTGTCATACCCTGAAGGTTGGATCGCACAGTCCCTGGTGGGTGAAAGCATCGCTAAAGTCGCAGGTAAACCAACATGCGCAAAAGCGATAGATAACCCAGTTTACTGGTAGGGACATCAAGCGGTTTGAATCTTGACCCGTTTCAACTGTGCGAGAGTGAACCATTGTGATTCATGGTGGGAACTCTCGTGCACGTGACTAGAACGACTTTGATGTTTATATCGAGAGATAAGCCGCTACCGAGCACAACGCTTAGCCAGCCGCTATCCCCCACTTTAGGGTACATCTCGCTTTGGTTCCTGCGGGTCTGTTTTTTACCACATTGAAGTGAAGGATCTGCTTGTTGCGTGTTTTGGGCATAGACAAATAATCCATCGCCATTTTGTGGCAAAGCTTACCCACTTCATCTAAAGGCAGTTCAACTTTGCGCAATTCTCCATCATAATTTATGCCCTCAAAAACAACGGTTTGCTGTCCCTGTGAATCGATTATGTCTACCCCATTGAAACCTCCGGCAAAGTCACTGGCTCCGGCAAACGGCGTCATAAAAAAGACAGTCGCCAATACCACGATATGTGTAATCTTGCGGTTCATTCTTTATCCTCAATTTTGGTTATCATAGCGCCAATCGTTCAGCCATTTATACATCAATACAGCCGAACAACCTAACACTCGTCGCTGTCGAACCTCGACCACCTTATTCGCTCTTCTTTATGCAGCGCGAAACCGTAATAGGCCCATTGCTCTGCATAGTGGGCGATCTGATCTGGAGAGGAAATACCCGCTTCATAAAGCTTCCTGCTCAGGCCTTGAAGCGCGACTTTTGTGAATAAATCCTCATCCCATACGTTTTGGTTCTCGCGAAAGCCGATGCCTGAATGGTTGATTATCAAGCAATGATTAGGTAACACAGTCGATTTCATAATGGTTGGCTCCGTTGTGTTGGGCTTCAATCATAGTCATTTCTTAAATGAGAAAATGTGAATGTTTGATGGTGTTTTAAATACCCAATAATTTTCAGTTGATTAAAACCATCCAACAACCGCCCATCTTAAACGGACAGACGCTTTAAATTGTACTGTTTATTGAGTTCGCGGTTGGCAACCAACAAAGTCGCATTGAGCTTGAGTCACTATCCAATTCAGCGAAAGGTAAGACCGACGCGAGTACATGGTTAGCTTCTGCTCAAATACAGCAAGAGATGTTTAATGCTTTTTACGATGAAAGCTCGTTTCGTAACAGCTTGCTTCGTATTGGTAGTGATGCAAAATACAGCCTTGAATATCAAGATTTCCTTTTAGACAGCGTTTTCGGGGTGAAATACCAAAAAGGGCTCTTAAGCGGCACACACCAAGACTACGATGCATTGGTAACACTGATGAAAATGAGTCTGGAGTGGCAGTCTTTCATCTCTCATCTTGAATATGAGTACTCACAAAGCAAGACGATACGCACCAAGCAACTTCAATTTGCGCTAGAGTATACGGCTCAGTTTAACCAAGATCTGACCATCAGCACATGGAGTAAAATGTCTTCTGCGCAACAATTTTCTCCTTAATATGCCAGTATTGGCACCAGATTCACTCACCGAGACTCGGGTATTAGTGCAGGATTCTCACTTCCCGTTATGACAACGGGAGAGGTGCTGTTGTCCTTTGACATCCCTTTGTGATGCCACACAGCAAGGCTCCTCACTCAACGCCCGCTTTCAATCAAAAGACGTCCACGGACGTCTTTTTATTTGCCCAATACACCCACGGAACATTATCAACAAACGGGGTAATCCATCATCCCCTTCTCGTTGACGGGTTCTGAGGTGTGTGTGCTTACAAGGTTTGTTACAAGGTTAAAAAATGTGGTATGCAAGTTATGCGATTTTTTGCGTGTTATTTGGGTACTCGTTTAGCCATACAAAAAAGTTAAGGAGTGGGTTCTATGCGTCCCACTCCTTTCTTTTCATACCACACAATCGTATTTACGAGCTGCATTGACAGCCATACACCCGATAAGACCACCAGCTAAAATATACAGCAAAGAGTTCTTCGATTGGTTGCAGTGAGCAAAAAGCAAACCTGCAACCGCGCCCAAGCCTGCCCCTTGTAGCTGCTCACTTGAAGGTTTGCCGTGTAGTACTGTAGAGGCGAAATGCTCACAGTTATTATCTAGCACCCCATATTTTCTCGCTTTCTTAATCAATTGCTCTGCTTGGTTGAGCAGTTCATTTTTCTTTTCGTCACATAGGTGACTTAAGACTACTTTGATTGGCTTTCCATTTGCGTACTCTTCTAAGGTACAAATTTCTACGTTGCCATCTGGCGAGTTGTGAAGTACTCGCCCTTTACCTAGGTAGATTCCGGCATGTTCTACCAGCAGTTTTGAACGATAAAGTAGATCACCAATACTAAGATTATTCTTCATTAATTTTCCTTACTGATTTAAAGTATGTTTATTCAAAATTCACATCAATATTCGTAAGACGTATATTGATGCGTTAAACTTATATCTATACACTTGATTGATCAAGTGTTATTTAGTTATTGGTGGTAAAAATGCAAGACAAAATGGTTTCTTACTCATCGATTCTGGGTGTGGTCGTCGCGAATAAACGCAAAGAACTAGACATAGAGCAGAGCGTATTAGCTGAAAAAATGGGGCTTTCACAAGCTAGCTATAGTCGTTTGGAATCAGGAAAGTCAACGTTCTCTGTTGATCAGATGTTTGAATGTGCTAAAGCTCTTCGTATTGCTCCAGATGAACTTTTTAATTCGGTTGTGAATACAGTTAATAATCTCAAGGAAAGTGAACAGGTGTCTGTTCAAGCCCAACTCAGAGGTAACGCAACGAAAGCGAAGTCTGAAGGGGGGAGCAATGTAGGTACTTTCATAGCGGGAGCGGCCTTGGGAGCATTAATAGTTGGATTGGCTGGTAAGTCCAAATAAACGTAACGGATATCAATGTAACTGATTGTATATCTTGGTATATTGCCGAAATTAAAAGCCAAAATGGTTAGGGTGTGTAGTGCTTCCAAGTTATCAAGATTTAATGAAGCCAGTGTTAGAGGCTGCGAAGAATGAAGAAGTTAAGCTTAGCAATGTTGTAGATTTGCTAGCGGAGCAATTTAATCTGTCAGAAGACGAGAAAACGGAGCTGCTTCCTAGTGGCCGACAAGCGGCATTCACGAACCGAGTTGGATGGGCCAAAACCTATCTAGCGAAAGCTGGGCTTTTGGATTCAACAAGGCGTGGTCATTTCGTGATAACAGAGTTGGGGCACGATGCTCTAATCAGTGGCGAAGAGATAAATAACCAATACCTAAAACGTTTTGATGACTTCAATGCGTTCACTAAGCAAAAAAACGGTGGTTCAGACAAAGTTGAAGAGGTAACGGTGTCTGACAATGATGCGACGCCAGATGAAGTATTAAGAGCTGCTTACAAACAGATTAACGATGCGTTAGCCTCAGACATCCTGTCTCGAACACGTAAAGTGTCTCCAGCCTTCTTTGAGCAATTACTTATCGACTTGCTACTAGCAATGGGTTATGGCGGAAGCGATGAGGGGATGGCTCATACACTAGGAAAAAGTGGCGATAACGGTGTTGATGGCGTGATTAATCAAGACCCACTTGGTGTTGACCAGGTTTACATCCAGGCCAAGCGTTATGATGAGGGTAACAATGTTGGCGCTGGTGAAATCCGAGACTTCTTTGGTGCGCTTAATCTGAAGAAAGCACAAAAAGGCATATTCATTACCACATCTGAATTTACTTCATCAGCCATTCAAACAGCGAAAGACCTAGGTATGCGCATAGTGCTTATCAATGGTAAAGAGTTAGCTAAATTGATGCTTCGCTACAACATCGGTAGCCGTGATGAGCAAGTGATTTATTTAAAACGCATTGATGAAGAATTTTTCGAAGGATAATACGTCATGGCAGACTTCAGTAATTTTGATTTTCTAAAATCACATCATGATTGGCTTTTTAAACTAGCAGAGAGCGCAGAAAGAAACTTTGTCCCGTTTCCAAATACAGCGTTAGTCAACGTGCGCCAGTTGGGAGAGGCTATTGCACAAACAATAGCTTCACGTGTTGGTGTTGAGTATGGTGCTAACGTTAAGCAAATTGATCTTCTCAAAGAGCTAGATTCCGTTCTGCGCCTTGATGATAATGTTCGAGATGCCTTCCATACGATTCGTAAACTTGGCAATAGTGCAACGCATGCCTTTGATAGCAGTACACACAGAGATGCACTAAAAGCCCTGATGGTTGGTCATGCGTTGTCGATGTGGTTCCACATCACTTTCGGTGGCGATGCAGCTAAAGGCTTTAAGATTCAGAAGTTCGTAAAACCAGAAGACCCCTCAGACTATGTTCGCCAACTCGAAGAGCAAGTTGAGAGATTGAAAGTTGAATCTCAGCGAACAGAAGATCGTATCAGAGTCGCTGAAGAACTTAGCAAAGTTGAGGCTGATAAAGCGCAAGCAGAGAAGTTGCGCGCTGAAAAAATGGCCGAGGAAAAGGCGATTTGGGAAGAGCTTGCCGAAGAGCAAGAGAAGACTTTATCTTCTTATCGCCTCAAGATGGATGAAGCAAACATCTTGTATCGCGAAATATTCTATTCTAAATCCAAGGCGGAGCAAGCTTCAGAAATTCAAAGAATTGAAAAATCTCTCTTTGAAATGGATGAAGCGGAGACTCGCGTCATTATTGACCAGCAGTTGGTCGATGCAGGGTGGGAAGCGGATACTGAAAACCTTCGATACTCAAAAGGTGCGAGGCCAGTTGCCAATGAGAACCGTGCGATAGCAGAATGGCCAACAAACTCTGGCCCAGCTGATTATGTTTTATTTATGGGCTTAACTCCTGTAGCTGTCGTGGAAGCAAAGAAAAGTGCCAAGAATGTCTATGGCGCCATTGACCAAGCAAAGCGTTATGCCAAAGGCTTAACCAATAAAGGTGGGATTATTATTGAAACCACTTACGGTGAGTTCAAAGTGCCAGTCGTGTTTGCGACTAATGGTCGACCTTACTTAGAACAACTAGAGCAAGAGAGTGGCATTTGGTTTTTGGATGTTCGAGACACAACTAATCGCCGCAGAGCTCTGAAAGGTTGGTACTCGCCTAGTGAAATTAAAGCGTACCTTCGTCAAACGCCGCAACAAGCAGAACAAGAACTTGACCAGATGGGGTTTGATTACGACCTAAAACTTCGTGATTATCAGGTTAAAGCAATTCAGTCAGTAGAACAGGCGATTAAACAAGGTAAGACGAATGCGCTGGTGGCAATGGCAACCGGAACCGGTAAAACCAAAACCTGTATTGCTTTAGTGTATCGCTTACTCAAAGCAGAACGTTTTCGCCGTATTTTATTTTTGGTTGATCGCTCTGCACTTGGCGTTCAGGCAACCACCGACTTTGGTGAAGTTCGCTTAGAGAACTTAAATACCTTTGCCGATACATTCGATGTTATTGGTATGGAAGCAGACAAAACACCAGTTGCTAAGCCTGAAGACGACACCAAAGTCCATGTCGCTACCGTACAAGGTTTAGTTAAACGTATTTTGTACCCGAATGATGGTGATACCAAACCAGGCGTTGGTCAATACGACTGCATCGTAGTTGATGAATGTCACCGCGGCTATCTGCTTGACAGAGTTCAGAGTGAGACGGAACTAGAGTTTCGTGATCAAAAAGATTACCAATCCAAGTACCGAGCAGTTTTGGATTACTTTGATGCTTTCAAAATTGGCTTAACTGCCACGCCAGCGCTGCATACAGTAGATATCTTTGGTGAACCTATCTTTAGTTACACCTATACGGAAGCGGTCATTGATGGCTATCTTAACGATCACCTACCACCGATAAGAATTCACACCAAGCTTGCAGAGCAGGGCATTCATTACGATATCAACGAAGAAGTTCAGGCTTACAACGTAGAAGACAATACGATTGAAAAATATCGTACACCAGATGAACTCGATTTCGATGTATCGCAGTTTAACAAGAAAGTGGTGAGCCCAAACTTCACCAAAGTCGTGACCAAATGGCTCATAGAAAGTGATGCCATTAACCCTTACTCAGAAGCGAAAACGCTCATATTCTGTGTCACGGATAAACACGCCGATCAAGTCGTCGAAGCCCTGAAAGAAGCGTGTGAACAATATCACGGCGAGGTGGAAGACGACGCCATCCAAAAAATCACCGGAGCATCGGATAAGCCATTAGAAAAAATCCGTCTGTTTAAGAATGATCGTTTACCCAACATTGCGGTGACGGTGGATCTATTAACCACAGGGGTGGATATTCCCAAGATTTGTAATCTGGTTTTCCTGCGTCGTGTGAATAGCCGAATCTTGTTTGAACAGATGTTAGGCCGCGCAACCCGTTTATGTGATGAGATCGCCAAGGGGCCATTTAGAATATACGATGCGGTCGATATCTATACTCAGCTTGAAGATGTGAACAGCATGAAGCCCGTTGTGACCAACGTGAATATAACGTTCAGCGAGCTCGAGAATGAAATGACGCAAGTCGATGAGGAAGAACTGCAAACGTTGGCAAGAAATCAGTTTATCGCCAAGCTTCAAGTTAAACGCCGTCATTTGACTGACTCTCAGCGAGAAGATTTTGAAACCATTGTCGGCCAATCCCCTGAAGACTTTATTCAAGATCTGAAGAGTCGAGCAGTTGATGAAGTTGCCCAGTGGTTTACCAAGCACCCGGGCTTAGGCGAGCTGTTAGATAGTAAAGTGACCGGAGGAGGTAACCGCCCTCCAGTGATAATTTCTGATCATGACGACGAGGTGACCAATGTCACTACAGGTTACGGTGATGGGCAAAAACCATCCGATTATCTGCAAGCATTTAGCGATTTTGTTAACGCTAACAGCAACCGTTTGATCGCAATTCAAACAGTTGTGCAAAAACCTTGGGAATTAACAAGAAAAAGCTTAAAAGAGCTGGCGATTGAGCTTGAAAAGAACCGCTTTAGAGAACAAGATCTGCAAGTTGCGTGGAACGAAGTAAAAAACGAAGAAATCGCCGCTCGAATCATTGGCTTTATTCGTCAAGCTGCGCTTGGCGAGCCTCTTATTCCTTTTGAGCAGCGAGTAGAAAAAGCGCTTGAAACCATGTTAGCGAGTCAAGAGTGGAAAACACCACAAAAGAAATGGTTAGAGCTTATCGCCAAACAGATGAAAGCGACCACCATTGTAGACTTGCCAGCGTTGGACCAAGGTATCTTTAAGCAACAGCAAGGCGGGCTAAAACGCGCGAACAAACTTTTTGAACAGCCTGTAGAGGATGTTCTCTTGCAATTTAACAAAGCATTGTGGCAATCAGTTGATCAACCCTCACCTGATGAGACAACCAAATCACAGCCACAACAACAATCAGCTTAAGCTGGTCAATACAATAGGTAGTAAATTAAATGAGTACTCAAGATCTCGTCGCCAAACTTTGGAATTTATGTAACTTACTCCGTGATGACGGTGTGACTTACCATGAGTACCTAAACGAGCTCACTTACCTGATATTCCTTAAAATGGTTGAAGAAACGGGCCAAGAGGAACTACTGCCAGTAGGCTACCGTTGGGAAGATCTAGAAGCCTATAACTCAGCAACTCGTCTAGAAGAGTACCAAAAGCTGCTAACACACCTAGGCTACAATGGCTCTCGCATCACCCAAGCGATCTTCAAAAATGCCAGCACAGTTATTCGCAAACCAGCAACGCTAAATAAGCTCGTGGTAGAAATCGACAAGCTTGATTGGTACAGCGCCAAAACCGAAGGTTTGGGCGATATGTATGAAGGCTTGCTAGAGATCAACGCTGGTGAAAAAAAATCGGGTGCTGGCCAGTACTTTACTCCGCGCGTGCTTATCGACGTGATGGTAGAACTAATGAAACCAACATTAGATGATGTCATTGTCGACCCGACCGCAGGTACAGGTGGATTCTTGATCAGTGCGCACAACTACTTGGAAGAACACAACGATATTCAAGCGTTAGAGCCAGCACCTTACGATAGATACCAGCATAAAACCTTCTTTGGCATGGAGCTGGTTCAAGACACGCATCGCTTAGGCATGATGAACCTGATGTTGCATGACCTTGCGGTAAACGATAAGAACTCCGGCATTCTATTTGGTGATACCTTGTCTAACGAGGGCAAAGCACTACCACCAGCGAGCTTAATTCTTGCTAACCCGCCATTTGGCACTAAGCAGGGTGGTGGCGTACCAACGCGTGATGATTTGGTTCATTACACCAGTAACAAACAGTTGGCGTTTTTGCATTTGATGTACCACAAAATGCTCAAACCGGGTGGCCGAGCAGCAGTAGTGCTTCCAGATAACGTATTGTTTGAAGGCTCAACAGGCCAAACTATCCGTAAAGACCTAATGGAGAAGTGTAACCTTCACACCATCTTGCGTCTGCCAACTGGTATCTTCTATGCCGCTGGGGTAAAAACCAACGTCTTGTTCTTCTCTAAACCTGAAGACGTAACTCAAGATAAAGGTCAAACCCAAAACGTATGGGTGTATGACTTGCGCTCTAACATGCCTAAGTTTGGTAAACGTACTGTACTGACTAAAAAGCACTTTGATGAGTTTTATGAAGCAGTCGGTCATGATTTAACTCAGGTAGACGAGAAAGCTCGCAAAGCGTTTATCAGCAGCCATAAAGACGACGCGGATGGTTGTCGCCTGCGTTGCTTTAGCCGTGAAGCGATTAAAACTAAAGACGAGTCATTAGATCTAAGTTGGATTCGCGATGAAAACAATGAAGACGCTTCAAAGCTGCCTGCGCCAGATGTGCTGATTAATGAAGCACTGGTTGAAATGGCAGGGGCAATGGAAGAGCTAAAAGCGATTCTGGTCGATTTGGATGCAACGGAAAGCGAAGAGGTGGCTCTGTGAATGGGTTACCTAAAGGGTGGATTAATACTCAAATTGGACAAGTCATTACTCTGAACGAGAAATTAAAGGGAATTGATGATGAGATCGAATGTGGCTTTGTTCCAATGGCACTCATGCCTACTGCTTATCGTGGGTTTGTTAACTTTGAAACTAAAACCTGGGGCAGCTGTAAAAAGGGCTTCACTCAGTTTAAGGACGATGATGTACTTCTTGCAAAGATAACTCCTTGCTTTGAAAATGGAAAAGGTGGAATTGTTAAAGGCTTACCAAATGGTATTGGCGCTGGAAGTACGGAGTATTTTGTTCTTCGTTGTATCGACGAATTGATTCAACCTCAATATCTACATGCTTTTGTGAAGTCCAAAAAGTTTATGGATGACTGTGAAGTCCATATGGGCGGTTCGGTAGGGCATAAACGAGTACCTAAAGATTACCTCTTGAAGTATGAGATACCGCTTGCGCCACTAAACGAACAAATTCGCATTACCAACAAGTTTGATTCTATCCTTGCTAAGGTCGATAAAGCTCAAGTTCGTTTAGACAAAATTCCTGCAATTTTAAAACGCTTCCGCCAATCCGTATTGGCTGCAGCTACGTCTGGGGGATTGACCAAAGAGTGGCGTGAGGAACATCATGCTTTATTTAAAAAGAAGACTCTGAGTGAGGCTGGAGTAGTTGTCAAGACAGGACCTTTTGGTAGTGCATTACATAAATCTGAATATATCGACTCAGGTATACCAGTAATAAATCCAATGCATATTTCTGAAGGAGAAATTTTTCCATCTGACGCTATGTCAATTACGCAAGAAAAATTCGAAGAACTTAAAGCTTGGAAGCTTAAAATTGGTGATGTTGTTGTTGGCAGACGAGGAGAGATGGGACGAGCGGCGGAAGTGCAGGAACATCATCCAGATATGCTATGTGGAACAGGCTCTATGATCGTTAGAACTGAAAGTTCAGCGATCTTACCCGCATATTTAGTGATTGCTTTGAGGTCGCCTAACGCTATTCAATTTTTTGAGTCAAATTCAGTTGGTTCTACTATGGTCAATTTGAATCAAAAGGTGATAAAAGCACTTGAGATTCACTTTCCTTCAAAAAGCGAACAAAAAGAAATAGTTACTCGAGTTAATAGATTGTTCAGGCAAGCCAACAAAGTAGAAAAACAATACCTAGACGCCAAAGCTCGTTTGGACCGTTTAACTCAATCAATACTAGCCAAAGCTTTCCGAGGCGAGTTGGTAGCGCAAGATCCAAATGATGAACCAGCAGAAAAGTTGTTAGAGCGTATTGTTGCAGAAAAAGAACAGAGTAAGCCGAAAAAGACTACTCGCAAGCGCACCACAAAAGCAAAAATGGCAGAGAAGGAATAATGAACCAAATGAATCAATCACTCTCTTTAGTCAACATCAAAGCCAACAACTTTAAGTCGCTGGTGGGCTTCTCACTGCCGTTTAGCAAATTTAACTGTTTAGTGGGATTAAACGGTTCAGGTAAATCCACCGTATTGCAGTTTATTGATTTTCTTTCACAGCAAGTAAGCGGCGATATCGATGAGTGGTTGGATAGCCGTCAATGGAGTGCAAGAGATCTCAATTCAACTCTGACTAAGCAATCCAATATTACTTTTACCGTAGAACTTTCATACTCAGGTAAACCGGTTATTTGGGAAGGCAGTTTCAACAGAACAGAGTTGTTCTGTACAGCTGAGAAAATTACGTGGGGTGGTAAAACGCTGCTTAACGTTGCTGATGGAAAGTTTGCACTGCCGACCGAGGAGCTACAGGCACCGATTACTTTTGATTATCAAGGTTCGATTTTATCTCAGTTACGAGAGAATCAGCTTCCCAAGCAGTTAGTGGCGTTTAAGACTTTCTTTAACGAGTTGAATGCTTTAGACATGCTGTCCCCTGATATGCTGCGTGATCAACACATCAGTGGTAAGACTTTAGGCACTGGCGGCAAGATGCTTTCAAGCTTTATCAGTAATATGACCAAAGAAGAGAAAGCGAACCTAGTGGCTACGTTGAAAGAGCTATACCCAAGCTTGGTCAAAGTGGATGCAACAGTTCAAAAGTCGGCTGGCACCGTTAGGCTAGAAATTGAAGAAAAGTTTGGCGAGAAGAGCATAAAAACCGAAGCCAGACACATCAATGATGGTTTACTGCGTTTTATGGCAATTTTTGCTCAGTTGACCAAAAAACAAAGCGCACTATTGCTTGATGAGATTGAAAACGGTGTTAACCCAGAGCTTATCGAAAAGCTAGTGGACAGCTTAGTGGCGGCAAATACTCAAGTCATTGTTACTACTCATAGCCCAATGATTCTTAACTACATGGAAGATGATGTCGCCAAAAAAGGTGTGGTTTACTTGTATAAGAATAAGGCAGGTGCAACCCAAGCCATTCGCTTGTTTGACCTTCCTTCGATGCAGCGAAAGCTGAAGTTCATGGGGCCAGGTGAAGCCTACGAAGATACGATTCTTGAAAATCTAGCGCCAGAAGCCGCGACAGTTCAACTGATTAGCAACTAAAGAGGGCAGAACGCATGTATTTAGTTGTCAGCGGTGAAGGTGAAACCGACATCGGTAAAAGCAATGAGGCAATAGGGCCGCTAAGTAAGCTGATCGATAAGTATGTCGAAGCCCATATAGGCTATTCCCTATTAGATATCGAGATGTTTGATGTGATCCATGAAACAGAAATCACTCGCATATCGAAAGATAAAAGTGTTATCAAAAACCTTTCGAGGCGCGGCAAAAAACAAGGTCAAGAAACTAGAGAGTTTTATCGTGCAGCAAGGGCATTAGCTCATGTCGCATCTAACCCTGAAAGGCAACCAAGCTTAGCGGTGTTATTCCACGACTCAGACAGTAATAAATGGCCAGATTATCAATCTAAGCGCCAATCTATGATTACTGGCTTCGAAGCTCAACAGTATCAAAATGGCGTGCCGTTTGTTGCTCAGCCAAAGTCAGAAGCTTGGCTACTCTGTGCATTGAAAAACGGCTATCAACATTGTGCGGCTTTAGAGGAGCGTTCGGGCAACGATAATTCACCTCGCTCTTTAAAAGCCGAGCTGGAAGAACATTTGGGTGAGTCAGCGACTCGTGAAAAACTCAATGATCTCGTAGATGAAGGCCAAATAGATTTGGCTCAAATTACCGATATGAAGTCGATGACCGATTTTCAGGAGTCAATGAAAGAAGTACTAGAGCGTATGCTGGGTAGACCAATCGAGTAGAAATTTTATCTTTAAACAATAAGAACAAAAATGAGATTAAATAGGCTTAAGTTAGTTGGTCGATACAAATCGATCGTGGGAACAGAACAGCAACCTTTCATTTACACCTTTAAGCCAAATAGCGAGGGGTATTCACCTATATGCTTAGTTGGCTTAAATGGTTCCGGAAAATCAAACTTCATTGAACTAATCGCCGATATCTTTGGCTATGCTGATAGGTATTTCAACCCGCAGTATGAATGTACAGAAGACCTTACCTATGATTTTGAAATTGATTATCAAACTATCGTAGATGGACACGACTTTTTCATCAAAGTCAAAAGCATCAGTTCAAAAGTAAAAATGTATTCTTATCCAGGTCTTGAGTACATAGATTTTCTTTCATTTGGCAATGTTCAGGAAAATCGCGTTCAGGCAAAAGGCAATTGGCTGAGCAAGCTGAAGAGCTAGATATAACAAAAAAGGCCGCCACCTACTTCGCGAAAAATCTAAAGTAGATTACTACGAATTTATGCTCGAACACCTGCTGTGCTTCAATGTTGTCCGTATGGCTAAGGTGTTCGGGGTTTCTCGAAGTGGATTTTATTACTGGATTAAGCACCGCCACAAGGCCATCCAGCGCGAGGCTAATCGCCAAGGGCTTGATACCAAGGTCAAGGAGGCTTTTGACAGCAGCAAAGGCCGAGATGGCGCGAGGCGCATCCAGAAAGAGCTGGCTGAGAATGGTGATAGCCATAATGTCAAAACCATTGCCGCCAGTATGAAGCGTCAGGATTTGACTCCGAAAGCCGCACGCAAGTTTAAATGTACAACGGACAGCAAGCATAAAATGCCTGTCGTTCCAAACTTGTTGGCTCAGGACTTTAACGCTACAGCTCCGAACCAAAAGTGGGCGGGTGATATTACATATCTTGCCACAAGTGAAGGCTGGCTATATTTAGCGGTCATTATTGATCTTTACTCACGTCAGGTGATCGGCTGGTCTATGGATACCAGAATGACGGCTACGCTGGTCAGCGATGCGCTATCAATGGCCTTGTTCCGTCGAGGATTCCCTGAGCAGGTTATCGTTCACAGTGATCGAGGTAGCCAGTATTGTTCAAAAGACTACCGAGACCTCATAACTGCTTATAACCTAAAGCAAAGTATGCATCAGAGCAAAGGTAGAGCACCCGTTTCGCATTATCAAATGTCAGTTCGGCTTCATCAAAGCACGCTACAAGGGACTGATGAAAAATGACTCACAGTTAACCATGTTATTCACTTTGGCAAACCTGTTTAAAGTAGACCAGATGTTGCGACGACAGCCAAGATCTGTCTGAAATCCGGGAATGGCCCGGAATGGGGCCAAAATCCGGCTTAAAACGCCCATTAATTGGCCTAAATTCGACATTTAGCGTGTGAAATTTAGGCTGGCAAAGTAAAGGCTTGATAAAGACCTAAATTGCAGGACTTATTAGCACCTTCCCTAGTTTGATAACACAACTCGGGCATTTAATGGTTGTAATGGGCGGTTATTTTGTCCCATAACACTCATGAATTTGGATGCTTGTTCTTTTGAAAGCGATTGCGTGTCTTTTAACACGAACCAACGTACACCTTCAGAGCAAGGCGGTGTAGTGAGTGAACCGTTGAAACGGTAATAGTGTGCGCTTTCTGGTAGCAGTTCACGAATTTTAAAACCATCACTGAAAAAATCGGTGTTGTCTTTTTCTGGAATATGACGGATAAGCTGAGTCAGAGCGCTATTAGGTTGAGCTTCATCAAACATTACCGATATTACTGCCAGTTCTCCGTCACCATTAGCATGAACGAAATGGGCTTCCAGTGGATATTGATGATTTTTTATCATGTTTTCAGAAGGGGTATGGAAATGGAACTGTTGAAGCTCAAAGGTTTTACCATCGATGGTCAGTGTATTTTGACCATCAACTTGGGCTTGTAAGGTATGTCCATTGTTGGTGAATCCAATGACTTTACCAGAATACGAGATGTTAAGGGCTTCTAGTGTGGATTGTGTGGATTGTTCAATGTTGATTGGACTTTGGTTTTTTGTCATCGAACAATCTTGTGCGAATGTTCCCCAATGCGCAGGCCCATGCTGATCATCATAACCCCATTCTGATGCGTAGGCGCTACCTAGTGTAAGGAAAGATAGTGATAACGTGAGTAGTGTTTTTTTCATTTGAATAACGTCTCTTAGTTTCTTGTATGTCGATAGGGATAATACACACACGCGAACGTTATCGATTGGCTAAAATTCAAATATGACAAACATTTAACTTAGTTTGTCGCCTTGTTTATTTAGTGTTGCCTTTTGTCTCTAGGGCTTTGTTGCATAATTTGGTCAGAGAACCAAACTGCCTGCAATTGATTAATTCTTATACAACACACTGAGTTTCAGGCATACCAAGCCCTGTAAGTTTGTTCAGCGCTTTAATCATGGCGTAAGTGATAGCACTTAAAGCAGGGGTAAACCAAGAGTGACAATACTTCTAATCTTGTTTAGGGGGATTGAAGCCCAATGAACGCTCATTTGCCAACTTCTTAGCCACTCGTATCACTGTACGATCCGATACATTGGTGAGTTTAGCGGTATCGCGAATACTGAGCTTATTGATAACTCGTAGTTGATAGATTTTTTCGTGTAGATCTAAGTCAGCTTGCCGCCCTCTATATTTACCTTCCCCTTTGGCTTTATTTATACCTTCAGCCTGACGGCGGCGGCGATCTTTGTAATCTTTCCTTGCGATAGCCGCTAACATATCCATCATCATGCTATTTATCGCTTTGATCATCGATCCGGTAAATTCATCGGTAATTTGGGGAGAGAACGCGATATGACTGGTTGGCAAATCCAGGCTAATCACTTTGAGTTCTTTCTCGTGCAGCATTTGTTTTAATGTGAACCAACTTTTCTCATCCAGACGAGAAAGCCTGTCTATTTGTTCAATGATGATTGCATCGCCTTTCGCAGCATCATCAAGTAAACGAAGAAGCTCAGGTCTTTGTAGTGAAGCACCTGATTCATTTTCAATGTACCAACCAGCTATGCGAAACCCTTTTTCCTGTACAAAACTACGTAAGGTGCTCTGTGCTCGTTTTGCATTTTGGTTGCTTGTTGATGCTCTAAGATAGCCAAAGATGTACATAATCGGTCCGAAGTGACATTTAAGTTATGATCTAATTTAGCATGACATATAGGTCATGACAAATATATAAAAACTGCCACTTTTTATGTGTGATCATAGGGTATACCCAAAATTCATAGATTTTTTTTACAAATCCAATTTACAGTATCGATGACCAACAGAATGTGCCTTCTAACTGTATTTATCACACTTAAATAGTACTTTTTGATATCAATATCCTGGTAATTTATAACAATGAACGAGATCGAATACTTGAACGTAAGCGCCCCATGATCACACGGGGCGACACTGCTAGTGTTTGAAGTTCCAAGGCAGGAGCGCATCGATATCTGGCTCCGCTTTCGCCAGCTCTTTCATACACTTGACCATGTAGTCGTAAAGGATAAGACCATTGGCTTTCGCGGTCTCGACGATACTGTAAAGCATCGCACTCGCTTCAGCTCCATTGGGATTGGTCGAGAAGAGCCAGATGGTATGACCTTATATACTAAGACTCACCTATGGTGCATTTTTGGAGGTCATCAATATGAAATCCGTCAACTACTCTGCTTACATTGGGCTAGATGTACACAAGGACACTATTGCCGTTGCGGTTGCAAACCCAGAACGGCAAGGGGAAGTGCGATTCTATGGCAATATTTCTTCAGCAAAAGACTCCGTCATTCGGCTAATGAAGAAGCTCATCAAGCTCCACGGCTCTATTCTTGTCTGCTACGAAGCAGGACCTACTGGCTATGGACTATATCGATTGTTGCTCAGCATGAATATCGATTGTACCGTTGTTGCCCCCTCTAGAATTCCTAAGATATCGACTAATAAGATCAAAAATGATCATCGAGATGCAGTTGCTCTCGCTCGACTATTAAGAGCGGGTGAGTTGGTAGATGTCTGGGTTCCCGACATGACACATGAAGCTATGCGCGATCTAGTTAGAGCTAGAAGCTGTGCGAAAAAAGATACTAAGGTTGCTAAGCAACGTATCCAGAGTATTCTTCTGAGAACAGGAAAACGTTACGAGAAAAAAATGTGGACTGTTCGCCACCGAGTATGGCTCGCAAATCAATCTTTTCCTATCGCCTCCCAGCAAATAGCATACGAGCATTATCGACAGAGCTTAGAGCAAATAGAAAATCGAATAGAGCAACTAGACCAAGAAATTGATCGATTACTACCTAATTGGTCCTTATACAACCTCGTCAATCAGTTACAAGCGTTAAAAGGTGTTGGTCGTACCATCGCTATCTCTGTAGCGACTGAACTCGGAGACTTTTCACGATTTAGTAATCCTAAGCAAATTATGGCATTCCTTGGCCTAATACCTGGTGAGTACTCTAGTGGTAGCACTACTCGTAAATTCGGAATTACTAAAGCTGGTAATGTTGAGTTAAGACGGCTGCTGTATGAGGCAGCATGGGCTTACAGGAATAATGCAAAAGTTGGTAACTGGTTAGTGACTTACCGTCCCGACAGCGTCTGCCAAGAGGCCAAAGATATTTCTTGGAAGGCTCAGCAAAGGTTGTGCTTTCGCTATCGGAGCTTAGTTGCTAAGGGAAAGAAATCACAAGTCGCCATTACTGCTGTTGCAAGAGAATTGCTTGGCTTTATGTGGGATATTGCTGTATCCACACGGAGCCAGAAAGCATAAAATTTGCCTGAAAGTGAAGAAGATCAAGGTGAGTAATCCTCGTTAAGAATTTAAGTCGACCACTCGGTTAGATACTAGCAGCCAGATAGAGGTAAACTCATTACAAAAACCATGTTGGGGCTAAAGATCCCCGAATAAGAGTATGTATAACCCAAGTAATTGCTGATTCACTTTCAGGCGATTCTAGCGTTGAAAACATGCCTCGCCTCACAGAGGAGAGAGAGGTTTTGTCGAAAAACTTGAAAAAGGTCATAAGAGTTCTTTCTGCCAATAACCAGCGGCTTAATGGCGCGTTCAGCACGGTTATTGTCTATCGATAAGTGACCGTCATCGATATAACGAATGAGCTTTGGCCATTGACCAAGAGTGTACTTTATCGCTTTACCCAGCGGGCTAGACTCAAGCACTTGTTGAGTTGTCATCCATTCGTAAAGCTCATCGAGTATCGGTTTGGCGTCTGTTTGACGCTCTGCTCTTCGTTTTTCAGCAGACTCACCTTTTAAGCGTGATTCTATCCCATAAAGCTTCTGGATTTTGGCCAGCGCTTTACCTGACTTGCCTTTGCCTTGAAGCTTTTTCGCGTCCATGAACTTACGCCGTGCATGCGCAAAGCAACCGACATTGGTGACGAGATGAAGCCCATCATAAGCACCATAACCATCGGTTTGCAGATAGCCATCATAGTTACCCAAGAAGGCAACAGGGCACGACCTCGCGCGACTGTTTTGATAGTCGTACAAGGCGATATTCTTCACATTGGGGAGTGCAGCTTCTGGCGAGTCCGCGCCCGAGCAGTAGAGCCACATGTAACATTGTTTATCTTCTTTGAGGACATTGAGCGGCGTTTCATCTGCCTGAACCACCACTTGTTGAAGTAAGTGCTCTTTTAGGGCGGCATAGAGTGGTTTGAACTTCTCACTGACTTGGATAACCCACCTTGCCATGGTGGTTCGTGATAGTTCGATACCCGATTGGGTAAACAGCGATTCTTGGCGATACAGTGGCATCGCGTATTGATATTTACCGAGGATGATATTGGCCAGTAAGCTTTCTGTGGCGAAGCTCTTAGGGATAATGCTTTGTGGCGCTGGCTTTTGAGCGATGCGGCTGTTGTCCTGAGTTTGCTCGCACTGGCGACAAGCATATTTAGGACGAATATATTCCAGCACTTTGAGCACCGCTGGCGTGAACTCAAGCTTTTCACTGCGGTCTTCACCGATTTTATGCAGACTATGTTGGCAGCAAGCGCACTGCTTTTCATGGTCGTCTAAATCAAGTTCGATAACCTCACGAGGCAAGGTCTTTGGAAGTGGCTTGCGTTTACCCCGTTTCTTCGTTGTGGTGGTCGTCGTGACCACTTCAACCTCTTCTTCTTTAGCGGCTTCACATTCCGCTTCGTTGAAGAGGTCACCTTGGGATTCATCGTAAGGTTTTAACGCCTCCGAGCGTCTAGCGAACTGACGGTCGAAGGCCAGTTTGAGTTGTTCAAGTAGCGACTGGCGTTCTTGTTTCAATTGGATTTCTGACGCCATCAGCGCTTTCACCATCGCTTTCACCATCGCTTTCACCATCGCTTTCACCATCGCTTGTAGCTCGGCAACATCTTGACTTTCTGGGTTGATATTTGGCGTCTTTTTCATGGCGTTGATTATACCCAAATCATGCCATGAATGCTTGGTGGATAAGGCTTTAATATCGATTAAGTCATTGTAAAATCGTTTATTTCAATGGGTTTATGGCCGATAATCGGAACCTGAAAGCAGTCTCTCAAGCTCGAATTGAGTCAGGGTAAACACCTCATTTTTCTCTTTTGTAGGCCACTTGTACTTGGCTTTTTCAAGGCGTTTATACCAGAGAGCAAAGCCTATTTTATCCCAATACAACACTTTGATTTTGTCGCGCTGTTTGTTGGTGAACAGGAACAGTGCGCCACTTCCTAAAGGTAAGTCGGTGTCACTTTCGATAATCGCAGCCAGGCCGTTGATAGACTTTCTAAAATCGACGCTTTTACGATAGAGATAGATTTCGGGAGCGTTGAGCATACGTTTCATGATAACGCACCGATAAGTTCTGCAAGATAGGTCGCTGGCGTGCCTTGTGGGATGCTCAGTTCAACATTGTTTACAAGTAGTGTCATGTTGGCCACTGCAATGTGAGTGGCTTGATACCTAGTGGTTTTTTCAACGACTTCTGCTTTAACAAAGCCAACCGTGTTCGGTTTTTCGATGTGCTTTAACTGTTGGCGCTTAGCGTAAAAAGTGGAAAGGCTCAGTCCGTTACGTTCACAGAATAACCGTTGTGATAGCTGGCTAGATTCATAGTGTTCAAACAGGGTTCGCCATTCTTGGTTAGTGCGTTGTTTAGCCATTTCAAATCTCCTTTGGGTTGGAGGTTTGATCTTATTATTCGGGCTAGACGATTAGAATGCGGGTTTTATGACGCGCTTACGTATTACTCTGGCTGACGTATACCCAATCAACTTGAAAATGCAGGCTTGAGTACCTGAAAATTATCATTGATTCGAGACGTCAGTGAACCTGCGATCTCTGGAAGAGTCACAGTAAAAAATTGATCGATGGCTTCCTTGAAGTCTCGTTTATTTTTGAAGTAAACGTTATTCCTCGACTGCTCGTTCATTACCTTCCAAAGCCGCTCAATTGGGTTGAGGTTTGGACTGTAAGGTGGAAGATAATGTAGTTCGATATTTAGGACAAACGCTGCATCTTTGACTAAGTCACTGCGGTGATATCCCGCACCATCTAAGATGATATGAAGCTTATGGGCTAATGGATAACTCTC
>NZ_QEWN01000011.1 GCF_006124995.1 Vibrio sp. Hep-1b-8
ATATGGTGGTTACAACTGGATATCACCAAATAAACATCAGCTATGTTGGTCACACGTGATCCGAAACCTACAACAGATTGCGGATTACACAGGTAAAGGTCATACAGCTAAAATAGGCCAACGACTTGTTATGCTGAGCAAATTGGTCTTTCGAACGCGACATCGTTGGGAGTCCGAAACGATAAAATATAGCCTGTACCTAAACAGATTAAGTCGAATAAGACAGCGTTTTAATTACTGGCTCAATAAAGGGAGCAAGCAAATACCAATTCAACGCTATCAAGGTCGCTGCAAAAAACTGGATGAGCATAGCCCAAGCTTGTGGTTGTTCTTAACTAACCCCAAAATACCATTGACCAACAATGAAGCTGAACGCCGGCTTCGTGGCTTTGTTATTCAAAGAAAAATCAGCTACGGCACTACCTCGGATGCAGGCGACAAGTTCCGAGACCGCCTACACTCGCTAATCGAAACTTGTAAAAAGCGAAAGATATCGTCACTTGATACGCTTTCACGCATAGTCAATGCTGTTGTTCGTCAGCAGCCGTACCCAAATGTGCTCGATCTTAAACACACGAGTTTTTACCTAAACACTTAGTCAACACGGTGCTGGTGAACGCTTACCTTTACCGAATCAAACCATCCACTGCCGGATAATTCATGGATTGAACCTCGATTCGTTTTAAGCCAGCCCGAAAGAAATTTCGGGCTTTTTTATCTTTCTATAGTCGATAATTGACACAAATTGATATTGAATAGAATTAAATTAATGTCATTACATCATTAAACAAAATATCATTCCTTACTATGCTAAAGTATGACGATATTGTTCTTGTTGATTGTTAAATCAATCATTAACTTACATTTAATAAGTCATCTTCATCTCAATTATTAATCTTATTGTTAATGCTAATGACTATATTGATAGTCTGATAATTAACTACTCATTTTAAAATTATACTGCATGATAATCATTGTCATTAAACAAGTGATGAAGACTAATGAAATAAGTGTAAATACTAATATACCGTGAAAAAACAGCAAGATAGATGTTATTGATAGAATGGGAGTTCAATTAAAGTCTAGTTTAATCAATTAGATATCGATTGTTAACAAGGATATAACATTTCATTCCATATGAGACATTGTTCACCTTTATGCATAAAAAGTGAAAAAATATTTGAAGTGTAATAATTAGGTATTAGCTTAGTTTAATAAGAGGTAAGTAAAATGCCTTAGATTATTTATTCTATATTTGTCGCAATGAAAAATATATAACGAGAGCTTTTCAATATTTGTTTGGATTATTAATTGCTGTAAAGAATGGAGTCTCTTAATGAAGAAAATCGCTTTGATCACTGGATCGAAAGGCGGAATTGGTTCTGCTATTTCCTCACAACTCGTCGAGGATGGCTACCGAGTCATCGCCACTTACTATACTGGTAATTATGAGTGTGCGTTGGAATGGTTTAATGAAAAAGGATTTAACCAAGATCAGGTTCGATTGTTTGAGCTTGACGTAACAGACACCGAGCAATGTGCTGAGCGACTAGCTAAATTGCTTGAGGAAGAGGGAACGATTGACGTGATCGTCAATAATGCTGGGATCACCCGAGATGGTCTGTTTAAAAAAATGTCTCCTTCTGCGTGGCGAGATGTTATCGAAACCAACCTTAATAGTGTTTTCAATGTGACTCAGCCCCTATTTTCTGCGATGTGTGAAAAGGGGAATGGTCGCGTAATCAACATCTCTTCAGTCAACGGTCTTAAAGGACAGTTTGGTCAAACTAACTACTCTGCAGCTAAAGCCGGAATGATCGGTTTTTCTAAAGCACTTGCAGCGGAAGGTGCTCGAAGTGGTGTGACGGTTAACGTTGTGGCACCAGGTTATACCGGCACTCCTATGGTCGAAGATATGCGTCCAGAAGTGCTCGAATCAATTAAAGAGCAGATCCCGATGCGACGTCTTGCAACGCCTCACGAAATTGCACAATCCGTCTCTTATTTGGTCAGTGATGCTGGAGCCTACATTACAGGGGAAACACTCTCTGTAAATGGCGGCTTATACATGAATTAAAGGGACGATTAGATGGAAAAAATATTTATTGTAGCAGCAAAACGCACACCGATCGGCGCTTTCGGTGGCTCGTTGAAAGACATTTCTGCCGGCAATCTAGCGTCAATTGCCATCAAAGCAGCGATTGCTGACAGTGGCGTTAAGGTTGACGCGATCGATGAAGTCATTGTCGGCAACGTGGTGAGTGCCGGACAAGGTATGGGCGTTGGTCGACAAGCTGCGATTTACGCTGGTATTCCGCATCAAGTGCCTGCTTATTCACTCAATATGGTGTGTGGCAGTGGTATGAAGACGGTGATGGATGCCGCAAGCCACATCAAAGCCGGTGATGCAAATATCGTGGTAGCAGCTGGTGTAGAAGTAATGTCTCAAATCCCATTCACAGCACCATCAAGTATTCGAGATGGCCACAAAATGGGCAATATGAATCTGACCGACCTACTGATTAACGACGGGCTGACGGATGTTTATAACCAATACCATATGGGGGTTACGGCTGAAAACGTGGCCAAATTGGTGGGTATTAGCCGTCAGCAGCAAGATGAATATGCATTGGCAAGTCAGTTAAAAGCGGTGTCTGCAATTGAGGCGGGTAAGTTTAAGCAAGAGATCGTCCCGGTTGATGTTAAAAAACGTCGTGAAACCGTCGTGTTCGATACTGATGAATATCCAAAGCCTGACGCGACTCTGACTGGTTTGTCAAACCTGCGTCCAGCGTTTGATAAAGAAGGGACCGTTACCGCCGGCAATGCGTCAGGAATCAATGATGGTGCCAGTGCCATCATCGTCGCAAGTGAATCGGCGGTGAAGGAGCACGGGCTGACGCCAATCGCTGAAGTCGTTAGCTATGCTCAGTCTGGACTTGAACCCGAAATCATGGGACTTGGCCCTGTTGAAGCTGTCAGCCTCGCATTGCAAAAAGCGCAACTGACTACAGATGATATTGGTGTCTATGAGCTCAATGAAGCGTTTGCTGCTCAGGCACTGGGTGTGATTCACCAACTGGCTGAAAAGCACGGTGTGTCAGTCTCCTCAATTCTTGATAAAGCCAACGTTAATGGCGGTGCAATAGCACTTGGTCATCCACTCGGAGCCTCCGGAAACAGAATTCTAGTTTCACTCATCCATGAACTTAATCGCAGTGGAAATCAATACGGTGTCGCTTCACTTTGTGTTGGCGGCGGTATGGGGACTGCTGTTGTTATCAAATCAATTAACTAACCCAATTAAATGGACTTAACTTAGGAGTACCAACCATGTACACAGATTTTTTCAAGACGTTTGCAGATCAAACAGAAAAGACAATGGAACCATACGTAAAATTCAACAAGCTAGTGACAAAGAATGTTGAAGTACTCACTGAGCTTCAGCTTAACGCTATTCGTACTTACAGTGATATGGGTCTCGCTCAGATGAAAGCAGCCAGTGAAATCAAAGATGCGACGTCACTGACCGCTTTTAGTGGTCAGCAGCTAGCGGCACTAACCAAACTTTCTCAACAGATGATGGACGACAGCAACAAGCTTCAGGCGATTGCGAAAGAGTTCAAAGACGATGTTGAGCAAATGACATCGGAAAACCTTAAGACAGTGACTCCTGCATAACACTGACTTTTTTGCCGCCGAAAGGCGGCTCTTTTCCGATCTTAGGAGTCGTTATATGTTACAAAACTTCTTTTCGGACTACCTTGTTAAGCTCCAAGAAACCAATCAAAAGTGGTGGGAAGATCTAGAGTTGAGCAGGGCAGCCGCAAACTCCCCACTCAATAAAGCAATGCAAGAGGTTAACCTCGAAGATACCGCCAAGTTATTCGAAAGCGCGGCGAATCAGCCTGCGGCATTGCTTAAAATTCAGGCCGAGTGGTGGCAACAGCAGTTGCAGATTTGGCAAAATGTCGCGCTTACGGCCAACACAGAGGACGTCGTCAGCGCAGAAAAAGGTGACAAGCGCTTCTCTAACGAAGAGTGGCAAAAAGACATCTTTTTTAATTTCATCAAACAGTCTTATCTACTGTTTAGCAAAACCTATCTTGAGACAATCAACAGCATTGAAGGACTTGATGAGAAAAGCAAAGAGCGCATTAGTTTTTTTTCTAGACAAGCCATCAATGCACTGTCACCAAGCAATTACATTGCGACCAATCCAGAATTACTTAAGCTGACACTAGAACAAAACGGTGAGAACTTATTAGCGGGTTTGGAACAACTGAAAGAAGATGTTGAGTCGAGTGCGGATATTCTCAAGATTCGTATGACCAACAATAATGCGTTCCGATTGGGTGAGGATATTGCCAATACCCAAGGTGACATCGTGTATCGCAACGAATTGTTTGAACTGATTCAGTACCGCCCGTTGACGGAAACGGTCAACGCGACACCGTTATTGATTGTTCCGCCTTTTATCAATAAATACTACATCCTTGATCTGCGAGAAAAGAACTCTATGGTTCGCTGGTTACTGGAACAGGGACACGCGGTATTTATGATCTCATGGCGTAACCCAGGGAAGTCTCAGCAGAATGTCGAGTTTGGCGACTATGTCACTGAAGGTGTCGTGAAAGCGGTCAGTGCCATTGAAGATATCACCGGTCAGGAACAGATTAACGCCGCAGGCTATTGTATTGGCGGGACGGTTCTGGCAAGCACGGTTGCCTACTACGCTGCGAAGCGAATGAAGAAACGCATTAAGAGCGCGTCCTTCTTCACCACCTTGCTCGATTTCTCGCAGCCTGGTGAAGTGGGGGCGTACATTAACGATACCATCATCAATGCAATCGAAGTGCAGAATAACGCCAAAGGTTACATGGACGGACGCTCGTTGAGTGTCACTTTCAGCCTGTTACGTGAAAACAGCCTGTACTGGAATTACTACGTAGATAATTATCTCAAAGGCAATAGCCCGGTAGATTTTGATCTGTTGTATTGGAACAGTGACAGCACGAACGTCGCAGCGGATACGCATAACTTTATGTTAAGAGAGCTATATCTCAACAATAAGTTGGTGGCGGATAAAGGCGTTAAAGTTGGCGGTGTATGGATCGACCTGAATAAAATCAAGATCCCAAGTTACTTCGTTTCAACCAAAGAAGACCATATCGCATTGTGGCAGGGCACCTATCGTGGTGCGCTCAACGTTGGCGGAAACAAAACCTTTGTGCTTGGTGAATCGGGTCATATTGCTGGTATTGTTAACCATCCAGCCAAAGAGAAGTATGGGTACTGGACGAATGATTCTCTGGACGATAGTGCAGAGGAGTGGTTGTCAAACGCTTCCCATAGTGAGGGGTCATGGTGGACGCATTGGCACCAGTGGTTGTTGTCGTTCAATCCAGACGAACAGGTAGCGCCATTTACGGTAGGAAATGAACAGTTCCCTGCAATTGAAGCAGCGCCGGGACAATACGTCAAACAGACCTTACCGATCACGTCGGACAACTAGTCTGTTCAGTGCAAGATTAAAGCCTCTGGTTAACCACCAGAGGCTTTTTGTTTGTATTCTCTACATCAATCTGTTTTAGTGGGTTTAACTGGTTAGGAGAGGGAACGGAATGAAAACCATCGGTATTATTGGCGGAATGAGCTGGGAGTCGACAGTGACGTATTACAAACAGCTTAATCAAGGTATAAAAAGTGCGTTAGGCGGTTTGCACTCGGCAAAAGTGGTACTCAATAGTGTCGACTTTGCTGAAATTGAAGCGCTACAACGCTCAGGCGACTGGCAAGCCAATGCTGATATTCTCTGTCAGGCGGCGCAGTCTTTAGAACGAGCGGGCGCAGAATTTGTTCTTATCGCGACCAACACCATGCACAAAGTGGCGCAGCAGGTTGAAGAGTCGATCTCCATCCCGCTTCTCCATATTGCGGATGCGACTGGTGAGGCGTTAACAGAGCAGGGAATCACTAAAATTGGCCTATTAGGCACAGCATATACGATGGATCAGGGCTTCTATAAGCAACGTCTAACCGATAAATATGGTATTGAAGTTGTGGTTCCAAATGGCGTTCAGCGTCAACTCGTTCATACCGTAATATACGATGAACTCTGTCAAGGGCAGATCAGTCAACGTTCCAAGGATGACTTTCTCACCATTATTGACGACCTCTATGCCGATGGAGCACAAGGGGTGATCCTTGGTTGTACCGAGATTGGTTTGCTGGTTGAACAGGCAGACACGCGAGTGCCGTTGTTCGATACCGTAATGATTCACGTTGAGGCTGCGGTAAAAGAGGCACTGCGATGAATCGTAACGTTTGGCTTTTATCGCTGTGCCAAGCGCTATTAATGACTGGCAATATCCTTTTGATTTCTGTTATTGGATTGGTAGGAAAAACACTGGCTCCCAATAGCAGTCTGATTACTTTACCTGTCGCAGTGCAATTTCTAGGTTTGATGAGCGCGACGATTCCAGCTTCTTTGATCATGGGCAAGCTGGGGCGTAGAAAAGGGTTTAGCATTGGTAATATCATCGGTATTAGCGGGGCAAGCTTAGCGACATATGCTTTGTCTATAAAGGCTTTCTCTCTGTTTTGCGCAGGTACTTTCTTATTGGGGATTGGGATCGGTTTTGGCACCCTGTACCGATTTGCAGCCATTGAAGTGTGTGATGAAAGTGCAAGGCATCGTGCGATATCGATCTCAATGGCTGGCGGCGTGTTGGCCGCCATACTGGGTCCAAACTTGGCCATCTACTCTCAGCAATGGTCCTCCGATGGGCTTTATGTTGGGGCATTTATGGCACTGATTGTCCTGAATATTTGTGCGCTTTGCTTATTGCAAACTATTCAGTTCCCTAAGCCACTGTCAGCGACGCAAGTAAGCAAAGTCGACTCATTAGCGACGATCATCAGAGCGCCCAACTTTATGGTGTCCGTGTTCGCTGCAATGGTGGCATATGCGGTCATGAATATCCTGATGACGGCGACACCACTCGCTATGATTGGTTGCGGCTTCGATTTTAATAAAGCGGCGGGCGTGATCGAATGGCACGTTCTGGGTATGTTCGTTCCTGCGTTCTTTACCGGCCGTCTGATAGAACGCTTTGATGCCAGAAGAATGATATTGTCGGGCGGCTTACTATTTATTCTATGTATTGCCATCAATATACATGGTCAGTCGATTTGGCACTTCAGCTTGGCTCTGGTTCTCTTAGGTGTCGGCTGGAACTTTATGTTTATTGTGGCAACCGGATTGTTTAGTCAATCTTACCAAAATCACAATAAGTCTAAAGCTCAGGCATTTAACGAATTTTTTGTCTTTAGCTGTGTGACGATCACGGCCTTAATGTCAGGGTGGTTAGAGGCATCCGTAGGTTGGCGGACGATGAATGTCTACGTATTGCCATTTGTGTTAGCTGTGATTGTTGTGTTTGGCGTTAATACCTACAAAACAAGCAAATTAGCGGCTTAATTCAGCGTTAAATGAGAAAGGCAGGGGGATACCTGCCTTGTTTATATAGTGAATTTTTGTCAGTTACTCACAAGAAAAGGAGAATAGAAAAGTGATTCTGAGTATTAGAATTGTGATGAAATAAGTTCCACAAGTTCATTTTCGGTAACTCGTGCATTTAGCCAACCAAAGTTTTACGAACTATAACGATGTTGTCGAGAAGGTATGTAGAGCATGGAATTGCTTCTTGGAAAGTGCAGATTTGGGTGCAAACGATGTGCAAAAGGGAGTGGGTTAACCTGACCAGTTAATTTTCCAGATTGGTATTAGGTGGGAAACTAAGTCTAAGAAATTACAACGCTCAGGTTGGTGAGGCTTACGCAATGATCAAAGCATTGAACAAGCTCACGGGGCTTGGTATGCCTGAAACACAGTATGTCATTTTAAAATCAAGGAAGCATTTAACATGAGTAGTTTTACAGGCAAAGCTGAACTGAATGATAACCAACTACTGAAGTAGGTGGTTTAGGGCTGAAAATAAAAATCCCTCGAACTTTTTCGAGGGGTTTTTAATCTCAAATAGGATTGAAAGAAAACTAACTACAATCCAGATGTCATATGTAAGCTGTAGAACAACCCACGACCAATTAATTCAGACGCTAATACTAATACCAGTGCTAAAGCTAAGTTTAATGGGGTCACCTCCGAACGATTGAGCATAGGCAATGCCCAAATCAGCAAACCTCCTAATAATAGCGCCACTTGAACACCAAGATAACCGGCTAAACCGTCAACCAACTCAGAAGCTTTTGCAACCGAAGTTTGAATATCACCCACAAGGTTTGCTTTACCTACCGTTACAACCAAGCTAATCGCAACCGCAATAAACGCCAGCATGAGGATATTACGATCCACTGCGAAGTGGCTGTCGTTTGCAGTGACAATCACAAACTGAGATAGCAGTAGACCACCAACGACCATTGTTATCATAAAGCTTAATGGTGTGTAAACATTGAACCAAGTTGGAACAGTGTCGATTAAATATACGTTAACCATCGCATACATAAAGATACAGCCCAGTACCATAGCAACAACCATCAACGCTTTTTGAACTCCTGTCCCACCTACTTTGAGTATAGAGAGTAACCATTGAAAGCCACCAAAAACAAAAAAAGCAGCACCGAAGAACACTTCGTTAGATAACCAAGTAGACCCCAGTTGATTGAATGAGTTAAACGCTCGTAACGGCGAACCTAAGTGTGTCAGAGAGAATAAGAACCCCAACCCCATAATCGCCCACAAAAAAAACATAGGAATTTTGTAGCTATTTATTTTATCGATATCGTGTCCCATAACCAAAGCACGAGCACTAACAAGTAAGTACGCTCCCACAGCTGTTTGAGCCAATACCGTAAAAAAGATCAAAGAATACTCATGAAAAATCATCTTAAATCTCCTTCGGGTTTGCTAAGAAGCCACTGGTGTCACCAGTCGGTTTGGCATTTTTGTTTAACTTAATCACTATGTTTGGCAGAGTTAAGTTCGAAGATGGCAGAGGAGCTACATCTGCTGTAGAGCCATACTTTTTACGCAGTACATGAATTTCACCGAACTCTAAAGCACGCAGTGGACATGACTCGACACACATCGGCTGTTTACCTCCCGAAACTCGCTCAAAACAACCATCACATTTCGTCATATGGCCTTTTTCTTTGTTAAACTGAGGAGCGCCGTAAGGGCAAGCATTAGCACAATGCTGACACCCGATACACACTTCTTCATCAACAACAACTAAACCATCTTCCGTACGCTTATGCATCGCACCCGATGGGCACACTTTGACACAAGTTGGGTTAGAACAGTGATTACAAGCAATAGATAAGTAATAAGAAAACACATCTTTTTGAATCCATGTATCACCGTCTCGTACAAAACCGCCACCCGTGTACTCATAAACACGACGGTAATTACGCTTAATATCTAAATCGCGATAATCTTTACAAGCAAGCTGGCAAGTTTTACAACCTGTGCATTTACTTGAGTCGATGTAAAAGCCATATTGTTTCATTTCAAACCTACCTTACACTTTCTTTACTGCTTTGATTTGAACCAAATTTGAGTGCTGAGGGTTTCCCTTAGCAAGCGGGCTAGGACGCTGGGTAGTCAATACGTTGATTGAGCCTGCATGATCCACTTTTTGTCCATCTGGTGAATACCAAGCTCCCTCACCAAGCGCAACGACGCGAGGTAAAATACGTGGTGTAACTTTAGCCGGAATATGAACTTCACCACGATCATTGAAAATGGCTACCATGTCACCATTTTTAATGCCACGCTCTTCTGCATCAATTGGGTTAATCCACACTTCCTGACGTGCGACCGCTTTAATTTCAGCCACATTGCCGTATGTTGAATGGCAACGCGCTTTGTAATGAAAACCTGTTAGCTGTAGTGGGTATTTAGCAGTCAACGGATCCTTGTGACCTTCTATCGAATCGGCGTAAATCGGTAGCGGGTGAATCACTTCGTCCTCTTTCAACTCCCACTCTTTTGCGATGTTAGCTAAGGTTTCAGAATAGATCTCAATCTTACCACTTGGCGTTGTTAACGGGTTTGCTTCAGGATCTTTACGAAAGTCTTCATAAGCAATAAAATCATGTTCATATTGTCGCTTATAGATACCCAGTTTTTTCATCTCTTCAAAAGTAGGGAGGGAAGGATCTTGTTTTCGAGTTTCTGCATATAAATGCTCAACCCACTCTTCTTGTGTACGTCCCTCGGTGAACTCTTGGCCTACTCCCATACGTTTTGCGATTTCAGAACATATTTCATAGATACCTTTTGCCTCAAACTGAGGTTCTATGGCTTTCTGAGCAAAGATAAAATAAGGAGCATTAGACGCGTACGCATCCATCGCCCAGTCATCTTGTTCAGACGTAGTCAAATCCGGCAGGATAATATCCGCATATTTGGCTGAAGATGTCATATGGTTATCAATAACCACAATCATTTCGCAGGCTTTATCATCTTGCAGGATATCGTGCGTACGGTTAATTTCAGCATGTTGGTTAATTAGACAGTTACCAGCATAATTCCAAATCATCTTGATCGGGTTTGCTAAACGCTCAGCGCCACGGACACCATCTGTTTTAGCTGTCATTTCGTGGTGACGATGAATCGCATCTGTCCACAAAAACATCGAGATCGAAGTTGGCACCGGATTAGGTACAGTCGGAAAGCGAACAAACGGAATGCTCAGGCCACTTTCACGCGCACCTGTTGAACCACCTTGAACACCAACAGAACCAGTTAACAGAGATAACATCGCAATTGCACGGGAAGCTAGTTCACCATTTGAAGTACGCTGCAAGCCCCAACCTTGGTAGATAGCACAAGGTTTACTAGCTCCCATTTCACGACCGAGCTTAACAATCGTATCTACAGGAATACCTGTGATTTTTGATGCCCACGCTGGTGTTTTCTCTACACCATCTTCACCCTTCCCCAAAATGTAAGACTTGTAATCACTATTCTTAAGCGCTGAAGCTGGCAAGGTTTTTTCATCGTAGCCCACACAGTATTTGTCAAGGAATGTTTGGTCAACCAAGTCTTCAGTAATTAAAACGTGTGCTAAGCCTGCAACTAAAGCGGCATCCGTTGAAGGACGAATTGGAATCCATTGGTCTTCACGACCGCCAGCCGTATCGGTGTAACGTGGGTCAATGACAATTGTTTTTGCATTCGAAATATTCTTACTTTCAACGTAATGGTGAATCAGACCACCACCAGACATACGTGTTTCAGCTGGGTTATTACCAAATTGAATGGTCAGTTTGGTGTTGGCCAAATCAGAAAATGAGTTATTTAACGCCCAACCACCGTATGTATGGTGCAAACCTTCAGCAATTTGCGCAGTAGAGTAGTCACCATAGTGATTTAAGTAACCACCACACAGATTCATTAAACGTGCAACAAGAGTAGAAGCGGGCGGCCAAGATTTTGTTACGGTTCCGCCCAGAGTACCAGTACCGTAGTTCAGGTAAATGGAATCATTACCGTAGTCCTTGATCAAGCGCTTCATTGTGTCGGCAATTTCATCGTACGCTTCTTCCCAGCTAATGCGCTTAAATTTACCTTCTCCACGCTTGCCCACACGTTTCATTGGGTACTTGAGGCGATCAGGGTTATATACGCGCCGACGCATAGAGCGGCCACGTAGGCAAGCTCTTACTTGAGGGCTATTGCCAAATTCGTCATCTCCTGTATCGTCCGTTTCAACGTATTTGATTTCTCCATTTTGTACATGCATACGCAGTGGGCAACGAGAACCACAATTAACCGTACATGCACTCCATACGACTTTCTCGTCATTAGCTTTAGGTTCAGCAGCATTCGCTGAGCCCGATTTAAAAGGTAGGCTAATACTACTGGCTAATGCCGCAGTGCTACCGACAGCAGAGGTCGCTTTAATAAACCCACGGCGGGTGAGGTTCATTAAATCAGATTGTTGTTTTTGCTTCGTCATAATAAAACACCATAACATTACTAACACCTAGCACTTTAGTACTAAGTCACGACCACTTATATAGATAAGTCCATCATTATTGATGCAAATCAAATCATGTGTAAACTTAACCTTCGACAGAAAAAGGTTTAGACTACTTCACAAAAAAACATGAAATAATCAGATTCAACAAATACTAGATAAGTACCTGAAAATGAAAACAATTACCAATAACATCAAACTTTTGGGTAGTTTGTTCTATCAAAAGCAACCCATCGAAAAAACTATCAAAATAGTGGACGCGTTAGTGGCTGAAGACGTGCTCAACACTCGAACCCTTGACCAACTTAAATCGCTTAGTGCCGAACAGTTTGACCACTACTTCGGTGTGCTTTTTGAAGGGGTTGGTTCGATGCCTGTACCACCGTGGGGTTCGGTCTACTTAGATAAGGAAAAGGTGCTGTTTGGCGAGTCTAATGTTCAATACAGGCTGTTTTTACAGCAAAACGGTGTCGTTTTAAACTCCGGCCAACGTGAGCCAGAAGACCAATTCGGTCTAATGCTACTCGCTTGTGCTTACTTCATCGAGCAAGATAATAGCCAAGCAGCTTGTGAACTCCTTGGAGAACATTTAATGCCATGGGGATCGGTCTATCTTGAGCAACTACAACAAAAAGCACCAAATTCTTTTTACCAACACTTAGGTAATGATGTTTTACTTTGGTTGCAGCAACTTATTAAACAGCTCGGCATTCAAGTCACGAAGAAAAATATATATTTGAAATGAGTGAACCTATAAATCATAGCCGACGTGGTTTTCTTACGAGATTGAGAAAACCCGTCGAATCGATGAATCAGCCGGAAACGACACCTCGCTTAGTAGCTAGACCTCCTCACGCTGTAGATGAAGCTCTGTTTTCACGACTCTGTGATGGATGTGGGAGGTGCCAGTCTGCATGTTCTAATGGCGTTATTGAGTTAAACGCCAATTTGGCACAGCTCAACCTTGATTATAATGAGTGCAGCTTATGCGAAGAATGTGTTAGCGCCTGCCCTACTGACGCCTTGCATGCTTCTATTCCAGTAGAAATCAACTTGCGCCCCCAATTTGCAGAAATTTGTAATAACTATCTACAAACGGAATGCAGTTTGTGCAAGAGCTCTTGTTCACAAAAGGCTATCACTATTGAAGCTGATGAACTGCCAAACATAAAAGACGATGTATGCAACGGCTGCGGCCAATGCCGAAACAGTTGCTATATCGGTGCAATTACTATGGGGTTGTATAACAATTAAAAGACTAAAAGGACAGGCATCATTAAAGGATACTTGTACTCTTGGCATAATGAGTAACAGTAAATGAAAAGGACATTTAAAAAAGGAGTGACAGATTTGTGATAGGTTTTTGATAAGATTGAGTTTGAGATTTTCAATTATAAGAAGGTTGTATCAATGTCATGTGGTGATATTAGTAATCTTCGTTTTGGCTCTGATAGTAAAACGGCATTAAGAGAGATTGAAGAGTTACAGGGTTTTTCTAAGGCTCTTTCTGTTTTTGTAGGTGCATCTGCAATGTTAGATATTTTTGGTGGCAATGGAGTGTTGATGTCCTCCTATAAGATTTACACCACAGACTTTGAACTCTTATCTAAAGCAATGAGATCTTCAAATCCAATACTCGTTCGAAGGGTCGAGGATATCTCCGCAAGAATGTACATGAGAGCTGGCTTATCTTATCAAGAAAAATTGTTTTGGAAGTGTTTATACCATGAAACTCGCTAATATTACGTCTGTTTTTATTCTACTTTGGTCTTTCATTGCTAGTGCTAGTGCTAGTGCTAGTGAGGTGGAAGATTTGTATTACCAAAAAATAGAACAATGTGTTAATGATGAGCAGCGAAAAAAAGATTTAACAGCGCGTGATGTTACTCCTGAGGAGCTTAAATATATACCGATTGTGAGAAGCTTGAGAGTGGAGCGTTGCTCAAAAATAGAAGAATCCAATTACGTACAAAGCTTCGGTGGTTCAAAGATTCCTGAAACCATTTCTACTTATAACAATCGAGATTTGTCTACATTAACGAAAGGGGAACTAGAAACTATCAGAAATATTGATGAACGGCTCGAGAGTTATAATCTTGAGGTTGATTTATTATCAATATACGACAAGTTGAAAGTAGAGTAGTAAAAGTACGATAACGATAAACATTATCATAGAAGTTGCTTTTATTAACTTAGGATTATGGTCAGTAAAGTCAGAGTACATGTAGGCTAAAATTAGTAATGATGGGAGGCCTATGAACAAGGGCCCTATCTTTGAGTGCTTAGGGAGACTAACTAGAGTTATCAAGCTTATGGCATACAAAGCATATACAGTTAAGGCTATCCATTCGTCGGCTGATAGCTTTTTCCAAAAGATAAGAAGCACAATTAGTGGTGCTACTAATAATTCCATTTTAAAGCCCTTGAACTGGAATGTTTTTACTCTTTCGATATTACATATCATAGCGATTTAATGTAACAGTTTTCGACTCTTTTTGGATGTAGGTTAACTTCTGGATGAACGACAGTTAGATGAAGGTTGTGGCACTCTTATTTGTAAAAAAAGGAGCACATTAAGTGCTCCAAAGGAAAAGGGCAGTGTTTGGTTTATCTTAAGCAGTAGCGAATTTGTAAGTGCGATAGCCGCCAATCAGGTTACGGGCTTTGAAGCCGTTATTAACTAGCTGACGATACGCAACGTTACCGCGTAACCCAACTTGACAGTAAATCACAATCTCTTTGTCTTTCGGTAGTTCGTCCATACGCTGACGCAATTGGTCTACAGGAATGTTGATCGCATCTTTGATAAAGCCAACATTTTCAAGCTCGCCAGGGTTACGTACATCAAGCAGTACTTGATCGTCTGTTAGTGAGTCCATCTCATCAAAGTGAATCGGCGTAGCGTCACCCTTAATGATGTTGTTCGCGACAAAGGCCGCTTGGTTGATCACATCTTTGGCACTGCCGTAAGGAGGCGCGTAAGTCAGTTCTAAGTGTTGAAGTTGCTCAACCGTCATACCTGCACGTTGCGCTACAGCCATTACATCAATGCGTTTGTCGACACCATCTTTGCCTACCGCTTGCGCACCAAAGATCTTGCCTGTTTTTGGATCGAACAACATCTTGAACGAGATAATCTCAGCACCTGGGTAGTAACTTGCATGGCTAGCGGTATGAACGTAGACCTTTTGGTACTCAACACCATCACGTTTAAGTTGTTTCTCGTTTTTGCCCGTTGAAGCAACCGCGAGGTCAAAAATCTTACAGATAGCCGTGCCTTGTGTGCCTTGGTAAGTTTCACTGCGTCCGAGCATATTGTCGGCAGCCATACGACCTTGACGGTTAGCAGGGCCAGCAAGTGGAACTAGAGTTTGTGCACCCGTGACAAAGTCTTTTTCTTCGACTGCATCACCGACAGCGTAGATGCTAGGATCGCTTGTCTGCATCATTTCATTGGTGTAGATACCACCTAATTGACCAATTTGAAGTCCTGCTTCTTTTGCTAACTTAGTCTCAGGACGCACACCGATAGCCATAATCAAGATATCAGTGGTCAGCGACTCGCCATTGTTGAGAGTCAGGTTGAGCTCACCTTCAATATGCTGGTGTTCGGTATCCTCACCAGCGCCGATGCTGGCAATATGTTCATTGGGAATGTATTCAACCGCTTGAAGCGCAACGCCCAGTTTTAAATCGATGCCTTTTTGACGAATTTCAGCGTGTGCAAAGCCCGCCATTTCACGGTCGACAGGTGTCATCACCTGATCTGCCATCTCAATCAGGGTGGTTTTAATTCCCAATTGGTGGAAGGCTTCCATCATTTCTAGACCGATGAATCCACCACCAACAACGGTTGCGTGCTCTGGCTTGTTCATCTGGATGGTTTGCATGATGCGATCCATATCAGGAATGTTACGCAGCGAGTGCGTCAGCGGGTTATCAATACCAGGGATTGGCGGAACGATAGGGCCTGCGCCTGGGCTAAGGAGCAAGAAGTCGTAGCTTTCCGTATACTCACTACCATCCAGTAGGTTCTTAACCGTAACCTGCTTGTTGTGTCGGTCGATAGATATGACTTCGTTCATAACACGAACATCAACGTTAAATCGAGCTAAAAAGCTTTCTGGAGTTTGCAAGAGAAGCTTGCTGCGCTCTTTAATATCGCCGCCAATATGGTAGGGAAGACCGCAATTTGCAAATGAAACAAACGGGCCGCGTTCAAACATGATGATTTCGGCCTCTTCACTCAAGCGACGAGCACGAGCTGCCGCAGATGCGCCGCCAGCCACACCGCCGACAATTAAAATCTTAGTCATTAATAAACCTCAGTTAACGAAAGCCAAACTTTTTCAAAATGAAAACCGCTGGGCAGATACCAGTAAAGGCACTTTGAATCAAATTTACGCCGACAAAAACGGTTAACCATACAAAGTGACTACTGACTGTGAAAGTAAGTAGCACCGACAATAAAACCATACTTCCTGCTAGTACGCGAATCGCATTTTCCATTGTCATAATCGAGTTTCCTTGTTACCGATTAAATCGAATTAGGTTCAATATAGATTGTTCAATTAGAAAAGTCTAATGTTAATTTATCTAATTTTATTACCTCTAAATTAGAATTGACTAATTTTAATATTTGCGTAATATCTAGAGATGTAATCAATAAAGAGGCAAATCATGGCTACACAAGCAATGAACATCGCAGACATGCAGGACAACGCAATTCAGGCTGCTGATCTACTTAAAGTGATGGCGCATCCTGAGCGTTTAATGGTGCTTTGCCAATTGATTCAAGGTGAGGTGGGTGTAGGACAGTTGCAGCAAAGTTCTGCTCTAAGTCAATCTGCGTTTTCTCAGCACCTGACTGTGTTACGTAAGCATGACCTGATTCAGGCACGCAAATCCTCACAACAGGTTTTTTATTCACTTGCGGATCCACGTGTGGAACCGTTAATCCTGAGCTTACATAGCGTTTTTTGTAAATAAGAAGGTAATCATTTCGATGTTAGAAGTTGTTCCTTGGCACTCGTTATTTGGTGGAATGTTGCTCGGAGTCTCTGCGACTCTGTTGATGCTTTTTAACGGCAAAGTGGCCGGAATTAGTGGTGTGATAAATGGTTTGATCAGCCCACGAAGCGGTGAATTTTCATGGCGTCTGCTGTTTTTCACCGGCATGGTGTTAGGCGGACTACTGAGTGTAGTTCTGCTTGGCGTTGAAGTCCCAGTAACCGAAGGCATTTCTCTCTCTCTACTGATTTCTGCGGGTTTATTAGTGGGGTTAGGTACACGTATGGCGAATGGCTGTACTAGTGGACACGGTATCTGTGGCATTGGACGCTTATCGAAGCGCTCAATCATTGCCACCTGTGTTTTTATGTTGGTTGCTGGTGTAACCGTGTATTTCCGTTTACATGTTTTCCAATAAAGGCGGTTTGATGAACACTTTGTTATTTCGTTTATCTGCATTGATTAGTGGTCTATTGTTTGGCGTTGGTATGGCGCTGTCGGGAATGATTGAACCGCAAAAGGTGATTGGTTTTCTGGATGTTGCAGGACAATGGGACCCAAGTTTGGCATTTGTGATGGGCGGAGCATTGCTTATTTTTATGCCGTGCTATTTTCTAGTGATCAAACCTCGTAAAGCATCTGTTACCGGATGCGAATATAGTTTGCCTAGAGCAAAAAACGTTGATTCAAAATTGATTTCTGGTTCGGCACTGTTTGGCCTTGGCTGGGGAATCGCGGGCATCTGTCCAGGTCCTGCGGTTGCAAGTCTCGGTCTAGGAAATCTATCTATTGTGATTTTCTTCTGTGCTATGGTCGTTGGCTCGCTGCTGGCGAAATTCATATTCGACAAGAGCAATAACCAGTCACGTATTGTGAGATCCAGCTAGGATCTATTGGAGGAGACATGGAACGTGCGGCAACCAAGGATGGTGTGATTCATTCTGTAATGAATAGCTTCTTCCCAGCAATATTGATTTTTATGTTATTGGTAGTTGGAGCAGCTGCATTATGGCTGACGCCAAAAGAGGAAGACCCGCAAATTGTTGTTCCGATGGCGGACGTATTGATTTCTGCACCTGGACTCAGCGCCGAGCAGGTTGAAAATCAAGTCACTGAGCCCTTGGAAAAACTCCTAAGTCAGATTGACGGTGTCGAATATGTTTACTCTTCATCAATGGAGGGGGCGGCACAGGTCATCGTTAGGTTTTACGTCGGTGAGCCACGAGAAGCGGCGCTAGTCAAACTGTATAATAAGCTCTATTCAAACCAAGATCGTATTCCCCCTTCGGTAAGCCGCTGGTTAGTCAAGCCGGTTGAAATTGATGATGTGCCTATCGTCGTTGCTGCGATCTATTCGACTGATGCAGACAAGGTTGACCGTTATCAACTGCGTCGAATTGCTGACCAAGCGACTCTGGGTATTAAAGCCCTGCCTTTGACCAACAGCGTTGCCGTTATTGGTGGTGAGTCGAGAAAGATTCACATCGAGCTTGATTCACTTGCCATGGCTAACTTTGGTGTCACAGTGAGCGATTTGAACTATGCACTGAGCGTAAGTCATACCAAATCCCAAGCAGGCGCGGTGCAAATAGCAGGGCAGCAGTTCCAACTTGAGTCCGGTCAGTTGTTTAAATCTGCGCAAGATATTCAGGATCTTGTCATTGCAGTCGTCAACAATAAACCTGTCTACTTGCGCGATATTGCCTCTGTCGTTGATGGGGCTTCTGAAGCAGCAACCGACACTTGGTATATCTCTTCAGAAACCGCAACTGAGTATCCAGCGGTGTTTATCTCTGTCGCGAAGCAAAAAGGATCGAATGCGGTCGATGTGGCTCAATCAATAGTTGATAGATTTGACTTGCTTCAAGACGAGCAATTTCCCAGCGAAGTTAAGGTCGATATTATTAGGAACTATGGTCAGACCGCTGACGATAAGGTGTCTAACCTGGTCTCTAGCTTAGGCGTTTCAATCGTTACCGTGGTGGTATTTGTCGGTCTGTTCCTTAACTGGCGTAGTGCACTTGTGGTGGGTATTGCTATCCCTATTAGCTATGGGGCGGCGTTGGGAATGGATTTGCTGTTTGGCTACTCGATTAACCGCGTTACCCTGTTTGCACTGATTTTGGCGTTGGGTTTGATTGTCGACGACCCGATCGCGAGCATTGACAATATTGAACGTTTTCTAAAACGAAAAGACTTGTCTCGTTCCAAGGCCATTGTGGCAGCGATGGCAGAGATTCGCAGTGCACTTTTAATGTCCACAGTCGCGATTGTGATTGTCTTTACCCCGATGTTTTTTATTACTGGAATGATGGGGCCTTACATGGCACCGTTGGCATTCAATGTTCCTATCAGTGTTATATTCAGTACTATCGTCGCGTTCTTTATTACGCCTTGGTTAGCCAAAAAACTTCTTAAAGCGACCAAGCAACAAGACCATTACCAAATAGAAAATTCCTCGCTATACAAACTTTACGCGAGAGTTTTGACGCCTCTGCTTGCCAGTCGTCAGAAGGCGTGGTTGTTCTTAGGCTTAGTTGCGCTCTTGTTTTTTGCCGCGGCAACCTTACCTGCTTTGCGTCTCGTTCCGCTTAAACTTTTGCCTTATGACAATAAGAATGAGTTTCAACTGGTGTTGAACATGCCGGAGTCCGCCAGTTTTGCTGACACTTCAAATGCATTGCGCGTATTCGCAGATTATTTGTTACAAGTACCAGAAGTCGAGTCAGTCTCGGGGTTTGCGGGATTAGCGTCTCCGATGGACTTTAATGGCATGGTTCGTCATTACTTTATGCGTAGTGAACCGTATCAAGGTGAGTTGAGAGTGGTACTGGTAGAAAAACATAGCCGCTCAATGCAATCACACCAAATTGTTACGCGACTCAGGGAGGATTTGGAGTCCATTGCACGAAAACAAGACGCAGAGATACAGTTAGTCGAAGTACCGCCAGGCCCTCCGGTGATAGCGACCATCACGGCGGAAGTGTATGGAAATGAGCAGACAAGCTACCAAGAATTGATTACGCAGGCAGACATTGTTGCGCAGAGACTCAGAAGCGAAGCCTTTGTATCAGAGGTCGACACCAGTGTTCAGAAGCAACTGGAGACTTGGCAGTTTATTGTTGATCAGGAGAAAGCAGCGCTTTCAGGCATTTCAGTCCAAGATATCAATGCCACCATAACGGCGGCCAATAAAGGGCAAGTGCTCGGTTATCTGGCCAGTGCGCAGGAAGTAGCGGCGCTGCCGATAGAAATTCGTCTACCAAGAGGTGAGCGTGATTCTTTAGACAGCTTGTTGCAACTCTATGTTCGTGGGCAAGCAGGGGTGGTGAAAGTGGCCAGTCAAGGTACGTTTAGTGATGCACCACAGCCTTTAGTTCAGTTATCGGAACTGGGTGAGTTTGTAAAAAGAGCGGTGGATAGTCCTATTTATCACAAGAATCTCAAACCTGTGGTGTATGTCTATGCAGAGTCAGTTGGCCGTGTGCCTGGTGAGATCGTTGCTGACGTTATTGCAGATCAAAATAGGCATAGTGAACGTGAATTTACCGACTGGAGCAATCGTACTTATTTTAGTAACGGTTCAGGCCAAAATTGGCAGTTGGACGATAATATCCATGTGGTCTGGAGCGGAGAAGGGGAATGGAAAATCACGGTTGATGTATTTCGTGACCTCGGAATCGCATATGGTGCGGCTTTGCTAGGCGTGTTTGTTGTGATGCTAATTCAGACGGGGCTGCCTGCTGTCTCTGGCATTATTATGCTTGCTATACCGTTAACCGTGATTGGTATCATGCCGGGATTTTGGCTATTAAATAGCTTGTCGAGCGGCATAAATGGTTATCCAGACCCGGCACTATTTACGGCAACCGCGATGATCGGAATGATTGCATTGGCGGGTATTGTGGTGCGTAACTCTCTTGTTCTCATTGAGTTTATTCAGCAATCCTTGGCTCGCGGCGAATCGTTAAACAATGCTCTACTTCAATCGGGCGCAGTTAGGATGAGACCGATATTACTAACAGCGGGTACTACGTTACTGGGTAACATCGTTATTACTCTCGATCCAATATTCAATGGATTAGCATGGGCAATTATTTTTGGTATTACCGCTTCAACGATATTTACGCTACTGGTTATTCCAGTGGTCTATAACCTCGCTTATCAGAATAAACAGGGCCATGGACTTCCTGTATTGGAGGATGAACAATGATCAATCGTAAACTTTTATTAGGAACCGTTCTCTTCGCCGGACTTGCATTGGTCTTCCTCTACATGGCAGGCGTGTTCACACCTAAAGTCGCTACTCAAATGCAAACACGCGATGCAGTCAGTCAAACACAGCCAGTTGTCACTTTGGTTGCTACCGAAGAACGTGTAATGCGACAGTTTCCGGGAACCGTCGTCGCGGATCAAAAAGCGACGATAGCCGCGAGATTAACGGCAACGGTTGTCGAAGTGCTGGTTGAAGTGGGTCAGCCAGTCCGTAAAGGAGACGTGTTGCTGAGATTAGAAAGTGATGACCTTAATGCTCGAGTCAGGCAGACAGAGCAAAGCTTGTCATCTGCACAAGCGCAGTTAAATGCAGCGCGTAAAGAATATGCGCGAATCAAAGAGCTCCTGAACAAGAAATTGGTACCGCAAGCGCAATTCGATCAGGCTGAGAGTACGTTAAAGACGGCAATAGCGAATTTGGAGCAGGCGCGCGCGGCTGTTTCAGAAGCAGAAACAACGTTTGGTTTCAGCGTAATTACGGCCCCTTTTGATGGTGTTATTACCCACAAACCGATTAACTCAGGTGACACAGCAACACCAGGTATGGCGTTGTTGTCGATGTACAATCCAGACTCACTCATCGTTGAAGCGGATGTTGCCGAATCCGTCATGCCTGCTTTGTCGATAGGCGCGACGTTAGCGGTTGAGATCCCGACTTACCAGTTGGTGCTAGAGGCGAACATCAATGAAATTGCGCCGGCGGCGGATAGCGGGTCGCGCAGTTACCTAATCAGATTGGGTTTCGATACCGAACATACACTCTATCCAGGCAATTTTACCCGAGTATCTGTTGATCTAGGCAGTGAAAAAGTACTTAAAGTCCCGGTTGCTGCTATCTATCAAGTCGGTCAACTAGACTACGTTAAAGTGGTCGAAGAGGGGATGGTTCACACTCGACTTGTCCAATTGGGGGACGACTTCCGAGTGCGAAAAGGGCTTGTTGAAGGGGACGTTGTACTACTTAATCCCCGTGATTTGTAGCTAATGAATTTCAGTGCTCAGAGGGCAATGGTCGCTGAGTTGATGGTTAATCACATCGCTGATCGCAAACACATTTTGCTTGGGTGTCGATGCGGTTAGCGTGTCACTCACAATGATATGATCGATGAGTGAACGAAATTGGTGGGTCTTATTCGGGTTGTTGCGTGACTTTACTTTACAATCCGCCCGACTGGCTTGTGATGCCAGTGATGCGCGAGTCTGGTCTGAGATACCTTTCCATAACCAATCATTTTGATACCCCATGTTGTGGTTAAAATCCCCAAGGATGATATAGGCTTCTTGTTTGGACTCACGAAGCCTTATCCAGTCATTGAGAGCTTGCCCTTGTCCCTTGAGTGTTTGGCACGCTTGGCTGTTATTAAATCGACCTGAACAGCCTGCTTTGAGATGAACGGAAAGCGCATGAAGCGGTTGATTACTTGTTGGCTCAATGATGATGTAACTAGCGAAACGCAGTTTACTGTTGTTAGCGTTATCAAGACGAAGGTCTTTGGCGTTAGCCACTTTAATTCCTTTTCTAACCGCAAAGCCAGTGTATTGATTGATGCTATCAAATTGGTGATGCTGGTTGTTGCGTTCACTTCGCTCAGAAAAGAACGTTTGATATTTGGAGCCAATGACCTTGGTCAATACTTGCGCATCGTTCACTTCCTGAAACGCGATGACATCACTATTGATGTAGATAAAGTGACGGTTTAGTAGCTGATAGTCCGCGTTGCTTCTCTGCGATGCCGAAAACTCAGGTGATGGCTGGCTGCTTAGCCATTCAAAATTCCATGTTGAAAACGTCATCTGTGGCGCTGACACAGCAGGAAATGAAAAGACCAACAGGAGTGACGCAAAATTTGACCACGTTTTAGGGGCTATCATAGGATTTAATTCATGAACAGAGTTGCAGCCTTTATCCTATAAGAGGTCATAAAATTGCAAGTAGATTTAGTAGCATTTTTGCAATTTTCATCATTTTATTCTCATCTGAGATCAACCCCACTAAGATCGATTTGATCTTGAGCGAGGCTCTCCTTTTGTTGATCAAAATCAATACTTTTGCCTCCCTCATCTCGTTAAATACGCCACAATATATAGTGTCAGTCGAACAAGAAATCGCCCTATATAGTGTATTTGTGGATAAGTCTGTGGGTATGCTGGGGTAAGGAGAAAAGGTGAAACCAATCGTAATCAAGCGTGATGGCTCAAGAGCTCCGTTTAGCAGGGATCGCATTCAAGCTGCAGTGGAATCAGCAGCCGAGCACGTAGACCAAGAAATCGCATTATACGCACTGAATGTTGCGTTAGCGGTAGAGCTTCAGCTAAAAGATCACGATGAAGTCCACATCCACGAAATCCAGACCCGAGTAGAAAATGAGTTAATGCAAGGGCCTTATAAGTCTTTGGCACGTTCATACATCGAGTATCGTCATGATCGTGATATCGCACGTGAGAAGCAGAGCACGTTGACGCGTGAAATTGAAGGTCTTATCGAAGAGAGTAACGTTGATCTAATCAACGAAAACGCCAACAAAGACGGTAAGGTCATTCCAACTCAGCGCGACCTATTAGCGGGTATTGTTGCGAAACATTATGCCAAGACGCACATTTTACCACGTGATATTGTTCAGGCTCATGAGATGGGCGATATTCACTACCATGACTTAGATTACGCACCGTTTTTCCCGATGTTTAACTGCATGCTGATTGATTTACAAGGCATGCTGACACACGGTTTCAAAATGGGTAATGCTGAGATAGACACTCCGAAATCCATTTCGACTGCAACTGCGGTAACGGCGCAGATCATTGCTCAGGTCGCCAGTCATATCTATGGCGGAACAACCATCAACCGCATTGATGAAGTTCTAGAGCCTTATGTGATGACCAGTTATCACAAGCATTTGGAGATCGCCAAAGAGTGGGATATTCCCAATCCTGAAGCGTTTGCCTCCGCTCGTACAGAGAAAGAGTGTTATGACGCGTTCCAATCACTAGAGTATGAAGTTAACACACTCCATACAGCAAACGGCCAAACGCCATTTGTGACCTTTGGCTTCGGTCTGGGTACAAGTTGGGCGTCACGATTAATTCAGCAGTCAATTTTGAAAAATCGTATTGCGGGTTTAGGTAAAAATCGTAAAACGGCTGTGTTTCCAAAGCTAGTGTTTGGCATTAAAGATGGGTTAAACCACAAGTCTGAAGATCCAAACTACGATATCAAGCAGTTGGCGCTGGAGTGTGCTTCGAAACGCATGTATCCAGATATTCTCAACTACGACAAAGTGGTAGAGATTACGGGGTCATTTAAGACGCCTATGGGCTGTCGTAGCTTCTTGGGTACCTACCAAGAGAATGGCGAGTTAGTCCATGAAGGACGCAACAACTTAGGCGTGGTAAGCCTTAACTTGCCGCGAATTGCGATTGCTGCCAACCGTGATGAGCGCCAGTTCTACAAGCTATTGGATGAAAGACTGGATCTGGCTCGTCGCGCGCTAGAGACTCGAATCTCACGTCTAGAAAATGTCAAAGCACGGGTAGCACCGATTCTTTATATGGAAGGGGCTTGTGGTGTGCGACTAAAAGCTGACGAACCGATTGCCAACATCTTCAAAAATGGCCGTGCATCGATTTCTCTTGGTTACATCGGTATTCACGAAACGATCAATGCCTTGTTTGGTGATGAAACACACGTCTATGACGATGCTGAACTGCGTCAGAAAGCGGTGGATATCGTCAAGTATCTAAAAGACAAAGTGAATCAGTGGGCAGAAGAGTCTGGTTATGGCTACAGCCTATACGGTACACCAAGTGAGAACCTGTGCAGCCGTTTCTGTCGTATTGATACTAAAGAGTTTGGTGTTATCAAAGGTGTGACAGATAAAGGTTACTACACCAATAGTTTCCACCTTGATGTGGAGAAAAAGGTTAACCCTTACGACAAGATTGATTTTGAAATGCCTTACCCACAAATCTCGAGTGGTGGTTTCATTTGTTATGGCGAATTCCCGAACATGCAACGCAATGTTGAAGCGTTAGAAAACGTCTGGGATTACAGTTACAGCCGCGTACCTTATTACGGAACAAATACGCCAATCGATGAGTGTTATGAGTGTGGCTACAATGGTGAGTTCGACTGTACCAGTAAAGGCTTCACTTGCCCGAGCTGTGGGAACCATGACTCGACTAAGGTATCTGTGACACGTCGTGTGTGCGGCTATCTAGGTAGCCCAGATGCACGTCCGTTTAACTTCGGTAAACAAGAAGAAGTTAAACGTCGCGTCAAGCACCTATAAATCGGGTAGTTGAATTGCAACACTAACAAGTAACATTGAGCCCAAAACTGGGCTCAATTTGTTTGAATGAGTAAAGTATGAATTACCACCAATATTACCCCATAGACGTTGTAAATGGTCCAGGCACGCGTTGTACGCTGTTTGTCTCTGGTTGTGTGCATCAGTGTCGCGGTTGTTACAATCAGTCTACTCAACGTTTGGATTCGGGTATCCTGTTTACTCAGCAGGCAGAAGATCAAATCATTGCTGATCTCAACGATACGCGTATCAAACGCCGTGGGTTATCGTTGTCGGGGGGAGATCCACTTCATCCGGCCAATGTACCTCATATACTCAAACTGGTTAAACGAGTACGAGAGGAGTGTCCAAATAAAGATATCTGGGTATGGACTGGTTACACATTGGCAGAGCTTGATGATGCGCAACGTGAAGTGGTCCAATATATCGACACTCTGATTGATGGTAAGTTTGAACAGGACAAACGCGATCTTAACCTTGAGTGGCGGGGGAGTTCGAATCAGATTATTCACCGCTTTAAAATCGACTAGTAGAATTTGCTGCAAAAAGGGCGAAAGTTAAATAAATGTTAAATGATTCGGATTTTTATCCTGTTTTGCACTTTAGCGCTGAAATTTTATTTCTAGATTTATAAATTAGATGTTAACTTGAAGGCCGTTACTTGAATTTCAAAGGGTTGTGACTTTCATGTTCTCTCATTTACCGACTCCTACATTGGATCCTATTCTTTCTTTATCCGTTGCTTACCGCAACGATCCACGCGCCGAAAAAGTTGATCTTGGCATTGGCGTGTATAAAAACAGTGCTGGTGAAACACCAGTAATGAAAGCGATTTCTCAGGCACAAGACATTGTTGTCGCCACACAAAAAACGAAATCTTACGTTGGTTTGGCGGGGTGTGAAGAGTTTAACCAGTCAATGATTGACTTGTTACTTAAAGGCACTTCAGCGATGGATCGTGTTGCTGCAATCCAGACTCCGGGTGCAAGCGGTGCACTACGTATGCTGGGTGACCTGATGAGGGTAGCCCAGCCAAATACGACGGTTTGGATTTCCAATCCTAGTTATGTCAACCACCGACCAGTAATGGAAGCGGCAGGTCTTAAAGTTAAGCACTACAGCTATTTTAGTCCTGAAACTAAGCAAGTTGATGTTGCTCGTATGATGGATGAGCTTGCACAAGCGGGTCCTGAAGATGTGGTTTTACTTCATGGTTGTTGCCATAACCCAACAGGTGCCGACATCAATTTCGATGCTTGGAAAGCGATTACAGAGTTGTCACAGAAAAATGGATTTATTCCCTTTGTTGATATTGCCTACCAAGGATTTGGTGATGGTCTAGAGCAAGACGCACAAGGTCTTCGCCACATGGCTAACAACGTGGAAGAAATGCTGATTACCACCTCATGTTCGAAGAATTTTGGTCTTTACCGTGAACGTACCGGTGCTGCAATCGTGGTTGGTAAGTCGGTCGAAGATGTGAGTAATGCGAAAGGTAAGCTTCTCACTCTGGCTCGTGCAACTTATACCATGCCACCCGATCACGGTGCAGCATTAGTCAAAACTATCTTGCAAAATCAAGAGCTAACCGCAGTTTGGAAGCAAGAGTTAAGTGAAATGCAGCAACGATTGTTAAACCTTCGTCAGACTTTGTGTCATGAATTGAGAAATAGCCACAATACTTCACAATTCGATTTTATTGAGAGCCACAAAGGCATGTTTACTGTGCTAGGCTTTAGCCAAGACCAAATGATGCAACTCCGTGAACAATATGGAATTTATGGAGTAGGCGATGGTCGGATCAACATCGCAGGTTTAACTGAGAAGGACATTCCTTACGTAGCCGAAGCGATTGTGAACGTTTCATAAGTGTTTTGGGGCGAGTTTTCGCCCCTTTTAACACAGCAGTTTGTCAAAATTAGGTGACCGAATGAATAATACGTGGAAAGCACTAATTCCATTTATGCTAAGTGGCGGTTTAATCGCTTGTTCGACAACGGGACAACCTCCTGTAGAACCCGAGCAAAAACCACAGATTGAACAACCCAACGTTGAAAAACCGCAAATCGAAGAGCCGAAGCAAGAAATTGAAAAGCCAGTTGCGCCAGTCGTAAAACCTCAACAACCTGTCGTTGAATTAAAACCGAAAAAAACCTCTGATGGTAAATTGTTGCTGGGCGAAGAAGAGTGGGTCTATGTTCCGGGCTTAGATGCCAATTTCAAAGCGCGCGTAGATACAGGAGCGACAACCTCTTCTATCAGTGCAATCGATATTGTTCCTTTTGAGCGCGATGGTAAAGATTGGGTCAAATTCAAGATCGAGCATGAAGGTATCAAGAGCAAAGAAATTGCTCTGCCTGTTCAACGCTGGGTTAAGATCCGCCAATCAAGTGCCGATGGTAGCCACGAGCGCGCGGTTGTGGAAGCATGGATTCAAGTGGGCGAGTTGAAAGAGAAAACAGAATTTACTCTGGCCGATCGCACCCACTTAACGTTCCCACTATTACTCGGACGTAGCTTTTTTAAAGATGTTGCCGTTGTCGATGTCAGCAAAAAATACATTCAAGATAAGCACAAATAATTTATCTAATTGACCAAAATTAAGACCAGCACCAGGATTATGTGCTGGTTTTTTTATCTCTCTAGATCATGTTTTTGTTTAATGAATCAGCATCATAATTAACATTGAGTTAATATCTGGTCAAAAAGTCAGCAGTGTGCTCGCTACTATTGAACCCTTAAAAGAACAACATCTCTGTACGATAGAGCGAAGCATTAAACAAACATTGGAAAGGAGTTGTCATATGAAGCACTTGTCTATGGCTATCGTTATGAAAAATGGCAAAGTGTTGGTTCAGGAAAGATTTAGAACATCAAAAGGCATGGTTTTCGAGTTTCCAGGTGGTGCAGTGAATAAAAATGAATCAGGCACTGACGCTGCAGCTCGTGAACTTTACGAAGAGACAAAAATTGATGGTGTGACTCACACGGCAACTTTCAGTGGCATAAATGATTTTGGTGGACGTATTTACTACGCCATTTTTAGTGCCACGGATGAGCATGAGCCAACGGCTGTCGGCAGCGAGCGTCAACAGACTTTTCACTGGTTATCGCCAAGTGAATTGCCTCTCTCTGATTTCTATTCTGCTGATGTTGACTTTATTCAGCGTCATCTGGTTAATTACGCTTAATTCGGTTGCATTAATAGACGAATTTTGTGCAGATAGCAAAAAGCCAACGGATGTCCGTTGGCTTTGCGTATTTTAATGATTTTATTGAATTTCTAGCAGCTCGACATCGAAAATCAAACTCGCCGCAGGCGGGATAGGACCAGTGCCATTTTTGCCGTAAGCAAGTGGGCTAGGGATGTATAAGCGGAACTTATCGCCTACCGTCATGTAAGTTAGACCTTCCTGCCAGCCTTTGATCACTTGATTCAATTTAAAGCTGATTGGTTCACCGCGGTCAACTGAGCTGTCAAACACCGTACCATCGATAAGCGTGCCATGGTAATGAACTTTCACTGTGTTAGTTACTGTTGGATTTTCAGTGCCTTCGCCTTTATGCAAAACCTCGTATTGCAAACCACTTTCAGTCATGATGATATTATCGCGCTTAGCGTTCTCGAGGAGAAATGCTTGCCCAGCAGCAAAGTTTTCTTCACTCGCTTTGTGATTTGTCCAAGTGCGGTAGATGAAAAATGCCGCAAGAATGAAAACAACGATAGGGAAGATGATTTTAGACATAGTTTCTTTCCGTAGAATTAAGGTTGTTGAAGCAAGAAGTTAATGGTTTCAGCGATGCTTGCCACATCTTGGTGACCGCTGGTTATAACCTGATATTTACCATTAACAATGAAAGTAGGGACGGCGTTGATCTGACCTTGGGTTGTGATGTCATCAGCGATTTGCATTGCAGCAAACAATTGTTTTTGTTGCTGTTCATCAAAGTCATAAGGACTGGTTAACCCACGGCTATGGAAGACTTGATCGAGGGCGTTCTTCTTATCTGTAAGTGTTGCACCATCTCCCATTTGAGTTGCAGCAAACATCTCGTTCATCATCTCATGATCGGGTTTTTTGCCTAATTGCATTTCAGCCGCGTAGTAGATCATTGCACCAATTTGTGCGCTCTCGTTAAACGTTACGTGAACTTTACCGACCGACTGACCAGTGAGTTTCTCAATGGTTGGCATCTCATTTTCCATCTGGCGGCAATGACCGCAGTTGAGTGAAAATACCTCGGTAACTGGTGGCAAACGAAATGTCGCTAAGTTGACTGGAAGTTGTTCATACTGCTTTCCTTCCACGGGACCAGAATTTTCGCTGCAGCCGACTAGAAGTGCAGAAAGAGTAATAAAAGCAAAGGTTGCGAGTTTTTTCATGATGATATCTCGAATCGTGACGGTGTCGAAATTGATGAGTGACACCAGCGCGATATCTATGTGAGTTAAAAGTAGGATGATTTTACTGATTCAAATTGAGAAGCGAAACCATTCGATGACAGAATTGGGTGAATAAAGTATTTCTAACGATGAATAATGCGCTGCCTGCATTTAGCTGTTGATATAATTGTAAGTGTCGAGATAAAAATTGCCTGAAAAGGGCTAAAGATTATTCATTTTTGCCGATACAGATTATGTAGCGTAACGGAACTCACGGTGGACTCATGAAGCAAATTATATTACCCCTTATTCTCCTAATGTCAGGCTGTAGCAGCATGACGGACGAGATGGCATTTTGGGATGATAACTTGTTGGACAGCGCGCCAAAGTCGGATTTTGATGTTCGCTACCCTGAGTGGGGCTCACAGCCTGTTATGTCAACTTCTGGCGTTCGCGGTCCAATGGGGCAACAACGTACTCAGAGCTATAGTGATTTACAGAACTTCCTGGTCAGCAATGGTATCGATTACGAAATATTGCCGGGTAATCATGTCATGGTGCGTCTCAAAGACACGATAAAATTCAATACAGGCTCGTCTCGAGTCGCATCTGATTCAAAATACTGGCTGGATATGATGGGAAGCTACTTGGCAACACAACCGAGTATCGACATTGTTATTGACGGGCATGCTGATAGCACCGGCGCGCCAAGCTTTAATGACAGCTTGTCAATGAAGCGAGCAAATGCAGTCAAACAGCAGCTTGTTAGTAACAGGGTCGCGATGGATTCAATTTATACTCGTGGTTATGGTGAATATGTGCCCGCATGTAGTAACAGAACTAAAGAAGGTAAAGCGTGTAATCGCCGTGTTGAAGTGCTGTTTATTGTTTCAACTAACTGATTAAACTTGTTAATTTATCAATGACTTGAAGCTTGCTTTCTACGTGCTTGATGGAGAGGAATGCTGTTCTGTATCAACTATTCTGCAATGTAACGGTGTAATAACCATAAACTTTATGATGAATTTCTAACTTTGAGTAGTTTTAGGTTAGCGTAGTGTTAAATGTCTGATAGGTTGGCTCTCAAATATGAGATGTTGTTCCAAGAATTTATCAGAAAAATAAAGGCTACTTTGCTGTATGTTCAACTATTCGCTTTTAAACCACATTGCTGCTCAAGATCTTTCCCTCATCCTCAAGCTGACAGCATCTATGAACATGTCCTCGATTCATACCCGCAAATGTCCCGTTTTTCCGTTGCGCTAATGGGTGAAAACAGCGTCTCCAACTACTATGTTAAAGACACTATGGCTGATGTGGGTCGTTATGACTTTGAGCAACATGAGCTCCGTGATAATTCCTCCTTAACCAGCATTGCTTATACTGCAAATATAAGAATAATCAGTGATTTACGTAAAATGTTTCAGACGATCGTATTCGCAAACTGATCGGTTTGGGTCATAGAAGTAGCTACACTTACCCCATTTCGTATCAAGGCAAAACGATCGGTTTTATCTTTGTTAATGCCAAGGAGACGGGATTCTTTTCACGATGTGATGTCGAACGAGATTTTGCCTACCTTGCTCAAGTAGTGGCAAACCAATTTATACAATTATTCGAAAGCCAGCGGCATTTTCAGTTTCGTTGGAAATTGCGCTGAAAATGGGTCATGCCAGAGATCCCGAAACCAAAGAGCATTTAACCCGTATGGGTATGTATAGTGAGTTACTTGCGCGCTTTTTATCAACAAGCTTGAGTGAAATTAGCCACCAATTTATTCACCGTATTCGTCTCTACGCGCCTTTTCATGACATTGGCAAATATTTGATTCCAGACGATATTCTTTACAGCGATAGGCGCTTCACACCGGAAGAGCGGGCGGTCATGAATAATCACACTATCTACGGCGAACAGATCATTGATGAAGTGGTTCAGTTGTCAGGAACTAAGACAGTTTCTGAAGGTGAAATTCAATTCATCAAAAACATCGTCAGACATCACCATGAGTGCTTTAACGGCAAGGGGCTACCTGACGCGTTGAGATCTGACAGCATACCGCTTGAAGCACGTATTGTGACTTTGGCAGATGTGTTTGATGCCCTTCTGAGTAAACGAGCTTACAAGCCAGCGTGGGAACTCAGCGAAGTCATTGAATACATTAAGCTTCAAAAAGGGAAGATGTTTGATCCGATGTGCGTCGATGTATTGCTTGCCAATTTGGATCAGTTTATGGAAATCCGTTCTAAGTATTTGGATAAAATTGACAGTCGAGAGCTGATTGCAAGCTGATGCTAATCGGCACTTATAGCGGCGAAACGTTAGTAAATAAAAAGCCCTTGATGATAAAACATCAAGGGCTTTTTTCAAATCTTTCTACAGTCGGCTAGGCTGCGCTTTTAACAGCGTCGCTTTTTTTTTCGCTTTGCATCTTCGCTAGGAAGTAGACGTTAACGCAGGCAATGAAACCGTTTGTTACTACTACTGGCCATGCATCAATCATCAAACCGTATGCAGTGAACAGCGCACAGCCGATGAAATTAAGGACACGAAGGCGCACGATGTCTTTCATTGTTAGTGAAATAGCAACCATGATAGACGCTGCGTAACCTAAAATTTCAACCATATCCATAATTTGACCCTCTTAATTTTTGCCGAACGTTGTCGGTACCAATTCTTCTCTTCTTGAGATAAGTGAGGAAGCTCCATGCCTCGAATGGTCTAAATGATTAACTGAGATGAAATATAACAGGGCTAAATGTGTGATGGAAGCCCCAAAAAAGGGAACGGAGAAGGTTAGCGATTACGCAAACGTTTTACGCATTTTCGTCAAAAGTGATAACCAAACTTGTTGGTTGATAATGGGAAATACCTTACAAAGAAAAAGCCTGCACAGGGTGTGCAGGCTTGACTAATTTGGCGACTAGCCGTTGGCTACTTTTTCTTACCTTGAATGATTTTGTCTTCTTCAGTCAGTTCGCGGATACGGCGGCTAATGTCGCGACGCTCTTTCGAGATTTCAGCGCTTTTGATGATATGGTCATCAACGCGATCTTCGTAGTCCGCTTTCATGTTCTTAATGATACCAACGATTTCTTCGTTGCTCATATCTGCCTTGATGTAGTCAAGTAGGTTTTCTAGAAGATCGACACGCTTACGGTTGTCACGAACTTTCTTTTCGTTATCAATAAGCTCACGTTTTAGCTTATTTTTTCGACGTGCTTGAGCTACGATTTCAAATACACCACTCATAGGTCCCTTTCCTAATATTTTGAAAAACTGTCAATGATTAAATCATAACATCTAGTGGGTTAACAGTCCTAAGATCAATCATTACAGTGTGTTGACGTTTTTATCGCCAATCTATCGGCAGACGATTGAGCCTGCTAGTGGTTCGATATATGATTTCCATATTCTGTGGCAAGGTACGATGTAATAAATGCGCACGTCCGAAATTATTATGCCTAGTGAGACAATAGAGCCATCGCCCGGACGGGCTAGTCGACTAGTCAAAGCATATAAGCATGAACGCACTCGGCAAGAGGTGACAGAGATCGAGCTCAACCGAAGTAAAATAGTGATGATCGATGAGAACGGAAAAATTAGAAAAGTTCCTATCCTCGCTGAACACTAGAAGAGCGTTTGCAACAACATAGTAAGGAAAAGGTATGAATATAGAGCTATCCCCAGTAGAAGCCCGTGTGATCGGATGCCTGATCGAAAAAGAGGTCACAACACCGGACTACTACCCATTGACATTGAACAGCCTGACGACTGCTTGTAACCAAAAAAGCAATCGCGAGCCTGTTATGTCACTGACTGATGTTGAAGTTCAACAAGCTGTGGATGGCCTTATCGCACGCCGTTTAGTCAGTGATGAAAGTGGCTTCAATAGCCGTGCGAGTAAGTTTCAACACCGTTTTTGCAATACAGAATTTGGTGACCTTAAACTGACCGAACAGGAAAAAGGGATTGTATGCTGTATGCTTCTACGCGGTGCACAAACGCCAGGTGAGATCAGAACCCGTACCAACCGTCTTGCAGACTTTGCTGATGTTAAAGAGGTAGAGGCCGTTTTGGATAGTATGGCTGCGCGCGAAGATGGAGCGTTAGTGGTTAAGCTTCCGCGTGAGGCAGGTAAGCGTGAATCTCGCTATATGCACCTATTTAGTGGCGAAGTTGACGTTGAGTCATTAGCCGCAACCGCTCAGTCACCAGTCGTGAATAATGATCGAATCAGCCAGCTAGAGTTGGAAGTTCAAGAACTGAGATCAGAAGTCGCAGAGTTGAAGGCTCTGGTTGAACAGCTTTCGGCCTAATGAGCTCGTTGCTCACCCCCTCTTTAAAATTACATTCGGATTGGTATGTTTACCTAATCCGAATGTCTAACAATGCCCTTTATTGTGGTATCACAACCGACCTTGAACGTAGGTTTCGGCAACATTGCAATGGAACCGGAGCAAAAGCACTAAAAGGTAAAGGTCCTCTCAAGCTTGAATGGCACCAATACATAGGCACTTCGAGAAGCGAAGCGTCAAAAATAGAATACCGAATCAAGCAATTATCTAAGGCGAAAAAAGAACAAATTGTTTCAGGTGAATATGTGATAGAACGATGTATTGATAACGCATAAATTATTCGTTATTCCTACAAAATTCCCCAGATGTATTAATCTTGTTTATGACTAATAAAAAAGGTTGATATGGATATGAATCAATTAAGTAAAATATCTTTGGCAGTGGGCTCAATCATTTTGGCTTGTACCGCTCAAGCGGCAACGGTCTCTCCTGATGGCAGAGGCAATGGTATGGGGAATACAGGGGTGACCAGTGCTGATTATGTGTTGGCTCCGTTCTATAACCCTGCTTTAGCCGCCGTTTACCGCGATAGTGATGACTTTGGTTTACTGGTGCCCGCAATAGGGGCGACAGTGAGAGACACTGAAGAATCATTAGATACGATAGATAGCCTTCAAGATACGATTAAAGCGTTTGAAGCATCGGGTAGTCCAGATGCGACAACATCAGCACAGTTAAATAGCTATCTTACACAGCTAGCGGATGATAAACCGCTTGCGGTAAGCGCGGGGGTGGGTATCGCCGTCGCACTCCCTATCAGCACGCTTTCAGCTAACATCTTTACGCGCGGCTATGCGGAGATTGTTGCGACACCCGAAATCGCGGCTAATGGTGGTGATACCCCAGCAGCAGTAGAAGCGCGTTACAATAACTCCAACGTCGATATGATTGCCTTTGGTTATACTGAGTTTGGTGTTGCTCTGGCGAAACGTATGACCATCCAAGGTCAGGATGTTGCTTTGGGTATCACGCCAAAGTACCAACAACTGCGTACCTACAAGCAAAGTCTTTCTGTTGAGAGTTTCGATATCAGTGACTATGACAAAAGTGAAACTAACGAGAACTATTTCAACTTAGATCTTGGTGGGGTTTGGTTTTATGACCAATACCGATTTGGTGTGGCGGTGAAAGACCTGTTTTCTAAAGAGATCAATACCTTAGATATTAGCGGTGTCAGTACTTATAAGCTCAACACACAGGTGACGGTTTCTGGGTCTTATAGCATGGACTATTTTGTTGCGACGGTAGACTGGGATCTAACCAAACAGAAACGTTTCACCGATCTTAACGACGACACCCAATTTTTACGTTTTGGTGTTGAAGGAAATGCATTTGGATGGGCGCAGCTCCGAGCGGGTTACCAGATGGATATTCAAGATACTTTGGATAACTCCTTCACCGCGGGGATTGGTATCAGTCCAGGAGATCTTGTCAGTCTCGACTTTGCTGGTAGCTATGCAGGAGACAACCAATTTGGTCTGTCAGGCAATTTGTCTTTTACGTTCTAGACACTATACGGCATAATGAAAAGCCGAGTAAAATTAATGGCTTGAAGGCTAATGATTGAGCTCGGTTTCATTGATAATAATGAATTATAATTGAAATAAAACGATTCAAATTATTATGCTCAGCTAGCTAGTCAAAAGAGAAAATGGCATGTGTAAGTATAAACTTCTTTCTTTATTCGCTTTGTATTCAGCAACGTCAATGGCTCACACTACGCAGGTTTTAAACGGCTATTGGCAATACGATGAATATCTCGATTCGCATCCTCAGCAACGACAATTGACGGACGCATTGAGCGAAGAAGTTCGCCGTTATCCCACTCCTCTCGCAGCCAAACAAGTAAAGCCAATTTCAATTTCTGTGGTTTATCCCGGGCAGCAGATTTCAGATTACTGGATTCGAAACATCAAAGCGTTTGAAATGCGATTAGAAAAGCTGGGCATCAGATACAGTATTAATCAAGTATTTACTCGTCCAAATGTCGATGTTAGACAACAGAGCTTGTCGCTGCTTGAAGCAATCCAAAACAAATCCGACTACCTGATTTTTACTCTCGATACCACACGCCATAGAAAGTTTATTGAGCATGTGCTGAGTTCAACAGATACGAAATTGATTCTACAAAATATTACCACTCCGGTAAGAGCTTGGGATCAACAGCAGCCCTTCATGTATGTGGGATTTGACCATATAAAAGGGACTCGCGTGATACAAGAATACTACAAGTCAGTCATCCCCAAAGAGAGTCGCTATTCGGTGCTCTATTTCTCGGAAGGTTACGTGAGTGATGCACGCGGAGATACTTTCATCGAAGAGATGAGCCATCATGACAGTTACCAATTATCCTCTTCTTTCTATACCAAAGCGACACGAGAGTCTGGGTACCTTGCTGCGAAATCAGCATTAGAGAAGGATAAAAATCTAGATTTCATCTATGCATGTTCGACCGATGTCGCTTTGGGAGCCGCCGATGCGCTTAAAGACTTAAACCGCAATGATATCATGCTGAATGGTTGGGGTGGGGGAACCGCTGAATTGGAAGCCATTGCCAACGGTCAACTTCAAGTGACGGCGATGCGCATGAATGATGATACCGGAATCGCGATGGCAGAAGCGATTAAGTGGGATCTCGAAGGAAGAAGTGTGCCACATACATATTCCGGTGATTTTGAGCTTGTGACGAGCAATGATAGCCCAAGCAAGATCGAGAAGCTCAAGCAGCGAGCATTTAGGTATTCTGATCAATAATGGCAAGATTATTCGGACAGGCTGGTAAGAGCCGATTAGCCACGTTATTAACCAACTCGATCTTTCTTGTTATTGGTGGGCTAATTGTGGTTATGGTTTTACAAAACTACCAGGTTAACCGAGATGTTGTATCGCAAGAGGTTGCTCGTACTAAGAAGCAAACGCAGAGCTTGGTTCAGGAAATTTTTAACTTTCGAGTCAAGTCGATTGAGATACAACAAGATAGCTATAGCCGAAATCCGGTCTTGCTAGAAAGTTTGGTAAGTAAAGATGCTCAATCCCTCGATCTATTCTTCAATAGTATGGATCAGCTTTCTCCAGACATTACACCTGACTTTCGCTACATTATCAGTGATGACCAACTTATTTGGGATGACGCGAATTTTCAGTTCTATGGAATTTCAACGCAGCAGTTGCTGCATATTACACAAGATGTGACTACCGGGTTTGATTGGCATATTTCGCAGACCCCTTCAGTGATGGGAATGAGATACCTTATGTTAAGGCGTTCCTCTATTATCGATTTAGAGTCAGGGGAAGTGGTCGGGAATCTTTTCGTTGGTATTGTTCTTAACAACAATTTCTCGATTGTTTATGCACTTGCTCAAGGCAGCAATGCGGATCAGGTGCTGTTAGCGGTAGGTTCTGAGGTGATTGCGGCGAGTGACAAGGATGGCGACGATAAATACACTCAATGGTTAGCGCAATCGCCCGACGAGCTTGATTCGAGCGGTGTTACTGTTTCTAGAACGGATCTCACCATTAATAACGTGGCGACTTTTCTCTCAATTTATACGGTTCAGGATAACGAACACATTGTCCATTTTGTTCGGAGTTATTATGTTTGGTTGGCGATCACGGCTGGATTGATCATCTGTATCGCCATCTACACTCGAATCTGGCTCGGTAAAAGAGTCTCAAAAGAGTTACGTTCTTTGATGACCTATACAGATGCTTCGATTCAGGAACAAAAACTTATCGAATTTGAAGGGTCGTCTATTCAAGAGTTTCATCAAATAGGCCAGTCATTTCAACGTTCATTTAAACGACTTAATGATCAAGAAAAGCAGTTTGCTGATTTGTTTAACTTCTCTTTGTCACCTGTGACGTTATGGAACGTTGAAGGTGAGTTAGAGTGCTTTAACCCGTCGGCTGAAAGGTGTTTTCGTACCCATGGCGCGCAAGATCAACTGATTTCAAGTTTGAAGCCGCACATTATGATGTGTGCTCAAGGGGCAACCCTGACTGGCATCAACACCGCTATTGCCAACAAAACCTTTCGTTGGAACTTATCTCCTATTATGAGAGACAACAGCGTCTCGCAGATCATGGCGCAAGGTCAGGATATCACCAGCTTCATTGAAGCAGAAAAGCAGAGTCAAGCTGCACGTGAAGAAGCAGAAGAGTCGGCGCGCATGAGGGCGGACTTCCTCGCTAAAATGAGCCATGAGTTGCGGACACCGCTCAACGGTATTCTTGGTGTATCCCAGTTACTCAAAGATAAAATGGTTGACCAAAGAGACATAGAGCACATTGAAGTTCTATGCAACAGTGGTGAGCACCTATTGGCGGTATTGAACGATATACTCGATTTTTCAAAGATAGAGCAGGGGCAGTTTCATATCGAAAGCGCGCCTTTCCGCTTGGCTGAGCTGACAACAACGGTAGAAAGAATCTTCAAGCCGTTACTGGATAAAAAAGAGGTCGCCTTCGACGTTGTAAATAAGATCCCTCAAGACCGATGGGCACACAGTGATCAGGTACGTCTCAATCAAATTATTTTTAATCTGGTTAGCAACGCAGTCAAGTTTACCCATTATGGCAGTGTCCGAGTCGAATTAGACTGTGAACAGACTGACTCTGGGTGTTTACTCAAATTAGAGGTATCGGATACTGGGATCGGGATTGATCAACTGCGCATAGCGCATATATTCGAACCTTTTGTCCAAGCAGAATCAAACACGACGCGTGAGTATGGTGGCAGCGGCCTAGGTTTGGCGATTGTGCATAGTCTTGTCACCATTATGGACGGAGATATTCAGCTAGAGAGTGAAGTCGATGTTGGGACGAAGTTTATCGTTAAAATACCGCTAAAAGTCGGTAGCAATGAGTTGATCAATGTAGAAAAAAGCGCCCTTGCTGAAGACCCCTCAACCTTATTTCCTGAGTCACTGCATGTTTTGCTGGTGGAAGACAACAACACCAACGCTTTTATCGCGAAAGCGTTTTGTGAAAAATATGGAATGACGGTTTCATGGGTTAAAGATGGTGTTAATGCAATTGAATTTTTGCGTTCAGATCCCAGTGTGGCTATGGTCCTAATGGACAATCAGCTCCCCAATCTTGGCGGTATCGAAGCGACGGAAATCATTCGTAAAGACTTAAAGCTTACTGTGCCTATTTACGCATGTACGGCCGATGGCATGCAGGAAACCAAGCAAGCCTTTCTAGCGGTGGGGGCAAACTACGTGATAGTTAAACCGATTAAAGAAATCGCGCTAAACAAAGCATTCATTCACTTCAAAGAGAACTACTACGCGCAAGTGAAATAGTATTGGGCAGCGGATAAAACGCTGCCCAGCTGTTTATCGCGCCAGTTTTTGGTGCGCACGAGAAAAATGATCGGCACAAAAAGCGCCAACGATCGAGAGTTCTCCCGCTAAGCAAAGACAGGCCGCGACCTCCGCCAAGGACTTTGCTTTCCCAGCACCAGATAGCCCCATTATATCGAGGCACGCTTTCTGTGTTGGTAAGCCAGTACCACCGCCAACAGTACCTACCATCAGATTAGGTAGCGTAACGCTAGCGTGAAGCCCTCCATCCTTGTTGAGTAACATGCGCGTAATGCCAATTGCCGATTCAGCGACGCACGCGGCGTCCTGCCCGCAAGCAATATAGAGTGCGGCGAGGGCATTTGCATAGTGAGCATTGACGCCGATACCACCACTTAGTGCTGCACCTGTGGTGGTGACTTGTCCGAAGCGGACCATTTTGTCTGGGGTAGTATGAAGGTACTTTTCTACCAACGCTTTATCTAAATGAACCTCAGCGGTCACCTTTTTACCACGAACATGGCGCAGCGTATTGGCGTTAGGCTTCTTGTCTCCAGAGAGATTACCATCCAGAAATGCTTCCGTTGGCGGGACTGGGGAGTGAGTCAAAATGTAGTGATACACTTCGTTCGTTGCAATCGTGACCATGTTTTGGCCAGAAGCATCGCCAGTATGAAACTCAAAAACCAGATAGACTTGGCTTGCTTCGATATTGACATTGATATCGTGAAGCTTACCGTGCGAGGTTGTGGACTCCGCGACGCGTTTGAATTGATCGTATTGTGTCACAACCCATGCGACAAACTGGCCGGCATTGGCAAGTGAATCAAAACAAAATACAGGCGTGCGAGTGACCCCTTCATTGAGTAACATTGCACTTGCACCGCCAGCTGCTGTGATCAATTGAGCGCCTCTATTGTAGGACGCAACTAAAGCCGCTTCGGTGGTCGCAAGTGGGATCAGGAAATCGTCATTCGCATAAAGGCCGTTAACACGAAGTGGCCCAGCAATACCCACTGGTACTTTAACGGTGCCAATAAAGTGCTCAATGTTTTTATTGTATAGCTCAGCATTAGTTTGGGTCTGCTCGTCAAGTAACACTGATTGTTCAGTAAGGTTAGCGAGTTTGCTCCATCTTTTTTCGAGCGTTTTATCCGAAATATACGGACTGGGTGTCAGTCTTGTTTTTGGACGCTCAAAATGGGGGCTGAGTTTTTGTTCTAATGTGAGGTTATGTTGCTCTGGCTGGAGGAAATTGTGGTCTTTTAGTCGAGATAAATTCAGTTTGGGCATTGCAAATTAAAACGGGAAATTTATCTGCATTCTACCCGATAGACTCGGGAACTCAATGGTTGCTTAATGTATTGCTACAATTTACTTCATTTCGTCAGACGTGAATATCAAGCAGTGTACCAATCATCTCTTGGTCACGCTGCAATACATTGGTGCCTATTCTGCTGTATTGTTCGGCACTAGTGAGTTTGGTGAGAGGTTCAAAATCAGAAGCCGGCGCTTTGAATTCGACTTTGTTGAACTCGTAGCCGTCTTTGTTTGCGATGGATTGTAATTGCTGGTTTTGTTGGATTTCAAGCGCAGCGTCTTCGGCCATCTTCGACGACATATCAATGATTTGATAACCGGATTGTACAGAAGATACTGGCATAAACACCTCCACTTAATTAAAGCTTAAGGGGTGATTGCAATTACAGCAAGTTGTGCTAAGAAAAAAGGCTCGAAATCAGTGACAGTTCTTCGTCAGTGACTAAGGTTTCGTCACATGAATCCAGTTTGCTATTGATCTCACCTCGCAATGTACGTAATTGCTGAGGTGACAGTGAAGAGCAAGGGCTCTTCACTAAGATAAGGTTTTATGCAGAATGAGCAGGTTGTGCCACACGGACTGCAAATTTACTCGCGAGTGAATGAAGCTCCGGCAACATTCGGTAAATGAGATGGAGTTGTTGCAGAACCATGCGTACTGAACTATCGTCCTCTTCGCGCCATTCGGATAAGCGTTGCTCCAAGGCAGGGTCATCGATATCGCTGGTATCACAGTTATCACAATGCTGATTAAGCTGGGTGAACAGCACCTCCAAATGCTGGTGAATGACTCTATGAGTATCAAGGATCAGTTTATGCGTTTGATCATCGGCAATTTGGGTTCGGTGCGCACCTAATGCAGAGATATAGCTGAGTAGGGCGTGGTTTAGAGTCAAGAAGCGATAGCTCTCATCCACCGCAGCAAGATAGCGACCAGGCTCTGCTAACATAGTGCTGATAGCGGTGGTTAACGTCGCATCTTGATTGTGTGCGTGACGGCGAGAAATGCGATAGTTGAGACTGTCTTTTTTACCAATCCGATATTGGCCGATAATTTGCGCCAGATAATTTTTATTAGCCGCTATCGCCTCTGCCATCACTTTGTGCAGACGTTTCGATTGCCAGTCGGGTAAGATTAATGCCACAGCAGCAACGGCGAGAGCACATCCGATTAACGTATCGGCAAGTCGTGGCAATACTACCGCGTATCCTTCTCCAAGTTGATTAAAGCAGAATAAGACCAGCACAGTGATAAAGCCAGTTGCGTAGCCGTAGTTAGCCAGACGAAAGGCGAAGAATGCCACGCCGGATATCACTACGAAGACCAACTGACTTTCTTGTGAAGGGAAGAAGGTTAGCAGCGGTACACCAATAAACAGACCTGCAAATGTACCTAAAACCCTTGCGACAAGCTTTTGTCGTGTTGCGCTGTAGTTTGGCTGACAAACGAATAGGGTAGTCAACAAAATCCAATAACCCCGTTCAATATCGAATAATTGAATGATGCCATAACCAAGAGTTAATGAAATCGACATGCGCACCGCATGGCGAAAAAGCATTGAGTCCTGAGTAAAATTGGCACTGATCCGCTGCCACATTGCTTTGAGTGTATGTGCTTCTGTGTCATCAAGAGCATCTTCTTCAAGTCTGTTCGCATCAGGGTTGTTCACATTACTAAGCTGTTTCTCTACCGTGGCAAGGTTATTAAATAGGTAGCCAAGCTGCGAGAGTAAAGAACGCCATTGTGGGTTTTGATGAGACTGCAAATAGCTAAGGGAGTTTTGCAACTCATCAAGTGCCATGACGGACTGGTTATCATGTTGATATTCCTTGCCTAAACGTATTGCGTTGGCAATTTCTCGACATGATTTAGCTTGGGTCTCTAACAAATGTTTAAACCGGAATAAAACGTCAGAACGTTCAAAATGGACAGCCAATTCTTGATAACGGTAGTGTGTTGAACTGATCCGTTCATGGATGTCTTGGGCTAGGAAGTAAATGTTGAGAAATCTATCACTGGTTGCATCCACGTGGCCGCGCTTTGAACGCCTTAAAAAAGTCGCTTTGCAAGAGTTGAGCGCATTGACCGTGGCGGCATTCAAACGCGCTTCTTTCAATCGATAAGGTTGTGGCGTTAGATTTGATACCGGATGAAAGAGCTGACTTTTCGAATCAAGGTAATTGGCGAGCTGAATAAACACATTGGCCAAGTTTTGTTGAACGGGTTGAAGCGGCCATAGTGCGTGCCAAATCATAGACATCAAATAGTACCAAGCCGCACCGGAGAGCAGCATAAGTGGCTGGAACCAAATATCCGTACTTTGATGAGCACCTAGCATGGCGTAAATAGCAATCAGTAAAGAGCCAAACGCGATACTGGCGTAACGTGGGCCGATAGCCCCCAAAATAATAAAGCCAAAGGTTGAGGTAAATAGACCAATGGCAAACAACCACGGTGTATTAAACAACAACTCTATGGAAAACGCGGCGACGGCAAAACAAACCAGCGTCAAACTCTGTGATTTGAGACGTCCGGTGAAACTGTCGTCACTTTCGGCTAACGCTGCGGCAATCACACCCAGTATCAATGGGATGATCTGTTCATTGAGCTGCAAGTACCAGGCAGGTACGACCACGCCAAGAAGGGTGACGAGAATGAGCAGGCTATAATTGATGGTTTTATTTGCCCAATAGTGGCGTAGCTGACTAAATAAATTCACTTGCAGAAATCTGTAGGTCATAAGTGCGTTGAGAATAACAAGATCTATATGGTAACGAGCTGATCCAAATAAAGATACTAGATACTTTGGTTAACTTTTGTCCATTGTCGAGCTTGACTAATTCTGGTTGTTCGAAAACGAACGCTGTACTAGGGTAAAACCAGTGCTGTTACTCACTATTTTTAGCGTAATTCTGTCAAAAGAGAAATCAATTCAGTTATGATGATTGCAATGGAATCAGAAGGCTTACATCGAAATGCAGCTAACCGCTAACAAGACTGCACAGTTTTTTATCCAACGCGAATACTATCAAGTAGAATTAGAATCCGATGCGTTGATCCTCAGTTCAGAAACCAGCGAAGAACACATTCCGTTTAATGTATGGAGTGGTCAGGTTCAAGTCAAAAATGGCCTGTTTTGGGGAGGGCTACTTTTCTTTGCATATAGCAATGAAGGCGAAAGGCAAGCTTGGCTAGTACAGGGTCTACCGCTTGATAAGTGCCGAGACTTCGCGCGCCTTGCCATCGCACGCTACCAAAAATGGCACCAAAATCAGTGCCAACAGCTATTTATACACTTACCCAAATGGGAACAGGCCATTGAGCAGTTTCATCGTCAACCTGCTTTTCTTACCCATTCGTTCGTAAAACAATGGCAGGACTCCGTTAGTGCGGATTTCGCTCAGATGAATATGAATCTTGAAGATGCATTACTGAGAATGCCCGAACGCATGGGCAAGATTGAGCCTTGGATTAGTGATTCCGATCAGAAGCTAAAACACCGTAACGAGCTTTGGATGGAGAATGAGCTAGAAAATTGGCAAGTGCTCTTTTCGCAAATTGAGTCCTCACCATTGAATCTGAGTCAAAAGCGTGCGGTTTTGCTTAACGATAACAATAACCTCATTCTCGCAGGGGCGGGTTCAGGTAAAACCAGCGTACTGACAGCACGTGTTGCCTATCTGTTGCAAAGTCACATTGCTCGTCCGGAAGAAATTCTCTTGCTCGCGTTTGGGCGTGATGCCGCTGATGAAATGAGTCAACGCCTTAATGATAAAGTTGGATTAAGTGCAGAACGTGTCAAGGTCAGTACTTTCCATCAGTTAGGGTTGCATATACTCAATCAAGTCGAGAGCGAGCTTGTCACGATTTCTCCGTTGGCGATCGATGACAATCAACGTAAGAGCTGGTGTATTGATTGGCTCAAAAAACACTGGATGACACCAACCAACTTTAAACGTTGGCAAAAACATCTTTCGAAGTGGCCAATCGCATACTTAGCTGGTGACGATGAACTGGGAAGCCATGTTGAGAATCCGAAGCTTATCGCGTGGCTAGAACAGCAGTTGTCTCAGCTCGCATCGATGGAGTGTGGAAAGAAAGAACTTCAACAGTTATTGATCGAGCACCCTGAATACACACGTTTAAACAGTGAGTTATCTTTGGTATGGCCGTGCTACCAAGCTTGGAATCAACAGCTTAAAGAGCAGGGACATATCGACTTTAACCTTATGATCTCCAAAGCGACCCAACATGTCGTCAAAGGCAAATTTCGATCGCCGTGGCGTTACATTATGATTGATGAGTATCAGGATATTTCTCCTCAGCGTTTAGCACTGATTGAGGCGCTTTGCCAACAAGAAGAGTATAGTGACTGCATACTGTTTGCTGTCGGCGACGACTGGCAATCCATTTATCAATTTGCAGGTTCAGATGTTGATCTTACTACTGGGTTCGCCAAGCGCTTTCCAAACTCAACAATTCATCATCTTGATACCACTTATCGCTTTAATGACAAGATCGGCGAAGTGGCGAATCGATTTGTGCAGCAAAACCCAATCCAGATTCCTAAGGCGCTCAATAGTCATAAAGAGCAAAAATCGAAAGCGGTGACGCTGATTCCTGCCGGAAATGTGGAAAAAGTGCTCGATCAATTGAACAGGAACGCGAAATCGATTCAGAGTGTATTGATATTGGGCCGTAACCATTACCACAAACCTGAGCTCTTACGTGATTGGCAGAGAAATTTTGGTTTACTCTCAATTGAGTTTATGACTTGTCATGCCAGTAAAGGCAAAGAGGCTGACTTTGTTATAGTTGTGGGGGTCGACGAAGGGCAGTTCCCTGCCCGTGTCAAAGCACTGCACATTAATGGAGCCTTGACCCAGTCTGAAGATAGCTTCCCTTATGCCGAAGAGCGACGCTTGTTTTATGTCGCTTTAACTCGAGCGAAAAAGAAAGTCTGGGTAGCACATACAGGTTCAGGTTCTTGTTTTGTCAAAGAACTCTGTGAGCAAGATTATCCAGTCATCGTACAGAAGTAAGGAAATCACCAGTGAGCGGTCAGTATTGCATTACGTTAACCACAACAGATAGCGATGAAAGCGCGCAATTGATCATTAATTCAGTGTTGAATAAGGGATTGGCAGGGTGCATTCAGACGATGCCAATCCACAGTCATTATGTTTGGAAAGGGGAAGTCTGTTCCGACAATGAGATATTAATGATCATGAAAACCAAAAAAGC
>NZ_QEWN01000110.1 GCF_006124995.1 Vibrio sp. Hep-1b-8
GTATGTGTTCAGAACCTTGAATGAAGTGCGTGAGCTAACAGAAAACTGGATACGAGAATACAACGAAGAACGTCCCCATGATGCCCTCAACGATATGACACCATGGGAATATTTAATGAAGAATGAACAAACCGAAACCTCTAATTATGGGCGCAACTAATTAGGGGAGGTTTACATTGTTCCTTAAGGGACTCGATGTCTTGTTTACTATTCATTCGTCGATTCTCACTTCAATAAGACGAGTGCCAAATTCTTTTGGCGCAGGCTCTATGGTTAAATCACCTTGTTTTTTACCTGACGCTATATAGCCCAGTTGTTGATGCTTTGAGGCTTGCCAGTTAAACGGCATGCTAACTAACACTGTGATGGTATCATCCGTGGTGCCGCCGGTAGTCTGGCAATCGATATGAGAAAAGTAAAACTGATTTAACCTACAAACCTGTTAATAGAGTTCAACTTGCATTCTTCTAGTCTTGAGTAAAAATAGGGTGTTTAAACATATCGTTCAATTTTGCTAGTTCCACATACTCGATATCTTTTTGACTCTCTAGGATTAGGGTGATGATTTTTTGTTTTTCTTCTATAGACGAACAGTAAAAATCTCTACGGCAGCAATACTCGGTGGCGGTATGACTGTCAATTCTAAACATAGTATCTTTCACTACGTTAAATAGAATTGGACTATCAGAGAAGAAGATTTCGTGTTTTAGTACCGTTGGCTGAAAATTGGTCATCCCAAATGACATCAGTGCAAATGCCCCTGCACCCACTAAGGCTAACGGGCCAAGTAGCAAAACCGCAATAACACACACCACAATTCCCACCCAAGCAAAACCGCGCACGATTTTATACGCCACCTCTGGGATCATATCTTGCTCCGTGTAATGAATACCCCGTGAGGTTAAGTGATAACAACGGTGCTTATCCGGGGAAAAAAGGTATCTTGAGACCAATACCATCATAGTCATAAATGCCAAAAGTCCCCAAAAAGCAATTGAGTCCATAGTTAGCTTATCGAAAACAAACCAAAAAAAACCAAATAATAAACAACCCACAAACATCGGTATCAACCAATTCACTAGATTCTCGTGTTTTAAACCAGCACCTTTACACTCCCAAGAATACGTTACCTCAGCGTTATAAAGTTGCTCTTTAAGGGACTCGATATCTTGTTTACTATTCATTTGTCGATTCTCACTTCAATAAGACGAGTGCCAAATTCTTTTGGCGCAGGCTCTACGGTTAAATCACCTTGTTTTTTACCTGACGCTACATAGCCCAGTTGTTGACGTTTTGAGGCTTGCCAGCTAAACGGCATGCTAACCAGTACCGTGATGGTATCATCCGTGGTGCCGCCCAAATTTAATCACTCTGTGAGAAAGCGAGAAAGTTACTCTGTAGCACTCTCTTCATCTTGCTGATAAATCGGGTGCTTATACTTATCATTCAGCTTTTTTATTTCGACTATTTCAATTTCAGGGAAAGCCGACTGTAGATGAGAAAGTAACGCTGTTTTTTGATCAAGCGTCGAAATAAAAACAGTCCCTATATAGTCTAATGTTTCTCGATTAGGGCTTCCAAATGACACCACTGAGTCATGAGTTAGATTAAACACGACACTGCGATCATCTATAAGCACATAAGACTTATCAACGGTTGGTTTAAAATTGGTCATCCCAAATGACATCAGTGCAAAGGCCCCCGCACCCACTAAGGCTAACGGGCCAAGTAACAAAACCGCAATAACACACACCGCAATCCCCACCCAAGCAAAACCGCGCACGATTTTATACGCCACCTCTGGGATCATATCTTGCTCTGTGTAATGAATACCCCGTGAGGTTAAGTGATAACAGCGGAGCTTATCGGGTAAATACAAATATCTTGAGGCCAGCATCATCATTGTTGTGAGGGCAAAAAGCCCCCAAAAAGCGAGTGAGTCCACTGTTAGCCCATCGAGAACAAACCAAAAAAAGCCGAACAATGAATAACAGGTTAATATCGACGTTCCCCAATTTATTAAATGGCCGTGTTTGCCAATTATCGATGACCCTTTGTGTTCCCAAGAATACGCTACCTCAGCGTTGTAAAGTTGTTCCTTAAGGGACTCGATATCTTGTTTACTATTCATTTGTCGATTCTCACTTCAATAAGACGAGTGCCAAATTCTTTTGGCGCAGGCTCTACGGTTAAATCACCTTGTTTTTTACCTGACGCTATATAGCCCAGTTGTTGATGTTTTGAGGCTTGCCAGTTAAACGGCATGCTAACCAGTACCGTGATGGTATCATCCGTACTACCACCCAAATCTAATCGATAGGTGACGGGGCTACCTTCTTCTTTTTTTTGGCTCCATGTGCCGTTCTGCTCATTAAGCATAACAGCTGGCTTCGCCTCAGTAGGGCCATAGCTATAAACTTGTTTGGGCTTACGCGTTATTTGTAAGCCAATTCGTTGGCCTATGGTAAATGCAGGCAAGGTCAACTCCAATTGCCATTGGTTGGTGCCAGTGTCCATCCATTGGGAAGGTTTTCGGTTAGGGACTGAGTTAAGCTGAACCTGAGGCTTATGAATAATGTGTTCTAAGTGAGTTAACTCCTCGATAGGCTTCCATTGCTTCGTTTGTTTGCCCCATATGGAGTGAAGCAGCCATTTCTCAAGTTCAGAGCGTTTAAAGACATTAATGATGACAACACCAATCAGATAAACAATACCAGCAACCGTCAACGTGATCAGCATCCAAGGGGCGATAATAGCTCCAATACTGGTAGTGCCGAATCGACTCAGTATATTGGCTCTAAATTGGAGTAGAAAGACTAAAGATTGAGCAAAGGTGGATACCCCTTTTAACCCATAGCCCAACCGTTCCATTGGAGAGTTACTAGAATCCCAAGCTTTTTCACCACTTTCCCATGTTTCGAACCCTGTGGCAATCAAGCCAAACAAAGAGACCGCCGCCGTCGTTTTCGCAAAGGTTTTGAGCATTGCCAATTTTGAAGCATTGCTATTTTTTATTGCTTCATTTAAGGTTTCACCAAGTAGCTTAGAATCCTTAGCAAGAATTTCCCATTTCGCATCTCGCCACACAGCGGCAACAGCAGAGACCGCATAACCTGTCGCATAGGTCGCTTCTCTAATTGCAGGGTTAGTCCACAAGCTACTACTTGGGTGTTGCGCAGCTTTATGGCGGATGTCTTGCAGAACAACCGACACGTTCCAAAGGTTTAGGATGGCGACGACGCCCCCCATTTTACCCAATTTGTCCCATGATGCTTGAGTGAGCTGCTTACCTTGTTGCCAACTGCGTTCTACTGCATCGTTAAGCATTTGCTTGGCGGTGTTATTGACCGCTTCATGCTTAAGCATCACCATCATTGGCAACTCACTACTCAACAACTTCTGCATTTTCTTCTGAGCGCTTTGCATGTTCTTTAACTGGTTGTTTGCTGGCGTTACCTCACCCGATTCCAGCAGGCTAACACGACGAACAATTTCTGATTCTGTACGGAGTTTTTGTTGCCATGCCGCAATTTGTGCTGGATAGTCAGGATTATGAACCACGATAGCTTCTGGGTTCACGATGGCCTCTAAGATAACTAGCCGCAAGTTGCTGACTAAACCTTCCGGTGTTGCGGTGGTATTCATCTGGCTAGGGAACAGCAAGTTCGAAGTGGCTCGCCAACTCTCTTGGGCCACCCCTGAGACGGCTTTTTGAAGTGCAATAAAACTAAGCTGAACTGGCTCTGCTAATGCCTTAAACCACGCTTTATCATGCATGCGCACATCACCAGTGAACGCGCCCCAGTTAGCAATCGCACTAGAAAAGGCAACCATATCGCTAGCATTCTCGATGGAGAGTAGGCCTGGCTTAAGTTCATCAACGTAAGCGTTCAGCGCTTGCCAGTTTTCTAACTTAAAACCGAGAGAAGCTAGAGCGAAAAGCGTTTTGGGCGAATCCAGTGAAAGCGCCTGTTTCAACTGCTCATTCGCTTGTTCGGTATTTACCGCTTGTTTTACCACCGCTAAGTACTGGCTGGTTAAGCTAAGGAGATAAGTAAGGTGAGTCTCGTCTTGATTATCGAGACCAAAAACCAGTGGGTCAGTCCCCAATTGCTCAAATACGGTCATAAAATCTTGATAAAGCACATCGATACGCTCATCTAGACCTTTAATCTGAGTGTAATACTGAGTAAGGAAAGCATCGAGTTCACTCCAGTTGACTTCGTCACTAAACACCGTATTGCGCTGCCAACTTTCTCGTTGCGCGGCAGTCGGAGTGAAGCGATACGTCTGTTTTAGCTCAGCAAGCTTCTCAATCGCTTGTTCTTGAAGTGGAGTAAACGGGGCGTTGCCGACATTCGGGTTAGCTTCAAGGGCGGTACGCTCTTTATCTGCCAGAGATTGAGTGGCGACATATTCAGTAAGTTGACGTTCAAACTCCATCACCTTGATTGGGTCATCTCTAACCTGCACCGGTAACTCATCATGTTCTACTCTTATCCGCCCCAGTGTTCGAGTCAGTTCGGCCATTTGTAGCTTGTGAAGATTGTCTTCATCTTGGTGGGCTGTGCTGCGCGCCGCAACCTGTTTGGAAAGAGGTAAGAACAAGTCGCTCACATCCGCTAGAGGGTCATCGAGGGCAATAAACATCCCGCAATCTTGGGCGGGCAAGTCAGCTCGATAATCTAAGTCCCAACACCCAGCCTTGTCTGCCACATGTTTGAAGTCATCAACTCCGCCTTCAATGGGTGTTAATGGTGTACAGGTCGTATCAAACACACCTGTCGGTGCTCCATCGGTGCCAACATCCGCCACATACTTGCCAAGCTGAGACGAAAGGCCCGCATGGGGGTGACTCTGTGTTGAATGGAACTGTTGCAAATTTACCTTACGCATCCATGTCGAACGATGGGATAGGTTAGAACGCATATGCTCACACAGTCGCCATGTCCAGCGTTGATGGGCAAATGTCATATAGAGTGTATTTTTCGCCGGGTAGACCAAGCAGCTTTTCGTTTCGCCTTTGCTGCCACGCTCATTCGCAGGTTTATCCGCTTCATCGTTTGACCAGTCAATTTTGGTAAACTTATACCCTTTCACCTGATACTCATCAAAAGTCTTATCCGTCTCGTCATAGACATACAACCAACCATCACGTAATTGCCTCAACGTATATTGACGCTGCTTTGGGGCAAATCGACCTTGCCACTGGGTATCGGTGGTAGGCAGTGGGTGAAGTGGTTGGCCTTGTTCATTCATATCATCCAAGGCGTAACGGACAGGGATGATACCTACATCATTACGCCGAAAAGGGCATAAGCCAACCCCACTTTTTGCATTGCGGGTGGACGCGCATTTAGCGGCTTTATTGGGGGTGCTCATGGTTAGTTCTCCCTTGATTGGTTGGCAATTTGCTCAGCTAAACTCGCCGCTTGTACAATACGTTGTGATGAGGTGTGTGATGACGGTTGTTCAATAAGTTGAGTGAGATTTGGGTAGGTATTCTTTAGCAACGCCTGTTCGCCTACATAACCGAGAATATTGAAGTAATAGAGTAAGTCTTGCTCTGTCTCAAAACCTTTGGCGTAAGCGGTATCCATTTGGCTACAAACCCAGTTTCTTAAGTCGTGAATCTGCTGACAACGCTCAGGAAACCAACGCTGCATGTGAGCAATCAATGTATTGGGCAGTGAATTTTGCCATGGGATGAGCGAGAGTCTTCGCCACTGCTCGTCAGTAATTTTTAGAGGTTGATGATGTATTTCAGGGGGGATAACAAAAGGATTTTCCAGCCTTTGCCACTGCCCTGCTTGGTGAATCCAAGCTTTGTTCATCGGTTGCCATAACATGGCACATTGAGTATCCAATAAAACATAGGCTGCATGGCTGTCAGCAAAACGAAAAAATCCGGGATTACCACTTGGCATTTCAACCATAATTAGTCGCCGTAAAGCTTTCGCTGCATCACTTAATGATAAATCTGAAGAGAAAAAGTATCCCCATTGAAACTGGTTGAGGTCAAAAAACCAGTGTTGAACCTCTGGGGTCGCTTTCACTAGCCTCGGAGAAACACTCAATAGCTGATTATAAGGGGGATACAAAAAAATCGGTTCTTGTTCCATTACCCCAGGTAGCTGATAAAGCTGCCTTTCTAGGTCAGGAATGCAAGCACCTTCCACCAAAAGAAATAGTTGCTCTGATTTTGACAATTCAAATGATGGATTCATTGCGTATTACTCTGGCTGACGTAGATAATATCTTCTGTATTAAACCGAGAATAACGACCGCTCAATAAGCAAGCAATGGCACAATGAAAAATTACTCATTTTCTGACTTAAAAAGAAAAACTAGGCAAAAAATGTCGAAGTAAGATCACTTTTTCTCTATCTATGCGAGCGAGAGAAGATTTGAGCCGTTCTTGAACCATTTCCAATGCCACTTTTTCAGGAGGTCGAGAAATTGCTTTTCTTAATTGGCAATGAATCGTATTTGGACACAAATTAGTTAGTGCAATAGCACTAAAGTTATCCGAATAGATAAGAAAAAGTATCTTGAAACCTTACAAGCTCGCTAACTGTACTGTTCCAAACGCTGAGCCTCAAGTTTCCAAGACCTAACATCTGTACGACAGCCGTTTACCTCAATGCCTAGGTTAGCCCAACCTTGCAACGTGGCTTGGAACTCTTCATGTGAGAAGTTTTTAAAGTGCGAAACTTGTTTATAAGCGTGGCGACCAATATAAACTTTAACGAACGATTCTTGCGGAACACTTAAACAAGGAATTGTACGCCCTTCACCCTCGATTAAAATTTGATTCCAATTTCCTGAATGGTTTGAAAACTCAGCGGGTCTTCGCTTACTTACAAAATTTCCGTTTGAGTCAGTGATGTCTTTTACAACCCTAACCTCCTCTTCGTAACCCCATTCTAAGGATTTATGCAAAAACGCACGAGACAACAAATTATACGAATGAGGCTCAAAATGGGATAAAGCTAAATTTTCAGCCAAAATGTCCATATTCACAGGATGGAACGGCTTTGTTGCTGAGTATATTACATCCCCAAAACTCACTGGAATTGAGGATGTATCAGGATCGGTTAAACCCGCTTTTTCACAGTCAATACCAATCACAACTCCCGTATGCGATTGACCATAATGCGCCCACATTAAAGAGTTTAACGGCTGTCTTGTTAACGACAAGACACCAAATTTAGCTGACAAACGTTCTTTAATTGCATTCACAACCAAATTGTCTGTCATACCATGATTATCCAATGCGCAAATTGATGTACCCTCAAAGGGATCATTTAGGTCTAAAACACGGCTGAAACCTAAGGTTGACGACTCAATCATGGAGATTGCAGCCTGAAAGCCTACATATTTGTATAAGATCATTTACTACCTCTGAACTTCAATACAGTTAACGCTTATTAGCCGACTCACAGCTGTTTTCTTCCCTCTATGATGCAATCATTTTTATACCAGTTCAATTAACAATCCAATAAGTAATTGATAATGCGGTATAATACGCTACTTCTCTGCTTAGACGGATACAATACAAATGAAGAATGTTGTGTGGCTAATTACTCTAATCGTTGCTGTTATCTTTGGCTCGTCATTAGCTGCGGTTACAAATTACGGAGACTTAGCAACATGGGTTGCAGCTGCTGGCACTGTTGGAACATTAGTCTTCTTAGCGACGCAGCATATGCAACAAATGAATCACAATCTTGAGCGTTTTGACTTTGAGCGTCAGCAATGGCTAACTCAAGCAGAAAATAGTCACTTTGATAATTTTGATAAGCATCTTCAGGAGATAGTAGAAGCTGAAAATTTTGAGATTACTTTTCAGTTCAAAAGAAAGCTACATAAGTCGCTATTTACAGACTGTATTTCAAAAGAATTTAAGCCCACTATTGAGCCGCATAACCTACAAACTGGGTTCCCATTATTCGAAGTTGAGCACCATATACATGACTATCAAAAAACAATTATTGAGCACTCTGAAGTAAGCCCTGATATTTTAAACATTGATTATGGTATTAGTTCCGCTTTCAAATCACTGCACGTTACATGCTTTAGGCTGTATGGGGTAGGAGATATATCAAACACTACCGACCCTAGTTTCAAACCCGTAACTCTCAACATACTGCAACCAGTATCCTCTTTGTTCTTAATCGGTCGTGTCTCGTCTCGATTACATGAGTATTGCAAGTTGGAAAAGGTTCCAATTCAAAATCGAACAACTTTCTTCAGCGAAAAGGGGTTCATTGACGCTTTGTTTGACTACTGCTACTCAGATGAAAAGCCGAGCTATATCCATCTAAATACTGGTCCTTTGGATGTACTAACAGTCCTTTATAAGACAAACCAAGTCATAAAGTCTATTGACGTTAAAAACTGCACTTTAAATGAACTGACTGATAAATGTAGCTACTATCAATTTTTCAATGCTGGGAAATGCTACGTAGGCGACCCTAACAACCAATCGGATGTTAAGAAATATTTACAGCACATAAGTCATTTGTTCAATCAATTAGTCGTGTCTCAAGGACTATCATTAGACCATCTTGAAATCATAAATGGGCATCGTGATTACCTGTCTAATCATTTTTCTATACATGAGATAGATTAGCAGCATGTATGGGGGCAGGTCTTGATTGTTACCATACATTACTTTTTACATATCCAAGCTAGTGAACTTTCTGGAACAACAATTCGTACTGAAGCTCATTTTGGGGCAAAACTGTTTCAACCAGCACTGGCTGAAACGAAGATGGACACTTCCAATTTAGTACTTTACTAATTTAGTTGATAACGGATAACTCCAAATAAAGTTCCTAGCCGAGCTTACCTCTTTTGCAAGCTCGATTTCGGACGGTCTATCTAACTCTTACTAAGACATCGACCATTTGTAACAAAGTGGCATATTTCATTCGCTTGGACATTTCTTCAGCATCAGAGACCACGCATTTGAATTCGTCGTAAAAATTCGGTGACAATTCTGTCGTAAAGTAAATCCCCCAAAAAGGCATCTTCAACATGATGATCAATACTTGGGTTATCATTGACTTCAATGACATATGCCTTGTCACCGATCTCTTTTACGTCCACCCCATAGATTCCACAGCCAATTAAGTTGGCAGCTTTAGTACCAGCATCAATTACATGCTTAGGGACATGTTTAATATCGAGTGTTTCAAATCCACCAGAGGTAACCCGACCTGAATCATGATGTTGATAAATCTGCCAATGGCCACGGCTCATTAAATACTTGCACGCATAAATGGGTTGGCGATTCATGATACCGATTCGCCAATCGAAATCCGTTGGTAGATATTCTTGCGCCAAAATCAACGCACTTTTCTCAAAAACCTTATCACACTGCTTCGTTAGTTCTTCTACATTTTTCACTTTCACTACGTCGATGGAGAAGGCGCCATCCGGCACTTTTAACACCATCGGGAAACCGATTTTATTCACCGCTTCTTCCAACTGCTCACTGGCACCAACACGCAAAACCATACTGTTTGGTAGCGGTACTTTATTTAAGGTCAGTAATTCCGTTTGCTTGAGGTTTAGCATGAATTGTTGGGTGAGATCATCAAAGCAAATAACGAGGCTGAAATGGAATACAGTAACGCTCAACTCGATGATTTAGATTCTCTTCTTTCCTTGGAAAATCAGGTATTCACCAGTGACAATATAAACCGTAGACAAATGAAGCGGTTTATTCAATCTCATCACTGTCTGTTATTTATCGCCAAAGAAAACGAACAACTCGCTGGATATGCACTCTGTTCGTGACCCACTGAAAAAATCCGTGATCGAACTGGTCCATGGCGACTTTATGGATCAAATCGAACAGACCGATATTAAAGTTGAACAAGCCCCCCCACACACATTCCGCAAATAGAAAACTGGATTCAACAGGGTGCCGCTGTGTTATTGCTCATTAGCACCTACCGATTTAATGGTTGCAAAGAACCTCATTGGATTGTACTCAGCGGGATGAGTGAACAGTTTTTTTACTTTCACGACCCTTTGATTGAAGAAACGCAAGATGCGGTATCAGCTGCCTATATTCCAATAGGTAAAAGTGCTTTAGACCAAATTGTAGGCTTTGGAAAACAAAAACATACGGCTTGTGTAGTTATATTCCCCAAAGAAGTCTAAACGAAGTCTCGCTCCCTTTAATCATGACAAGTCAAGCTACCTTGGTGAACGCTTACAATTAGTCTTTGTTGCTCTGATCCCAGATACCATCTTTAAGTTGAGACTTTAGCTCAGGGAAGTCGTTTGAATCAAACGTAGGAACTTTGCCTTCACCAAGTTGACGATTGTAATCTTTAGCAAGTTTGATCACGATGCCAGACAACAGAAGAATAGCAATCAAGTTGACTATCGCCATCAAGCCCATTGAAACATCAGCAAGCGACCACACAACAGGTAGAGAGGCGACTGCACCAAACATCACCATGCCAAGCACGATAATACGGAAAATGCCAAGACCTGCTTTATGGTTGTGCTCTAAGAAAATCAAGTTAGTTTCAGCGTAAGAGTAGTTAGCAATAATAGAGGTAAAGGCGAAGAAGAAAATCGCTACCGCAACAAAGATACTACCCCAGTCACCGACCTGAGAACTCAACGCCGTTTGAGTTAGCTCGATACCGGTAATTTCACCGTGAGGAACATACTCACCAGACATCAGGATAATGGCAACCGTAGCTGAACAGATAACGATCGTGTCCATAAATACGCCCAACATCTGTACATAACCTTGAGAGGCTGGGTGTGGCGGATATGGTGTCGCGGATGCTGCAGCGTTAGGTGCTGAACCCATACCAGCTTCATTTGAAAATAGACCGCGTTTAACACCGTTAATCATCGCCTGAGCAATAGCATAGCCTAAACCACCTGCAGCCGCTTCCTGTAAGCCAAACGCGCTCTTAAAGATCAACGTCAGAACAGCTGGAAGCTTTTCGATGTTAATCACCATGACAAACATAGCAAGAAGTAGGTAAGCCAACGCCATAACTGGAACAATCAGTTCTGCGACACGAGCGATACGCTTGATACCACCAAAAATAACAATCGAAGATAGCAGGACAACCACAATACCAACGTAAGTATCATCCCAACCGAATGCATTATGCATTGCATTGGCAATAGAGTTGGCTTGTACCGCGTTGAAAACCAAACCAAATGCAATGATCAAGAATACCGAGAAGAGAACCCCCATCCAGCGCATACCTAGGCCTTTTTCCATGTAGTATGCTGGGCCACCGCGGTAGTTACCGTCATCATCTTTGGTTTTGTATAGCTGAGCTAGGGTACTTTCTGCAAACGAAGTTGCCATACCCAGCATTGCGATTAGCCACATCCAGAAGATAGCGCCAGGGCCACCAGCGGTTAGAGCAACGGCAACCCCCGCCATGTTACCCGTGCCAACACGCGCCGCTAAACTCGTACAAAGTGCCTGGAAAGATGAGATACCTGCTTTATCAGCTTTACGGCTGTTTTTCAGTACCGAGAACATGTGACCGAAGTGGCGAAACTGGATGAAGCCCAAGCGGACTGTAAAATAAATTCCCACACCGACCAGAAGATAAACAAGAATTGAACCCCAAAGCAGGTCATTCATTAAATTAATTAAGTCTGTCATAACATCCTCATATTGAGATTTCGCTGATCTCCGCTTCCCAGCCATCCATCTAACTGCCCCACTAAGTGTCAATATTGCTTAGCGTTGATATAGTTGTTCTATGCAGTTTAGACCTGTAAAACTCGCTTCATGCTTCCATTTTACGTATCAGCGTATTTTTTGACGGGCGGATAATGCAGCGAAGAAGAACAAAAATCAATATACAAACAAGTGCATTTATTTGTTATTTTTCACCATATAGTTACCAACAATTAACGCATAACAATGCAATTACCCCACAAAAGCAAAACAATTACTCCAAAAAATTACAACAACCAGCATATTCCGAAACATATTATTTTGATGAGCATGTCATCATTAAGATTCCTTGCCACGCAAGGCATTGAGTTAATGTAATAAGGTATAAATCACCAAGACCTCTTCTGCTCATAGACACATAGCCAATTGACTCTCACCAAGATGAAGCGTTGTACAGCGAGTTAACAACCTAGCGATGGCAAATTAGCGCCAATTTGCCACCCAACCGAACAAAAAACAACCAATCACACCCTGTCAATTTGTGACTCGCTAGCACAATATCAGCAAAAACTTCATTGAAACGTAACAAATGAGAAACGAATCAAGGTTACGGTTGATTTAGATATGGTATTAAAAAATGACCCCATTTAGAGGGACAAAAATCATAACGAGGTAGCTTATGGAAGGCTTAAACTTTGAAGAAATTTTTGAACAGGATTTTCCAAAAGGACGAGCAGGCCGCTCGAAACCGGTAAAACGTAAATGGCGAGAAATCGAAGCGATCAAAGATCGCCAGCGATTACAAAAAGAGTTGATGGATATGGATATCGGCTTTGATGATTTAGAGAAAGTTGAATTGTAAAAAAAGAGGCGATTTCGCCTCTTTTTTACCTTTTTATATTAAATGCATTCGTGTTCGGTTTGATGAACACGTTCGGCCAACTCTTTGTACTGCTCAGCAATCGTAGTGCCAAAGACAGGATCATCTTCACACACACTCCATTGCTGTTCTACAGCCTGCCAATCCTGTACCGTAAACTTATCGATCAGATAAGGGAATATCGACTTCTCTTCTATTTCTAGATGCGCTTTCTGTGAATCAAGAAAACCCTCGAGTTGCTCGATAAACATATCTTGTGGAATCACGGCGTCCTGCAACACCATATCGACAACACCAAGAAAATCATGGGTCTTCTTGGACAAGGTCTCGTGCTCTAACTCCAAATTATCAATTTGGTGGTGATGACCATAATGCTCTGTGTAGTAGTGATACAGAATGTCTTCTTTAGGGTGGTGAACTTTTTCTGAATGGTTAGCGAGGTAATCAACTAACTCTCTTAATACACGATAATTCACCGGGCGCTCACTTTTCAACTGCGTTAACTTATGACGTAGCAGAGCAAGTAAACGAACCATATAGCCATGCTCTCGACGTATCCTTTCAATCATCATAGCGACTCTCCTTAACACCTATATTTAATAAGTGTATAAGAGGACCGCTCTTCCCGCTTTGATCATGACCAAAATTTAGACAAACATCGAACAATAGGAGACGTTCAGTCCACTTGTAACGGCAAGCGCCATTCAATCGGCGTCAATCCTTGCTGAATCAATATCTGGTTTGCTTGTGAAAAATGGCGACAGCCAAAAAAGCCTCGATGAGCAGAAAGCGGAGAGGGATGCGGACCTGCCAAGACAAAATGCTTATTGCGATCAATAAATCGACCTTTTTTCTGCGCATGCGCTCCCCAGAGAAGGAATACAACACCACTCTGATGTTGATTAACGGCTTCTATCACTCTGTCTGTGAACGTTTCCCATCCTGACTTAGCGTGAGAGTGTGCCTTTCCTTGCTCTACCGTTAATACAGTATTCAATAATAAGACACCTTGCTCAGCCCAGCTTTGCAAATAGCCATGGGCTGGCACTTCAAACCCTTCGATATCTTGTGCGAGTTCTTTATACATATTGACAAGTGAAGGCGGTGTTTTTACACCAGGAAGAACAGAAAAACATAATCCGTGAGCTTGATTGGGGCCATGGTAAGGATCTTGACCCAAAATCACCACTTTCACATCGCCAAATTCAGTCGATTTAAACGCGTTGAACACATCTTTTGCTGGAGGATAAACCACTTTGCCCAATGCCCTTTCACTTTCTACAAACGCTAAAGTCTGTTTAAAGTAATCTTGCTGTTTTTCAGCTCCGATAACATCGTGCCATGTGAGTTGAGACTTCATCCTCTATTCCTTCTACCTAAAACTTGCGCTTCAATTGTCGCAAAATAAGTAGAAGGAACAAAGATAAGATTACTGCTTCTGTGGTGTACGGTAGTGACCTTGTCCCGTAATGTGACGATTTGGCATAGGGTAACGAACAGGACGCGCAGCAGTATAAAAAGAAGAATAAGGCATAATGACCTCTCCATTGCATTGAACACAGAACAAGCCATGAAAAATTAATGCCAACATTTTCTTTTATTCAGTTTCACTTAATGCCTGATGATGAAACTCTCTTAATTTGGCGATTTCTTGCGACCAAATATCGGGGTCAATGGTCTCTAGAATCAGAGGTATGCCATCAAATCTTGCATCTTTGGCAATATATTCAAAACAGTGCCAGCCTATCTCCCCAACTCCTAAAGAGTGATGGCGGTCTACTTTGCCGCCTAACGCTATTTTTGAGTCATTAATGTGCATTGCCTTTAAATAGCGCATACCAACGATAGAATCGAACTCAGCAAACGTTGCGTCACAAGCAGCAAAACTGCTCAAATCGTAACCAGCCGCAAATGTATGACAGGTATCAATACAGACCCCCACACGTGATTTATCCTCCACCTGCTCAATAATCTCTGCGAGATGTTCAAATCGCCATCCCAAGTTGGTTCCTTGACCCGCTGTATTTTCGATAACGGCAACGACGTCTGGAACCGCTTGGTGAGCAAGATTAATAGACTCGGCAATACGAGATAAACACTCTTCTTCTGAAATTTTCTTTAAGTGACTCCCTGGGTGGAAGTTGAGCAGTGTTAGACCAAGCTGATGACAGCGCTCCATTTCATCAATAAACGCAGCCCGAGACTTAGCGAGTTTGTCCTCTTCAGGCGCGCCCAAATTAATCAGGTATGAATCATGTGGCAATATCTGCTGCGCAGAAAAACCCAACATTTTGCAGTTTGCTTTAAAGGCCGAGATGGTTTTCTGATCCAATGGCTTGGCCACCCACTGCCTCTGATTTTTCGTAAACAGAGCAAAGGCATTGGCCCCGATTTCACGAGCTCTGAGTGGAGCTTGATCAACACCACCCGCCGCAGAGACATGGGCACCAATAAATTTCTTTCCGTCGCTATTTTTTATCATTGTCATTTAATCACTTTACACTTTCAGAATGGCTACCAATTAACAGGTATTTAGTGCACTAGGTTCAATTCCTTAGCTAATTTTGTAGTAAATTTACAACAAAATGGTCACTTAAATATTTTTTATACATTCAAATTTATTGTGAACACATTGTTTTTAAAGATTTTATTGATTTAGAACAATAAAATAACCTTCATTTATTTAATGTTTTTAGTTGTTATTTGACATAAATCAATACTATCATAGTGGATATTGAATATATAATACGTAGCTCAACAAAATTCGAAAGTTAACACCAATTAACCACTAAGTGGACTAGGAGATAGTAATGATCCAAGGTATTCAAATCACTAAAGCAGCAAACGACGATCTACTTAACTCAATCTGGCTACTAGACAGCGAGAAAAACGAAGCACGCTGTGTTGCAGCAAACGCAGGCTTTGAAGCAGATCAAGTTGTTGCGATCAACGAACTTGGCGAGTACGAAAGCCGCGAAGTTGCTATCGAAACAGCACCACGCATCGAAGGTGGTCAACACCTAAACGTTAACGTTCTTAAGCGTGAAACTCTTGAAGATGCTGTTGCTCACCCAGAAAAGTACCCACAATTGACTATCCGCGTTTCTGGCTACGCAGTTCGTTTTAACTCACTAACAGTTGAACAGCAACGTGACGTAATCGCACGTACTTTCACTGAGTCTCTATAATCTCAGTTTATGAACTCGAAAAGGCGCTCATTGAGCGCCTTTTTTATGTTTGCTCTATCTTAGCCACACGAGTGTAAGATACATTAACCCTATTCTTCCGCGACAGAATTGACAAGATGCTATTAGAAGGTATCGAAACCTTACTCGTTTTAAGCAAAGCGAAAACCATGAGCCGCACTGGCAGTCTGCTCTACATTAGCCAATCGGCCGTCAGTAAACGTATTGCCAATTTAGAAAGCAAGCTCGGTAAAAAGCTGATCGTGCCAGATGGACGAAATGTTCAACTCACTCAGGATGCCCTCAATCTCATCAATAGTATTGGGCCCGCTTTTAACGAGCTACAGGGACTGATCAATGATCAACAGGTCATGGCGGATCAAAGCATTTTAAAACTCGATTGCTCGGAAACCTTGGTTGCAGGCTATTTATCGACGGTTATCGCGGACTACTTTCAAATTGATCCCTATCTGACTCTAACCACTAATCACACACCAAGAATCGTTGAACACGTTCAATCCGGTAAAGCACACATTGGAGTATGTGCCGGTCATCTTTCCAAGCAGAACAATCTTATGCAGTTTCACTTGATTGATGAAGCCTTCTATATCGTATCGGATCAAAAGCTTGCCGCCCTACCCAATACGATCATTACCAATGATCTGAATAATCCAGCGAACAGTTACCAACTCGATATTTTAACCCGTCTTAATATCAAGCCGATCATGCAGATGGACTCCTATTCAGCCGCAGCTCAACTAGCAATGCAAGGAATAGCGCCAGCTTTAGTACCAATCTCGGTGATCAAGGCGATGAAAATTGAGCCCAAATACTGTTCTCATTTCGAACAATTGAGCTCTCTATACCGCCCGATTCATATTTGTTGTCGAACGTCTTCTTATCAAAACCCCAGGATCAGAACATTGATAACAACCATTGCTGATGCTGTTCCCAAAGCAGCTTCAGTGCCATTAGCATAGACATGGTAATCACCAGAGGGCGGATCCACTTTTGCCCTTTAGTCACCACGACCTTTGCGCCTAGTTGTGCTCCGATAAATCCTCCTACTGCCATGACTAAACCGATCTCCCAAACAGGCAAGCCAGCGAGAACAAAAAATAGTAATGCGGCGATATTAGATGTGAAGTTAAGTACCTTGGTTCGAGCGGTCGCATCCACCAGCGAAAAGTGACCTAAAGCCACAAAACAAACGGTAAAGATAGAACCAGTTCCCGGACCAAAAAATCCATCATAGAATCCCACGCCTCCGCCAACGGAAAAGGCGAACATGGCTTCAGAGATCTTTGCCTGCCCTGAATACTGCTTGGTTTTTGGGGTAAGAAGAAAGTAGAGTGAGATAGCAACCAGCAAAATCGGTATTAGGCTTGTTAAGACGCCTGCGTCGATATATTGCACCGCCTCAGCACCAACGGCTGAACCGATAAACGTACATGCTATCGCCAAACGCATTTCTTTAATGCTCACTAAGCCATTACGCACGAAATACCAGCTTGCGGAAAAGCTGCCAAACGAACTTTGTAGTTTGTTGGTTGCCAGCGCTTGCGTAGGCGGAACACCAGCAGCAAGAAGTGCAGGCAGCGTAATTAAACCACCGCCTCCAGCCATTGCGTCAATAAAGCCAGCAGTGGTCGCTGCGATGAAAAGAATCGTCAGAATTTCGAGTGTTAGTTCCATTCTCAATCAATTGGTTATCAGCTATCTGTTAATCAAAATATCATCAAGTTAACAATTCACTTAGAGAAAGATTCGACTATAACCCATTCCATATTTTCAACAATATCGAGATAAAAAAGCCCGCTCAAATGAGCGGGCAATGAGGTTGTCATATAAGCTCTGTTGCGAGCCTACTGATTTTTATTTCGCTTCGTTCGCCGCGACTCTTGCGTGCAGCTCTTGAACTGAAGTTACCGACGTTTTCGCGTCTGCAGTGTGTGCCATACATACAGCAAAAGCTGCGTTTAGCGTCGTTGTGTAGTTTACTTTCTCTGCCAGTGCGCCACGACGTAGTACTTTAGAATCCTCAATCGCTTGACGACCAGAAGCCGTGTTGACGATATAGGTGTACTCATTGTTCTTGATACGGTCAAGAATGTGTGGACGACCTTCGTGTACCTTGTTCACTAGACGAGGGTTAATACCCGCTTCACCTAGAATTACCGCTGTACCATGCGTTGCATCTAGTTGGTAACCAAGCTTAGTTAGTTTAGAAGCAAGGTCCACTACACGCTGTTTATCGCCTTCACGAACAGACAGTAGCGCACGACCACCTTCTGGGTAAACCGCGCCACAACCAAGTTCTGCTTTAGCGTAAGCTTCAGCAAACGTTGCGCCGACACCCATCACTTCACCAGTAGAGCGCATTTCAGGGCCTAACAGTGGGTCAACACCTGGGAATTTGTTGAATGGTAGTACAACTTCTTTCACTGAGTAGTATGGTGGGATGATCTCTTTAGTGAAGCCCTGAGACTCTAGAGATTGACCCGCCATAACACGTGCAGCAATTTTCGCTAGTGGTGCACCTGTTGCTTTCGATACGAATGGAACCGTACGTGCAGCACGTGGGTTGACTTCAATTAGGTAAACTTCGTTATCTTTCACTGCGAACTGAGTGTTCATTAGACCACGTACACCAAGTTCGAAGGCTAGCTTCTCAACTTGCTCGCGCATCTTGTCTTGGATTTCTTGGCTTAGCGTGTAAGCAGGAAGTGAACATGCCGAGTCACCTGAGTGAACGCCCGCTTGCTCGATATGCTCCATGATACCGCCGATAACCACACGCTCACCGTCACAGATAGCATCGATATCAACTTCCGTTGCATCATCTAGGAAACGGTCAAGAAGAACTGGCGACTCGTTCGATACGCTAACCGCTTCATTGAAGTAACGACGTAGGTCTTGCTCATCGTATACGATTTCCATCGCACGGCCACCAAGTACATAGGAAGGACGTACAACAAGTGGGAAGCCAATTTCTTTCGACTTCTCAACCGCTTGTTCCATAGTGGTTACGGTCGCGTTTTCTGGCTGTAACAGGCCTAAACGCTCAACTGCTGCTTGGAAACGCTCACGATCTTCGGCACGGTCGATTGCATCTGGGCTAGTACCAATGATTGGTACACCCGCGGCTTCAAGCGCACGAGCCAGTTTAAGTGGAGTCTGACCACCGTACTGAACGATAACGCCTTTTGGCTTCTCAACACGCACGATTGAAAGTACATCTTCCAGTGTTACAGGTTCGAAGTACAGACGGTCAGACGTATCGTAATCGGTAGAAACGGTCTCTGGGTTACAGTTGACCATGATAGTTTCGTAACCATCTTCACGCAGAGCGAGTGATGCGTGAACACAACAGTAGTCAAATTCAATACCTTGGCCGATACGGTTTGGACCTCCGCCAAGAACCATGATCTTATCTCTATCTGTCGGTTGAGCTTCACATTCGTCATCGTAAGATGAGTACATGTAAGCCGTATCAGATGAAAATTCAGCCGCACACGTATCAACACGTTTGTATACCGGATGAATATCATACTGGTCACGCAGACGACGGATTTCGCTTTCCGATACACCTAGGATTGAAGATAGACGAGCATCAGAGAAACCTTTGCGCTTCATCTTACGCAGAACATCTTCAGTTAGACCAGCAAAGCCACCCGCTTTAACTTGGTTTTCTAGGCTAACAAGTTCTTCAATTTGAACAAGGAACCAGCGGTCAATTTGCGTTAGGTTGAATACGCCATCGACTGACATACCAGCACGGAATGCATCAGCGATGTACCAAATACGCTCGGCACCGGCTTCTTTCAGCTCATGGCGAATAGTTGTTAGTGCGTCTGGCGCATCTAGGTCAACCATCTCGTCAAAACCATTTGCACCAACTTCTAGACCACGAAGTGCTTTTTGTAGAGATTCTTGTTGGTTACGACCGATCGCCATAACCTCACCAACGGACTTCATCTGAGTTGTTAGACGATCGTTAGCACCTGCGAATTTCTCGAAGTTAAAACGAGGAATCTTTGTTACTACATAGTCGATAGTTGGTTCGAATGATGCTGGAGTTGCACCACCCGTGATGTCATTTTGTAGCTCATCAAGCGTAAAACCAACAGCCAGTTTCGCTGCAATCTTCGCGATTGGGAAACCTGTTGCTTTAGAAGCTAGAGCAGAAGAGCGAGATACACGAGGGTTCATCTCGATGATAACCATGCGGCCATCTTTCGGGTTGATACCAAACTGTACGTTAGAACCACCTGTTTCAACACCAATTTCGCGCAGTACCGCTAGAGATGCGTTACGCATCAGTTGGTATTCTTTGTCGGTCAACGTTTGAGCTGGAGCAACTGTAATTGAGTCACCCGTGTGAATACCCATTGGGTCGAAGTTCTCGATAGAACATACGATGATACAGTTGTCCGCTTTATCACGAACCACTTCCATCTCGTACTCTTTCCAACCGATTAGAGATTCATCGATTAGCAGTTCGTTTGTTGGAGAAAGGTCAAGACCACGACGACAGATCTCTTCGAACTCTTCTTTGTTATACGCGATACCACCACCGGTACCACCCATAGTGAATGAAGGACGAATAATACAAGGGAAGCCAACCATATCCAGAACAGCGTAAGCTTGTTCCATTGTTTTCGCCGTATCAGCACGTGGACACTCAAGGCCGATAGACTTCATCGCTTTATCGAAACGAGAACGGTCTTCTGCTTTATCGATAGCGTCAGCCGTTGCACCAATCATCTCTACACCGAATTCGGCAAGGACGCCGTGCTTCTCTAGGTCTAGTGCACAGTTAAGCGCTGTCTGACCACCCATCGTTGGGAGAACCGCATCTGGACGCTCTTTTTCGATGATCTTACGCACGACTTCCCATTGAATTGGTTCAATGTAAGTGGCATCCGCCATGTCTGGGTCAGTCATGATGGTTGCTGGGTTCGAGTTAACAAGAATTACTCGGTACCCCTCTTCACGCAGTGCTTTACATGCTTGAGCACCAGAGTAGTCAAACTCACATGCCTGACCGATAACAATCGGGCCTGCACCTAGAATTAGAATACTTTTTATGTCAGTACGTTTTGGCATTCTCTACTACTCCGAATTAAGCGCTGTGTTGTTTGATTAGTTCGATAAAGTGGTCAAATAGCGGAGCCGCGTCATGTGGACCTGGGCTTGCTTCAGGGTGACCTTGAAAGCTAAATGCTGGCTTATCCGTACGGTGGATACCTTGAAGAGAGCCATCAAATAGTGACACGTGAGTTGCACGCAAGTTCTCAGGTAGCGTTGCTTCATCCGCCGCAAAACCGTGGTTCTGAGAAGTAATCATCACAACATTGCGGTCTAGGTCTTTAACTGGGTGGTTAGCACCATGGTGACCGAACTTCATCTTCACAGTCTTCGCACCAGAAGCTAGTGCTAGGATTTGGTGGCCAAGACAGATACCAAAGACTGGCAAACCTTTTTCTAGGAATACTTTTGTCGCTTCAATTGCGTAAGTACATGGTTCTGGATCGCCAGGGCCGTTCGATAAGAATACGCCATCTGGATTCAGAGCTAAGACTTCTTCCGCTGAAGTTTCAGCAGGCACAACGGTTAGGCGGCAGCCTCGGTCAACAAGCATACGCAGGATGTTGCGTTTTGCACCGAAGTCGTAGGCAACAACATGATATGGCAGCTCGCTATCGTCTTGCGCTTCAGGAAGTCCACCCTCAAGCGTCCACGAGCCCTGTTTCCATTGGTACGCTTCTTTTGTTGTAACTTCTTTCGCAAGGTCCATACCTTTTAGGCCAGGGAATTCTTTCGCTTTAGCAAGAGCTAGAGCCTCGTCTAAGTTGTTACCAGCGACGATACAACCGTTCTGTGCACCTTTTTCACGCAAAATACGAGTAAGTTTACGCGTATCGATATCAGCAATGCCGACGATATTTTGCGATTTAAGGTAGTCAGAAAGGGATTGTTGGTTACGGAAGTTAGAAGCGATAAGAGGAAGATCGCGAATCACAAGGCCTTGTGCGTGGATTGAAGAAGATTCTTCGTCTTCGGTATTAGTACCGGTATTGCCAATGTGAGGATAAGTAAGGGTGACGATCTGTTGGGAATAGGAAGGATCAGTGAGGATTTCTTGGTACCCCGTCATCGAGGTATTAAAAACAACTTCACCAACGGATAAACCATCTGCTCCAATGGAAACACCGCGGAACACTGTCCCATCTTCTAGGACTAACAGTGCTGATTTACTCAAGACAACCTCCAGAATAAAAATGCAAAAATAATAAATTTAACTGCAAATTTGCCTTCCTTGGCGCAATAAAAAAGCGCAAATAGGTATTTTAGACAAATTGGCGGTATTCTAAAGACGCTTGCGGTTCGTGTCAACATAGACATGAAAATAAATTTACTATTTAAAGCAGTTAAAACAAAAAATGGTTTTAGACCCCCAAAAAAACAAGTTTAGTCGCGATTAGCAATCGTGTTCATGAAAATACGGTGAATCTCACTAACCATAACAGATTTAAGATCACATTTTTTTAGCCATGATTTACGCAAACGTTGCACCACCAAAGTTAACTCTCACTTTTAAGCATTTAATGCCAATAAGCGACCATAATCGCCAAAAACACAACTAAACTTAACTAGTCACTGCACTTTAATAAAGGGTATGACAACCCATAACTATAGGCAGATACAAAAAGCGCCGGGATAACCCAGCGCATAATTATTTAATATTGCTTTAATGATTTGATCGTGTTGACCCATTCACCTCAAATTAGAGTTCATTGAGTCCAAGTACATCTGTCATTGTATAAAAACCGGCTGGCTTCTCTTTTAGCCACACCGCGGCTTTCACAGCACCGTTGGCAAACGTCATTCTATCGGTCGCCTTGTGTGTAATCTCAACACGCTCACCAATATCAGCAAACATAGCGGTATGTTCGCCAATGATGTCGCCTGCACGAATGGTTGCGAAGCCGATTTCATCTTTTGTACGTTCACCCGTAATACCCTCACGTGCGTATACGGCGACGTCATTGAGCTTATTGCCCATAGCTTCAGCAATCGCTTCGCCCATACCAATAGCAGTCCCTGAAGGAGCATCAACTTTATGTCTGTGGTGAGCTTCTACAATTTCGATATCGCAGTAATCACCCATTACTTTGGCGGCTTTCTCTAGAAGTTTAAATACTAGGTTAACGCCAACCGAGTAATTTGGCGCCATCACAACAGGGATCGCTTTAGCATGCTGATCAATCATTTCACGTTCTTGATCTGAAAATCCGGTTGTCCCGATCACAATGCACTTTCCGTGTTGCTTACAAAGCTCAATATTCGCCAACGTGCTCGCGGGGGCGGTAAAGTCAATGATCACATCAAAGTTATCAACCTCTTTTGCTAGGTCATCAGTCAGAAAAACATCGAGCTTCCCTTCACCGCATAATTCGCCGATATCCACACCCACTAATGATGATTCAGGGCGCTCTGAGCCAGCTGCCACTTGAGCTTGCTGGTTTAAGTAAGTCGCTTTAACTAGATTGCGGCCCATACGACCCGCTGCTCCTGCAATTGCAATACGTACCATTGCATTTTCTCCATTCTTCGAATAGTTGTTCTTATAGCCAATTGGATAAAACTAACAGTATTAATAGGCGATGGCTAGTCGGCTATAGAGTGCAAGTTAGCAAAACTCTTTTACTACTCGCTCTAGAATCGGCACATTGGCTTCAGGAAAGGTGTAATTAACAAGTTCATCTAGCGCAACCCACAAACCCTGTTGCCCTTCTTTACCGTAGGGTTCACCTTCAAATTGAGTCACTGTCATGAAATCAAATTTGAGTGACTTATCTGGATAATCAAACTCCAAGTGTTCAAAAGGTTGCTGCTCGGTAGTCGTAATACCAATTTCTTCTTCAAGCTCTCGAATCATGGCCTGTTCAATGGTTTCACCCTGCTCAACTTTACCGCCAGGAAACTCCCAGAAGCCCCCTTTATGCTTGTCATCTGGACGTTTTGTAATGAATACCTGTGATTTATCGAGGTTAAAAATAATACCTGCGACAATATGGATTCTTTTCATCTGACTTCCTAATTACTTTGGTTGCCATACCCTGCAACGGGGCAGACTGTTCTAATTACAAACATTAGATACAAAAAGAGCCGCAAACGCGACTCTTTATATTATCAATTTTCCATAGCAGCACGCGTTAAGGACAACCAGGCAATGCGGAGTTTACGTGAGTAAATAGGCACTGCCGACGCTGTCCTCAGCCAAGACATTAGTTTATTTGTCCGTGGCACTGCTTGTATTTTTTACCACTACCACATGGGCATGGTTCGTTACGTCCCACTTTACGTTCATCACGAACGACCGGTTGGTGAGCACCTTGCGATTCATCATTATCAGACAACTGATTATCAGCAGACGCATGTTGAGCTTGCGCACGTCGAGCCGCTTCTTCAGCTTGAGCAAGACGCTGAGCTTCCATACGTTCTACTTCTTCCTGCTGTTGAACACGGACCTTAGAAAGAATCGTGATCACGTCAGCTTTTAGAGAATCAAGAAGACCTTCAAACAGTTCAAATGACTCACGTTTGTATTCTTGCTTAGGGTTCTTCTGTGCATAACCACGTAAGTGAATACCTTGACGAAGGTGATCCATCGCAGCTAGGTGTTCTTTCCACAATGTATCTAGCGTTTGTAGCATGACAGATTTTTCAAAGTTACGGAGTACTTGCGCACCGACCACTTCTTCTTTCTGTTTGTAAACGGCTACCGCGGTATCTAGGATCTTCTCGCGCAATGCTTCTTCGTATAGCTTGTCGTCTTCCTCAAGCCACTGTTTGATTGGGGCATTGAGGTCAAAGTCATTTTTAAGACGCTCTTGAAGGCCTTCAATATCCCACATATCTTCCAGAGATTGTGGTGGGATGTACTCATCAATCGTTGCAGACAGAACATCAACGCGGTTTTGTTCGATCATTTCGCTGATGTCTTCAACATTCATCAGTTCATCGCGAAGTTCGTAAACAACCTTACGCTGGTCATTCGCCACGTCATCGTATTCGAGCAACTGCTTACGAATATCGAAGTTGCGACCTTCTACTTTACGCTGAGCTTTCTCGATCGAACGAGATAACATCTTAGATTCAATCGCTTCGCCCTCATCCATACCACTTTGGATCAGGCTTGCCATACGATCAGAGGTAAAGATACGCAGCAGTGAGTCTTCCATCGATAGGTAGAAACGAGAAGAACCTGCATCACCTTGACGACCAGAACGACCACGTAACTGGTTGTCGATACGGCGAGATTCATGACGCTCTGTACCAATAATATGCAAACCACCCGCTTGCAGAACTTGGTCGTGAACCACTTTCCATTCAGCTTTAATTGCATCAATCTGCTCTTGTGAAGGATTTTGCAATGCCTCTACTTTCGCTTGCCAGCTACCACCCAACACGATGTCGGTACCACGACCAGCCATGTTAGTAGCGATAGTGACCGCGCCAGGAATACCTGCTTCTGCAACGATCTCAGCTTCTCGCTCGTGGAACTTGGCGTTAAGAACATTGTGCTTGATTTTGGCTTTCTTCAATGCATTAGAAAGAAGCTCAGATTTTTCAATCGAAACCGTACCCACTAGAGATGGCTGACCTTTCTCAACACGTTCTTTAATGTCTTCGATGATCGCGTTGAATTTTTCAGCTTCGGTACGATAAACCACATCTGGCATATCGTTACGAATCATTGGCTTGTTGGTTGGAATAACAACCGTTTCAAGACCATAGATAGACTGGAATTCGAACGCTTCTGTATCTGCGGTACCTGTCATACCTGACAGTTTTTCGTATAGACGGAAATAGTTCTGGAAAGTGATCGATGCCAGAGTCTGGTTTTCATTCTGGATCTTCACGCCTTCTTTTGCTTCTACCGCTTGGTGTAGCCCTTCTGACCAACGACGTCCCGGCATTGTACGGCCAGTGTGTTCGTCAACAATAACCACTTCACCATCTTCGGTAACGATGTAATCGACGTTTTTCTCAAACAATACGTGAGCGCGCAGAGCGGCATTCACGTGATGTAGTAGACTGATATTGGTTGGTGAATAAAGTGTGTCACCCTCTTCCATCAGTCCATTTTTAATCATTAGCTCTTCCACAAATTCTTGACCCGTTTCAGTCAAGTGAACTTGCTTAGACTTCTCATCTACAGTGTAGTGACCGTCACCGCGGTACTCTTCTGAATCTTCTTTATCTTGTTTTTGTAGATGTGGGATCAGGGTATTAATGCGAGTGTAGAGCTCTGAGCTATCTTCAGCAGGGCCTGAAATGATCAGCGGCGTACGCGCTTCATCAATCAGAATCGAGTCCACCTCATCGACAACAGCAAAGAAGCGTTCACGCTGTACGCGGTCTTCGGCACGGAAAGCCATATTATCGCGTAAGTAGTCGAAACCAAATTCGTTGTTTGTGCCGTACAGAATATCGGCTAGATAAGCTTGCTTCTTCTCTGGTGGCGCCATGTTAGGCACGTTCACACCAACAGTCATACCTAGGAATTCAAATAAAGGACGGTTTGTTTCTGCATCACGTTTGGCTAGATAGTCATTCACCGTAACAACGTGGACACCTTTACCAGGAAGGGCATTTAAGTAGGCAGGCAAGGTTGCTGTTAATGTTTTACCTTCACCTGTACGCATTTCTGCGATTTGGCCTGCGTTCAGTACCATACCACCGATAAGCTGAACGTCGAAATGGCGCATGCCATAAACACGCTTAGATGCTTCACGTACCGTTGCAAAAGCTTCTGGTAGTAATTTATCTAACGTTTCACCCTGTTCTAAACGCTGACGGAACTCAACCGTTTTAGCTTTTAACTCTTCGTCAGATAGAGCTTCAAACGTTGGTTCGTAGTTATTAATCTCTTTTACAATTTTTCTCAGGCGTCGCAGTGTTCTGTCATTGCGACTGCCAATTACCTTTGTCAGTAGCTTAGTTATCATTTGCTATGAATCTCTCTTTATTTAGATCGGGCCCGATCTATTTCAATGCCTTCAGTCTCTAACAGTTTTTTACTAAGAATACTGAGATAAATCACGTAACTCAGATATTGAGATGAGAACTCTAGATTTCAAGGCTTATATCACTATAAGTGGCGCATAGTTTATGAAATTTTGCCTCCGACAACCAATAACAAGGTGATTTGTTTGAAGCATTCTTTATTTTTTGACGTTATATGATGGAAGTTTATTCGTTATCTGCCCTATCTTCGGACCAATCCTTTGACTAAAATAGGGCTGACTATGGAACTTGAGGCTCATTATGAGAGACCATCGCCCGACGTTAGGTGACGAGATCATTGCCGATTCACGACTTTCGCAACTCCAACAGCACGCAAAAGAGATCATGACGATCAACAAAGAATTAAAGGCAATTCTGCCCAGAGGCGCGGAAGATCATTGCCGGGTGGCAAACATTCGCGATAATCAACTGATCCTCGAAGTGGCCAGTGCAGGGATCAAAATGAAGATCGACTATGAGCGTTTGCATATCCTTAATCAATTACGAGCAAAAGGTTTTGCCCGCCTCATTGGCGTAACGGTGCAGATCAACCCAGATCTTTATCGAAGTCGTGAAGAGAAAAAAGAGAGATCTAAGCCTCGTGACCCTATTTCTGAAACAGCCGCTCAGTACTTAGAAATGATTGCCAGTGGTGCATCACCTAAAGTTAAGGCTCGTTTGGAAAGCTTAGCGAAGCTTGCTAACAAAGATTAGTTTTATTGTAGGCATAAAAAAGCCAGACTCTCGTCTGGCTTTTTTAATTCAATCTACTTATGCCAATACTACATTTGGCTCGGCAAATGCTACCGGAGACGTTGATTCTTCTTCGAAAGTCACCCACTCCCACGCTTCTTGATCAGCAAGTACTGAACGAAGTAGCTGGTTGTTTAGGCCATGGCCTGATTTGAACGCACGGAACTCACCAATAATTGGATGACCACACATGTAAAGATCACCAATTGCATCAAGAACTTTATGCGTCACAAATTCATTTTCGAAACGAAGGCCTTCTTCATTCAAGATACGGTACTCATCAAGCACGATAGCGTTATCGAAGCTACCACCTAGAACTAGGTTCTGTGATTGAAGGTATTCAATATCGCGCATGAAACCAAACGTACGTGCACGAGAGATTTCTTTCACGAAGCCTTGAGAAGAGAAGTCAAACAACAAGTGTTGCTCATCTGCATCAATCGCTGGGTGATTAAACTCGATTTCGAAATCCATGCGGAAGCCATTGAAAGGAACAAACTCAGCCCACTTATCGCCATCTTCAAAGCGTACTGGCTTTTTAATGCGAATAAAGCGTTTCGCCGCGTTTTGCTCTTCAATACCAGCCTGTTGCAACAAGAATACGAACGGGCTCGCACTGCCATCCATAATTGGAATTTCTGGCGCATCGACTTCAACAACGATGTTGTCAATGCCCATACCAGCAAGAGCCGCATTTAAGTGCTCTACTGTAGAGATACGTACACCTTGATCATTCACCAGCGCTGTACATAGCATTGTATCGCGAACAGATTCTGGATCCGCAGGAAAATCAACCGGTGGATTTACATCGGTACGGCGGTAAATAATGCCTGTATTTGCAGCTGCTGGGCGAAGAGTAAGTGTGACTTTACGACCAGAGTGGAGACCCACACCAGTTGTTTTCACTATTTCTTTCAGAGTACGTTGTCTGATCATCTACTTTGCCTCAGTAAAAATGCTACAAATCACGGTCAATGGTGATATTGACCGTGCATGCTACCACAAAATTGAACAGTGTCAAATTGCGATTGTATTAGTCAGCTTGACGACGTAAGAAGGCTGGAATATCTAAGTAGCCGCTTTCTTTGTCCGCTTTCGGCGCTGCACTTTGGTTTGCACTCGAACCAGACGACGCAGATGTCGTTGGCTGAGGAGTTACCTGTGGCTTATCTTGCAAAGTTGATGCCGTTTTCTCTTCCACTTTATTGACGGTTGCATGCTGAGATGTCACCGCTTGTGGTTGAGTCTGTGGCTGAGCAACTGGCGCAACTTTCGCCTTACCGCCCGCAACTAGCGTGATGTCAGGTTTCTTCTCGTTACCAATACCCGTAGCAACAACTGTTACACGAATTTCATCTGCCATATCAGGATCAAGTGAAGTACCAATAACAACTGTAGCGTTATCTGATGCGAAAGCTTTTACTGTATTACCTACAGTTTCAAACTCGTCTAGACGCATATCTAGACCCGCAGTGATGTTCACAAGTACACCACGTGCGCCAGCAAGATCGATATCTTCAAGCAGCGGGCTTGAAATCGCCATTTCAGCCGCTTCTTCTGCACGGTCTTCACCTTTTGCAACACCGCTACCCATCATCGCATGACCCATTTCCGACATAACTGTACGTACGTCAGCAAAGTCGACGTTAATCATGCCAGGACGAGTAATCAGCTCTGCAATACCCTGTACTGCATTCTTCAATACATCGTTAGCACTCGCAAAGGCTTCAAGTAGTGTAATACCACGACCAAGTACTTTGAGAAGCTTTTCATTAGGAATCGTGATTAATGAATCCACATGTTTAGAAAGCTCTTCAATACCTTGTTCAGCAAACGCTAGGCGTTTCTTGCCTTCAAAGCTAAATGGCTTAGTCACTACAGCAACAGTCAAGATATTGAGCTCTCTTGCTACTTCTGCAATTACTGGGGCTGCACCTGTACCAGTACCACCACCCATACCAGCTGCGATAAATACCATATCGGCACCACTCAGCTCTTCTTTAATTCGATCACGATCTTCGAGAGCTGCGTCACGCCCAACTTGTGGGTTTGCACCTGCGCCAAGTCCTTTTGTGATATCACCACCAATCTGAATAACGCTATTCACGCTGGTTTTACGAAGTGCCTGAGCATCAGTATTAATACTAATAAACTCAACACCTTCGATGGATTCACGTACCATGTGTTCAACGGCGTTACCGCCACCGCCACCAACCCCAACGACTTTAATTACTGCATCGTCAGACATTTCCATCATCGGTTCAAACATGTGTTATCTCCGTTTTTCCTGCTGCTCAGGTTAAAACTCTTTTTGTATCCAATTACGCAAACGACCAAATAAACCCGTTACAGAGGCACGAGAGGGCTCGTTATACTCAGTATCATCATTTACTCGTGCATCTCTTGCGTAATGAAGTAAACCAACTGCCGTAGAATGATACGGCTCTTTAACGTAATCAGTTAAGCCACTCACCTCTAAGGGTTTGCCGACTCTAACTTGGTTGCGGAATACACGTTCCGCACATTCTACCAAACCTTCAATCTGTGACGCTCCTCCTGTGAGCACCACTCCTGCGGCTAGGTGATGTTTAATCCCTTCTTCGCGCAGTTTTTCTTGTACGGTATCGATAGTTTGGTTAACCAGTCCCATCAACTCAGTATAACGAGGCTCAATCACTTCAGACAAAGTCTGTCTTTGTAAACTGCGTGATGGGCGTCCGCCTACACTTGGAACGTTAACTGTATCATCTTTACTGACTAACTCACTTAGAGCACAGCCATATTTCACTTTAATTTCTTCAGCATCACTAACTGGGGTACCGAAGGCAAAAGCGATATCACTTGTCACTGCATTGCCAGCGTATGAAAACACTTCGGTATGACGCAATGCGCCGCCAGTCCAAATGGATACATCCATCGTACCAGCACCGATGTCTACAACACAAACACCAAGCTCTCGTTCATCTTCAGTGATCACAGCATTACTCGCTGCTAACCCTGAATAAACCAGATGCTCAACTTTGAGTCCACAACGCTCGACTGCTTTTATGATATTTCTCGCCATATCATTGTGACAAGAGATCAGGTGCACGCTAACTTCCATGCGCACTCCTGATAAACCTAGCGGATTTTTTATCCCTTCTTGATAGTCAATCGTAAATTCTTGAGGGATAACGTGCAGAATGCGCTGTTCGTCACCAATCTTAATTGATTTGGCAGTATGAATCGCACGATCCATATCTTCTTGAGAGACCTCTTCATCCGAAATGGTTCCCATGCCTTTCTCAATTCGGCTAGCAATGTGACGCCCTGAAAGGGAGATAAACACATTCGTGATATCGCATTCTGCCATCAGCTCTGCTTGATCGACCGCTCGCTGAACCGATTTTACAACCGATTCAAGGTCATTCACGCCACCTTTATCCATCCCGCGGGAAGGACTGCTGCCTGCGCCAATAATATTGATTTGACCGTCAGGCAATACTTCACCCACGAGAGCCGATACGGTTGCAGTGCCTATATCAAGACCAACAATAATGCTGTCATCAGCGGTCTTAGTCATCTGTATTCTCTTGCTCTAACTCTTGTTCTGGGAACCATCCAATTGAGGCTCCCGTATCATACCTGAGGTCGATGTAGCTGACTCGCTGAGCATCGCTACCCAAATTCTGATAAAGCGAAACAAAGCGCTCTATCCGTTCCTGTAGTGACTCTTTGCCTAGCTCGAGGCGAATTCCGTTATCTAGGATAATCTGCCAAGCTCGGCGTTCATTCAACACCAAGGAAGTAATCGTTAAGTTAAGTGACTGAAACTTTGGACTGATCTCACGCCACACTCGCAACACTTCTTCGCTACTGTTTTGCGGTCCATAAAGTTTTACTCGCTCTTCATCCAATTTGGCTATGTCACCGTCGAAAACTTGCCCATCTTCATTGAGTAGTGCATTGCCATTCCAGATAGCCTCTGCATGAAACTCAGTAAGAAAGACTTTAACCGTGTCAGGCCATTGTTTACGAATTGAGGCATGTGATACCCAGGGGATAGACTCGGCTACATTTTGTAGCACGTTAATATCCTGCGACATAAACGTTCCAACATGATCAAGCTGAGCAAATGCTCGCTGTACATCAGCTGCTGAAACGTAATGTAATTCACCCTGGAGCACGATTTTAGATAGCGGAAGACGCTGGTCATCCCACATCCAAGAGATCGTAGAGTAAAGGAGAGAGCCTATTAACAACAATACCACCAGCAAGAATGCGCCACCTAGAGCGTGTTCTTTAACTAGTGGTTTAGAGGTTAAACGACGGCCTTCATTAAAAGCACTTTTAATCAAAGTCCATAGTCCTTGCCAATTAGCTCGCTTATTTTCCCTATCTCAATTCGTATATAGAGGCAAAAGCACTTACTTTAACCTTCGGATTATACTGGCGTCATAGAAAGTATCAAACACTGATGTTAAGAAATCGCCACTTAAAACCGAATAAGTGACGCAATTAGTCAAAATTCAATGTTTAAATCAAGCTTGAGACATCTTATCGATATTTAACTCAAGAGCTTCGAGCTGTTTCGCTACCTTACCAACATCACCCGCACCTTGAGTTAGTACTAAGTCACCATCTTGTAAAACATTAGCGAGAACTGAAGGTAACGCCTTGCTATCTGGAACAAAAATCGGATCAATCTTACCGCGACTACGAATAGTCCTACATAAAGAGCGTCCATCGGCTCCCGAGATAGGTTTCTCACCTGCAGAATAAACATCCAACATGATCAGAACATCAACTTGTTCGAGTACATTGGCGAAATCATCGTAAAGATCTCGTGTTCGGCTATAACGGTGAGGCTGAAAAATCATAACGAGACGTTTATCCTGCCAACCATTGCGTGCAGCTTGAATGGTCACATCAACTTCCGTTGGATGATGTCCATAATCATCGACCAGCATGGCCTGACCATTACCGGTATTGAACTCACCAAGGTGTTCAAATCGGCGTCCTGTACCTTGAGTTCCGGCCATGGCTTTTAGAATGGCCTCATCACTGATGTCATCCTCAGTAGCAACCGCGATTGCCGCAGACGCATTCAGTGCGTTGTGCCTACCAGGAATATTGAGAGTAATATCTAAATCCGGTTTGCCATGGCGAATAACGGTGAATTTGCCTTGTTGCCCTTCTTGTCGGTAATGAGTAATGCGTACATCCGCATCCTCAGAGAAACCATAGGTGATCACCTGACGGCTAATGATTGGAACCAATTCTCGTACCACAGGATCATCAATGCATACGATCGCTTGACCGTAAAATGGAAGGTTGTGAAGAAAATCGATAAATGTCTGCTTTAGAGTCTCAAAATCACCACCATAGGTATCCATATGATCAGCTTCGATATTGGTGACGATGCTGACCATTGGCTGAAGGTGTAGGAATGAAGCATCACTTTCATCCGCTTCTGCAATTAAGATACGGCTCGAACCGAGACGAGCGTTAGTTCCGACACTCTTAACAAGACCGCCATTAACGAACGTTGGATCTAAGCCAGCTTCTGAGTAAATTTGTGTGACAAGTGCAGTGGTTGTGGTTTTACCATGTGTACCAGCAACCGCAATGCCGTGGCGGAAGCGCATTAACTCAGCAAGCATTTCAGCACGACGAACGACCGGAATACGTGCTGCGCGCGCCGCTATTATCTCTGGGTTTTCTTCATTGATGGCAGTTGAAACAACGACAACACTCGCCTCTGAAACATTTTCTTTTGCATGACCAATAAATACTGTCGCGCCTTTCTTAATCAGACGTTCTGTCGTCACATTAGCCGCAATATCTGATCCAGAAATTTGATATCCTTCATTCAGTAATACTTCGGCAATACCGCTCATACCTGCACCACCAATACCGATGAAGTGAATGCATTTTACGCGGCGCATCTCTGGCACCATAGCTCTAATCTGAGCCAAATCTTGAGTATGTTTAACTGTCATGATTCTTTCTCGTTATTTCGTCAGTGCAATAATGGCTTCAGAGACCACACTATCTGCATCTAACTTAGCAGCGTGTCGTGCTTTCTTTGCCATATCAAGCAAAGCCGCGCGATCTAGCTGTTGAATTTCGTTCGCAAGTTTCTCTACGGTGAGGTCACGCTGCTCAATCATTTTTGCTGCGCCACACTCTACCAAATGGTCAGCATTCAAGGCCTGCTGTCTATCTTTATGCATAAACGGGATAAAGATAGCCCCGACACCCGCAGCGCATACTTCAGATACGGTCAGCGCACCTGAGCGACACACAAGTAGATCGGCCCATTGATAAGCCGCGGCTACATCATCGATAAACTCGACCACTTCCGCGCTCTCGACTTGATGCTCGGCGTATGCTTGCGCTACTTCCTGCTGGTTGTTTTTACCAGCCTGGTGGCGAATCTGATAGCCACTGCCAAGCTTAGCCATCACTTCAGGTAACGTTCGGTTAAGGATCTGAGCACCTTGGCTGCCTCCCATAACCAAAATTCTGATATCACCATCACGCTGACCCATCCGGCTAGTTGGCGGGTCAATGGCCACCACATCTTCACGCACAGGGTTACCAACAACTGGAGCCGCTGGGAAAGCCCCTGGAAAAGCCTGAAAAACCTGACGAGCTATCTTAGATAGCCATTGATTTGTCAGGCCCGCGACTGCGTTTTGTTCATGCAAAACAACAGGGATACCAAGTGACCATGCGGCGATTCCGCCCGGTCCACTTACGTAGCCACCCATACCAAGAACTGCATCTGGCTTCCAACGCTTCATATGAGCTCTCGCCTGAAACACAGCATTGATAATCTGCAATGGTGCGGCAATTAATCGGCCAATGCCTTGACCGCGTAGACCTTTTACTTTGATAAAATCGATCTCGATACCGTGTTTCGGCACCAAATCCGCTTCCATACGATCAGCAGTACCCAACCAGCGAATACCCCAACCTTGCGACTGAAGCTTTTTCGCTACGGCAAGTCCCGGGAAAACATGGCCACCTGTCCCGCCAGCCATAACCATTAATCTTTTATTCGTTTTCATCTGTATTTAACTTTTGTTCTTGTGTTTCTGCACTACCCAATCGGCACTCATGATCGATACGCAGTAAAATGGAAACGGCAACAGCCATGACGATCAAACTCGAACCACCATAACTGATCAGAGGTAACGTCAAACCTTTGGTGGGTACCATACCCGCAGCAGCACCGACGTTAACTAGAGTTTGGAAAGCAAACCAAATCCCGATACCAAATGCTAAATAGCCACCAAAGAGTTGGTTGTTTTCAAATGCCTTACGACCAATATAAATCGCTTTTAACACCAAACTAAAAATCAGCATCAATACCAGTACAACCCCCACATAACCTAACTCTTCGGCTAGCACGGCGAAGACAAAGTCAGTATGCGCTTCTGGTAGATATTCCAATTTTTGAATTGAGTTGCCTAACCCTTGGCCGAACCACTCGCCACGGCCAAATGCCATCAAAGATTGAGTTAACTGATATCCACTACCAAATGGGTCATCCCACGGGTCCATGAAAGAGGTAACACGGCGCATGCGGTAAGGTTCGATATAGATAAGCGTTGCAACCGCAACCAAGCCTACGACCATTAAAGCGAGAAACTGAGTCAGCTTGGCTCCAGCAATAAACAACATACCAAACAGAGTAACCAACATCACGATGACGGTCCCTAAGTCAGGCTGGAGCAACAGTAAACTCGCCAGCGTTGCGAAGACAATAATCGGCTTGATAAAACCGCCGAAAAAGCTGGACCGAACTTCTTCACTCTTTCGCACTAAATAACCAGACATGAAGATGAACAACGACAGTTTGGCGACTTCTGCTGGCTGTAAGTTAAACAAGCCTAATGGAATCCATCGCGAAGCACCGTTCACCGATTTACCCGCAACGAGCACGACGATGAGTAGTCCGATTGAAAGCAACAAAAGCCAAGTACTGAACTCTAACCAACGCTTGATCGGGACTTGAAGGATAACGGCCGAGGTGGAGATGGCCAGCACCAAAAAAATAGCGTGGCGAAACATAAAGTGAAAAGGTTGGTCAGTTAACCGAGAACTGATTGGAAACGAAGCAGAGGTCACCATCACCAGCCCAGTCAGCATCAACCCCAAAGAGATCCATACTAACTGTCGGTCATACAGGGCTTCGGGTGACGATGTAGTCACCCAACGTTTGATGCTGCCAAAAACGTTTCGAATTTGCATAGTTCCCTACGTTATTTATGCGTAAGCTTTCGCTAGCTCGGTGAATGCATCTCCACGAGCCATAAAATTACTGAACTGGTCAAAGCTGGCACAGGCTGGAGAAAGTAATACCATATCTCCGGCAATCACATTGGGCGCTAACCACTGAATGATCTCTTCCATATCGTCAAAACGCTGAGCGCTTGGGTGAAGCGGCATAAACTGGTCACCGTCCTCACCAAAACAGCACAATTGCAGCTTCAAAGGCTTGAGTATCGGTTCTAACTGAGAGAAATCAGCACCTTTACCGACACCACCCACTAAAAGATACAGGGTGCCTTCCAGCTCAAGACCCGCCAAGGCTGCCATAGTGCTGGCGACATTCGTCGCTTTCGAATCATTGACCCACTTAACACCACGATTATCGGCAACCACTTGGCAGCGATGTGTCAAACCGCGGTAAGATTTCAACGCAGCTAAGCCTTTTTCGATATCAACGCCGACTTGCGCTAACAAGGCTAATACCACTAATGCGTTGGCAACATTATGACGACCAACAAGTGAGAGTTCCGATGTAGGACAAATAAGCGTGCCATTGACTGAAATATACTCGATACCATGCTGCGCAGTAACGGCAAACTGGGTTGGCTCAACCAGACTAAACTCGATCAGGTTATGCCCATCATGGTCTGGGTAGGTTTGTTTATCGTCAGCGTTGACCACACAAGCTTCAGCATGCTCAAAGATGCGCAACTTCGCTTGGCGATAATCTTCCATACCTTGGTAACGATCCATATGGTCTTCAGATAGATTCAAAAGCGCCGCCGCTTTTGGCGCTAATGAGCGCGTCGTTTCTAACTGGAAGCTGGACAGTTCTAGAACATATAAGTCCGCATCCAACGCAAGAAGATCTAACGCAGGCACACCAATGTTGCCGCCAACACCGACTGTAAGACCGGCCGCTTTAGCAACCTGCCCCGTCCAATCTGTGACGGTACTCTTACCATTTGAGCCAGTAATGGCGATCACTGGTTTATCGACTTGCCACGCAAACAGCTCAATATCGCCAACAACAGGGATACTCTTGGCGAGCACCTGCTGAATTTCGGGCGTCGCTAAAGCAATTCCGGGATTAGTCACAACCAGATCAGCTTCAAGTAACCAGTTCAGATTCCAACTTCCACTATGTAGCGCAATCCCCTGTGGTAAGGCTTCACTGCCCGGTGGGTTTTCACGCGTATCGATAACGCGAACATCTAGCGTTTTCTGTAATGAGGTTAAGTACTTAACGACAGAGAGCCCGGTGATACCGAGCCCTACAACAACGACTTTCTCAATACCTTGCCAACGATCCGTGGTCATGGTGTGAACTTCCTTATCGAACTTTAAGCGTCGCTAAACCGACAAGAACAAGCACAATAGAGATGATCCAGAAACGAACGATCACTCGTGGTTCAGGCCAACCTTTTAGCTCGTAATGATGGTGAATTGGTGCCATACGGAAAATACGTTGACCACGCAACTTATAGGAACCGACCTGTAAGATTACAGAAAGCGTTTCCATTACAAAAACACCCCCCATAATCACTAAAACAAACTCCTGACGAACCAACACGGCAATGGTACCAAGCGCACCACCTAAGGCGAGTGATCCCACATCACCCATAAACACTTGTGCTGGGTAAGTGTTGAACCATAGGAAACCAAGTCCTGCGCCCACTATTGCGGTACAAACGACCACTAGCTCCGACGCTTGCGGAATGTATGGAATATGTAGGTAATTAGCAAAGTTGACGTTGCCCGTCGCCCAAGCAATAGCCGCAAAACCAGCTGAAACTAATACCGTTGGCATAATCGCTAGGCCATCCAGGCCATCGGTCAAGTTCACCGCATTACTGGTGCCGACAATAACGAAGTAAGTCAGTACAATGTACATCAAGCCAAGTTGAGGCATGACCTCTTTGAAAAACGGTACCACTAGCTGAGTGGCCGCGGTGTCTTTACCATGAGCGTATAGCGCGAAAGCGACAACCAGCGCAATAGCAGACTGCCAAAAGTACTTCCAGCGAGCAATCAAACCATCGGTGTTTTTACGTACCACCTTGCGGTAGTCATCAACAAACCCGACTGCACCGTAACCAATAAGAACGGCCAGAACTGACCATACATAAGGGTTTGAGAGATCCGTCCATAACAGAACCGTCGTTACAATGGCCGTCAGAATCATTATCCCACCCATTGTAGGCGTACCGCGTTTACTGAAGTGAGACTCAGGACCTTCATTTCGAACCACCTGACCGATCTGCAATAACTGCAAACGGCGGATCATGATTGGTCCCATCCACAATGAAATACCTAACGCGGTAAGTACACTCACAATCGCACGAAACGACAGGTACTCAAATAATCGGAAGAATGAAAAATATGGCTGTAGTAGCTCCGCGAGCCAAATAATCATGTATACATCTCCTTGACAGCAGTAGCGACTTTACTCATTCCAGCACTATTTGCCCCTTTGACTAGCAGTGTTTGTGGTTCTTGATGCTGTACTATCTGCTGTTTAATATAATCAATCATGCTCTGATGGCTATCAAAATGAAGACCATCACACTCATTGCTGATCGCTTTTGCATCAGCGCCATATGTGAGCACGTGTTCGAATTCGAATGGGGCTGCATGTTCTCCGACTTGACGGTGAAGTGCAAGACTTTCATCGCCTAACTCAGCCATATTACCCAAAATTAACCAACGAATTCCCTTGAAGCTCGCCAACAGATCCGCCGCGGCTTTCATCGCGGGTACGCTGGCATTATAACTATCGTCAATAAGCTTGATCTTGTCGTTGAGTTCAATCACCTCAACTCGACCTTTAACTTTGCTTAAATGAGCCAAGCCGGTTTGTACCATTTCTAGATTGGCGCCCAGTTCTAACGCCAATGCTGTCGCCGCCAATGCGTTAGCAACGTTGTGTTGACCAACAATGCCAAGTTTGACTGCAATCTCGCCAAACGGTGAAACCAGAGTAAAGCTGGCTTCACCACACGTATTGAGACCGATCTCTTTGGCAAAGTAGTCGGCATCGGAATCAACAACTGAAAAACTTTTTACCTGTTTGTCAGCGAGAACATCTTGCCAGTAATCTCCACCATGACTGTCTAAATTGATAATCGCGACCGAGCCAGGTTTTAATCCCTGATAGATTTCACCTTTCGCTTGTTTTACGCCATCAAGAGAGCCAAAACCTTCTAAGTGCGCCGCAGCAACATTATTGACTAACGCAACGTCTGCTTTGACCAGATTGGTCGTGTAAGCAATTTCTCCGATGTGGTTCGCACCCATCTCAATAACGGCATAGTCATCTTCAGGCGTTGAACGCAGCAATGTTAGTGGAACACCGATGTCGTTATTGAAATTCCCAGCGGTAAACAAAACTCGTCCTTGCTGCGCCATAATGCTCGCAACCATCTCTTTGACGGTTGTTTTACCAGCACTGCCCGTGATCGCAACAGTAGGGGTCTGACAAGTATGATGAACCAGTGAACCAAGCTGACCCAAAGCCAGTTTAGTATCTTTGACCAACAGTTGCGGGACATCACTGTTCACGACTCTACTGACCAACAAAGCACCAGCACCTGACTCAACCGCTTGTGCAACGAAGTCATGGGCATCAAAACATTCGCCAACCAGTGCAACAAAAAGAGCACCAGTTTCAATCACTCGTGTATCCGTTGATACAGATTCTATTGCCGTGTCATTACCAATTAGCTCAGCGTCTAATGCTTGCGCGATTTGGCTTAACATCAAGGTAATCATAACGACACCTCCAAAAGTTGTAGCGCAGACTCTCGGTCTGAATATTGGATAGTTTTGTCCGCCATCACTTGATAATCTTCATGCCCTTTGCCAGCAAGTAAGATAATGTCCAACTCACTGCTATGAGCGAGGGCATGCTTGAGCGCATTAAATCGATTGTGCTCAATAATGGCTTGTTGGGGATTCTGCATTCCTTCCAGCATGTCCTCTACGATTGCTGCCGGAGATTCACTACGTGGGTTATCATCGGTCAATATCACTTTGTCAGCCAGACTTTCACCAATCGCAGCCATCATTGGACGCTTACCCTTATCACGATCACCACCACAACCAAAGATTGCCCATAGCTTGCCATGGCAATGAACACGAAGCGCTTGCAATGCTTTTTCTAATGCATCTGGGGTATGCGCATAATCGACCACAACTTTCGCTTTGCCATTTGCTGTAAATAGCTCCATTCGACCGAGTACTGGTTTTAAGGAACCAGCCACATCAAACAACGCTTGTTTGTCGATACCAAGTGCGAGTAGTGCGGTTAATGCCACTAAGACATTACTTGCATTGAACTCACCGATAAGTGCGACCGTAAATTCTCCACGCCCAAACACCCCATCAATGGATAACGTTATTCCTGCTTCGCTATAACTTACACTTTGAGCCCATACTGCATTCGGGTAATCCGTTGGCTGAAGAGAAACCGCAATGGCCGAATCTAGGCGTTGAATCCAACAAGCCCCGACTTCATCATCAACGTTAATCACCGCCGCTTTGCACTGATGTTGGCTAAATAGCGAAAACTTTGCCTCGGCATACTCTTCCATCGTGCCATGATAATCGAGGTGATCACGACTAAGATTGGAGAACACGCCGACTTCAAACGGTAGAGTTTTAACGCGCCCTTGAACCAAGCCATGTGAAGAAACTTCCAACGCGGAGTATCGCGCCCCCTGCCCTTCTAATCGATACAGAGTTTGCTGAATTTCTATCGCATTGCCTGTCGTGTTAGCTACGGGTTGCAGGTCAGAGAGAAAACCATTGCCCGTAGTACCCATAACGGCTGCTTTCTGGCCAACAAGATCAAGCCACTGCGCCATAATCTGGGTAATCGTGGTTTTACCATTCGTTCCCGTTACGCCAATGAGCTTGTTCTTGGCCAGCGGATAAAGTTGGCTAGCGAGAGCGGATAGATGCTGATTGAGTTGGTTGATATAGACAACACTCACTCCAGAGACATTCGTTACCTCACCATGAGGATGCAAGTCACACGCCTCAGCAATCACCGCGTTTGCGCCCAGCTCTATTGCTGAAGGGATAAAACGTCGACCATCAACGGCATGACCTTTAATCGCAACAAACGTCGTGCCTTGAGTGACTTTGCGGCTATCGAGTTCTAGTCGTTGCACGACCATACTGGCACTATCTTCAGCAGAAATATCCAACCACGGGGAAAGTAAGGCGGCTAAGGTCAGTTCCTTGGACATATCAAACTCACTTAATCTTGTTTAAATTTGTTTTCGTCAGGCGCTACATTCAATATCTGTAACGTCCCTTTTAATATTTCAGCAAAGACGGGGCCCGCTACAGAACCACCGTAGTAGTTATCACCTTGTGGTTCATTGACCACCACAACCAAAGCGACTCTTGGATCGCTGGCTGGCGCTACGCCCGCGGTATAGGCAAAATATTCATCACCATAACCGCCCGCTATCGCTTTACGTGAAGTACCTGTTTTTGCGGCAACTCGGTAACCAGGTACGGCTGCTTTCGTCGCAGTACCGCCAGGCTGTGTGACCGTTTCTAGCATCGCCAGTACTTTTCGAGCATTTTCTCTATCGATAACTTGTTTTGACAGATCTTGCTGATTGTTCTCGATGATATGAATGGGCTGATACTGACCTAAATTACCCAACGTGGCATAAGCATGGGCTAATTGAAGAGGCGTGATAGTGAGACCATAACCGAATGATAAAGTCGCGATTTCAAATTTTGACCAGCGACGACGATTAGGGAAAATCCCCTGTGTTTCACCAACTAGGTTGAGCCCTGACACTTCACCAAAACCCACCGAACTATACATACCTAACAAGGCTTCGAGTGGCATTTCTAACGCCAGTTTAGCCACCCCAATATTACTCGACTTTTTAAGAATGGTGGTTAAGTCAGCCTTACCGACTTTTGAGGTATCACGGACACGGCTTCCGCCAATTTGCATGATGCCGTCACCGGTATCAATCACCGTTTTGTCATCGGCAACACCGTTCTCTAAAGCCGCCAAAACAACAAAAGGTTTCACCGTTGAACCAGGTTCAAACGCATCGGTAATCACTCGGTTACGCATTTTGGCAGACTGAAGGTCTGAGCGATTATTTGGGTTGTAAGACGGCGCATTCACCATCGCCAAGACGGCTCCCGTTTTCACATCAAGGATAACGGCAGAACCCGAGGTTGCACGATAGTCAGCAACTGCCTGCTTAATGGCTCGGAACGCGATCGCTTGAATACGTTGATCAATCGTCAGCTCTAACGGCTTACCTTCTTCACGTTCTTCCAAAGAGATGTTTTCTACCACGCGTCCATAACGGTCTTTACGAATAATCCGTTTGCCGGCTTCACCAGTCAGCCATTTGTCATAGCTGCGCTCAACACCTTCAAGACCATGACCATCAATCCCAGTCACCCCCACTAAGTGGGCACTTACCTCACCTGCTGGATAGTAACGTCTTGACTCAGCCTTTAGTCCGATGCCTGAAAGTTTCAATTCGCGAATGTAGTGCGCCATTGCAGGACTAACCTGACGCTGAAGATAGATAAAGCGACGGTCTTTGTTGTCATTAATCTTATCGATCAGGCTTTGACGCTTAACGCCTAACACGTCAGCGAGTGCATACCAACGGTTTATATCATCTAGACCACCGGCTTTGAAAATGGCCACTGGATCAGCCCAAACCGCCTCAACAGGAACACTTACCGCTAAAGGTTCGCCATTGCGATCAGAAATGATGCCGCGAGCTGAATGCAGCGTTTTGGCTCGAACCGAACGTAAATCCCCCTGCTTGATCAAGTTATCAGGTTCAATAATTTGGATATAAGCGATACGACCAGCAAGTGCTGCAAAGGCACAAAAAACAAAAAATAGCACTACATAGAATCGCCAATGGATAAGATGAGTTGGCTGCGGCTCGGCTTTCGGCTCAGCGTGTTTTTCTTTCTTGCTCATGGGAGGTTAATAATGACTTCTTTATCGGAATCTGGACGCTTCATTTCCAGCTCTTGTTTTGCCACGGCTTGTACGCGACTGTGCTCGGCTAATGCAGTTTCTTCAAGTAACAAATTACGCCATTCATTATCAAGCCTCTCACGTTCAACTAAGGCCTGATCTTTTTCGGTAATGGCTTGGCGTGTGTGGTGAGTCGTAAATACCACCCCCATCGCACTAGCAAAAATCATCAAGAGGAAGATTAGCGGTACACGACCAACACTCAAAAGATCGAGTGCAATCAGCTTAGCGAGATTGGGCGTTGACTTACTCATTGTTTGTTATAGCTTTTCTGCAATACGTAGCACTGAACTGCGTGAACGTGCATTGTGTTCAACTTCTTGTTTTGACGGCTTGATTGCCTTACCAACCGCTTTTAAGTTCGCACTGCCTAAAGCTTTGATCTGCTCTTCAGTCATTGGAATACCGTGAGGCACTTCTGGTCCTTTACTCTCTTTACGAATAAAGCGTTTTACCATGCGGTCTTCCAGAGAGTGGAAGCTAATCACTGATAGGCGACCTTGTGGCGCAAGAATCTTTGCTGCACCTTTTAGCGCCGTATCGATTTCTTCTAACTCACTGTTGATGTAAATACGGAAGGCTTGGAAAGCACGTGTGGCTGGATGCTTTTTCTCTTTAAAGCTCTTTGGTGCTGCATCAGAAATCAGCTTAGCTAACTGACTGGTGCGCGTCAGAGGCTCGTTCTCTTCGTTCTCACGGTAAGCAACGATCGCTTTAGCAATGCGACGCGCATGCTTATCTTCACCAAACTCGCGGATAACCCAAGTAATATCATCCAAATCAGCTTCCAGCAGCCATTGTGAAACCGGGATACCAGACGTTGGATCCATTCGCATATCCAGCGGACCATCTTTCATAAAGCTGAAACCACGCTCAGCGTCATCAAGTTGAGGAGAAGAAACACCCAGATCCAGTAGAACACCATCCACTTTACCAACCAATCCATACTCTTCGGCATAGTCCGCCATACCAGAGAAAGGACCATGAATAATGGTAAAGCGAGGATCGTCAATTTTGTTTGCTTCAGCGATAGCTTGTGGGTCACGGTCGATACTGTAAAGGCGACCATTTTCGCCCAACTTAGACAATATCGTACGGCTATGACCGCCACGACCGAATGTACCATCGATATAGATACCGTCAGGCTTTATTGCTAAGCCATCAATCGATTCATGCAGGAGTACGGATATGTGTTTAAATGCTTCGGTCATAGTTATCTCATGTGGCTGTCGCATTGACGGATTCAGATTCTCCAGTGTACTGATTTAGCGGCGTATCGCCACTATTAGCACATGAGAACTCGTGATTTAGCGCCAAGTTTAATGGTTCGGAAATAAATTTGGTCAATTAAAAGCAAAAAACCCATCATAACAACAAAGTTACGATGGGTCTCGAATAGGTGGAGCCGACACATAAGCCGGGTTCTGTTCCGCTTGCGCGGCGGTAGCCATTCGTCTAGGCCAGCAATCGCTCACTGGCTCGAGCAACCTACCCGCCTCCTTACGCGAGCAACGCAATGTGGAGGCCTATTTGGTCTTGCTTCAGGTGGAGTTTACCCTGCTACGAACTATTACTAGTCGTCCGGTGCGCTCTTACCGCACCCTTTCACCCTTACCTGTGCCCTAGGGCCATCGGCGGTCTTCTCTCTGCTGCACTTGTCGTAGGCTTGCGCCCCCCAGGCGTTACCTGGCACCTTGCTCTATGAAGCCCGGACTTTCCTCCCCTCTGTCAGTCTCCCGAAGGACATCAACGTCAGTCTCCCGAAGGACGTCAACGTCAGTCTCCCAAAGGGACCTCAACGTCAGTCTCCCGAAGGACATCAACAAAGCAGCGACTACCCAGTCAGCTCCGAGGGCGGATTGTATAGACTAATCCACTAAGTGTCTAGCGAGATCACAAATATGATGCAAACGAGGCGTTAAGTGGTCAAGGAACAGACAGAATACGTTACTTCGCGAGGTAAGAACGCTGCCCTTCGAGAGTCGAGCAATGGAAAGCTAGAGCTAAAGCGGCTTCTTCTTGATTCTCGACTCCAATGTCTCAACTCTTAACTCAAGTTCTCCAACCCCCACTTATACAGCGCATTTTTCTTCAGGTTGTATATTTCTGCGGCCAATGCGGCGGCTTTTTTAAGGGGTAACTCTTTGGTCAAAATCGCCAGTGTGCGAGTCGCTTCCTCTGGCAAGGTCTCTTCTTCACTCGAACGGTAACCATGAATCAACAGCGCCATTTCACCACGCTGCTGATTCTCATCAGCTTTAACCCATTCCACCAATTCACCCAGTGGCATACCTTGAATAGTCTCAAAGGTTTTGGTCAGTTCACGGGCAAGAACAACTTCTCGCTCAGGCCCCAAAATGTCTAGCATATCCGCAAGTGAATCTAGGATGCGGTGAGGGGATTCGTAGAATACACATGTACGTTCTACTTTGGCGATTTCTAGGAACTTATCTTTTCGTCCCTTGCTTTTCGCAGGTAAGAACCCTTCAAAGCTGAATCTGTCAGAAGGTAATCCCGATGCGCTGAGCGCGGTAATCACTGCGCAAGCCCCTGGCAGTGGGACAACTTTAACGCCCGCCTGACGACATTGCGTGACAAGATGGTATCCTGGATCACTAATTAATGGGGTGCCGGCATCAGAAACGAGTGCAATTGAGTGCCCAGCTAACAATTTGTCGACTAAGACTTGCGCTTTTTGCTGTTCATTATGATCATGGAGAGCATAAGTTTTAGTTTGAATATTGAAGTGAGAAAGCAACTTACCTGTATGACGTGTATCTTCTGCGGCAATAAGATCGACATTAGATAGCACTTCAATCGCTCGCTGAGTAATATCGCCCAGATTGCCAATTGGTGTAGGTACGATATAAAGGGTAGGAACCTCAGTTAGTAAGGTTTTGTTATCTGTCATTTGTTTACCATCACTTCAACGATTAATATAGACACAATTTTATACGGAATTAACAAAGAGCTCATGGCCATGAAAAACCACAAGCGTCTCAGTGTAACACGCTTACTGACTCCTGTAGCACTTGCTGTCACATTGGCAGCGTGTTCTTCTGCTCCAAAGGCGCCAACAAGTGTCGATATTACCCTCGACCCAAATCAGCCAATCCAGACCTATCTGATGCGTGCTGATAGCAGCCAAGGAAGCCTACAAAATGATTGGCTAATCATGGCACTGAAAGCCTCTATCGATGCTGGAGACGCAACTCAAGCGGAGCTATTGATGAAGCGTTTAGCTCGTCAATCCTTAACCGATATGCAGCAAGCCGAATGGCAACTCGCTCGTGCAGAACTACTTGTTGCTCAAAATCAGCACCAAGAAGCGCTCTCACAACTTAATTTCAGACCATCGTGGCAACTTGCCGATGAGCAGTGGCTAAACTACCACCAACTTCGCGCCTCCCTATTCACAAAACAAGGTGATTTTTTCAATGCCACTCGTGAACTATCGTTAAGCAGCGGTTACTTACCGGAAAGTGAGCAAGCTTTTGTGGCACAAAGTATCTGGAACAATTTAGGCCAATACACCGGAACTCAACTTGACACCTTCAAGCAACAAGAGACAGACCCTGTTATCGCTGGCTGGCTTGAAGTGACTGGCTTCACCAAGAACTATGCGAGCAACCTACCGCAGTTGAAAAGCAGCTTAGAACAATGGTTAGCGGCTAATCCAACTCACCCTGCATCGCTATACACTCCGCAGGCAATTAATGAAATTTTGTCTCTTGAACTCATTAAACCCGTCAACACAGCGCTACTGCTACCACTTAGTAGCAAGTTTGCTCAACAAGCTAAGCTAATTCGCGACGGCTTCATCCTAGAGATGATGAATGATAAGGAACGAGATCCTAACGCAACGCTCACCGTGATCGATACCAATGCAACAAGCGTAGCTGAATTAGAGTCAACCTTAGTTGAAAAGCAAATTGATTCAGTTGTAGGCCCGTTACTTAAAGAGAACATTGAGAAACTGCAACAAGCTCAAGCAAGCTTTACTTCAAGTTTACCGATGCTTGCGCTTAACATCCCTGATAATGTTGAAGCGGGAAACAACACTTGCTATCTCGCCCTTTCGCCTGAGCAAGAAGTTGCTCAAGCTGCAAAACATTTAGCTAAACAAGGCTACCAATACCCGCTCATCCTTGCTCCTAATGGCCGTTTAGGCTCACGTGTCGTGGATGCGTTTAAGCAAGAGTGGAGCAAATACAGTGATAACAAGGTGGCGGTAAACCTCTTTGGTGATAAACGCCAACTACAACGTGACATCAATAAAGTATTCGGTTTGCAAGATAGCCAGCAGCACATTGCTCAGATGGAATCTTTACTTAGTATCCCGCTGGAGAGCCAACCACGCAGTCGCCGCGATGTCGATGCAGTCTACATCGTTGCAAGCAGTGCTGAGTTAACATTAATCAAACCATTTATTGAAGTAGCGATTAACCCAGATACGCTCCCACCGAAGCTCTATTCTAACTCACGCAGCAATAGTGGCCGTCAGCAGTATGAAGATCTAACCGGTGTGATGTACAGTGATATTCCACTATTAATTCAACCAGATGCAAGCCTGAAAGCTCAAATGGATAAATTGTGGCCGAAAGATTCTAACGCAGAGAAGCGCCTGCAAGCCCTAGGTATGGATGCTTACCGTTTGATGGAACATCTCCCTCAAATGAAAGTCATTCAAGGCTACTCTATCGAGGGAAATACTGGCTTGCTAAGTATCGACGATAATTGCGTCGTACAGCGCGAGATCAGTTGGGCGGAGCATAGTGCCAACTAATAAAAGAGAGCACGGACAACACTACGAAGCCGCAGCACAAAAGTATCTTACTGGTTGCGGCCTCTCATTAATTGAGCGAAACTTCCTAGCCAAAGCTGGCGAGATAGACCTCATTATGCGCGATGGTACAACTATCGTCTTCGTTGAGGTACGCTATCGTAAAAGCCAATCGTTCGGACATGCTGCGGAGACCGTCACGCCTAGCAAAATACGCAAGCTAATAAAAACCGCAAATGTATGGCTAATGAAGAACGGCTTATCCGTTTACTCGACAGATTTTCGCTTTGACTTGGTGGCGATTCATAACCATGGTCACCAAATCGAATGGCTCAAAAACGTAATAACTCAAGGATAATCGATGCTAGACAGCATTAAAGACAGTTTTACTGAAAGTATTCAAATTCAAATTGCCGCAGCAGAAGCATTGCCTGATGCCATTACACATGCCGCACAAGCTATGGTTGCTAGTCTTCTTAATGGCAACAAGATCCTGTGTTGTGGCAACGGTGGCTCATCCTCGAACGCACAACAGTTTGTTTCTTGCCTTTTAAACCGTTTTGAAACTGAGCGCCCTAGCCTACCTGCAATGGCCTTAACCGCCGATAACACGACTCTTACCGCGGTCGCAAACGACTATCACTACGAAGAGATTTTCTCTAAGCAAGTTCGCGCCTTTGGTCAGACTGGTGACATTCTGCTGGCTATTTCCACCAGCGGGAATAGCAAAAATATCATCAAGGCGATGGAAGCTGCGGTGACAAGAGACATGACTATCATCGCCTTAACAGGCAAAGATGGCGGTGAAATGGCAGGGTTATTGGGTGAGAACGATGTGGAGATTCGGATCCCATCTCACAGAACAGCAAGAATTCACGAAGTTCATATGGTGACGCTACACTGCTTATGCGATCTTATCGACCAAGTATTGTTTCCTGCACACGAAGACTAAATGATGAATTGGTTTAAACCTCTACTGTTATCTCTATTGCTACTCAATCTCACCGGATGCGCTGGTCTATTTGTTGCTGGCGCAGCGACGACAGCCGCAATCGTTATTGACCCTCGAACAACGCAAGAGATCTGGAACGATAATAATATTGAGTTTGAAGTCGCGGGTATTGGTAACAAGCCCCCATTCAGAGGCAATGCCCGTATTACTGCCAGTTCATACAACGGCACCGTAGTTTTGATGGGACAGGCAAACAGCGATCAACTCAAGCAAGAGTTTGAATCGCAAGCACGTAAAATCAAAGGCGTTAAAAACATTCACAATCAGCTGCGTGTTAAAGCACCGTTGTCTGTGAGCGAGATTAGCCACGATAGTTGGATAACGACGAAAGTGAAATCCGCTTTACTGGCGAACTCGGAGCTTAACGGCGTAAAAATTAAAGTGATCACCGAAGACAAAGAAGTCTTCCTACTCGGTTATGTTTCTCAACAACATGCTGACATTGCAACCGAGTTGGCGCGCAACATATCTGGTGTCAAACAGGTGGTACGTGCCTTTCATTAACAGGGCTAAGCACAACAAATTGAGATAAAAAAGCAGCGCATTAGCGCTGCTTTTTTATTTGACTACTCTTAGGCTTGGACGCCCTTTGGTCGGTCTTGGAGGCTCATCATCAGAGTTGAGGGACTCTCGTTCCGCACTCTCGTCAGCAACAGACAAAGAGTTCTCTTCATCTTGTTCCTCATAAATCCCTTCTTCTTCATATTCGCCCATGTAAGCTTCTTCGGGTTCAAACATGGTACCTGCGCCATTTTCACGGGCATAAATAGCTTGAACAGCATACAAAGGGACGATAACAGAATGAGGACGACCACTAAAACGAGCATTAAAGGTGATCGCTTCGTTTCCTAGTTCCAAGTTACCCACCGCTCTAGGAGCAATATTTAGGATGATTTGTCCATCTTGAACAAACTCCATCGGCACTCGGACACCAGGCAGTTCTGCTGCCACTACGACATGCGGCGTTAAATCGTTATCCACCAACCAATCATAAAACGCACGAAGCATATATGGTCGGCGTGGTGTCATATTGACAATATCCATCTTCTCGCCAATTAACGAGTTAGACGCATTTCACGTTCAGCTTCCGTTAGAGAAGCTAGGAATGAATCACGCTCAAATACACGATTCATGTAAACTTTAAGCTCTTTCGACCCTGGACCAACTAGTTCAATACCAAGTTGAGGCAGACGCCATAGCAATGGTGCTAGGTAGCAGTCGATTAGGCTGAATTCTTCGCTCATGAAGTACTCATACTCAGCGAAAACAGGGCCTAGAGTTAGCAGATCGTTGCGCAGTTTGTTGCGGGCAGCTTCTGCTTCATCAGCAGTGCCTTTTACAATCTTTTCAGCAAGCGTGTACCAGTTTTTCTCGATACGGAAGATCATTAGACGGCTGTTACCACGAGCGACTGGGTATACAGGCATCAATGGTGGATGAGGGAAACGCTCATCTAAGTATTCCATGATGATCTTTGAGTCGTAAAGCGCTAGTTCACGGTCAACAAGTGTTGGTACTGTCTTATATGGATTAAGTTCGATAAGTTCAGCAGGTAGATTTGCTTCATCAACAAGCTCTACTTCTACACTTACACCTTTCTCTGCTAGAACAATACGAACCTGATGGCTATACATATCAGATGCACTTGAAAATAGAGTCATCACAGAACGTTTATTGGCAGCTACAGCCATGGAGCCCTCCAGCACACTTACAAAATAAAAACAATGGAGGCTAAGCCTCCATTGTTAAGTTAAAAATTTGGGAATTAGCACGGTATCGTAGCACAATTAGTGCACATCACGCCAATACTCTTTCTTCAGCAATACAACAACGATTGTAAAGATGATTAAGAAGCCCATAACCCACCAGCCAAGAGCGTGACGCTCAAGCTTCACTGGGTCACCTGAGTACTCAAGGAAGTTCACCAAATCGCGAACTGCATTGTCGTACTCTTCACGGTTAAGCTCACCGCTGCCATCAGCTTCTACGCCAACAACTTTCGTCACTTCTTTACCATCAACTACGTGCGTTTCATACACTGGCTTAGGAATACCTTGTAGCTCTTCAAGAACGTGAGGCATACCAACGCTTGGGAAAACAATGTTGTTCACGCCAAACGGACGGCTTGGATCCTCGTAGAAAGCACGTAGGTAAGTGTATAGCCAATCTGTACCACGAACACGAGCAACAAGTGTTAGATCTGGCGGTGGAGCACCGAACCATTTCGCCGCTGACTTATCTGGAATTGCGTTCTCCATCAAGTCACCCACTTTTGCTTCTGAGTCGAAGATTAAATTGTCTTTTAGCAAATCTAGAGGAATACCGATGTCACGACCAACTCGCTCGTAACGTTGGTATTGAGCTGAGTGACAGCCAAAACAGTAGTTCATAAACAGCTTTGCACCGTTTTGCAATGAAGCTTGGTCACTCAGATCGTTGTTTGCTTTATCTAGTGGTACGTTCGCACCCGCTGCCATTGCCAATGAAGGCAGCATTGCAAATAAAATTACAATCCATTTTTTCATTTGAATGTCACCCTTTCTGGTAGTGGCTTAGTCGCTTCGTTCTTACTGTAGAAGTACAGCAGTACGAAGAACATGAAGTAAGCTAAGCTGAAGATCTGAGCTAGTAGCGTGTACGTTGGTGTTGCTGGAAGCGCACCAAGAATACCCAACGCGATAAAGCTGATCGTGAACTGGATGATGTTGAATAAATGGAACTTACTGCGGTAGCGGTAAGAACGCACGCGACAACGGTCTAGCCAAGGTAGTACAAATAGAACCGCAATCGACGCACCCATTGCAATAACACCTAATAGCTTGTCTGGAACCGCACGCAGAATCGCGTAGAACGGAGTGAAGTACCATACAGGAGCAATGTGCTCAGGTGTTTTCAGTGGGTTCGCTGCTTCAAAGTTAGGTGGCTCAAGGAAGTAACCGCCCATTTCTGGGTTGAAGAACAACACGTAACAGAATAGGAACAAGAATCCTGCTACACCGACCATATCCTTAACCGTACCGTATGGGTGGAAAGGAATAGAGTCGATGATATCGTACTTCTTAGTGTAGTAGTCGTGGAACTTAAACTGTGTCTGGTAATCGTCGCCCATCGTGCCTTTTGGCAGCTTAGTTTCAATACCATCAGGGTTGTTTGAACCCACTTCGTGCAGAGCTAGAACATGTAGAACGATCAACAGCAATAGTACGATTGGTAGTGCGATAACGTGTAGAGCGAAGAAACGGTTAAGCGTCGCACCAGAGATTACGTAGTCACCACGAATCCAAAGTGTTAGATCATCACCGATAACAGGAATGGCACCAAACAGAGAAATGATTACCTGTGCACCCCAGTAAGACATCTGACCCCATGGTAGTAGGTAGCCCATGAATGCTTCTGCCATCAACACGAGGAAGATTAGCATACCGAAGATCCATAGTAGCTCACGAGGCTTCTGGTAAGAACCGTAGATTAAGCCACGGAACATGTGTAGGTAAACAACAACGAAGAATGCCGAAGCACCCGTTGAGTGCATGTAACGTAACAACCAACCGTACTCAACATCACGCATGATGTATTCGATTGACGCAAACGCGCCATCACCAGACGGTACGTAGTTCATTGTTAACCAAATACCCGTTAGGATTTGGTTGACCAATACAAGCATCGCTAGCGAACCAAATAGATACCAAAAGTTAAAGTTCTTTGGCATCGGGTACTCAGAAAGGTGCTTCTTGTACGCATTCATTGCGGGTATGCGTTTTTCTACCCAATCAAGTAGAGCTTGCATTATGCCTCCCCTTCTTCGTCAACACCGATAAGGATTCTGGTATCACTTAGGTACATGTGTTTTGGAACAACTAGGTTAAGTGGTGCAGGTACACCTTGGAATACACGACCAGCCATGTCGAACTTAGAGCCGTGACATGGACAGAAGAAACCAGACTTAACACCCTGAACTTGTTCAGCAAAACTGTCAGGTAAATAGGTTGGAGAACAACCAAGGTGCGTACAGATACCAACAGCGACAAAATACTCAGGCTTAATTGAGCGGTAAGCGTTTTGAGCATAAGTTGGCTGCTGTTCTTCTCCAGATGCAGGGTCACGTAGTTGACCATCAATTGCTTTCAGTCCATCGACTACGGTTTGTGCACGACGTACAACCCATACAGGTTTACCACGCCACTCGACACGTACCATCTGCCCTTCTTCAAGTTTACCGATATCAACTTCAACAGGGGCACCCGCAGCTTTGGCTTTTTCACTTGGGTTCCAAGATTTAATAAAAGGAACGGCGACAGCAGCTGCTCCTAAACCACCAACAACAGCTGTTGTAGCAGTTAAGAAACGTCTGCGACCGTTATTTAAAGGCGCATTGCTCATCCAAACATTCTCCCATTTGCTCCTTGTGGATTATTGTTATTCCGCTTAAAGAGCATGGCTAACAAAATACGAATTTAGTTGTATTTATTTGATGGCAAATGATAAATAAAACCCTACTTTTTGACAAGATAAAGCTACCTTTTTGTAACATTTGTGAGGCGAATCGCCAGTGACGTCACAAAAGCTGCGTAAGTACGACAAATCAAACAGTAAGTACGGGTGACAAAGGATTTTTTTGGAGCGGAAAAACAAAAAAGCCTGACATAATGCCAGGCTTTTTGGTGCCACATCCAATGCAAGCATTGGAAGCGAATCTTTTCGAAAAAAGATTAACGCTTAGAGAACTGTGGACGACGACGTGCTTTACGTAGACCAACTTTCTTACGTTCAACGCAACGAGCGTCACGAGTAACGTAACCAGCTGCACGTAGAGTAGGACGTAGAGACTCATCGTATTCCATTAGAGCGCGAGTGATACCGTGACGGATAGCACCAGCTTGACCAGAAATACCGCCACCTTTAACAGTAACGTATAGGTCTAGTTTCTCAGTTAGTTCAACTAGCTCAAGAGGTTGTTTAACAACCATGCGAGAAGTTGGACGACCGAAGTACTCATCAAGACTACGCTTGTTGATTACGATGTTGCCGCTGCCTGGTTTGATGAAAACACGCGCAGCTGAGCTTTTGCGACGGCCAGTGCCGTAGTATTGATTCTCTGCCATTTCCGAAATCCCCGATTAGATGTCTAGTACTTGTGGTTGTTGAGCAACATGGTTGTGCTCAGCGCCAGCGTAAACTTTAAGCTTACGGTACATAGCACGGCCAAGAGGACCACGTGGTAGCATACCTTTAACCGCTAGCTCAAGAGCCATCTCTGGCTTACGATCAATTAGCTTCTCGAAGCTGATTGATTTTAGGCCGCCTGGGAATTCAGAGTGACGGTAGTAAATCTTACCTTTAGCCTTGTTACCAGTTACAGTAACTTTCTCCGCGTTTACAACGATGATATAATCACCAGTGTCAACGTGTGGAGTGTATTCAGCTTTATGTTTGCCACGTAGGCGAGATGCAATTTCACTTGCTAGACGACCAAGAGTTTTACCTTCAGCGTCTACAACGTACCAGTCGCGTTTTACAGTTTCTGGTTTAGCAACGAAAGTTTTCATGCTAATAATAACCCGTTCAATATTTAAATTTACACTTAAGGAGCAAGCTTGCTCCCACTGACTAAGAGTCCAGTCAACACCCCTTCGAGTGGTTGGCACTCTCGACCCGTTATGTCGAAATACCTTCGATAATCAAGGTCTGCAGTAACGGTGGGTCGCAGGATTATAGAGAAGTCAGTTGAAAAAATCACCTTTTTTTGGATAAAAATTTCATTTTTTTTCAAGCTCAACCCTTTAACCACAAGCTCGCTAAGCTAAATGCTCTTTCGCCAAATAATCATGGCTTTGCATTTCAATCAATCTCGACTGACAACGTTTGAACTCAAACTCAAGTAAGCCACCCGCATAAAGAGCCTCCAACTCTACTTCAGCCGAGATGATAAGCTTAACGTTACGCTCGTAGAACTCATCGACTAAGGCGATAAAGCGGCGAGCTGCATCATCAATGCTCGCGTTCATCTGCTGAACATCAGCCAATAGCACGGTGTGGTAAATACGCGATAGCTCTATATAGTCATTCTGGCTACGCGCAGATTTACATAACTGAGCAAAGGTAGCGTGAAGCACACCTTCCGACGCTTGCACCACCTCAATCTGACGGTGGTTTATGTCTATGACACTCACTCCCTTTTTACCTTCACCAACCAGTTGCTCATAGTAGTGACAAAGGTTCTTACTGGCTTGCTCATCAAGGGGGGAGTGATAGATTTCTGCTTGTTCTAGCGTTCTCAAGCGATAATCAATACCACTATCTACATTGAGTACTACGCAATTGGCCTGAATCAGTGCAATCGCAGGGAGAAATCGAGCTCTCTGTAATCCGTTTCGGTAAAGGTCTTGTGGCGGAATGTTTGATGTCGCAACCAGAATGACACCACGCTTAAACAGCGCCTGAAACAGAGTCCCCAGAATCATGGCATCGGTAATATCTGAAACAAAAAACTCATCAAAACAGATGATCTCGGTTTCTGCCTTGAATTTATCAGCAACCAACTCAAGTGGATCATTGACATCCCCAAGTGCGTTCAACTCATCATGTACGCGGTACATAAAACGGTGAAAGTGAACTCGCATTTTTTTTTCGGTTGGAAGTGCATCGAAAAAGGTATCAACTAGATAGGTTTTACCACGCCCAACCCCACCCCAGAAATAAAGACCTTTAGGCGATTCTGGAAGCTTAGGCTGTTTATTACTGAACCAAGTTTTCCACCCTGATGGTTTTTCTATCGGGGTTTCTAGGTATTCAATGAATTCATGATAGAGCTTATCTAAGGCGGTTACCGCTTGTAACTGAGCAGCATCTTTCTGAAAACCGTGTTCTTTTATATCTTTATTATAGATTTCTAGTGGCGTCATCGCTTCGATACCTAATGAAGAAGACTGTTAAACTGCTATGTAGAGCACATGCATTTTTCTTTATTGGCTTAAGCACTCATAGTACCATGTGATTTGAACATGTGTAACTAACCAGTAAAAAACATGTTAAATAACAATGATAAGGAGCAATTATGCCTTGGATTTACGCCCTTGTAGGCTTGCTTGTTGGGATGCTTTTAGGCGCTGTCATTTCACGTCTTACGACGCCCGGATATAAGAAGCAGAAGAACGTTCAGAAAGATTTGGATAAGGCCAAATTTGAATTAGAGCAGCAAAAACAAGATCTTGCTGATCATTTTGCACAGTCTGCTGAAATGCTCGACTCACTAGGTAAAGAGTACACTAAGCTTTATCAACACATGGCTAAAACCTCTGCGGAGTTACTGCCTAATCTTCCTGAACAAGACAATCCGTTTATCAAGAAGATTAGTCAACAATCAGAGGTCGATTCTCACGTTTTCGATTCTGATTCTACGGTTCAACCTCTTAGCGAAGCTCCAAAAGACTACGCAGCAGGTTCAACTGGATTACTAAAAGACCAGAAAAAAGAAATTCTAGACTCACAAGACGTGGTCTCCGCTAAAGCGTCATAACCCAATCTTTCTTTTGTGATGAACTTTACATCGTTTTTTGAGTCTTAAATTCCGATAAGTGCCCCTTTAATTCTTCTTCAACGTATAAACGTTTGAATTTTTGGGGCTTAACTATATAGGAGTATCCGATGAAAAAACCTTTGCTTGCCTTAACCGTTCTCTCTCTAAGCCTAAGTTCAATCATCACGCCAATGCAAGCGACTGCTGCTTTACCGTTTACGGTTGATGGTGAACAACTGCCAAGCCTCGCTCCAATGCTTGAGAAAGTCACTCCCGCGGTAGTCAGTATCTCAGTTGAAGGCACTCAAGTGTCTCGCCAACAAATTCCTGAACAGTTTCGCTTTTTCTTCGGTCCTGATTTTCCAACTGAACAACTGCAAGAAAGGCCATTCCGTGGTTTAGGTTCTGGTGTGATTATCGATGCCAAGCAAGGTCATGTAGTGACTAACTACCACGTGATTAATGGTGCAGAAAAAATTCGCGTCAAACTTCACGATGGCAGAGAATATGACGCAGAGTTGGTCGGTGGCGACCAGATGTCTGATGTTGCCCTGTTAAAGCTCGAAAAAGCGAAAAATCTTACCGAAATCAAGATTGCAGATTCAGACAAGTTGCGAGTCGGCGATTTCACTGTTGCGATTGGTAATCCATTTGGTCTTGGTCAAACCGTGACGTCTGGTATTGTCTCTGCTCTGGGTCGCAGTGGTCTAAACATTGAGAACTTCGAAAACTTTATCCAAACCGATGCAGCGATCAATAGTGGTAACTCTGGTGGTGCTTTGGTCAACCTGAAGGGTGAGTTGATTGGTATCAACACCGCAATTCTTGGACCAAATGGTGGTAACGTCGGGATAGGTTTCGCGATTCCTTCCAATATGATGAATAACCTCACTGACCAAATCTTAGAATTTGGTGAAGTGAAGCGCGGTATGCTTGGTGTGCAAGGCGGTGAGATTACCTCGGAACTTGCAGAAGCCTTAGGCTATGAATCAAGTAAAGGTGCGTTTGTTAGCCAAGTGGCACCAGACAGTGCAGCCGATAAAGCCGGCATTGAGGCTGGCGATGTGATCGTTTCGGTAAATGACAAGGCAATTAACTCATTTAGTGAACTTCGAGCTAAAGTCGCCACCCTGGGTGCTGGTAAAAAGGTAACGCTAGGTGTCGTCAGAGATGGTAAGCAGAAGTCTTTTGATGTCACCCTTGGTGCGCAAACCAATGTTAAAACCACAGCCGACAAACTTCATGAAGGTTTGGCAGGGGCAGAGCTCACCAACACAACGGCCAGTGATAAAGTGCAGGGTGTTAAGGTGTCAACCGTCGAAAAAGGCTCCAACGCGGAAGCTTATCAGCTGCAAAAGGATGACATTATCATCGGTGTAAACCGTCAAAGAGTGAAGAACTTAGCGGAGTTTAGAAAAATAGTTGAGAAACAGTCAGGTGTTCTTGCACTCAACATTCAGCGTGGTGAACGAAGCATTTACCTTGTTATTCGTTAAATAACATTTCACTCAAAACGCGATATCGCTTTGAAAGGACAGCTGCTCAACCCGCTGTCCTTTTATTATTTTCTCATCTAATGCTATTCTTCACCGACTAAAACACTTTATGACTATTGATGAGGAAAGCATGCTGCAATTCGTATTGCGATCTGTAGGTTTGGGACTCGCTACCGCTGTCCTGCTATTGCTCGCGGTTCCATCCTTGCGTTCCAACCTTGTTCCTGCCACGGTACAAACCAGCAATATTGATAGCACTCAGGTACAGATTTCATTCAATCAAGCCGTCCGTAAAGCGGCTCCTGCCGTGGTCAATATCTATAGCCGTAAGTACACCGAAGAAGACCGTTCGAAATTACTCACACAGGGACTTGGATCGGGAGTCATTGTTAGTGAAAAAGGCTACATCATTACTAACTATCATGTTGTTGCTCAAGCAGACCAAATCATTGTGGCTTTACAAGACGGTCGGATAGCCGCGGCACAGCTGGTTGGTAAAGACAGACGTACAGACATTGCCGTACTTCGTGTCGAAGGCGAAAACCTACCCGTCATTCCTTTGAATCCAGACTACTCGCCAAAAGTCGGTGATGTTGTTTTAGCTATTGGAAATCCATATAACCTCGGCCAAACAACCACATTCGGCATTATTTCAGCGACAGGTCGTTCTTCAATTAGTGCAGACGGACATCAAGCCTTTATTCAAACAGATGCCGCGATCAACGAGGGTAACTCTGGGGGAGCCTTGGTCAATACTCAAGGTGAATTGGTCGGTATCAATACTGCTTCATTCCAGCAGGCAACGGAGTTGGAAACCTACGGTATCTCTTTTGCGATTCCTTTTGCACTCGCCAATAAAATAATGCAGAAAATTATTGCTGACGGTCGCGTTATTCGCGGATATATCGGCATTGACGGGCAAGATATTAACTCGGTGACCTCTCGCTTGTTAGGTAGCGAACATCTCGGTGGAATTGTGGTTCTTGGGGTTGATCCTAACGGCCCAGCAGCGGAAGCTGGTTTTGAAGAACAAGACATCATTCTCAAGATTGACGGACAAAAAATTAATGGCCGCCAGAGCGTCTTGGACATAGTCACCGAACTTCGTCCTGGTACTGTCGTTGATGTGCTGATCCTGCATAAAGGACAAGAGAAGACACTTAAAGTGACGATAAAAGAAGATACCCGCGAATAACCTTGATAGTCATTCTAATTGGATAAGAAAAAACCCATGCAATGCATGGGTTTTTTTATCACTCTTGAACATCAGGCTCTATGTCGCTAGAGCCAGCGGTTTCAATTTCAATCCGCGTCACTCTTTGTAACCCACGAGGTAGTAAACCACCACGTCGTCCTCTTTCACCACGGAAGTTTTCAAGATCCGATGGTCGAAGACCGAGCTTGCGTTTACCTGCATAAAGCGTAACGGTGCTCTGTTGTGGTAGAGCAATCAAGTGAGAAACAAACTCTTCACGATCTTTGGCTTTTGCCGCCGGTATGTTGATGATCTTGTTACCTTTACCTTTGCCAAGCTGAGGAAGATCTTTGATTGGGAACAGCAGCATACGCCCTTGGTTCGTGATGGCTAAGATCTCATCACTATCCAGATCTCCAATCGCTTTTGGTAACAGTACCTCTGAGTTTTGAGGTAAGCTCACTAATGCTTTACCACTGCGGTTCTTCGACAATAGGTCACTGCCTTTACACACAAAGCCATATCCGGCATCCGAACCAACTAACCACAGTTGATCTTCTTCACCCATCACAACGTGACGAATACTCGTCCCTGCGTTGACGTTCAAGCGTCCTGTAATTGGCTCGCCTTGAGTTCGTGCAGATGGTAGCGAGTGTGACTCTAGTGAGTAGCTACGTCCATCACTGCCTAAGAATACCGCTTGCTGGTTACTCTTACCGCGCGCATGGGCAAGGTAATTATCACCAGACTTGTAGTTCAGTGTGCCCGCATCAACATCGTGACCTTTCGCGTGACGAATCCAGCCTTTTTCAGAAAGAACCACCGTGATTAGTTCACTAGGCACAAGATCTCTTTCAGTCAACGCTTTCGCTTCAGCGCGTTCAACCATAGGTGAACGACGGTCATCACCGTATTTTTCAGCGTCAGCTTGAATCTCTTTCTTAAGTAGCGTGTTAAGACGACGCTCAGAACCTAGCAGTAACTCTAGCTTGTCACGCTCTTTTTCGAGCTCTTCTTGTTCACCACGGATTTTCATTTCTTCTAGCTTGGCTAGGTGACGAAGTTTGGTATCTAGAATCGCATCAGCTTGAATATCAGTGATGCCAAAACGTGCCATCAGCACGGCTTTTGGATCATCTTCAGTACGGATAATCTCAATCACTTCATCAAGGTTTAGATAGGCAATCAACAAACCTTCTAAGATGTGTAGTCGAGCAAGAATTTTATCTAATCGATACTGTAGACGGCGACGAACAGTTGTACGGCGGAACTCGATCCACTCAGAGAGAATCTGAACTAATCCTTTAACCTGAGGACGGTTATCAAGACCAATCATGTTTAGGTTAACACGGAAGTTCTTTTCTAGATCCGTCGATGCAAACAAGTGATTCATCAACTGATCGCTATCCACTCGGTTGGAACGCGGTACAACAACAATTCGTGTCGGGTTTTCATGATCAGATTCATCACGAAGATCATCAACCATCGGCAGTTTTTTCGCACGCATCTGGCCAGCGATTTGCTCTAGAAGCTTGGCACCTGACACTTGGTGAGGAAGAGAGGTAATGACAATCTCATTGCCCTCTTTGTGCCAGACCGAACGCATCTTAATGCTGCCTCGTCCAGTACGATAAATCTTATCTAGATCTGCCTTTGGAGAAATGATCTCTGCTTCAGTCGGATAGTCAGGACCTTTAACAAAGTTCATGATATCGGCAAGTTCTGACTTTGGATTATCGATCAAATGAATCGTTGCATCCGCCACTTCACGTACGTTGTGAGGTGGAATATCCGTTGCCATACCAACAGCAATACCTGTTACGCCATTGAGTAGAATGTGAGGCAAACGTGCTGGCAACATTTGCGGCTCTTTCATTGTGCCGTCAAAGTTAGGCTGCCACTCAACCGTACCCTGCCCTAGTTCTCCTAGCAATACCTCAGCAAACTTAGATAGTTTAGCTTCGGTATAACGCATCGCAGCGAACGATTTAGGATCGTCTGGCGCACCCCAGTTACCTTGACCATCCACTAATGGGTAGCGGTAAGAGAATGGCTGAGCCATAAGAACCATAGCTTCATAACATGCTGAATCACCATGTGGGTGATATTTACCTAACACGTCACCAACGGTACGGGCTGACTTTTTGTACTTAGCAGAGGCTGAGAGACCCAACTCTGACATTGCGTAAATGATACGTCTCTGAACCGGCTTTAAACCATCACCAATGTATGGCAAAGCACGATCCATGATTACGTACATTGAGTAATTTAGATAAGCGTCTTCAGTGAACTTGCGCATTGGCAACTGTTCAACGCCATCATATGTAATTTCTGTCGACATTCGTTAAACCTCTGCCATATCGCCGTTGCTTTGCAACCAAGAGCGACGGTCATCCGCTCGCTTCTTACCTAGCAGCATATCCATCATTTCCATCGTTGCTTCACTATCGTCAATCGTTAACTGAACCAAACGACGAGTGTTGGGATCCATGGTCGTTTCACGTAGCTGAAGTGGATTCATTTCACCCAGACCTTTGAATCGCTGCACGTTGATTTTGGCTTTCTTCTTCGACAAACGCTCTAAAATGCCTTCTTTTTCATCATCATCAAGCGCATAGAAAACCTCTTTTCCACAGTCGATACGATACAGTGGAGGCATCGCGACATAGATGTGCCCCGCTTCAACTAGCGAACGGAAATGGCGTGTAAACAATGCACATAGCAAAGTGGCGATATGAAGACCATCCGAGTCTGCATCGGCAAGGATACAAACTTTACCGTAGCGAAGACCGTCTAAGTTCTCGGTATCAGGATCGATACCTAATGCCACAGAGATGTCATGAACTTCCTGAGACGCGAGAACCTGATCAGGCGAGACTTCCCAAGTATTCAGGATCTTACCTCGTAGCGGCATCACAGCTTGAAACTCACGATCACGCGCCTGTTTAGCAGAACCACCAGCCGAGTCACCTTCGACAAAGAAGATTTCAGTGCGGTTTAAGTCCTGAACTGAACAGTCGGTTAACTTACCTGGCAAAGCAGGGCCAGAAGCGACTTTTTTACGCACAACCTTTTTACTCGCACGCATACGACGATGTGCGTTGGCGATACAGACTTCTGCCAGTTGCTCAGCTAACTGAGGCTTTTCATTCAACCACAGGCTAAATGAATCTTTAACGACGCCAGAAACGAATGCCGCCGTCTGACGTGAAGAGAGTCGTTCTTTAGTTTGACCAGCAAACTGCGGATCTTGCATTTTCACCGACAACACGTAAGAACAACGATCGAAAACGTCATCCCCCGTCAGTTTCACGCCACGCGGTAACAGATTACGGAACTCGCAAAATTCACGCATTGCATCGAGCAAGCCTTGGCGTAGGCCGTTAACGTGAGTACCGCCTTGTGCCGTTGGAATCAAGTTAACGTAACTTTCGGTGATCAGCTCACCACCTTCTGGTTGCCAGATCACGGCCCAGTTAGCAGCCTCTGTTTCAGCAGAAAACTCACCGGTATAAGGTTCTTCTGGTAGAACCGTGTACCCTTTGACTCCTTCAGCTAGGTAGTCTTTCAGGCCATCTTCATATAACCAACTGTAATCTTTGCCATTTACCTTATCGCTAAAGGTAATTTCTAAGCCAGGACAAAGAACCGCTTTTGCTCGTAGGTTATTGACTAGACGTGTAACAGAAAAATTTGCTGAATCGAAATACTTCGTGTCCGGCCAGAAGTGAACGCTGGTACCTTTGTTGCGACGACCACAAGTGCCAGTCACCGTTAAGTCAGATACTTTCTCGCCATGTTCAAATGCAATTTCATACACTTGCCCATCACGACGAACGGTCACTTCAACACGCTTAGACAGCGCGTTTACTACCGAGATACCAACACCGTGTAAGCCACCTGAAAATTGGTAGTTTTTATTGGAAAACTTACCACCAGCGTGCAGCTTACATAGTATCAGTTCAACCCCTGAAACTTTTTCTTCAGGGTGGATATCTACAGGCATGCCACGACCATCATCGATCACTTCAAGTGATTGGTCGGCATGTAAAATTACTTGAACCTTTGAAGCGTGTCCGGCTAGCGCTTCATCGACACTGTTGTCGATGACTTCTTGGCCCAAGTGGTTTGGGCGCGCTGTATCCGTATACATCCCTGGTCGGCGACGTACTGGCTCCAAACCATTAAGAACCTCAATGGCCCCAGCATTATATTGTTCAGTCATAATACGGAATTTCGTCTTAGGTAATAAAAGGTTTACTTGGCAGGCGATTTAAATGTGTCGGCTTAAATGGCAACCTTGTCGGGTATCCACAAGGTTAACGACGAAAATCCAAACACTTCAAATCCACACAAGTACTGGTGAGACATAGTCTGGAACAGACCCAATTATGTCAAGAGAGATAAGTAAGTAACAAGTAAAATTATGACTCTTCCCTCAATGAATATGTCATTGAGAGCGAAAGACGTTAGGTTCATCAACACTAACCAGGCAGATTAAAGCGCCAAGAATTCGATGATCTTAGCCGGATAACGCTCGAAGTTGACGAAGCTGTGATCACCACCTTGCTCGACAGTCTGCTTAGCTCCACAAAAATGTTGCACTGCTTGACGATAGTCGAGAACTTCATCCTCGGTTTGCTGTAGCAACCAAAAGTCCGACGGCGTGTTAATAACCGGAGTGTCGAGTTGCTTGAGTTCAACAATATGGTGATGCTCTAAAACATAACGCTCTTGAGTGTACGGGTTTTCTTGCTCACCAAGAAAATCCGCAAGCAGCTCATAAGGCTTGACCGCAGGGTTAACCACTACCGCTTTAAAGGCAAACTGCGCATTGAGCCACATCGAAAAATAACCACCAAGCGAACTTCCGACCAAGCCAATCTGATAATCATCTTTATATTGATTGACAATATCCAACAGATGCTGTGCAGCTTGCTCAGGAAAACAAGGTAAACGCGGTATCACTACCTTAATATCTGGACGATACTGTTCACAGTACTCTCGCATTAGATTTGCTTTGAGTGACAATGGTGAACTGTTAAAACCATGAATATAAAGTAGTAAAGACGGTTTCATTTTCTTTCCTCAATAGCCAGCAGAAGTGAAATCAGGCTGGAAACTGCCAGCTGGTAAGCGTTTTACTTCTGTCGACACACTACCATCGGCATGTAACTCTAGTTCACGCCAGCCAGGGGAAAGCGTATCCAACGCAAAGTCATCGCTATTAGGTTTAAACTGAACACAAGTCGATGGCGTGGCCATCACTCTCGCACCTTTATACACAACGTTCATATCTTGATGCACATGCCCACATAACACCGCTTTAACGCTGCTGTGTTTGTCTACCACTTGCCAAAAATCTTCAGCATCTTTCAGTGCATGCTGATCTAACCAACGGCTACCAACCAACAGGGGATGATGGTGCATTAAAACAAGCGTATAACGCTCTGGATATTCGCTGAGCTTTTCATCAAGCAGTGTCAGTTGTTGATCGCTCAAGCGACCATGAGGTACACCGACAACCTGAGAATCAAGCAATATCATTTGCCACTTTTCACCGAGCAAGACATGTTCAACCTGTTGAATCTGAGGTGAAGGTAAGACCGAACCCATGGCCGGTTTAAAGTCATGATTGCCCGGTAACCAGAAACATGTTTTCTCAAGTGGTGCAATGCCTTGCTCGAATCTTTGATAGGAGCCAGCAGAGTGATCCTGAGAGATATCACCCGTTGAGAGAATCGCATCGAACGATCGCTTCTCCTGCACAATAGCGGCAATAACTGCACTAAAACTATCGAGAGTTTTAACACTGAGCAGACTACCATCCGCTGGCTCAAATAAATGAGTATCAGTAATCTGGAGTAGCTTTATACTGCCGCTATCTAAGGAACTTGACGTTACTTTCAAAACTAAAACCTAAATATTCAATGGAGTGCGACTGATACCCTGTTTCAAACAAAATGACAGCCAATCACCGAGAAAACGATTGAGTTGTACCTTTTCATCTTGTTGCAGCATCTTATCATTCGGGTAGTCGTATCGAGCATTCACACGTTTAAGATGTTCACAGCTACAAACTTCTGCTACGCGAGCATCGTGGTAGAGCCTGACAGACATTGTTGGCAATGGAAATACTGGAACGTCATCACTTTGACAAATGTCGACCAAAGTTGTGTACTTTGTGACTTCGACCACTTGAATCTGATACGTCATATAAGCAGCTTGATAGCAGCGTACATCACCGACACTCGGCTGATAAGGCAGCAAAGCGTTCAGTTTTGCGTAATTTGTCTCATATGTGCGCATCAGGTCAGATAAATCAACATGATACGGTTTCTTTAGTGCTACGTGCGCCATTGTCTCTTCAAACGTTGCTGGTTAAGCTCCAACCATTGCAATGCAATAATGGAGGCACCATTTTCAAATTTCCCATCAATAACCCATTGGTAGGCTTGCTGGCGGGATACCACATGAACTCGAATATCCTCACCTTCATAGTCTAAACCATGAATCCCATTCGCTGTACTCGCATCAACTTGACCGACATACACATCAAGTTTTTCGGAACAACCGCCTGATGAAGGGTAATACGAGGTTACTTTCTCTAACTGACCTACTTCAATACCGGCTTCTTCTACTGCTTCACGTCGAACAACACTTTCAGCGTCTTCTTCACGATCTATCATGCCTGCGACGATTTCCAGCTGCCAAGGGCTGTCATGTTCAAGAGCGCCAACGCGGATCTGTTCAATCAATACCACCTCGTCTCTAATCGGATCGTAAGGTAGCATAGCCGCTGCGTGTCCACGCTCGAACATTTCGCGTTCGATAGTTTCACTCCACCCACCTTCAAACAACTTATGTTTGAAGCGGTACTTAATCATTTTAAAAAATCCCTGAAACAGTGTTTCTTTTGAGATTATTTCCACATCTTGGCGAGTAAACTGCTTATGTTGCTGGTCAGACTGTTGCATTTGGCACCTCTCTGAGTGAATCTTATAGTTTACTCAGACCTAAGCGTAACTTCCAAGGACGTGGCTCAACTTTTCATACAATTTTTGCAGTTTAATTTAAATTGATGAATTATATTTATTGCACAGCTGGATAGTTAAGTGTAAAACTTTGCAAAGTTTTCGAGTGAATTGCCATCAATTGAGTTAAACTCTTGATGACTAATATTTTTCGTTTTTTGGCAGGAATTGAACCTATGAAGAAACTGCTTCCACTAGTTATCAGTGCAGCACTAGGCAGCCTAAGTACTCACGCTTTCGCTGATACTCTGGCAGACATTTACAATCAAGCAAAAGAGAATGACCCAACGCTACTTAGTGCCGCAGCCCAGCGTGATGCTGCCTTTGAAGCCGTGACCTCTAGCCGTGCAACACTTCTACCACAAATTAATTTGACTGCTGGTTACAACCTAACACGTGGCGACACGGATTTGGACGCGGGTAGTACTATTGACAACGATAAGAATGCGCTAACAGCTGGCATCAACTTCTCGCAAGAACTTTACCAACGTTCTAGCTGGGTTGCTCTGGATGTATCTGAAAAATCGGCACGCCAAGCAGATGCGTCTTATGCCGCAGCACAACAAGCTTTGATTCTGCGTGTTTCGACCGCGTACTTTGATGTATTGCGTGCACAAGACAACCTAGAGTTTGTTCAGGCAGAGAAAGCAGCGGTTGGCCGTCAGTTAGAGCAAACGAAGCAACGTTTTGAGGTTGGGCTTTCAGCAATCACTGACGTACATGACGCTCAAGCACAGTACGACGCAGTACTCGCTGATGAAGTATTGGCACAAAACAGCCTAGTCAACAGCTACGAAGGTCTGCGTGAAATTACCGGTCAAGAGCACTCGAATCTTGATGTTCTTGATACTAAGCGTTTCTCAGCAAGTAAGACATCTACGGCAATTGATGCACTAGTAAACGAAGCCCAAGAGAAAAACTTAAGCTTGCTATCTGCACGTATCGCGCAAGACGTAGCCAAAGACAACATTTCGCTAGCCAGTTCAGGACACCTACCATCGCTAACACTTGATGGTGGATACAACTACGGCGATATTTCAGACAGCATCAACTCAAACGGCACAACCAATAACTTCAACATTGGCGTCAATCTGAATGTTCCACTATACACAGGTGGCAACATTAGCTCGCAAACTAAACAGGCTGAATACAGCTATGTTGCAGCAAGCCAAGATCTTGAAGCTGCTTACCGCAGTGTTGTGAAAGATGTTCGTGCATTCAACAACAATATCAGCGCATCAATTGGAGCGCTGCGTGCTTACGAGCAGACCGTTGTCTCGGCACAATCAGCCCTTGAAGCAACAGAAGCGGGGTTTGATGTTGGTACACGTACCATTGTTGACGTTCTAGATTCTACTCGTCGTCTATACGATGCCAATAAGAGCCTATCTAACGCTCGTTACGATTACATTCTAAGTGTGCTTCAGCTACGTCAAGCCGTTGGTACACTGAGTGAGCAAGACATCCTCGATGTTAATGCTGGTCTCAAAACGGCGAGCAAATAACGCACTAATCATTCGATAAAAAAGGCTTGCTCGATTGGAGCAAGCCTTTTTATTTCTATCTGTCTGCGTTAGTAGACGGTATCTATCTTGACGTTTTTCTCGACTAACCAATCCACTTTTTCTTCGCGTTTGATATGCAATGCCACGTCAACTGGTTGGTCCAAATCGAGGGGAATTTGCCATACAAACACAACTTCCCACTGGTTCTGATTATGGGTGCGAAGTTCGAGTAAGTCCCCGTCGATAATCCAGCTCTGATCACCTTGCTGAATAGACACGCTTTCAACATCTAGCTCCGCTGGTAAGGGTTTGTCAGATTCTAAATAGAGCGCACCATGTAGAGTACTGTCTTGCACTTCGCCAATGGTGGGCATCTTATTGATCCAAAGATTACTTTTGAGTACTACAGTGGTATCGGCGAATTCCAACTGGTTGCCTTGCTCCCAGCCTACAGGTTGTGAAGTACAGCCCACCATTAACGCCACACCAAGTGAGAGTGCTGCTAACTTTTTCATTTGATTCACCTTTGTCGTTCCGAGTGGTGTTGTAACCATTCTTTCAAGATATGAATATCATTGTCATACTCATTCTTTATTTCTTCAACCCAATCGTCGATGTTTTCCCACCAAGTTGGAAAATCTGGCGACTGCGCTTTCTGCGCCACGCTCTGAATATGCTTTAATCCAATAGAGCCTGCGGCTCCTTTAATTTTGTGAGCCTCTGAAACTATACCTTCCTGATGCTTGGCAACCATATTTGAGTCCAACACTTGCAAGTACTCTGGCATCATCTCTTCAAACATCTCTATGCTGCTAAGTACAGGCTCTGGCCCAACAATACTGACATAGGACTCAAGCATATCTAGGTCAAGTATACGAGAATAGATCTCCCCACCTTCGGCGATCACTTCGGGCTCGACGGTTTGATACTTGGTTTGCTCCACCTCTCCTTGAGTAAACTTAGCCAGAACCTCTTGCACCGCAGTCACTGAAAGAGGTTTACTGATCGCATCATCCATCCCTTTATCAAGGTACTCTTGTTTGTTCTTGATGACATTGGCCGTCAAGGCTACCAATGGCGGCAGATCCGAGTATGTGCGTCTAAAGTATTCTGCAACATCAAACCCGGTCATGTCTGGTAGCTGGATGTCTAGGAACACCAAGTCGTAAATTTCAGGATCAAACATTTCCATCGCTTCCATACCTGTCATGGCAACAGAAACTTCATGTCCCATACTCTCTAGCAGTGAGCGAGCAACCGTAATATTGAGCTCAATATCCTCAACCATAAAGATATTGAGTTCTTGCGATGGTGCAGCCACTGATGATAAAGACTCTTCAACTTCTGCCAATGGCACACTGATAGTGACGGTGAAAGTACTGCCAAATCCCTCTTCACTCGAGACGGTAATATCGCCGTTCATCATATTGATTAGCTGCTTTGACACAGCAAGACCGATACCTGTTCCGACTGCATGCAGGTTGTCTTTCCCAGACTTGACCTGATAGTACATGGCAAAGATTTTTTCGAGCTCAGCTTCTGGGATACCGATACCGCTATCCTCTATCTCCATCGTAATATGAGCGTGTTGGTCTTCTATCTCAGAGCTGACCGTCATCACCACCCCTCCCTCTTTGGTAAACTTCATCGCATTGCTGACGAGGTTCCAAAGTACCTGACGGAGACGAGTCGCATCGACTTCAATCGCACTAGGCAGTTCGCTCAGACGTTCCAGATCAAAGCGCAGCCCTTTCTGCGACGCCATCAATGCAGAGATGCTCTCCATCTCTGCGACAAATTCTTCAAAATTAAGTGTCGATGGATAAAGTTCGAGTTTGCGGCGGTCAAACTTGTCCATATCAATAATGTCGTTGAAGATGTTACCCAAGGTAATTGCACTGACATTAATGGTCTGCATATGGTTACGCTGCTCTTCGGTAAGCTGAGTATCAAGCAGCATTCGACTCAAACCAACGATACCGTTAAGGGGGGTGCGTAGCTCATGACTGATCGTCGATATAAATGTTGTTTTATCTCGGCTGGCTTTTTCTAGCGATTCTTCATGGCGCTTACGCTCTGTGATATCACGGCCAAAGCCCACCAGACCTAAGTGACAGCCCTCTTTGCTGTAGAAAGGGACTTTACGCAATTCGAAATAGTTTTTACGTCCATCAGGATACTCAAGCCACTGCTCATAAGTTAGCGCTTGATTATCAGAGAAAACTTTCTGGTCTGTATCAACAATTTGTTGAGCGACTTCCTTGCTGTAAACATCCCAAGGTGTCAGACCGACCAGTTGACTCTCTTTCTTACCCGTCAGCTCTTCCATTGCTCGGTTACAGCCGGAGAAAACGCCCTCTGCGTTGCGGTAGTAAATAAGGTCAGGAGAAGCATCAATAAACGAACGTAGCAGTGCGGTTCTCTCCGCCAATTCGACCTGTGTTTTCTCACGCTGATAGACCTCATTCTCAAGGTCTTTCATCGCTTCTTCACGCGCTTCTTCAGCTTTAATACGCTCTTCAATTTCTTGATTAAGCTTGGCAATGTTTTGTTGAAGCTTGTGGTTGAGTTCCTGATCTCGTGAACGCATATCTTTCAATTTCGAGACAAGCTTGGAGAGACGTTGGCGCGATTCTTCCAATTGATCGACAACCACCGATAGAAAATACACCGCCCAAGGAGTAATTAATAAGCCAAAGAAAACTGAGCGTACGATGTCGATGTCATCGACGTGCCCACTTAAAACAAGAGTAATTCCGACTTGGACAACAACAGCAAGTGCCACCAAGGCCAAAGCAAGAAGAATAGAAAAACGCAGAATGCCCAGTTTGACTAACAAATCGACATAATACTGCGCAAGATTTTTAATCGGCTTCATCGAGAACTCCGCACGGTAACAGTCGTTAAATATTACCTGTTTTCACTACCGACAGCTAAAGGAATCCTTACAACAAAAAGTGCTAATTCTCTGATGTGTGATGCACACAGGTCTGATTGCGACCGTTGGCTTTTGCTTGGTACAAAGCACTGTCAGCCAAAGCGATAATCGTTTCGCTGCTGGTCATCGGTTTAGGCACAATCGAAACAAGACCAATACTGGTCGTGATCTGGTTGGATACCTCAGATTTCTGATGCTCTAGAGCAAGTTCAGCCACACCTTCATGAATACGCTGAGCCACTAAGAGTGCGCCTGATTTTTCGCATAAATAGCTATTGCTGCAAAAATAGCAAGTAGGATGACAACAAAGTCAAAACCGTGCCCGCGGGTAGAGTCCCACAACCAAACTAATACTTGCTCCATTTATAACTCTGACTCAATGAATAATCTTTATAAGGGTACAAAAGATATCAGCTTATTGCTTAATTATCAGCCTTTAATATCGGCCTTGTATATTCAAATGGTTGATTTATCAAAGAGCCTTGCGCCCCTAACTGGTGTAGAGAACGACCGATTTGAGTCATGGCTAACCAACGGTTTTCACACCATAAAGGTGCCAATAACGTAGGTCTACGTGCTGCTGAAGAGACACGGTGATACACCACTTCGGGAGGTGTCATACGTATTAGCTCACTGGCAATCGACACGTATTCTTGGAGCTCTGGAGCTGCCAACTTGCCCGCTTTCCATGCTTTGGCCATGGTGCTGCCTTCGACAATATGAAGACCATGAAGTTTAATGCCGTCCGTGCCAACCGCCAATACTTGCTTCATTGTCGCGATATTGTCTTCACGTGTTTCTCTGGGTAAGCCCACAATCAGGTGCGTACAAACTTTGATGCCAAGTGCGCGTGCACGTCGAGTAATCTCAGCATAACATTCGAAATCATGGCCTCGGTTGATGCGCTTTAGCGTCTGATTGTTTGCCGTTTGTAAACCGAGCTCCAGCCAGATTTCGTACCCTTGTTCGACGTAATTTGCCAACAGTTCTAGGACGGCATCAGGAACACAGTCAGGACGAGTCCCTACGCACAATCCCACAATGTCAGCCGCTTTCAATGCTTGCTCGTACATGTTTTTAAGTACCTGTACTTCGGCATAAGTACTTGTATAAGCCTGAAAATAGGCAAGGTAGCGCTTGGCTCGAGAAATCTCTCCAGCTCGATCGATTAACTGCTCATGGATAGTTTTTATTTGCGCGGCTTCATCAGCGAACGAAGCGACATTGCAAAATGTGCATCCACCACGGCCAATCGTGCCGTCTCGATTTGGGCAGCTGAACCCACCATGCAGTGTCAGTTTATGAACTTTTTCCCCGTACCTTCTCTGTAAGTCTTGTCCAATAGTGTTGACCAGCTCGTGAAGTTGCATTTTTACCCTTGCCTAAAACGAAATAAATATCATTAAGATCTGTGTAATTTAATTACAATATTGAAAGCAATTTGGGAATAAATGTAACGTTTTCAAACGGGGTTGTTGTTATGCAAAGTCAATAAACATGCAGAAATAATGTGCCTCAAGCCAATTGTTAAGCAAAAGTTAAACATAATATCAATTTATAACGCAAAAAATCTGGGCAACAAGCACGACTTTTGATTGCATTTTGTGCTGAGTAAATTGTAGGATACTTACAGATTTTGCTGCATTTTGTGTTTTTTATTACATTAAAATTTGGCAAAACATCGGTGAACTCCTACTCCTACCTATATAAATCACTAGATTGTGATACAAAAAAACTGGATTTCACCAAGGATTGTTTTTCTCGCCATATTTTTCAGCGAGAGACGGAATGGAATCAAAGTCGCCAGCTAGGCTGACTTCGAATCATAAAAATAAAGGACAGGACGTAGAACTAGTTTCGACTAGCCCAATTGCGCCTATTTGAACTGGAAGGATGTATCCATGGTAGATAGAGAGCAAACTTCACAAGGTCTGTACACTCCTGAATTGGAGCATGACGCTTGTGGTATCGGTTTTGTTGCTCACTTAAAAAACCGTAAATCGCACGAAGTAGTTACGCAAGCTCTTGATATGCTTGCAAGGATGGAGCACCGTGGTGGTCAAGGATGTGATCCTTGCTCAGGTGATGGCGCTGGTATCTTGCTACAAAAACCACACGAATTTCTGTTAGAAGAAGCCGTTAAGCTTGGTATCAAGCTGCCTTCTTTCGAGAAATACGGCGTTGGTGTGGTGCTTTTCCCAAAAGACGAACACAAACGCGCGCAATGTCGCGATATCCTAGAACGTAATGCTAAACGTCTAGAGCTCGATGTTATCGGCTATCGTGTCTTGCCGACAGACAACTCAATGATCGGTGCTGACCCTTTAAGCACTGAACCGCAATTCGAACACGTATTCATCTCTGGTGGTCCTGGCATCACGCCTGAAGAGCTAGAGCGTAAGTTGTACGTACTACGTAACTACACAGTTCGAGTCTGTCTAGAAAGTGTCTCTAACATTGGTGATGATTTCTACATCAACTCAATGTCATACAAAACACTTGTCTACAAAGGTCAGTTGACAACAGAGCAAGTACCACAGTACTTCCTCGATCTACAGAATCCAACGATGGTGACAGCACTTGCGCTGGTTCACTCTCGTTTCTCAACCAACACTTTCCCGAAATGGCGCTTAGCTCAACCTTTCCGTTACATCGCTCACAATGGTGAAATCAACACCGTTCGCGGTAACCTGAACTGGATGAAAGCACGCGAGGCGATCATCGAATCAGACCTGTTTACTCAAGCTGAAATCGATATGTTATTGCCTATCTGTCAGGAAGGTGCTTCCGACTCATCTAACTTCGACATGGCGCTAGAACTTCTGGTTCTTTCGGGTCGTAGCCTGCCACACGCATTGATGATGATGATTCCAGAAGCGTGGCAAGAAAACAAAAACATGGATCCAACTCGTCGTGCGTTTTACCAATACCACGCCAACGTCATGGAACCATGGGACGGCCCTGCATCGGTGTGTTTCACTGACGGTGTTCAGGTAGGTGCAACTCTTGACCGTAACGGCCTTCGCCCTTCTCGCTACACAGTGACAAAAGATGATTTCTTAGTCATGGCGTCTGAGTCTGGTGTTGTGGATATTGCACCAGAAAACGTCGAATTCCGTGGTCGCCTACAACCGGGTCGTATCTTCGTTGCTGACCTAGAGCAAGGGCGTATTATTTCTGATGAAGAAGTAAAAGACGGCATTGCATCAGCACAGCCTTACGAGAAATGGGTAGCAGAGAATCTGCTCAGCCTGAAGAAACTGCCGGATGCGAGCAACGAATTCAGCCAACCGTCACCGGAGAAGCTTCTGCACAAGCAGCAAGCATTTGGCGTGAGCTCAGAAGAAGTGAACGAGATTATCGTTCCTATGGCTCGTGATGGTAAAGAGCCGCTTTCGGCTATGGGTGCCGACTGGCCACTTGCGATCCTTTCGCACCAGTCGCAACACCTCTCAAACTACTTTAAACAGTTATTTGCTCAGGTAACTAACCCGCCTATCGACCCGATTCGTGAGCGTATGGTTATGTCTCTGAATACTTACCTAGGTAAGGATCAGAACCTTCTTGCCGAGTCACCACTGCACTGTCAAAAAGTTGAGCTTGAATCGCCAGTACTTTCAAACTCTGAGCTTGAAAAACTGCGTGCTATCGATAACGAGCACTTACAGGCTAAGACGTTAGATATCGTATTCCAAGCAAGTGAAGATGAAGGCAAGCTAGAGCGTGCACTGAAGCGTATCTGTCAATATGCAGAAGATGCCGTGATCGATGGTTACTCAATCATCTTGCTAACAGACCGCGCAGTAAACTCTAACCACGCAGCTATTCCAGCAATGCTCGCCGTTGGCGCTGTACACCATCACCTGATCCGTAAAGGTCTCCGTGCTAAGTGTGACATAGTTATCGAGACAGGTGATGCTCGTGAGACGCACCACTTTGCGACTCTGATTGGCTACGGTGCAAACGCAATCAACCCATACCTAGTTATTGAGACTATGGTTGAACTGCAACGCATCAAAAAACTGGATCCTGAAACCAATATTCGAGAACTGTTCGAGAACTACCGCAAATCTATCAACGGCGGTCTATTGAAGATCTTCTCGAAAATGGGTATTTCAACCTTGCAGTCGTACCACGGTGCACAAATTTTTGAAGCTCTGGGTATCAGCAAGTCTGTTGTCGACAAGTACTTCACTGGTACGGTTTCGCGTATCCAAGGTCTTACTATTGATGACATCGCCAAAGAAGTGCTTGTACGTCATCGTATTGGCTTCCCAACACGTGAAATCCCTGTTCAAGTACTGGATGTTGGTGGTGTTTATCAGTGGAAACAGCGTGGTGAAAAACACCTGTTTAACCCTGAAACTATTTCACTGCTTCAACAATCAACTCGTAACAAAGACTATGTTCAGTTTAAGCAATATGCGAAAGCGGTTGATGATCAAGGCGATAACGCAGCAACGCTACGTAGCCAGCTCGATTTCGTTAAGAATCCAGCAGGTTCTATCCCGCTAGAAGAAGTGGAGCCGATTGAAAACATCCTTAAACGTTTTGCTACCGGTGCAATGTCATTTGGTTCGATCTCTTACGAGGCACACTCTACTCTCGCAGTCGCGATGAACCGCATTGGTGCTAAATCGAACTCAGGTGAAGGTGGTGAAGACCCTTCTCGTTTCGAGCGTAAAGAGAATGGTGATTGGGAGCGTTCAGCAATCAAACAGGTTGCTTCAGGTCGTTTCGGTGTGACGTCTTACTACCTAACTAACGCCGATGAGCTACAAATCAAGATGGCTCAAGGTGCGAAGCCGGGTGAAGGTGGTCAGCTACCAGGTGATAAGGTTGATGACTGGATTGGTGCGACTCGTCACTCCACACCAGGTGTTGGTCTAATCTCGCCACCTCCTCACCACGACATCTACTCAATTGAGGATTTGGCTCAGCTAATCTTTGATTTGAAAAACGCCAACCGTGCTGGCCGAGTTAACGTCAAACTGGTATCAGAAGCCGGTGTAGGTACGATTGCCTCTGGTGTAGCGAAAGCGAAGGCGGATGTGGTTCTTATCGCTGGTTTTGACGGTGGTACAGGTGCATCACCAATGTCTTCGATTCGCCATACAGGTCTGCCTTGGGAACTGGGTCTAGCAGAAACACACCAGACACTACTGAAAAACGGCCTACGTAACCGTATCGTAGTTCAGTCAGATGGTCAGATGAAAACACCTCGTGACCTAGCGGTAGCAACACTGCTTGGTGCTGAAGAATGGGGTATCGCGACAGCGGCACTGGTTGTTGAAGGTTGTATCATGATGCGTAAGTGTCATAAAAACACCTGTCCTGTTGGTATCGCAACTCAGAACAAGACCCTACGTGAACGTTTTGATGGTCGTGTTGAAGACGTCGTAACCTTCTTCCAATACATGGCAGAAGGCCTACGTGAAATCATGGCAGAGCTCGGTTTCCGCACCATCGATGAGATGGTTGGTCAATCGCAGAAATTGAAAGTTCGCGAAGATATTGGTCACTGGAAATACAAGAACCTTGATCTATCTCCAGTACTGCACATTGAGCATGCCCGTGAAAACGATGGTGTCTTTAATCAGACTGAACAGAACCACAATTTAGAACAGGTTCTTGACCGCAAACTGATTCAAGCTGCAATCCCTGCGCTTGAGAAAGGCGAAGCCGTTAACGCTGAGTTCCCGATCATTAACACTGACCGTTCTGCTGGTAACATGCTATCGAATGAAATTTCGAAAGTGTACAAAGACCAAGGTTTACCAAAACCAATGAACGTTAAGTTCACCGGTTCTGCTGGCCAATCATTTGGTGCATTCCTAGCAAAAGGCGTGAAATTCGAGGTTGAAGGCGATGCGAACGACTACTGGGGCAAAGGTCTATCAGGCGGTACGCTGGTTCTTTACCCAGACTCGAAGTCAACCATCATCGCTGAAGACAACATTGTAGTAGGTAACGTATGTTTCTACGGTGCAACTTCAGGTGAGTCATACATTCGTGGTATGGCTGGTGAACGTTTCTGTGTTCGTAACTCAGGTGCAAAAGTCGTTGTTGAAGGTATCGGTGACCACGGTTGTGAATACATGACTGGCGGTGTTGCTGTCATCCTAGGTTCAACAGGTCGTAACTTTGCAGCGGGTATGAGTGGCGGTGTCGCTTATGTTTGGGATAAGTCTGGTGACTTTGAAACTAAGCTGAACCCTGAACTTGTCGACCTAGATCCAATCGAAGCTGAAGATCGTGAACTACTAAAAGAGATGCTCACTAAGCAGGTTCAATTCACAGGAAGTGAAGTAGCGAAGTCTTTCCTCGACAACTTTGAAGCAAGCCTAGAAACCATGGTTAAGGTTATGCCGCGCGACTACAAGGCGGTACTTCAAAAGCGTAAGGCAGCCGCTGAACAAGCACAAACGGAACAAGTGGAGGCAGTATAATGGGTAAGCCTACTGGATTTTTAGAACATGGTCGTGAGCTTCCAAAGAAGCTCGACCCATCAGTTCGTATTGAAAACAACAAAGAATTCGTTCTAAACGAAGAGTTTGGCGACAAAATCAATACTCAGGCTTCTCGTTGTATGGATTGTGGTGTGCCTTTCTGTCACAACGGTTGTCCGATTGGTAACATCATCCCTGAGTTCAACGATGCGGTATACCGTGATAGCTGGGAAGAAGCATGGAACATCCTAAGTTCAACCAACAACTTCCCAGAGTTCACAGGTCGAGTATGTCCTGCCCCGTGTGAAAGTGCTTGTGTACTAGGTATCAACCAAGATCCAATCACTATCTGTAACATTGAGAAAACCATCGTCGAAACTGCGTACCGTGAAGGGTACGCAAAACCTAAAACGCCTCGTTCTCGCACTGGTAAAACGATCGCCATCATCGGTTCAGGCCCCGCAGGTCTAGCCGCAGCCGAGCAGCTCAACAGCGCAGGTCACTCTGTTACTGTATTTGAGCGTGATGAGAAAGTTGGTGGACTACTGCGTTTTGGTATCCCAGACTTCAAGCTGGGTATGGATGTGATTGATCGCAAGATCAACCTAATGGCCGACGCTGGCGTTGAGTTCAAGGTCAATCAACATATCGGTGTTGACGTTAACGCTCAGCAACTACGTCAGGAGTTTGATGTTGTTCTGCTTACTGGCGGTTCAACGGTTCCTCGTGATTTGCCAGTACCAGGCCGTGAACTAAAAGGCGTTCACTTCGCGATGGAGTTCCTAGCTCAGAATAACCGCCGTGCTAACGACATGGATCTGAAAGGTGAAGAGATTCACGCTAAAGACAAGCATGTTGTCGTCATCGGTGGGGGTGATACCGGTTCTGACTGCGTGGGTACCTCAAACCGTCACAAAGCCGCGAGCGTAACTCAGGTAGAAATCATGCCGCTCCCACCAGAAAAGCGCCCTGTAAATATGCCTTGGCCACAATACCCAATGATCATGAAAACAACCACTTCGCACGAAGAGGGCTGTCAACGTCATTGGAACATTTTGACCAAGGAATTTATTGGCAACGATAAAGGTGAAGTGACGGGTCTGCGTATTGCTGACATCGTGTGGCAAGATGCACAACCGGGTCAACGCCCAGAGTTTAAAGAAATTGCTAACTCAGAGCGTATCATCCCATGCGACATGGCATTCTTGGCTATGGGCTTCTTACATCCAGAGCCAAACGGTGTTTTGGCGCAGCTAGGTGTTAAGCTAGATGAACGTGGTAACGTGGCGACCGATGGTTTTGCAACGAACCAAAAAGGTGTGTTTGCTGCCGGTGATATGCGTACAGGCCAATCTCTGGTTGTTCGCTGTATCAATGAAGGTCGTGAGTGTGCAATCGCTATTGATAGTTATCTAATGGGTAACTCAAATCTTGAAGCGAAAGCCGACTCACTAATGCTTTCCGCATAAAGTGAGCCACCTAGATGAAGAATTTTATTAGATTCTAGGTGGTTTAGAATAACCAATCATTCCTTCCAAACTTTTCCATTTGACCAGTACATTGTGCTGGTCTTTTTTATTTCCCTGACATTCAAATGTTGCAAACTTGTAACAATCAAAATTCTAACCAACTGAATTCTATAGATAATTACAGCGTATTCCGTGGTAAATTGTATATTAGCGTGATTTTCCACCAAGAACTTGACCTTTTTCATAATAACCTATACGTTGTGAAGTCGATGAAAATGAATTCGTCAAATTTTGTTAAATGTTTTAAGAACATTTACTGCATATCTATACGATATATAACAATTAAAATGAATAGTTAGTCATAAATACCAACCCTTTAAATGTTGGTAGTTCTGTCGGGATGACAGAGAAGCAAAGGGAGAATTGCAATGGCTCTATACGATCCTAGTCTCGAGAAAGACAACTGTGGATTTGGCTTAATTGCACATATGGAAGGTGAGCCAAGCCATAAACTGGTACGTACCGCAATTTCAGCACTTGATCGCATGACCCACCGTGGCGGCATCGCGGCTGATGGAAAAACGGGTGACGGATGTGGTCTATTACTGCAAAAGCCCGATTCATATCTACGTCTTATTGCCGAAGAAAATGGCTTTAAGCTTGGTAAACAATATGCCGTTGGCATGATTTTCTTTAACCAAGACCCAGCCAAAGCACAGCAAGCAAAAGACATTATCAATCAAGAACTTGCCCAAGAAACTCTGACTGTATCTGGCTGGCGTGACGTGCCAACCAACCCAACAGTACTCGGACCAATTGCCGCAGATTCTTTACCAAACATTCAGCAAGTTTTTGTTTCAGCGCCTGCTGGCTGGCGTGAACGCGATATTGAACGTCGCCTATATATCGCCCGCCGCCGTATTGAAAAACGCATTGTTGATGATAGTGAGTTCTACGTCTGTAGCCTGTCGACACAAGTCATAGTGTACAAAGGTCTATGCATGCCAGCCGACCTACCAAGGTTTTATCTCGACTTGGCAGACCTGCGTATGGAATCTGCTATCTGTTTGTTCCACCAGCGTTTCTCGACGAACACTCAGCCTCGTTGGCCACTCGCTCAGCCATTCAGATATCTGGCTCACAATGGTGAAATCAATACGATTCAAGGCAACCGACAATGGGCTCGAGCACGAGCGTACAAATTCGCGTCACCACTGCTACCTGACCTGCAAACAGCTGCACCCTTCGTTAACGAGACAGGTTCAGACTCATCAAGCTTAGACAACATGCTCGATCTGTTTTTAGCTGGGGGTATGGATATCTTCCGTGCGATGCGAATGCTCGTTCCGCCAGCGTGGCAAAACCACCCTGATATGGATCCTGACTTACGTGCCTTCTATGATTTCAACTCCAAACACATGGAACCGTGGGATGGCCCTGCTGGTATCGTCTTATCAGATGGTCGTTACGCCGCATGTAACCTTGACCGTAATGGCTTACGTCCTGCTCGTTATGTCATAACAAAAGATAAGTTAATTACGTTAGCGTCTGAGGTTGGTATCTGGGACTACGCTCCCGATGAAGTCGCAGAAAAAGGACGAGTGGGTCCAGGCGAGCTTTTAGTTATTGATACTCGCCGTGGAAAACTTTGGCAATCAAGTGAGATCGATAATGACCTCAAAGATCGCCACCCATACCGTGAATGGATGGAAAATAATGTCCATAAACTGACACCATTCTCTAAGTTGCCAGAAGACCAAGTGGGCGAACGTAGCTTCGATGAAGATGAACTAAAGACCTATCAAAAGCAGTTTGCGATGAGCAACGAAGAGGTTGATCAGGAATTGCGTGTTCTTGGCGATATGGGACAAGAAGCAGTCGGCTCAATGGGTGACGATACGCCAATGGCAGTGTTGTCGTCTAAAGAGAGATTGATTACTGATTATTTCCGTCAGAAATTCGCTCAGGTAACCAATCCACCGATCGATCCACTTCGTGAAAAACACGTCATGTCATTGGCGACCAGTGTCGGCCAAGAGATGAACGTATTCTGCGAGACCGACGGTCACGCTCATCGTGTAACCTTTGATTCACCGGTTCTGCTTTACTCAGACATGCAGCAACTACTTGAGTTAAGTGATGAGCACTACCGTAGTACGGTACTAGACATCAACTACAATCCCGACGACAAAGACCTTGAGCAAGCGATTCTTGATCTTTGTGATCAGGCAGAGCAAGCGGTTCGCGAAGGAACCGTTCTCGTGGTTCTCTCAGATAAAGCAATACAAAAAGGCCGATTGCCGATCCCAGCAGCCATGGCTGTAGGGGCAGTACAAAGCCGATTGATCGATGCAAACCTTCGCTGTGACGCCAACATCATCGCCGAAACAGGCACTGTGCGAGACCCTCACCAATTTGCAGTACTGCTTGGTTTCGGTGCAACAGCGGTTTATCCATATCTGGCTTATGAAACCTTAGCAAAAGTCATTGATGATGGCGCTATCGCCAAGAGCTATAGACAGGTGATGCAAAACTACCAGAGCGGCATCAACAAAGGTCTATACAAGATCATGTCGAAAATGGGCATATCAACCGTTGCCTCATATCGTTGCTCTCAACTATTTGAAGCAGTAGGTCTAAGCCAAGATGTCGTCGATCTCTGCTTCAAGGGAGTCACAACCCGAATTCAAGGGGCGAACTTCGAAGACTTCGAGCAAGATCTTTACAATCTATCTCGCAAAGCATGGACGAAACGTAAGCCAATTGAACATGGTGGATTGTTGAAATACGTTCACGGCGGCGAATACCACGCCTACAACCCAGATGTCGTAGGTACGCTACAACAAGCAGTAAAATCTGGTGACACTTCTGATTACCGAAGCTTTGCTAAGCAGGTAAACGAACGTCCCGTTGCTATGCTGCGCGACTTAATGCACCTGAAGACATCGTCAACGCCGCTGCCATTAGAAAAAATTGAACCGAGTACAGAACTCTTCAAACGTTTTGACTCGGCGGCGATGTCAATCGGTGCATTGAGCCCAGAAGCTCATGAAGCCCTAGCAACCGCAATGAACCGTTTAGGCGGTTACTCAAACTCAGGCGAAGGTGGTGAAGATCCAAGACGTTTTGGTACAGAGCGCAACTCACGCATTAAGCAGATTGCTTCTGGTCGTTTTGGTGTGACACCACACTATCTGACCAACGCAGATGTACTGCAAATCAAAGTAGCGCAAGGAGCAAAACCGGGTGAAGGTGGACAGTTACCGGGACATAAAGTCACCGCTGAGATCGCGAAACTACGTTACTCAGTACAAGGGGTAACACTGATTTCTCCGCCACCACACCACGATATTTACTCTATCGAGGATCTCGCTCAGCTGATTTTCGACCTAAAACAGGTCAACCCAGAAGCACTGATTTCGGTCAAACTGGTTTCTGAGCCGGGCGTTGGCACCATTGCGACGGGTGTTGCCAAGGCATACGCCGATTTAATTACCATCTCAGGTTATGACGGTGGTACTGCGGCTAGCCCATTAACGTCGGTCAAATATGCTGGCAGCCCTTGGGAACTGGGTCTTGCAGAAACTCAGCAAGCTTTAGTCGCCAATGGTCTACGCCATAAGATTCGTCTTCAAGTCGATGGTGGCTTGAAAACTGGACTTGATGTCGTTAAAGCTGCGATTCTTGGTGCAGAAAGCTTCGGTTTCGGTACGGCGCCTATGGTTGCTATGGGTTGTAAGTTCTTACGTATCTGCCACTTAAATAACTGCGCGACTGGCGTTGCGACTCAAGATGACACCTTACGCAAAGAGTTCTTCAAAGGCCTGCCGGAAATGGTGATGAACTACTTTATCGGCCTCGCTGATGAAGTGCGTGAGTTACTTTCACAACTTGGGGTTGAGAAACTGACTGACTTAATCGGTCGCACCGATCTCTTAGAAGCCGTTGAGGGGCTAACAGCGAAACAGAGCAAGCTAGATCTTTCGGGTATTCTTGAATCACCAATATCGCCACAAGGCCACCCTCTTTACTGGACGGAATCAAATGCTCCATTTGATAAAGCTGAATTGAACCAAAAGATTGTCTCGGATGCGCTTGAATCTATTGAGGCATGTCAGTCTAAAGACTTGTTCTACAAAGTAATTAACACTGACCGTTCTATTGGCGCTCGTTTATCTGGTGAAATCGCGAAACGCTATGGCAATCAAGGTATGGCAGCAAGCCCGATTAGGCTTCACCTAGATGGTACTGCTGGTCAGTCATTTGGTGTCTGGAATGCTGGCGGTGTTGAACTTTACCTAACAGGCGATGCGAACGACTACGTGGGTAAAGGTATGGCTGGAGGCAAAATTAGCATCAAGCCTCACCAAGGCACTGCCTTCCAGTGTAATGAAGCAACGATTATTGGTAATACCTGTTTGTATGGCGCGACTGGCGGAAAACTTTTCGCAGCAGGTACGGCAGGAGAGCGATTTGGTGTCCGTAACTCAGGTACGATTGCCGTGATTGAAGGTGCAGGTGACAACGCTTGTGAATACATGACGGGTGGTATTGTCGCTATCCTTGGTGCGACCGGGGTTAACTTTGGTGCGGGTATGACAGGCGGTTTCGCTTACGTGCTTGATGAGAACGAAGAGTTCCAAGGACGAGTAAACCAAGAATCTGTCGAAGCGATTGCGCTATCGGATCTTTATATCCACCAAGAACACCTGCGCGGTTTGATCGCTGAGCACCTTGAAGAAACAGGCTCAGTCCACGCAGAAAACATCCTAGCGAACTTTGATGAATGGATTCCGAAGTTCTACTTGGTTAAACCGCAGGCAGCAGATTTAAGTACTCTGCTTGGTCATCAAAGTCGCAGTGCCGCAGAACTTCGCGTTCAAGCGCAGTAATCATGGAGGATGTTTGAATCATGAGTCAGAACGTATACCAATTTATCGATGTTCAGCGCGTCGATCCTGCGAAAAAACCGATTAAAATTCGTAAGATCGAGTTCGTTGAAATTTATGAACCCTTTACTAATCAGCAAGCTACCGCTCAGGCAGATCGCTGTTTAGACTGTGGTAACCCTTACTGTGAATGGAAGTGTCCGGTTCACAACTACATTCCTCAGTGGCTAAAGTTAGCGAATGAGGGGCGAATTCTGGAAGCGGTAGAACTCTCTCACCAGACCAACAGTCTTCCAGAAGTTTGTGGACGCGTCTGTCCGCAAGATCGTCTTTGTGAAGGTTCTTGTACCCTAAACGAAGACTTTGGTGCGGTCACTATCGGTAATATCGAAAAGTACATCACCGACAAAGCCTTTGAAATGGGCTGGAAACCGGACATGTCTAAAGTGGTTTGGACAGATAAAAAAGTCGCGATTATCGGTGCAGGTCCTGCTGGCCTTGCCGCTGCGGATATCTTGGTCCGAAACGGTGTGAAGCCGGTTGTCTTCGACCGCTACCCTGAAATTGGCGGCCTACTCACGTTTGGTATTCCATCGTTTAAACTTGAAAAAGGGGTGATGGAAAACCGCCGCAAAGTCTTTAGCGAAATGGGTGTTGAGTTCCGTCTTAATACTGAAGTCGGCCAAGACATCCAAATGCAGCAACTGATTGATGACTACGATGCAGTATTTCTTGGCGTTGGTACCTACAAGAATATGCGTGCAGGTCTTGAGAACGAAGATGCACCCGGCGTTTACAATGCCCTTCCTTTCCTCATTTCCAATACCTATAAAGTAATGGGTTTAGAGGACGACAAGCCATTCATTGATATGAAAGGTAAGAAAGTCGTGGTACTTGGTGGTGGTGATACCGCGATGGACTGTGTTCGAACTTCGATTCGTCAAGGCGCCTCCAACGTTATCTGTGCGTATCGTCGTGATGAAGAAAACATGCCTGGCTCACGTCGAGAAGTGAAAAACGCTAAAGAGGAAGGCGTCGACTTCATGTTTAACTTACAGCCTCTCGGTGTCGAAGTTGATGCCAGTGGTAAAGTCTCTGGTGTTAAAGTCGTTAAAACCGCGCTGGGTGAACCCGATGATGCTGGACGACGTCGTCCTCAACCCGTAAAAGGCAGTGAACACGTGCTTGCTGCTGACGCTGTCATCATGGCGTTTGGCTTCCAGCCTCATCAAATGTCATGGCTAACACCTTTTGGCGTCGAGCTCGATGAGTGGGGGCGTATTAAAGCGCCGTCGGATCAGGAGTTTATGTTCCAAACCAGCAATAAGAAAATCTTTGCTGGTGGTGACGCGGTTCGTGGATCTGACTTGGTTGTAACAGCCATCGATGAAGGACGTAAAGCGGCTGAAGGTATTCTCGACTTCCTAGAAGTTTAACCTCTCATAACCACGAAAAAGGATCCTATTTTTGGATCCTTTTTTTATTTAAAACATATAATTATCTGACCAGTTCCAATACTAAGGAATCCAAGATGAAAAAAGGGGCTCTCCTTTCTCTGACCCTACTCACCTTAACGGCATGTAGCCAAGGAGTCACAACCATGACAGATCGCACTTCTCTCCCTTGTGGTGACAAACCTAACTGTGTCTCGACTCAAGATGCACGAGAGAAGCATCAGCTTGCACCCTTTACTTTGGCGACCAGCACCAGTATTGATGCCATCGAAGCTGCCGCGCTGCAATTACCCGGAGCTAAAACAGCCGTGAAGGAGCAGGATTATCTTCGTATTGAATGCACCTCAAAGATCATGCGATTTGTTGATGACCTCGAATTACGCATTGAAGGTGAACAGCTGTTGGTACGTTCTGAGTCTAGAATGGGTTACTCCGACTTTGGCGTTAACCGTAAACGCGCGGATCAACTTCGTACCCTTCTGAGTGAGAAAGGGCTCATCCAATAGCATTTAGAATGTGGTGTAATATAAAGCCGAAGCAAGTGCTTCGGCTTTTCTCTAGATGGTATTACTGCTGAGTCTCATCTCGGAAGACAACCAGTCGTTTCGGAGCGACTTTGCCATCTGCGTTGACTTCAGCCACACCGATGAAGAGTTTCTCTTCTCCAGATGTCATGCGAAGTGGGGTACCTTCTGGCGCACCAAACACTTGGACTGGCATACCGTGCTGAACAAGATCGGTAAGCTCTGCGTTAAGGTTAACTTCCGGCAGATCTTCTACTGCGGTATCCATTGGTAATAGCAGTGGATCAAGTAGATCTTTCGGTGCAATTTCCTCACGTTGAGCTTGCTCAAGCAACTCATTCAGTTGCTCTAACGTCACCATCTTCTCGTAAGGGTAATTTGCAACCGCGGTACGACGCAGCATAGTGACATGAGCGCCACAACCAAGCATTTCACCTAGGTCATCAACGATTGTGCGAATGTAAGTACCTTTCGAACAGTGTACTTCCATTTCCACTTCATCGCCTTCAAAGCGATGCAAGATGATTTCATAAACCGTGATCTTGCGTGATTCTCTCGGTACTTCAACACCTTGACGCGCATACTCGTACAAAGGCTTACCTTGGTACTTGAGCGCAGAGAACATTGAAGGCACTTGATCAGATTCACCGCGAAACTTATCGATACAAGCGAGCAGCTTATCCATATCAACATTGATAGGACGCGTCTCTACCACTTCACCATCAGAATCAGAGGTATCGGTTCTCTCACCAAGCTTAGCAATCACACGGTAGCGCTTGTCGGAATCAAGCAAAAACTGCGAGAACTTGGTTGCTTCACCGAGGCAGATCGGCAGCATACCTGTCGCTAGGGGATCCAGTGCACCCGTATGACCTGCTTTCTCAGCAAAATAGATTCGCTTTACTTTCTGCAGTGCATCGTTCGATGAAATTCCCGTTGGTTTATCCAACAGAATCACACCGTTAATTGGACGACCTTTACGACGACGAGCCATTAGCTGTCTTCCCCAGTCTGTTCTTCTTCACGACCAGAGTCTCTTTGCTTACGCTTATCTTCGCTAACGACTTCAGAAACAAGGTTCGACATACGCATACCTTCAACCAAGGTGTTGTCATAGTAGAAACGAACTTCTGGCGTTAAACGCAGACGGATACGCTTGCCTAGCATCATGCGGATATGAACTTCATGCTCACGTAATGCTTCAAGGCATGACTCTGGTGTTTGCTCACCAACACAAAGGAAGGTAACAAATACTTTTGCATACGCTAGATCACGTGACACTTCTACATCAGAAATCGTCACCATGCCTAGGCGTGAATCACGAACTTCGCGCTGAAGGATCAGAGCGAGCTCTTTTTGCAGCTGTTGTGACACTCGCTGCGTGCGGCTAAATTCTTTTGACATATCTTTTCTCTTATTAGAAAGAATGGGGGGATGGTCGTAACCAGCCCCCCATGGCGTATTCAACAACCAATTACAGCTTATCTTAAGAAGATCTTGCTCGTAATTTTAGTCAATTAATCAAGAGTACGTTTAATCTCTACGATTTCGAATACTTCGATCTGGTCACCAACGCGAACATCATTGTAGTTCTTAACGCCGATACCACACTCGTAGCCATTCTTAACTTCTTGAACGTCATCTTTAAAGCGACGTAGTGATTCTAGCTCACCTTCGTAGATAACAACGTTATCACGTAGTACACGGATAGGGTTGCTACGCTTAATTAGACCTTCAGTAACCATACAACCAGCGATTGCACCCAGTTTCGGTGACTTAAACACGTCACGTACTTCAGCAAGACCAATGATCTCTTGCTTGAATTCTGGAGCAAGCATACCGCCCATTGCTTGTTTCACTTCATCAATTAATTGGTAAATGATTGAGTAGTAACGTAGGTCAACACTTGCCGCTTCAACCGCACGACGCGCAGAAGCGTCAGCACGAACGTTAAAGCCAAGGATGATAGCGTTTGAAGCTTCAGCTAGAACTGCGTCAGTTTCTGTAATACCACCAACACCAGAACCCACGATGTTTACTTTTACTTCGTCAGTCGATAGTTTCAGTAGTGAGTCTGCAATTGCTTCAACAGAACCTTGTACGTCAGCCTTCAGTACTACGTTCAGTTCAGCAACTTCACCAGCCGTCATGTTCGAGAACATGTTCTCTAGTTTAGATTTCTGCTGACGTGCAAGTTTCACTTCACGGAACTTACCAGCACGGTAGTTAGCAACTTCACGTGCTTTACGCTCATCACGTACTACAGTCGCTTCGTCACCTGAAGAAGGCACGCCTGAAAGACCTAAGATCTCTACAGGGATAGAAGGACCCGCTTCTGTGATTTCTTTACCAAGCTCATCACGCATCGCACGAACACGGCCGTACTCTTGACCACAAAGAACGATATCGCCTTTGTTTAGTGTGCCTGACTGAACAAGTACTGTAGCAACTGGACCACGACCTTTATCTAGTCGAGATTCAACAACTACACCAGACGCCATACCTTCTTTCACAGCTTTAAGTTCAAGAACTTCAGACTGAAGAAGGATTGCTTCTAGAAGACCGTCAATGTTAGTACCCTGTTTCGCAGAGATGTGAACGAACATGTTCTCACCACCCCACTCCTCAGGAATTACGTCGTACTGAGCTAGCTCATTCTTAACGTTGTCTGGGTTTGCGTCTTCTTTATCGATCTTGTTAACCGCAACAATCAGTGGAACGCCTGCCGCTTTCGCGTGCTGAATCGCTTCAACTGTTTGTGGCATAACGCCATCGTCCGCAGCAACAACAAGAACAACGATATCCGTCGCTTGAGCACCACGAGCACGCATAGCGGTAAACGCCGCGTGTCCAGGAGTATCAAGGAAGGTGATCATGCCGTTGTCTGTTTCTACGTGGTATGCACCGATGTGCTGTGTAATACCACCTGCTTCACCAGACGCAACGTGTGTGCGACGAATGTAGTCAAGCGTAGACGTTTTACCATGGTCAACGTGACCCATGATAGTAACAACAGGTGCGCGAGGAACGGCTTCAGCGTTGTTGTCACGATCTGACAGTACCGCTTCTTCCAGCTCATTCTCTTTACGCAGAATAACTTTGTGGCCCATTTCTTCAGCAACTAGCTGAGCCGTCTCTTGGTCGATAACTTGGTTGATAGTCGCCATAGCGCCCATCTTCATCATCACCTTGATAACTTCTGTGCCTTTAACCGACATCTTGCTTGCAAGTTCAGATACAACGATTGTTTCGCCGATCACAACGTCTGCTTTAGCAACAGTAGCGGTCTTATCGAAGCCTTGCTGCATTGAAGCTGGCTTAGAAAGTCTGCCTTGCTTACGGCCTTTACCACCACGTTGGTTGCGGCTAGGGCGAGGTGGCTCTTCATCTAGAGAAGATTTCTTTTTCTTCCTGCGACGAGCGCCTTCTTCTTTGCGGTCAGCAGCATCTTCTGCTTCACGTGCATACGAAGAAGTAGTCACGTGGTAGTCAGAGTTTTCAAGCTCTTTCTTCTTCTGTTCTTCTTCATTCCAACGAGCTTCATTTTCTTCAGCTAGTTTACGAGCTTCTTCAACAAGCTTTGCAGCTTCTTGTTCAGCTTTACGTTGGGCTTCTTCTTCCTGACGACGTTTTAGTTCGTCAGCTTCTTTTTTCGCTTGCGCGTCCGCATTTTTTGCATTCATGTCTTTCTTAGCCTTATCAGCTTGTACGCGCTTTGCCTTTTCTTCTGCGTCACGTTTTGCATCCGCTTCTCGCTTCGCTTTCTCATCGGCCTCGCGTTGTGCTTTCTCTGCAGCTTCACGTTTTGCTAGCTCTTCAGCCTCACGCTTTGCTGCTTCCTCAGCCTCACGTTTTGCGTCGTCTTCGATAATGCTGCGCTTAACATAAGTTCGCTTCTTGCGTACTTCTACTTGAACATCCTTACTCTTGCCGCCACCAGCATTTACGCTAAGTGTGCTGCGAGTTTTACGCTGTAGAGTTAAACGAGTTGGCTCAGATTCACCCGTAGTGTCACCGTGCTCTTTCTTTAAGTGAGTCAAAAGTTTCTGCTTTTCTTCATCAGAAACCTGATCACTGCTCGCTTTGTTCATACCAGCATCAGCAAGTTGTTCAATTAAGCGGTCCACTGGAGTTCCAATTTCTTCACTCAGTGCCTTAACAGTAATTTGTGTCATGCCGCTTTCTCCTTGCTGAAAATTATGCTTCGTCGCCGAACCAACAGATGTTACGAGCTGCCATAATTAGCTCACCCGCACGCTCTTCGGTCAGGCCTTCAATACCTTCAAGATCATCGATGCCCTGATCAGCTAGGTCTTCTAGTGTTGATACACCTTTAGCTGCCAGTTTAAATGCCATCTCACGCTCAAGACCTTCAAGGCCTAGTAGGTCTTCTGCTGGCTCAACGCCTTCGAAAGACTCTTCTTGTGCTAGCGCAAGAGTCGTTAGTGCATTCTTAGCACGATTACGTAGTTCTTCGACTAGATCTTCATCTAGACCATCAACTTCAAGTAGTTCGTTAACTGGAACGTAAGCAACTTCTTCTAGAGTTGAGAAGCCTTCTTCAACAAGCAGTTGAGCAAAGTCTTCTTCGATATCTAGGTGCTTCATGAAGCTATCAATAGCAGCTTGAGACTCTTCAGCATGTTTCTTGTGAAGATCTTCTACTGTCATTACGTTAAGTTCCCAACCAGTCAGTTGAGATGCAAGACGTACGTTCTGACCGTTACGGCCGATAGCTTGTGCTAGGTTGTCCGCTTCAACTGCGATATCCATAGCATTCGCATCTTCATCTACGATGATAGAAGCAACGTCTGCAGGCGCCATTGCGTTAATTACAAATTGCGCTGGGTTATCGTCCCAAAGAACGATATCGATACGCTCACCACCAAGCTCACCAGAAACGGCTTGTACACGTGCACCACGCATGCCAACACACGCACCCACTGGGTCAATACGTTTGTCGTTTGTTTTTACTGCGATTTTTGCACGAGAGCCTGGATCGCGAGCTGCACCTTTAAGCTCAATGATCTCTTCCGCAATTTCAGGAACTTCAACACGGAATAGCTCAGCAAGCATTTCAGGCTTAGAGCGAGTAACAAATAGCTGGAAGCCACGCGCTTCTGGAGCCACTTTGTATAGTAGACCACGCACACGGTCACCTGGGCGGAAGTTTTCACGAGGAAGTTGGTCATCACGTAGGATTACCGCTTCCGCGTTGTTACCTAAGTCAAGAACAACCGTTTCACGGTTTACTTTCTTAACTACGCCAGTAACAAGTTCACCTTCATTGTCGATGAACTGTTCAACGATTTGTGCACGCTCTGCTTCACGTACTTTTTGTACGATAACTTGTTTAGCAGTTTGAGTCGTAATACGGTCAAATGTTACAGACTCAATATCATCTTCAACGTAATCACCTAGTTGAACTTCTGCATCATCGTACTGAGCAGCTTCTAGAGAGATTTCCTTCGTTGGATGTTCAACGTTTTCTACTACTAACCAACGACGGAAAGTTTCGAACTCGCCCGTTTTACGGTCAATTTGAACACGAACGTCAATTTCGATTTCGTGTTTTTTCTTAGTAGAAGTTGCTAGAGCAATTTCAAGGGCTTCAAAGATACGCTCACGAGGTACCGCTTTCTCATTCGATACCGCTTCTACTACCGCTAAAATTTCTTTACTCATTTTAAATAGCCTCTAAGACTTTAATTAAAATTTAGGGATCAGGTTAGCTTTTGAGATATTGCTTAGTGCAAACTCTTCTTCATTACCATCAACAGTAACAGAGATAGTTTCACCATCCACTGAGTGGATTATACCTTTCCACTTGCGACGGTTGCCTACAGCCATCTTCAAAACGATGCTTACCTCGTGACCAATAAATTGTTCATAGTGTGCAGCTTTGAAAAGTGGTCTTTCTAAACCTGGTGAAGACACTTCAAGGTTGTAAGCCACTGTGATTGGATCTTCAACGTCCATAACCGCACTTACTTGACGGCTAACTTCCGCACAATCTTCGACAGTAATGCCGTTTTCGTGGTCGATAAAAATACGCAACGTTGAATGCTCGCCTGCGCGAATAAATTCTAATCCAACTAACTCATAACCTGATGCAGCTACAGGAGCTTCAAGCATTTCAGTAAGTTGTCTTTCTAAACCAGTCATTTTAACCACTCCAGAAACAAAAAAAGGGCTCACAGCCCAATTTAAATTCCAAGCAAAGCTCTAAATTTCTCTTCAGAAATTTAGATAACAAAAAACCCCGAAAAGTCGGGGTTTTTTGTTGCTGGACCCTGATACGTTAAGCAAAATCATTGTCGCTTAACTCGCAGTATCGCTACTGCGCAAACTTGTCCAAATCCTAACAGGATTGGTTGCGGGGGCCGGATTTGAACCGACGACCTTCGGGTTATGAGCCCGACGAGCTACCAAGCTGCTCCACCCCGCGTCCGACTTGTCGAGCATTATACGCTCTCCAAGGTATTTTACAAGTTTGTAAATCAATGGTGCCGAGAGAGGGACTCGAACCCTCACACCTAAGGCACTAGCACCTCATGCTAGCGTGTCTACCAATTTCACCATCTCGGCAGCTAATTCTATTTCTCAGCTAGAAAATAGCTTATTGAGGAATTTCACTACCTTGAGGGGCAGGAATTTCACTCGCATCGTCAGCTTGCTGGATAACTTGACCTTGTGTTGGGTCAACCCACTGAGATTCAGTTTTGTGTGTAGACATATTGCCTAGCACCAAGCTGAGGACGAAAAATACTGTTGCAAAAATTGCAGTCATTCGGGTTAGGAAATTACCTGAGCCGCTTGCGCCAAACACTGTGTTTGATGCGCCTGCACCGAATGAGGCTCCCATATCTGCGCCTTTACCTTGTTGAATCAACACTAGGCCGATTACACCAACCGCTGCCAACAGGTAAATCACAAGTAGAACTGTAAACATTATTTCCACCTATGTTCCAAATTGTTGAGCCAGCGCCGCTCGAAAACATTACTTTTCAATAGGTTTTTGAACAAGGCTAGCGACCTCCTTATCGAAGGCCGAGCAATACTAGCGAAACACGCTATTGCTGACAAGTAGATTTTTGCAAAAAATTAGCTACTGGCCGCCAAGCGGTCAAAAAAAGGACAAAACGATAATTTTTCATCCTTTTCTGCGGAGAACAAAGCTTAAAGTTCTGAAAATTCTCTGCTGTATTCGATCAAACCTGTGCGATGATTTAGCTCTCCTTCCACTAAACCTAGCACCTGAAATGCACCTTGAGGGACATCCCACTGACAACGCATATTATGCTTTTCGCTTGCTTCAAAGCCAAATCGAGCATAATAAGCAGGATCACCAAGTACCACGCAAGCTGGGTAGTCAAACTCCAGTAAAGAAGCTAATCCTTCTTTAACGAGATCGGCGGCAATTCCCTTGTTTCGGTAATCGTGACGAACAGCTAGTGGCGCTAATCCCTGCCAGTTTAGGTCTTCACCGTCTAATGTGACCGGACTAAACAGTACATAACCCACGACTTCACCTTCATCGTTGCAAGCAACAAGCGACAATGTACGGCGACCATTTTCTCTTAGTGCCATCACTAAGTTCGCTTCTGCTTCAGTGTCGAAGGCTCCTTTTAGAAGTCTATCGACCGCCAGAATATCTGCTGGTGCTTCAGTTCGAATAAGCATTTACAACCTCTTTGTGTGTTGAAGGCGATTGTAAGCCTTTTTGCACAAATTCGGCTAGCTGATTTAACAAGGTCTGAACAGCTTTCGGCAATGAATCAAGATCGACACTGTCCATCAAGTTTTTGACTTCCAAACCCAATTCCGTATCACCTTCTATGGTTAGGCGACGTTGGAAAAACAGGGTATCAGGATCTTCTTTGCGTCCGGCAATCAAAACTAAGTCATTCAGATTCCCTCCAAACAACACATCTTCCTTCACACTTTTATCACCAACGACAAGCTGTTCGTCTTGATAGCTAATCAGCCAACTCAGCTGCATATCTTTTACTTCAACTTTTAACCACTTATCTTCAAGGAATTCGAAATCCCCATCTTCAAGAGCCTCTTTAAACACCGTTTTTAGCCCTTCAAGCAAGGCTTTTTTTTGTACAGATTGAGGCAATAAGTGGACTGGAGATCGCAAAATTGATGCAGCGTTTTGAACTAGTTGAGTGCGAATCTTGTTAATCACGCGAATTATCCGTTACTTTGTGGGTTGGAATTGCTCATCATAAAGTATGTTTAACTAACGATTCCTGTTATTTGTCAAAGAATCTGCGTGATGCCTGAAACTCTTTAAACTACAGGCAATGACAGTTATAGTTATTACATCATTCATATTCACAACCGATGTGAATCACAAGCTCTGTTGGAGAGTTGGAAAAACTTGATGCTATCGCAACAATTACAGCACTGGTTTAAAGAAATAACGGCTAACAGCCCGTTTTTTTTCGCTATCTTAGATAACCAGCATAATTATGCCGTGGTTAACGGGCGCTATTGTGATATCGCAGGTCTTACTCCTCCTGAACTGGTTGGTATGAGTGACAGCCAGATCATGGGGCAGCAGTTTTATAATCATCTCAAGCCTTATTATGATCGCGCTTTTAAAGGCGAATCGATCGAAGCTGAGATGACGATGGGTGATCTCGACTTAGAGACCAGCCTGCATTTCAATATCTCGCCACTGAATACCGATGGTAAGATTGAGCACATCATCTTTCATGCTCTCGACACCTCTGAAAAACAGATCCTCATTCGCTCTTTGGAAGAGTCAGAAGGTAAGTTTTCGACTTTGACCTCTCTCGTTCCTGAGGGAATCATGTTAGTGGAAGACGATTGCATCATTTCAGCAAATCCTGCTGCGTTAAGATTACTTGGTTTTGAGTCGGTACAAGATCTACTCGGAGAAAACCTTTCACGGCTATTTGTCGATGAAAAAACAAAAACGGTTTTTTCTAGCTCATTAGTCAACTCACTCGGTGAAGCGCCATTAACGTGTCTGACTGGTCCTCGCTGTGGATTTGAACGCAAAGTCCAGCTGTTGGCTGACGCGACAATGATTCTCGGTAGTGATTCTCAGCTGGTTTTGATCCAAGATGCAGATTCGACACCTAAGAAGCTCTCTCCAACACAGCATGAAGATGCGCATGTTGACTCACTCACTGGCTTGTATAACCGTTTCGGATTCACCAAACGTTTAGAGCAACTGATCCATAACGACACACCGTTGATCATGCTCTATCTTGATATCGATAACTTCAAAAATATCAACGACTCACTTGGCCACCATATTGGGGACAAAGTGATCAAGGAAGTCTCTTCTCGTCTTAAGCGCCTTTTACCTCCACATGCGGTTTTAGGGCATTTAGGAGGAGATGAGTTCGGCATCATACTGCCTGAACCTGATAATAATCGCATGGCAGAAATGCTGTCAGAACGCATTTTCTCTCTCGTGAATCAACCGTTTGATCTACACCACTTCAGCAAGCGACTTGCGTGCTCTATTGGTAGTGTTGCCTACCCTGGCGATGGCAACGATGCTCGTATCTTGCTACAAAACGCTGACACAGCAATGTATGAGGCCAAGGATCGTGGTCGCAACCGACTGATCAAATTCAACGATCAGATGAACAAAGAAGCTCGTATGCGCTTATGGCTGGAAATCGAATTACAGAAAGCGCTGCAACAAAATGGACTTGAGGTGTGGTATCAACCTAAAGTCAATGCGCGAGACTTCAGTATCAATGGCGCTGAAGCACTGATTCGTTGGAAACATCCCGTAGAAGGCTATATCAGCCCTGGTGCATTTATTCCTGTTGCGGAACGAGCTGGCTTGATCGAACATCTAGGTCGAGTGGTCATGCGCGAGGTCTTTGCCACAGTCAAACGCTGGAAGCTGCAAGGTCTTTTACCGGGTCGAGTGGCGATCAACCTCTCCCCTGAACAATTTGGCAACCCTAAGTTAATCGACTACATGGAGAAGTTGCTGCGCACAACAGAATTAGATCCAAGCTGTATTACTTTTGAGCTGACAGAAAGTGCGGTGATGAGTGATAGTGAGCACACTCTTCAAATGTTGAATGCGATTAAGCGACTAGGTTTTGCTCTATCAATCGATGACTTCGGAACGGGCTATTCATCGCTCTCCTACTTAGCGAGATTTCCAATCGATGAACTCAAAATTGACCGAGCATTTATCTCTGATATTGATGCGCTGCCTAAACAAATCACAGTCATAGAAAATATCATCAATCTAGGTAAATCACTCAATTTGACTGTCGTCGCCGAAGGTGTAGAGACACAGCAACAAGCGACTCTGCTGTCTAATCTAAACTGTAACTCAATTCAAGGCTTCCACTTCCATCGCCCTCAGCCAAGACAAGAGGTTGAAGAGCTATTTGCACAAAATCGTCGCCACAAAAACTAACCCTAAGTAATTATTTCACTTAGAAACTCACTCAAACCTGCCTTACATCAAATTCGCCATTCATAATTCTTCATAAAATGCTCAACAATTTTATGAGACAGTCTGGTAAGAGCAATGGAACTCCTATGCCCTGCAGGTAACTTGCCTGCACTAAAAACTGCAATTGATTGTGGTGCTGATGCGGTTTACATCGGTTTTAAAGATGATACCAATGCCCGTCACTTTGCGGGTTTAAACTTTACAGGTAAGAAACTGGAAAAAGCCGTTCAGTACGTTCATGACCATAAGAAGAAGATTCATGTCGCTCTCAACACTTTCGCTCATCCAGACGGCTTTAGCCGTTGGACCGATGCGGTCGACCGTGCAGCGGATAATGGCGTAGATGCTCTGATTGTGGCAGATATCGCGGTACTTGATTACGCATCGCAAAAGTACCCTGACTTAGAACTTCACTTATCAGTACAGGCCTCGGCAACAAACGTCGCGGCTATCGATTTCTACAAGAACAACTTTAACGTCAAGCGCGTTGTTCTGCCTCGTGTTCTTTCGATTCATCAGGTGAAACAGCTATCACGTAATATCACCAGCGATGTCGAACTTGAAGTGTTTGCGTTTGGCAGCCTATGCATCATGTCTGAAGGACGCTGCTATCTCTCCTCATACATGACTGGAGAATCACCAAACACAGTGGGGGCATGCTCGCCTGCCAAATATGTTCGTTGGCAAGAAACCGATAAAGGGCTTGAGTCTCGCCTCAACAACATTCTTATTGACCGTTACAGCGAAGGTGAAAATGCAGGTTATCCGACCTTATGTAAAGGCCGTTTCACTGCCGATCTAGAAGAGCAAACCAAGGCTTATCATGCTTTGGAAGAGCCAACCAGTTTGAACACCCTCTCTATGCTCCCTGAGCTGTTTGCCGCGAACGTAGCCTCGGTAAAAATCGAAGGACGCCAACGCAGCCCTGCCTACGTGGAGCAGGTAACACGTACTTGGCGAGCCGCTATTGATCGCTATCTCGCAAACCCTGAAGGCTACCAAGTCGAAGCGGCTTGGGATGCGACTCTAGCAAACGTGTCAGAAGGTAAGCAAACAACACTCGGTGCATACCACCGCAAGTGGCAGTAGAGGTCAATATGGAAAAAAACATGAAATACGCGCTTGGCCCACTACTCTATTTCTGGCCAAAGCAGGATGTCGAAGCTTTTTATAATCAGGCTAAAAGCAGTTCAGCAGATATCATTTATTTGGGTGAAAGTGTTTGCTCTAAACGACGTGAAATGAAACCAAATCATTGGTTTGATATTGCCAAAGAGCTTAATTCTGCTGGCAAACAAGTTGTCCTTTCGACCATGGCTCTTCTTGAAGCGCCGAGCGAAGTCAACATCATGAAGAAGTACATCGATAATGGTGACTTCGCGATTGAAGCCAATGACGTTTCTGCAATCCAGCTAGCCTCTGAGCGTAAGGTACCGTTTGTGGTTGGCCCTGCGGTCAATACTTACAATGCCCACACGCTCAACCTGTTTCTTAAACAGGGCATGATCCGTTGGTGCATGCCTGTCGAGCTGTCTCGTGAGTGGCTGAGCAAAGTATTAACCCAATGTGATGAGATTGGTATTAAGGATAAGTTCGAGGTCGAAGTCTTCAGTCATGGCTACCTACCTTTGGCTTACTCAGCTCGATGCTTTACCGCAAGAGCAGAGAATCGTGCCAAAGACGATTGTGAGACCTGCTGTATTAAATACCCAACAGGTATTCAAGTAAGCAGCCAAGAAGGCCAGCAAGTGTTCAACCTGAACGGCATCCAGACTCAATCAGGCTATTGCTATAACCTGATCAACGATCTGCCAAGTATGCAAGGATTGGTCGATGCCGTACGCCTGAGTCCACTTGGCCTTGATACCTTCTCGCAAGTTGAAAAATTCCGCGCGAACGAGAGTGGTCATAGCCCAGATCAAATCGATAACCGTCAGTGCAACGGTTACTGGCATCAACTGGCCGGTCTAGAAGTGAAGAACGTCTAGTTAAATTTATGACACATGATAAAGGGCTCAAATGAGCCCTTTTCTCTATGCGATGACCTGTTCGGTCGATGTCACTTTTAAGCGCTTGATATCTTTCCACAACATGGTCATAACCACCACACTCAGGGCTATATTAGATAACGGATACGCAATCCAAATCCCCGGCACACCAAACAACTTAGGCATGATGTATAGGAATGGTAGCTGAATTAACATATTTCCGACCGTTACAAACATCGCTTTACTACCCTTGTTAATTGCCTGGTAGTAGGCACCCGCTACCACTAGGAAACCATCCAGTGCCAAAGCAAACATATGTAGGCGAATACCCAGTACCGTATACTCCACCAGTTGTGCATCTTCCTTATTGAAGACAGAGACAAACTGAGTTGGGAACAGGTTCAATAGTACGACAAACACCACGCCAACCAGCACCGAGCTGTACATCGCAACCTTAAGTAACTTACGAATGTTATGTTGATTTCTTGCCCCATGGTTGTAACTCACTAAAGGCTGCATACCGTTGGCGATACCTTCTGCTGTCAGGTAATAAACCGTCACGATATAACCAAGAATTGCATAGGCGCCAATCATCAATTGATCGCCATATTGAGAAAACAGCGCGTTATGCAGCGCGACCATCATTGAGCCATAGGCGTACATAAAGAAGCTTGATGCGCCAATGGCAAAGATGTTTGGGATCGTCGCTAGCTTTAAGCGTAGATCTTTCCACTGTAGGCGAAGTTTCGCGTGAGAAGAAAAGAAATATGCAAATCCCAGTAAGGTCACACCCCCCTGAGCGATTGCTGTCGCCAGAGCCGCACCAGTCAGTTCCCAGCCCCACAATGCAATCAACAGGTAATCCAGCACGATATTGACCACTGCACCCACAACCATCAAAAATGTCGCGATGTTTGGGCTTTCATCGTTACGCAGCAAAAATGGCATCGCAATCGAGCCCAAAGTAAAAATACAGGCCCCAATCAAGATATGTAAATATTGTAACCCCAGCTCAAATACTCGGCCTTCAGCTCCCTGCCAACGAAGAAAATCATCTGCGAACAGATAGAGAACAACCGAGACCACAGGCACCAAAGCGATAAGTAGCAGTAATCCCGTCGCGAGGATCTGTTTTGCACCTTGGTTGTCTTTTTTTCCTTGTTGTATCGAAACGAGTGCTCCGGTTCCGACACCAACCAACATACCTAGCCCAAGAATCGAACCAATCATAGGCCAAGCGACATTAATGCCAGCCAGTCCATCGGCACCGACATAACGGCCAATAAAGATACCATCAACAACCTGATACAGGCCGTTCACCAGCATCGCAGCTACGGTTGGAATTGTGTATTTCCAAAATTGTTTATAAATGGATGTTTGCATTTTTCTCACCACTAGTTAGCAAGGCTAACTAAATAGACAAAATTTTTCTGATATTTGGTTACTTAAGTGATTTTTCTAGCAAGCTAATCAGTAGACGGCTCTCCGCCTCAGTCAGCTTGTTATTCATTGACTCGGCAATGCTACGATAAACCACTTGCTCTAACGACAGGTCCTTAATCACCTGCTCAGTCAGAATGACCCGTTTTGAACGTCCATCTTCGGCACATGAGATGCGCGAGACTAAACCTTTCTTCTCTAATCTTGCGACCATATTCGACGCTGAAGGCTTACTCACCTGCATCTCTTGAGCTAAATCCGTAATACGAATTCCCTGCTCATGCTCTTCAATTACCCGTAAGTAATCATATTCATTAAAACTAAGGTTAGATAACGAATCCTCTTTGGCATGGACTCGCCACGCTTTTGAGCAAAATCGCTCTAACTCCATCAAGCTATTTTCTAGTGTCATCATTTACAGATTTAGTTAGCAAGGCTAACTATTTTAGCCTTCATTTTCTCATCAGGCAATAAAAAAGCCGCTGTTGAACAGCGGCTTTTCAAGTTTCAGACTATCAGTGGCTATTTTTCGCCTGTATAGCTTTCTCTTTGTTCTTAGCTAAATGCTCAGCCTTAACCTGGTTGTAGATACGGTTGAGCTCAAGGAAAGAGTATCTATGCTCAACATATTCAAAGACGTTAAACGAGATTGCGAGTTTATAAAGTGAAATAGCGCTCGCGTAGTCACCTTCCGTTTGATAACGCTTACCAAGGTAGAAGTAGGCTTCCGTTAAACGCTGAGCCAATACGGTATTGTCCCGCGTACCGGCTAAGATAGCTTTAAATGCCTGATCTTCAGTGACGTCGCCCAGGGTGATCGCAACCAGTACCCACCCCCACTGCTCATCACGAACCTGGTAGCTGTCAATCAGCTCTTGGCGAGCAATCTGTGGCTCTTTTTCCATCTTAATGATGTAACGCCATAGCGCTCTAAATGGGTCACTCGGATCTTCAAGATAGTGCTTCTGCATATCTTCCAAAGCTAAGTCGATACGATCGCCATAGTAAAGGGCAATAGCACGATTTCGTGCGGCATATGAGTTATCTGGCGCGAGTTCAAGAGTCGAGTCGAACGCATCATAAGCGGCATCAAACTCACCGACTTGGGTGAAATAAACACCAAGTAGGTTAAACAGATCTGGCTGAGCAGGGTTAAGCGCTAGCGACTGGTTGTAATCGAGTCTTGCAAGATCTCTCAGACCAACACTGTCGTAGTAATTACCGCGCTCAAAAAGCATCTTGGCACGAATGTCATTAGAAAGATCTGGTCTCTGCAGGAGTTGCGACAAACGCGCAATCTGCACTTCTTGTTGAACACTTGCTTGTAAAGGAACCGCCATTGGTGGATATAACCACTGAGCGTCGTTGCTTGAGGTAGATGCACAGCCCGCTGTAATCAACAGAGCAAGGCTAAGGCTAGCGGTTTGAAACCATTTCACAGATCAGTACTCCTGTTACTGGGTTTTCACCCAGAGTCATCCGCATTAAAAAAGGGAGCTTAATGCTCCCTTTATAACATGCTTTTAGCGTATTAGGCTAATTCGCCTGGTCCGCTCGCATTATGCGTCTGAAGCAGGTTTCTCTTCAGCTGCAGCTTCTTCAGTCTTTTCAACCGCTTCTTTCATGCTTAGACGAACGCGGCCCTGACGGTCGATTTCAAGAACTTTAACTTGAACTTCTTGACCTTCAGCCAGGTAGTCAGACACTTTCTCTACACGCTTGTCAGCGATTTGAGAAATGTGTACCAGACCATCTTTACCTGGAAGAATCGTTACAAATGCACCGAAGTCAGCAAGACGAGCAACTTTACCTGTATAGATACGACCTACTTCAACTTCAGCAGTGATCTCTTCGATACGACGGATAGCTTCTTTAGCTGCAGTACCTTCAGTTGCTGCAATCTTGATTGTACCATCATCTTCGATTTCGATAGTAGTACCAGTCTCTTCAGTTAGAGCACGGATAACTGCACCACCTTTACCGATAACGTCTTTGATCTTCTCAGCACTGATCTTCATTGTGTGAATACGCGGAGCGAACTCAGAGATATCTTCACGAGCACCAGAAATCGCTTCATCCATTACAGATAGGATGTGCTTACGTGCACCTTGCGCTTGGTTAAGAGCAATCTGCATGATCTCTTTAGTGATACCTTCGATCTTGATATCCATCTGTAGCGCAGTGATACCTTCGTTAGTACCAGCGACTTTAAAGTCCATGTCACCTAGGTGGTCTTCGTCACCAAGGATGTCAGAAAGAACAACGAAATCGTCGCCTTCTTTAACCAGACCCATTGCGATACCAGCAACAGACGCTTTAATTGGAACACCAGCATCCATAAGAGCCAGAGAAGTACCACATACAGAAGCCATTGAAGAAGAACCGTTAGATTCTGTGATTTCTGATACAACACGTACAGTGTATGGGAACTCGTCTACAGATGGCATTACTGCAGCAATACCACGCTTAGCCAGTTTACCGTGGCCGATTTCACGACGCTTAGGAGAACCTACAAAACCCGTTTCGCCTACACAGTATGGAGGGAAGTTGTAGTGTAGTAGGAAGTGATCTTTACGCTCACCAGTTAGCTCGTCGATGATTTGAGCATCACGCTGCGTACCTAGAGTCGCAGTTACAAGCGCCTGAGTCTCACCACGAGTGAATAGTGAAGAACCGTGAGTACGTGGAAGAACGCCAGTACGAACGTCCAGAGCACGAACCATGTCTTTCTCACGACCGTCGATACGTGGGTTACCAGCGATGATGCTGCGACGTACAACTGTCTTCTCTAGATCGTGGAAGATAGTGTGGATTTCTTTAGTGTTCGCTTCTGGATCTTCAGCTAGTAGCACTTCGTTAACTTCTGCCGCGATCTCGTGGATACGACCGTAACGAGCCATCTTCTCAGTGATTTGGTACGCTTCAACAAGCTTAGCTTCTGCAAGTTCTGCAATCTTAGCTACAAGTGCTGTGTTCTCTTCTGGAGCAACCCAATCCCAAGCTGGAGTAGCAACTTCTGCTGCGAACTCGTTGATTGCGTTGATAACAGCTTGCTGTTGATCGTGGCCGTAAACAACTGCTGCAAGCATCTCTTCTTCAGTTAGGTTGTCAGCTTCTGATTCAACCATTAGAACTGCAGATTCCGTACCCGCAACAACAAGGTCAAGCTTAGATGTTTCTAGCTCAGTGTTGCTTGGGTTTAGTACTAGTTGACCGTCAATGTGACCAACACGTGCAGCACCAATAGGACCGTTGAATGGGATACCAGAGATAGCTAGCGCTGCTGAAGTACCGATCATAGTTACGATATCAGGTTGAACGTCTGGGTTTACAGACATAACCGTAGCGATTACTTGAACTTCGTTTTTAAACGCATCTGGGAATAGAGGGCGAATTGGACGGTCGATTAGACGAGCAGTCAGAGTTTCACCTTCAGATGGACGACCTTCACGCTTGAAGAAACCGCCAGGGATTTTACCTGCAGCGTAAGTACGCTCTTGGTAGTTAACTGTCAGAGGGAAGAAGTCTTGACCTTCAACCGCTTCTTTTTTACCTACAACAGAAACGAATACTGCTGTGTCATCCATAGTTACCATAACGGCAGCTGTAGCTTGACGAGCGATAACGCCAGTTTCTAGAGTAACTGTGTGGTTACCGTACTGGAACGTTTTAACAACTGGTTTTTCGAACATTGTTATTCCTTTCTCTAAGCACGTGCTTAGATTGAGTTAATTAAATTACTCAAGGCATTACGAATCGCGACTAGTAAAAGAATACTGCGGAGCAATAGCCTTTTAATAGTCGCGACCTTTTGGCCGACATCGGTGACTGTAATGCAAAAAGTAATGTGGAGATAAAACCACTAAGGTGGTTATAGCCGGACGTAGTATAAACTACTTAGCAGAGGTTTGGCACAATTTAGGCAACAAAAAAGGGGCATATAGCCCCTTTTTCGACAAACTGTTCTATGCAGCCGCTGATTAGCGACGTAGGCCTAGACGCTTGATTAGATCTTGGTAACGAGAAAGGTTTTTGCCTTTCAGGTAGTCAAGAAGCTTACGACGGCGAGAAACCATACGTAGAAGACCACGACGGCTGTGGTGATCGCCTTTGTGCGCTTTGAAGTGACCTTGTAGGTGGTTGATAGAAGCTGTAAGTAGAGCTACTTGAACTTCTGGTGAACCTGTATCGCCTTCAGTTTGAGCGTATTCTGCAACGATTGCTGCTTTAGTTTCTGCATTCAGAGACATAATTCTCTCCTAATAAGAGTAAGTTTAAATTTGTAGCAGCCAATCTCTGATTCAGCCGCTACGCGAAGCGCGGATTATATGAGATGTATATGGGTTAAGCAATAGGTAATTGTTCGAGAACATGATGTCTTATTAAGGAGTAGTTCTGTCAATACCTTTCACACTATAGGTTTTATCAACTTACTGCCCACCCCCACCTCCAGCAGGGCAAAGTCCGATCTCGATTCTCGGAGCGAAGCGTTCTCGCCCTCTCTAAACTCTCGCAGGGCGCAACCCGTTCCCATCTAGCCCTTTTCTGTTACACTTAGCACAATTCAATTAGACCCATGTCAATTAACAGGATTCATTATGAAAATCGGCATCATCGGTGCAATGGAACAAGAAGTTTCCATCCTTAAACAAGCAATTGAAAACCGCCAAGAAGTAAGCAAAGCAGGCTGTACTTACTTCTCTGGACAGATCAACGGTGTGGATGTCGTTTTGCTTCAATCCGGCATTGGCAAAGTGTCAGCAGCGGTTGGCACCACAATTTTACTGGACGAGTACCAACCTGACGTGATCATTAACACTGGCTCTGCGGGTGGTTTTGATTCTAGCCTCAACGTTGGTGATGTTGTGATTTCAACTGAAGTTCGCCACCACGATGCCGATGTGACGGCATTTGGCTACGAAATGGGGCAAATGGCACAACAACCAGCGGCATTCATTGCAGATGAAAAACTGATGGATGTAGCAGAGAAAGCGCTGTCACAAATGGAAGATAAGCACGCAGTTCGCGGCCTAATATGTACTGGTGACGCTTTTGTATGTAGTGCGGAACGCCAGGCTTTTATCCGCAAACACTTCCCATCGGTTGTCGCGGTAGAAATGGAAGCCGCAGCGATCGCTCAAACTTGTCACCAGTTCAAAGTTCCTTTCGTTGTAGTGCGTGCAATCTCTGATGTGGCTGACAAAGAAGCAGGTATGAGCTTTGATGAGTTTCTTCCGCTAGCCGCTCAAAGCTCATCTGAAATGGTTATCAAGATGGTTGAACTTCTAAAGTAAGTTAAAGAGACATCATGGAAGATCTGTTTCAGCAACTCTACTCAAATGGTGCGCTCCTCGTGTTGTGGGGCGCTTTATTATGCCATCTGATATTGCCCTTTCCCCGCGAAGCTCATCCAGCCATTTTGTGGCATAAATTCGCCGAGCAATTGGCCGATAAAGTCAACGTAAACAACAGCTACCAGCAAAGTATCATTTCAGGCAGCTTAGCTTGGCTACTAATGATTCTGCCTATGCTCGCCGTTTTAATCGCGTTAAAGCCATTGGTTTGGCAGCCGCAACTTTTTGAGCTGGCCTTTCTCCTTCTTGCCATTGATTGGCGCAATACAGATAAATTTACCGCTCAATTCGTTGCCGCTCTCGCCCGCGAGGACAAAGAGCAAGCAAAGATGCTAATTAAGCCGCTGATAAATCGCTCCACCGATCCGTTATCGCTACTCGGACTTGGCAAAGCCGGCTCTGAAACCTTGATTATGTCTTACGGGCGTAATGTCGTTGGAGTACTGTTTTGGTATGCCATTGCTGGCGGTATTGGGGCTTTTGGCTATCGAATGTCGGTAGAACTGGCTCGTGCTTGGTCCCCTTCAAGACAAAAGTTCTCGCCGTTTGGATTGACTGCTGTGCGTGCTGTCGCCGTCCTCGATTTTATCCCTTTGCGCCTGTTTGCGCTCATGATCGCCGTCGGTCACCGAGCAAAAGCCTCTGTCCAACTCATTCAACAGCAAGCAAGTTCTTGGCCTCTTCCTGGACCGGCTTGGCTGATCGTCGCTGTGGGCGGTAAGTTGGAGCTATCTTTGGGTGGCCCTGCCATCTACGACGGTAAAAAATCCGTACGCGCTAAGCTCGGCGGTCGTATTGCACCATCTGCCATACATGTGGCTCAAGTTCAGAAGATGTTGGCTTGGCGCATGTTCATTTGGATCATTATTCAAAGCCTGCTTATGGGCCTATTCTATCAAGGTATTTAGATGCGCCTTATCGTTGCCAGTTTAGCTGCACTGGTTATTCCCAGCCTTTTCGCAGCCCCCGTCGAGCGAATCATTAGTTTAGCGCCACATGCGACAGAGATTGCTTTCGCTGCGGGACTGGGTGACAAGCTTGTTGCGGTCAGTGAGCGTAGCGACTATCCAGAACAGGCAAAAACGCTGGAAAAAGTGTCCAATTATCAGGGCATAAAAATCGAGCGAATCATTGCACTTCAACCAGACCTAGTCATCGCTTGGCCCGCAGGTAACCCAAACGGTGAGCTGGAGAAGCTAAAGCAGTTTGGCATCAATATTTATTACTCACAAACCTCGTCTCTTAGCGATATCGCTAATAATCTCGAACAGTTAAGTGAATACTCAGACGATCCCAATATAGGCAAACGAGCCGCAGCCGACTTTAGACAACAGTTAGAAAAGCTTAAAAACGAGTACCACACAGAAACACCTGTTCGCTACTTCTATCAATTAAGCGCCCAACCCATCATCACCCTCGCCCAAGAGAAATGGCCAAGTGAGGTATTTACATTCTGCGGGGGCGTCAACGTCTTCGCCGACAGTGTCGCGCCTTATCCTCAAGTTGGGCTGGAACAAGTTATCATCAGTAACCCAGATGTCATCTTCTCTTCTGAACATGCTATTGCCGATGGCAATATGTGGCACAAATGGGCAAACCAACTTGATGCTGTTCAAAATAAACATGTCTGGTCATTAAACTCAGACTGGCTAAACCGACCGACGCCAAGAACACTCTTAGCGGTCAAACAAGTTTGCGAGTATTTTGATAACGTTAGGCGAAAACACTAACGGTCAATGGTGATATCTCGTACAATCCAGTCTCACTTTTATTCGCAACTTTTTAGTAAGAGATTTTAGTAACATGGACTCCATGCTGCTTTATTTGATCGACTTGTTCGGTACAGCTATTTTTGCCATTTCAGGCGTTCTACTTGCAGGCCGCTTAAAGATGGATCCATTTGGTGTCACCGTTTTGGGCAGTGTCACTGCTATCGGTGGCGGTACGATTCGTGATATGGCTCTTGGAGCAACCCCGGTATTCTGGATCACTGACACCAACTACTTATGGACTATCCTAATTACCTGTTTGATCACTATGCTCATCGTTCGACGACCAAAACGCCTAGCGTGGTGGGTTTTACCAGTGTGTGATGCGATTGGATTAGCCGTCTTTGTCGGTATTGGTGTAGACAAAGCGATGCATTATCAAGATTCAGCGTTGGTCGCTATCATCATGGGTGTAATAACGGGTTGTGGCGGCGGCATCATTCGCGATGTATTAGCGCGTGAAGTCCCAATGGTACTACGAAGTGAAGTCTATGCGACTGCGTGTTTGATTGGTGGGGTATTCCATACCACAGCCTTAGCGATTGGCTATGATAACGATACAGCTTTCCTCGCAGGTGTCGCTTCTACACTGATTATTCGCTTAGGCGCTATTCGCTGGCACCTTTCGTTACCGACATTTGCTTTGAACAAATAAGAGAAACGAGAAGCGAGAAGCGAGAAGCGAGAAGCGAGAAGCGAGAAGCGAGAAGCGAGAAGCGAGAAGCGAGAAGCGAGAAGCGAGAGATTTTTGGAAGGTTGACGTGAAAGCGTCAACCTTTTTTTCTGGATTTTAGACGTAAGTCCCTAACAAAAAACTCTGTATCAGATACCTACTCAGCATCTATAGCGTGCACCTCTCGAAG
>NZ_QEWN01000111.1 GCF_006124995.1 Vibrio sp. Hep-1b-8
CTGGAATCATAAACGGATATATCGGATTTACTGCGAACTCAAACTCAATAGGCGTCGTAAAGCGAAAAAACGCTTACCAACTCGTTCGCCTGAGCCGCTTAATGTGCCTATGGTAGCTAACCAGTGTTGGTCGATTGACTTTATGAGTGACAGCTTACAGTGCGGACGTCGATTTAGAACCTTCAACGTAGTGGATGACTTCAATCGTGAAGCACTCGCTATCGAAGTGGATTTAAGCCTCCCAGCGCAACGAGTGGTTCGAGTGCTTGAACGAATCATTGCATGGCGAGGTTATCCAGAAAAGTTGCGAATGGATAATGGCCCAGAGTTCATCTCTGTGACGCTTGCGACTTGGGCTGAGGAGCATGATATCAAGCTGGAATTTATCCAGCCAGGCAAACCGACTCAGAACTCCTATGTCGAACGATTTAACCGTACGTATCGCACAGAGATCCTCGATATGTATGTGTTCAGAACCTTGAATGAAGTGCGTGAGCTAACAGAAAACTGGATACGAGAATACAACGAAGAACGTCCCCATGATGCCCTCAACGATATGACACCATGGGAATATTTAATGAAGAATGAACAAACCGAAACCTCTAATTATGGGCGCAACTAATTAGGGGAGGTTTACACAGTGCATTGCAAACTGTCTCGGCAACCTGACGATCTTTTCCTTCGGGGACAGTGAAAATGCTGGGCTTTTCTTCTGGAAAAACAGCACAGCTGTCGACGCTCGCATAGCTGGTAGGGCTTAGGCGTTTGGTTTGCAAAGGAAAGTCATCTCGTGTTGGCAGATGCATTACTGGGCGCACGCAAGGGTTGGTGCCGAAGATGACTGAACCGATCTTGGCGTTCAGCTTATCACTTAGTGTGAGAGCTGCATGTTGACTCGCCTCATGAAGAGAGAAGCCGTCGATGAAGCTTTGGAGGAATACCTTGAGCTTTTCGGCTGATGTATGCAATGTCAACGTATGAATTCTGACAGAACATTTTTCATACAATGGTGTCATCTTGGTATTCTTGCCGTTCCATTCATTTGACTGGAAGGTTCCGGGCAATGTTCTGCCGTAAAGAAACCGAAGCTCGCTAGCATTTTCGCGTTCGATCTCTAAAACCCAAATTTGGGTAACACTAGAGTTGCTAGCATCTCCAAACAAATCATAAAGCCTAAAGTCTGAGGACAATGTATTGAAATCTTGTATCACCTTGCTACCTTTGGGTTTGCAGACATTGTTATAAGTTAAATTGGTATGACCCCAAGGTTCACTTCGAGTTTACCGTACTTAAATTACTACTCTTTATAGTGCCACATACTCACTTCACCCCACCTATCTCTCACGACTTACCTTTTTAGCAGTAATAGCGAAGATAGGTCAAAAGGTTGATTGGGTGCCACTAATGGCATATAGATATGCGCATATTAAGGGTATTAGATAAATTTGGTCAAACGAGCAGGATTAGAATTGTTATGAGCAACAACTCTAAATGAAAAAGGGGCAAAAACAAGTCAACACGAACCTTGCAGACTTAAGGGCACAAAAATGAACTACAGAAGTCAATAGAGCGAGTAATGGAGGTGCCGTCAGGCGCTGCTAGCGATGGCCTATCCAACATATGAGCACAAAAAAAGCGAGCACAAAGCTCGCTTCTATCTATTTGATTTTAAATGCAATTAAAGCAATTCAACAGACTGCTGGGCAATCACAAATTCTTCGTTGGTTGGGATAACCATAGCCACTGCGTTTAGTATCTCTGACTTAGCAATAATGCCTGCTGCACCAAAGCGTGCGTCTTCGTTACCCTTCTCGTCTTCGATAAAACCAAGTAGGTTTAGGTTTTTCAGAATCTCACGGCGAATAGGAAGAGAGTTCTCACCAATGCCACCAGTAAAGATAATTGCATCTAAGTGGTTAAGCGGGATCAAGTATGAACCAATGTATTTTGCTACGCGGTAGGTAAATACTTCAAACGCAAGCTTGGCACCTTCGTGACCGTTTTCCATTGCTTCTAAAATGCCACGTGCATCGGATGTCAGGCCAGAGACACCTAGGAAACCTGATTTTTTGTTCAGAGTTTCGAATACTTTCTCTTGGCTCCAGCCCTTCTTCATTAGGAACTCAATGATACCTGGGTCAAGGTCACCTGAACGTGTGCCCATCATTAAGCCTGCTAGCGGTGTAAAGCCCATTGATGTATCCACTGATTGACCATTTTCAATCGCACATACAGACGCACCATTACCTAAGTGAACAGAGATAAAGCTTGCTTGTTCCACTGGTTTGTTAAGCATCTTAGCTGCTTCGCGGCTAACGAAGTAATGGCTCGTACCGTGGAATCCGTAACGACGAATACCGTACTCTTTGTATAGCTCGTTAGAGATTGCGCCAGTGAACGCTTTCTGTGGCATTGTTTGGTGGAAAGCCGTATCAAACACAGCAAACTGTGGCAAGCTTGGGAAAGCTTTCATAGATGCTTCGATTCCAAGCGCGCCAGCTGGGTTGTGGAGCGGAGCTAGGTCTGACAGGCTTTCAATTTCTGCTAGAACTTCGTCATCAATACGTACTGTCGAAGTGAATTTTTCGCCGCCGTGCACAATACGGTGGCCAACGGCCACTAAATCATTGCTGAACCCTAATGTATCTATTAGAGCAACGATACGATTAATCGCGTGTTGGTGGTGGTTGTCCGGTGCATCTATGGCTTCTTCGGTTTTTTCGCCATTGTACTTCCAGCTGATTACAGCTTCCGGCAAGCCAAAGCACTCGCCCAGACCGCTAACAATTGCTTCACCCGACAGAGAGTCGATAACGGCAAATTTTAATGAAGAGCTACCTGAGTTAATGACCAGCACAAATGTGTTCGACATGGATATGTTCCTGTTTCAGACTGATTGATGAAGCGTCACACTTCTATAGTTTTGTGGGTTCTATTATTCAATATTTTTTGAATGTTTCAACTTTATTTATACTTATTCAACAAAACAAACAAACTTTTGTTGATCTATCGCAAATGGCTATTTAATTTGAGATCAAAAATTAATGTGTTTTTTGTCATTTTGGGATAATTATTCGTCATCCCGCTCTGTTTTACGGTATCGATTGCCACGTATATCTCAGGCCACTTGTTGCTGTTGGCTAGCCTTTGACGAACAAACATAGTAAAACAGGATCAAAGTAGAATTAGCCGTGCCTAACTCACTAAGGGAACACAATGAATATTGGTGCTGTATCAAAGCTAACCGGATTATCAAGCAAATCCATTCGTCTCTATGAAGATAAAGGGCTCATCACTGCTCCACACAGAAGCGAGTCTGGCTATCGTGAGTATTCAGATCAGCATATTCAGGAACTCAATCTGATTTCTAGAGCGAAAAACGCTGGATTTTCTTTGATTGAATGCAAGGAGTTGGTTCAGTTAGCGCACAACTCCAATCGCAAAAGCAGCGAAGTGAAGGCAAAAGCGAAAGAAAAACTGCACGAAGTGGAAATCAAGATTCGTGAACTCCAAGAGATCGAACGTCAACTTAAAAAGTGGGTGTCTGCATGTCCAGGCGACTCAGGCAGTAGTTGCCCTATTATCGAAGATCTCACCAAAGCTGAATAAACCTCGTAACACGAGGCTTATTCAACATTGATTGGGCTTAATAGTAGGCACACATACGTTTACCGCCAACTTCAACGATGTTAAACGGTGTTTCGTAAATACTTTCTAAGATCTCGGCCTGAATCACTTGCTCCACACTCCCCTGAGCGACAATTCGCCCTTTCTTGAGAGCGATGATGATGTCTGAGTAGCACGCGGCAAAGTTAATGTCATGAATCACAACAACTACCGCCTTGTTCATTTCATAAGCCAGTCGTCTGATGTTCTTCATGATTTGTAATGAATGCTTGATGTCCAAATTGTTGAGTGGTTCATCCAGGAAAACATAGTCCGTATCCTGTGCCATGACCATCGCAATAAATGACAATTGGCGTTGCCCACCACTCAGTTCATCCAGATACTTATGCTGAATGTCGCTTAAGTCGAGATACTCGATCGCTTTGTCGATAATCAACGCGTCATCCTGATTTAGTTTACCTTGAGTGTAAGGAAAACGACCAAATGAAACCATTTCTCTTACGGTAAAGCGCATGGTTATGTTATTCGACTGGCGCAGCACTGCTAGCCTCTTTGCAAGCTCCCGACAGTCCCATTCGCTGACCTCTTTACCATCAATCATGACATGACCCTGATCTTTCGGCACTAAACGACTCGCCATAGATAACAAGGTGCTTTTCCCTGCACCGTTGGGGCCAATGATTGATGTTACTTGCCCTTTATCAAAGTCAGCACTGGCGCTATCAACGACTGTGAACTGGCCAAACATTTTGGTAAGACTTTTTAATGAAATCATAGGGAAGACCTAAACAATCTTGTTGCGCAGCAACATGGTTAAAAAATAGATACCGCCGACAAAGTTGATCACCACGCTAATCGTGGTTGAGAAATCAAATAGGTTCTCAACAATCCACTGACCACTAAGTAGTAGAGCGATAGATAGCAAAGACACGCCACAAATGAGTATCTTGTGCTGGTAAGAAGAAAACAGTTCTCTTGCTAAATTGGTCACCAGCAGACCAAAGAACATAATAGGACCAATCAATGCCGTCGATATTGCTATCAACGCTGCACTTAAAACGAGAACTTGCATAGTAACTCGCTTAACATCGACACCTAGGCTAGTGGCGTTATCTCTATCAAGCCAGAGCACATCTAACACACGACTAAGCCGATAGAGCGCAATACTGATCACCGTGAGTAGTGGCAAGCAGTAGTACACCAATTCAACTTTAATGTTGTTGAAGCTGGCGAACATATTGGCTTGCACACTGGCGAAGTCATTCGGATCCATAAGCATGGTAAAGAATGAAGAAATGCTGCTAAACAATTGACCAAGTATCACGCCAAGTAGCAGAAGCACCATTAGATTGTGGCTCTTGCCCTTAAAATAGAACGTAAATAAGAGCAAAGAAAAGCCCATCATCACTAATACCGACAGGCTAAAGTTGATGTATGCGTTGAGAGCAATGCTACTCATGCCACCAAATATCACCACCACCAATACCTGAGTAAACATATAAAGGGAATCAAACCCCATAATACTTGGTGTCAAAATACGGTTGTGAGTGATAGTTTGAAATACCAATGCCGATTGACCAATGGCTATCCCAGCCGCCACCATTGCCAGCACTTTAGGGATTCGACGAGACAAAAAGTATTGATAGTTATCACTGGTAAGCCCGATGCTAATAAACATCGCACACAGCAAGATGCAGCTAAACGCAACAGCAATTAACTTATAGCTATCACGCATTTTTTTGCCCCTTAAGAATAAAGTAAATAAACACTGAGCCACCAAGAATGCTGATGATGGTCGAAATAGGAATTTCATAAGGGAAAATGATCAGTCGTCCTGCTAAATCGCAGCAAAGGACGATTAATGCGCCAAGCAACGCGGTAATTGGAATATTCTTACGCAGGTTATCCCCACAGAATTGGCTCACCAAGTTAGGCACAATCAAACCTAAGAATGGCAACATACCGACGATCATCACAACCGTTGCCGACATTACCGAAACAAGCAGAACGCCTAACACCAAAACTTGCTGATAATTGAGGCCTAAATTGGTCGCAAAATCCTTACCAAGTCCAACCGCGGAGATTCGTGTCGCATATAGATAGCTGAGAATAGCCACAGGTATGGCGATATAAAGGAGCTCAAAGTCACCTTGGAGCAAATTGGCAAAATTGGCGATAGTCCAGCTAGAAAGGTTTTGTAAGGCGTCGTATTTGTAGGCGATAAACGTTGCCAGTGAATTGATCACGTTACCAAAAATGAGACCTATTAACGGGACAAATATGGCGTTCTTAAATTGCACTCGATTAATAAACTGAACAAACAACAAGGTTCCTGCCATCGAGACCGCGAAAATCAGCCATAACTGTTGCCCGTTACCAAATAAAACCAGACTCAACATGTAGCCGAGCATTGCACACTCGACCGTTCCCGAGGTTGAAGGTGAAGCAAATCTATTCTGGCTAATTTGCTGCATGATCAATCCAGCAATACTAAGCCCTGCTCCAGCAAGCAATACAGCCATCAAACGTGGAATACGGCTGGTTATTAACAATTGCCAGCTTTGACTATCTCCAGCAAACAACAAAGAAGGGGTCAGTTTCCCAACCCCAACAAATAGTGACGCGATACCTAAAACAATCAGTATCAGCAATATCTTTTTCACTTTTGGCCTCATCAGCACAAAACCTCAGGCGACGACGCCCGAGGCTGATTAATAGTTATAGTTTTTGGTGATTAGTTTGCTGCTGATACAGACGTAACGTCAGCGATCATTTGCTCAGTTGCTCGGATACCCGCAACAGATAAATACCACGCATTAATGTCTAAGTAAGCCAACCGTTTTTGCTGGTAAGCTTGTGTCGATTTCACGAGTTCATTTTCAAAATCTCGTTGAACGGTACTGCCCTTGCCTTTGTTGATCAGTAGATCTTTATCAACTACTAACAATGTGGAGGGATTCTTTTGGCTGATAAATTCGTAAGACACCAAGTCTCCGTGGCGGCTTTCTTTAATTCCTTCAACGGTCTCTTTGAATCCGAAGTCACTATAGATAGCCGAGAATCGAGACTGAAAACCAAAGGTTGTAATATTGCCACCAGCACTCATCACTGTCAGCGCGTCAAGTTGTTTGCTTTGGTTAGCCGTACGAATGTGGTTGATCTGTTGTTCAACTTGTTCAATTTTGCTTTCAATAATCTCTTGTTTATCAAAAACTTTTGCTAGATTACGCCACTGCTGTTTGGTACTCGCCCAGTACCCCTGCTTTGAATCGATATCGTAAACAATAGTCGGCGCAATTTCTGATAGCTCTTTGTACTTTGGTGCTGCACGTGAACCCACAATAATGAGATCGGGTTTCTGGGTATATATCACTTCAAAGTTTGGCTCGTGAAGACTGCCCGCTGACACAAATTGATAATCTCGATATTCAGCAAGGTAATCAGGGAACATACTTACCGTAGACAGTGCCACAGGTTCAACGCCCAGTGCTTTAACTGTATCAAGTGCGCCAAGACCGATCACCACCACTCGCTCAGGATTAGATTCAAGCTTGGTTATACCTTGAGCGTGTTGTACCTCGACCATTTTCGCACTGGCACCAAATACAGTTAGACTGGCTAGCAGCGCAACGGCAGACAATTTCATTGTTAGACTCCATAATTACAAATGCAATACATTATCATTTAGATTTGTAACCATGTACCTCTGATTTACGTTTTTTACATTTATCAAAGAATTGTAAGCTTGCACGCTGATAGAAAAGTCAGGCTGATCAGTGAATCCCACAAACTCGACGCTAAAGTATCAAACTCGTCCTGTTGACTCAGGGACGGGTTACCCATCGCCAAATTCTTGGGCGATTTTTATAAATCGATCTTCTTGCTCTATAAAGGCATCAATCACCTGGGGGTCAAAATGACTCCCTACCCCCTGCATGATGATATTTTTGGCGTCTTGATGAGTCATTGGCTCTTTATATACACGCCGACATCTCAACGCATCATAGACATCTGCTAGCGCCATCAAACGAGCGCTGAGTGGAATTTGTTCACCACTATAGTGATTTGGGTACCCTGAACCATCCCACTTTTCGTGATGACCATAGGCGATCTCTTTGGCTACCGTGATCAAATCATTGCGGGCACCTGACAACTGCTCTGCCTTCTCCAAAGCTATCAATCCCAGTGTCGTATGCCCTTTCATGATTTCGAACTCTTCATCGGTCAGTTTTCCCGGTTTGAGTAAAATCGAATCGACAATTCCTACCTTGCCAATATCGTGAAGTGGTGCTGCCTTGAAATAGGTATCAATCACCTTAGGTGTCAGCCATTCACTGTACTGAGATTTCTCAGCGAGTTTTTCAGCTAGGAGCTTTACGTAGTGCTGGGTACGCAAAATATGATTGCCTGTTTCAGGATCTCGAGTTTCAGCGAGGCTTGCGAGGGCAAAAACGACCGCATCCTGCATTCTGTCAAGTTCATAGGAGCGCTTGAGGACTTCTTTCTCTAGGTACCCATTTTGGCTGAGGAGAATATCTTTTGAGCGCTTATTTTGCAGATGAGTTCTCACCCGTGAGCGCAATAAAGGTATGCTGACGGGCTTATGAATGTAGTCAGCCGCCCCAAGTTCAAATCCTAGTTTTTCATCTTCAGGAGAGCTTTTTCCTGTAAGAAATATCACTGGAATATGACGTGTACTGTGATTACTGGTGATCGCTCGGATAACGTCATATCCAGTAATATTTGGCATAACGATATCGAGTAAAACCAGATCGATAGCGAAATTCTCAACGATATTAAGCGCCATCTCCCCACTCTTGGCCGCTTTTACATGGTAACTCCCTTTCAACCCTTGAGCCATAAACGCTAGGTTGTCAGCACAGTCATCAACGATCAGTACTGTGCAGTCACTCAGGTTTTCAATGGCCATACGAAATTTCCCAAAACATTTTGTAGACTAGAATAACAATAGGTAAGCTTATAAATAACTATAGACAAGTCGTTGTTACTTGCACTGCTATCTACTCAGGGAGGAAATCAATGCGTTCAATTCGCACACTATTTATGCTGCTCTTCCTAATAATGGGAGCCTGCGCTGTGACCATGTCTGTGGTTGCGGATAAAGTTTCAGAACTGCGTTTACAAAGTCACACCTATCTAAATGACTTACATCGCTTCTACCGACTTTCACAAGAACTCAAACAAAGCTCAGATCACCTTACAAAATTTGCCAGAGCGTACGCAGTGACAGGTGATGAGCGTTGGGAAGAAATGTTTAATCAAGTCCTTGCCGTGCGCAATGGCGAAGCGGCGCTGCCGATAGGCAATGAATATGAATACTGGGACTTAGTAGCAAATTCAACCGAGTCGTTCCCCTCAACCATTGATGGGCAAAGTACTCCACAGCTCACCAGATTGAAAGATTCTGGCATCACTGAGGCTGAATTTCTTGAACTCAAAAGCGCTCTCTTGCTGTCAGATGGCTTAGTCAATCTTGAGCGTGAAGCCTTTCTAGCGGTTAAAGGGATAAAAATACTCGAACAAGGGCAAGAAATAGACACCGGTGTACCCGATCTTCAATACGCACAGTCACTGCTGTACAGCAAAAAATACTTTGCCGAAAAAGCCAAAATCATGCGAGCCGTAGGTTCTGCTCACAAAGCGATCGTTTATCGAATTGAAAACAGTATCAATAACTTCGACCGAAAAGCACTCGAATACCGGAATATGTATCTCACATTAATGACCATATTGCTGGCGTCAATCGCTCTTTCATTCGCTTTGCTGTGGCACCTCTACATTAGCCCTGTCAGTCGTTTATTAAAAACGGTGGTTCATCAAGTCAAAGAGAAAAACTATGCCTTTACTATTACTCAAAAAGCCTATGCGGAACTGCAACATTTCATCGATAGTCTGAACGTCGTTTTTCATCATATAACAGAGCAACTCAATCAAAATACGCTATTCAAAGACTTCAATATTGTCCTGAGAACCAGTCAATCGACACTCGACCTATGCCAAGAAGTGACCCAGTTTCTTCTCCATCAATTTCCAATACAACAAATCGGTCTCTCCTTGTATCGAGATAATCAATTAGTTCGAGTGGCAGGTGCTGGCTACGATGGAACACAAGCGAGCCATATTTCAGACACCAGTTCTACGGAGTTAAGCGTTCTTCTTTCCGGTAAGCCCTACAGCATGACAGCGCTGGCGGGCAAATACACCATGCCAGTCAGCGGTGGCAGCCTAGAACTCAATGAACTCTACTACTTCCCTCTTTGTGTTAACGAACAACCTGTCGCCTTACTCGAAGTCGGTACCATCAGTGAATTAAATGAAATCCAGTATCGGTGGCTGACTCAAATGCTCGATGATTTGGCCGTCAGCATCCAACTGAGCCAAAACATCGAACTACAGAGAAAAGCCGAACAAAAAGTACTGGAACAATCTCAGCTCAACCAAGAGATCTTAAATGCGACCCCCAACCCGATGTACTGCCTGTCTCCACAAGGCAAATACCTGACCGTCAACGCCAAGTTCAGCGAGTTATGTGGCTTGCCAATGCAAGATATTGTTGGCAAAACCCCCTTAGAAGTATTTAGCCAACAAGATGCCTCGCGGTGCTTTAACGATACGCATCAGGAGTTATTTCTCCAGCAAGGAAGTAGAAACTACGAGTTATCTCTACTCGACAAACACCAACAGGAACGCGACATGCTCGTGTGCGAAGCGTCGTTCAGTAATAGCCAAGGCAAGGTGTCCGGAATTGTCGGCATCTTACTTGACCTAACTGAACGTAAGCAGATGGAAACCGAACTCCGTGACGCTAAAGAGACTGCCGATGCGATGAGCCGTGCTAAAGGTGAGTTTTTAGCGAATATGAGCCACGAGATACGTACACCAATGAACGGTATTTTGGGTATGGTTCACCTTGCACTGAATACTGAACTCGATCCCGCCCAACAGAAATATTTAACTCGCATCAATGAATCTGCAAAAAACCTGATTGGCATAGTTAATGACATCCTCGACTTCTCGAAAATAGAAGTGGGTAAATTGAACATAGAGGCCATCGACTTTAGTTTGGATGAGGTATTTGAAAACCTGATCAATGTTATATCGTTTAAAGCACAAGAGAAAAAAATCGAATTTCTACTCGATATTGACCCTCAAGTTCCCGTTGGTTTGATTGGCGACCCACTCCGAATAGGACAAGTGCTGGTAAACCTGTGTGGCAACGCCGTTAAATTTACCGAACAAGGCGAAGTGGTTGTGTCTGTACGTCGTGAATTAGTCACCGAACGCGAGGTGGTTCTTCATTTTGTGGTCAAGGATACTGGCATTGGCATCGACAAAGATAAAATTAACCATCTATTTGATGCGTTTTCTCAGGCGGATAGCAGCATCACTCGGCAGTTTGGCGGGACAGGTCTGGGACTCAGTATCAGCAAACAACTGGTTGAGTTGATGGGTGGGCAATTGAGTGTCAGCAGTACTCCAAGTGTTGGCTCAACGTTCGCATTTACCATCACATGTGGCCTGCAAGAGGCCAAAATGCGTGATATATCCAAGCCTATCGCCGGACTGGCTGGTAAGCGAGCCTTAGTAGTTGATGATAACGACTCCGCCCGAAATATTTTAGTCACCTTGCTAAGTGCGATGCACTTCGAAGCCAAAGCGGTAAGTAACGGTTTTGAAGCGCTTGATGAAATGCGACAAAGCCAATTTGACCTACTATTCGTTGACTGGAACATGCCTGGTTTAAATGGCGTTGAACTTCTACAAACTGCGCAAAAAGAACGGCTACTCGAACGTTCAAAACGTTTCCTCGTCACCGCTTACGGTCGTGAAATTTCGTTAGACCAAACGACGTCAAAACTTATTGATTCTCTGATTGTAAAACCCGTCAATCCTTCCAACCTTCTCGATGCAATCATGAACAGTTTTGGCATTGAACAAGCCACTCGCAACCATCATGCTAATCAACTCGAAAAGCCCGTATTTGATGGACAAACCGTGCTATTAGTTGAGGATAACGAGGTAAATCAAGAAGTGGCTTTAGGTCTACTCAACGGTACGAATCTCAGTGTAGTGACCGCTGAAAATGGTCAACAAGCGATCGACATTCTTGAACAAAAAGCGGTGGACTTGGTTCTTATGGACATGCAGATGCCGGTCTTAGATGGTATCTCTGCCACTGAACAGATCAGACGCAATCCAAAATGGCAAAATCTCCCCATTATCGCCATGACCGCCAATGCCATGCAGAGTGATGTTAGACGCTGTATAGATGCAGGCATGAACTCTCATCTAGCTAAACCTATCAATGTGCACAACCTTTATCAAGCTCTGGTTCAATATCTGTCATCACAGCAACCGAACGATGAATTGTTACAAGAAGAAAAAAACGTCTCTCCCGCCGTTGATTCTGAACTGCCTAGCCTATCGGGCATCAACGTTGAGCAAGCCATTTATGATATTGGCGGTGACAAAGAGAGTTATTTGAACATTTTAGGTCGATTCTTAGAGATGCAAAACACAGAGTTATCTATCTTTAAAGAAGTCATTGACAAAGAAGATTGGGACATGGCGGCTCGAATGGCCCACTCGCTAAAAGGATCTTCGGCTAACTTAGGAGTCAAACTTGTCTCTCAACTTGCGGCTAATATGGAACGCCGCATCCGAGAACAAGATAAGTCTGCACTGGGCGAGCTGAAAGTGTGCGCAGAGTTGATTAAAAAGCTAAACGCTGAATTGGCACAGTGGCATGCAAATCGGACACCAAGCGAGGTGAAAACAGAGACCGATCCAATCGAACTCTACCAACGTTTGGTCAGCTTAGTGGAAGCGTATGATGTTGAGGCGCTGAGCATAGTTCAAGATACCCAGCAATTCGGGATTTGGACCAAAGAGCAGAAGCTTCAATTCATTGATGCTATTGAAGGATTTGAATTTGAATTCGCCAAACAGCTGCTTGACCAGTTCCCTAAACCATAACAAATAATGACAGGTAAAGAGCAGTAACCTTAAGTTATAAAACAACGTCAGTTGATTCATCGTAAAAAAGGGATCAATACAATGAACATTAACAATACAATGAAGCTGGTGTTTGGGGTCATCGCCTTAGGCATTATCATCAGTGTCATCACCGTTTTTCAGCTTAACGGCCTATTGCAGAAAGTGGATGATATGGCACAAGTTCGTTACCAGTCCTATCAAGCTGCTGATGAATTACGTCAAAGCTCTGATGACTTAACTCGTTTAGGCCGCACCTATGTCCTAACTGCTGATGATGCCTACGAAAAAATGTATATGGACATTCTGGCTATCCGCAACGGCCAAAAACCACGCCCAGAAAATTATCACACAATCTATTGGGACTTAGTGTTGAACTATGGACAGAAACCAAAACCTGACGGCCAGAGAATATCTCTGCAACAGATGATGGAAAATCTAGGCTTCACCCAATCTGAATTCAAGTTGTTAAAACAAGCACAGCAAAACTCAGATGCTCTGGTCAACATGGAAGTCAAAGCGATGAACGCGGTTAAAGGGCTATATCCGGATAGCTCAGGCAACTATACCCAAAAGGGAGAACCCGACTTAGCAATGGCCGCGGCACTTTTGCATAGTAAGGAATATCATCAAGAGAAAGCCAAGATCATGGCACCTATCGATACGTTTTTTCAAGAACTCGAAGCGCGAACCAATCGACAGTTTGAGATGGCAGCTCAAGAAGTTCAAACCACCGTTTTGATAGGTAATATTTCATTGATCGCTGTATTTGTTATCGCAATGATTGGCTATGTATTGGTCAATCGCCGCGTGGTAAAACCGATAGACCAAATGGCGACCTTATTGAAACAAGTCGATACCAACTCTGATCTCACCCTTCGTGTCGACGATAAGAGCAATAACGAACTCGGCATCATTGGGAACACGATTAACAAAGTCCTAGAGAGCTACGCGAAAACCATCAGCAAAATCAATCAAGTTAACGCCACTATTTCGACCATTTCGCAGTCGATTCAATCCATCACTCAACGCAACATTGATATGGCAGGCCAACAGAACCAAGAAATGGAGATCGCGGCGACAGCCATGGAAGAGATGACCACGGCGTTATCCAATGTTGCCGAGAGCACCAATATGGCCGAACAGTATGCAGGGAGCGCGGAAAAAGAAGCATCGACGAGTAAAGAAGTGTTTGATAAGACATCCAATGAATTCACTCAACTAGAGGGAGAATTCACTAATACCTCACATATCATTCAACAACTTGCCGAAGAGTCAAATAATGTCGGGAATGTTCTGGACGTGATCAAGGCGATAGCCGAGCAGACAAACCTTCTGGCGCTCAATGCGGCAATCGAAGCGGCGCGCGCCGGTGAACAAGGACGAGGCTTTGCAGTGGTTGCCGATGAAGTTCGCTCCCTAGCCCAGCGAACCCAAGACTCGACGGGAGAAATCGAAAGCATCATCTCAACACTACAAGAGAAAGCCAAAGAGTCGACCGTCACGATTCACAGCAGTGCTGACAAGATGCAGTCGACACGCTCAAACATGAGCGTTGCCAATGAAGCCCTCGGTACTATTCAAGGCTCGGCGGCAGAAATACACAAGCTCAATACCTCCATTGCCGCCGCCACTGAAGAACAACTCGCCGTCAGTGGTGAAATATCTGGTAATTTGGCCAACATCAAAAACCTTTCGTCTGACATGAGCGAGGCAATCAACCAGCTACAACCGATTGTTGTCGACTTGCAGCAAAACGTCGAAGATCTGAATCAAGTGATAGCCCATATTCGCACTTGATTGCTCAACGATTTCTATTTTTAAAGGGCCCTGTGGGCCCTTTACTCATCAATCAAACCTTAAAAAAAGTCGATTGAGGAACGTCCGTTACCGCTTTTTTTCGCAGGTTTAGACTCTGCCTTTTTCACTTTATCTTTGTTTTTTGGCGTTTTTTTACTCTGGCTCTTTGGCTGAGACTTAAGTGGCTGCGGCACTTTTTCGACCTTAGCTGGCTTCTCTTGAGGTTCTGTTACAGGCGCATCACAGATCACGACATAGTATTCCTGATTGAATTCAAACAAATCACCGTCATACATCTTACGACGTTTGCGAGTTTCCAGCTCACCATTTACCGCAACATAACCTTCCGCTATCAAGTGCTTTGCTTCACCACCGCCACCAACAAGGTTAGCGATTTTAAACACTTTATACAGCTCAATTGGCTGTGACGATACTTCAATACCTATCGCTTCAATTTCGATTTCTTCGCCCTGCTCGTAATCCTGGCTCATACCATACCTTGCGGTCATTCACTAATAAAAATGAAAGTCTAATCTCTCAGCGGCGATAAATAAACTAAAGTTAACTATAGAAAGAACAACGCTAAGGTGATGTCGTCTTGAGATGGCTAATAATCGCTCTTTTAAGCAACGCCTGTTGGGCATACTATCCCCCTACTTCCGTAACTGTTTACGGCGATGACTCATACCCACCATACAGTTATTCGGTCGATGGTGAGCTTAGAGGAATCTACGTGGATATTCTATCAGCCGCTTTTGAGAGAATGCCGGAATATCGAATCAAAGTTTCACCCGTTCCTTGGAAAAGAGGGTTGAAGTTGTTAGAAACCGGAGAAGGGTTTGCGCTTTTTCCCCCTTACTACTACCCAGATCAACGCTTATACATCTCTCCTTACTCACACCCAATCCTTGACGAAGAAGTCGTGGTTTACTGTCAGCCAGATCGCGTAAAAGACCGGCAACTCAATATCTGGCCTGATGATTACCTTGGTTTAACCGTCGGCGTAAACGATTCTTTCGCGTTAGGTGGAAATGAATTCTGGCAACAGGTTAAAAAAGGAACCATTAAACTTATCGAAGCCAAAGGCAATCGCAACAATGTCCTCAATCTGTATAAGAATCGTATTGACTGTTACTTAAACGATCGGCTGTCAATTCTTTGGGAAGTCAAGTTGTTACGTGAAGAAGGCATCATTAATTCCTCCTGGGAAATGCAATTAGGTAACTCTGTGAGTAGTGAACAAGGCTATGTTGGATTCACCAATCAATCGCCAGACAAATACCCTTACAAAGATGAATTTATTCAACAACTTAACACCATCATCACATATCTCAAAGAGGATGGAACCATAGATGAGATCCTCAAAAAATATTTAGAGCTATAACGATTAATTGACTTAACTAACCCTGCCATGACAGTTTTTCCGTACTGGAAAGTGTCGCTTTCCCCCTTTTCCGTCAGTTATATCTTACATTAGCACCATCGGATTTGGAGGCACGGAAGCATCATTGATTAGAATAACAGCGAGAAAGTAAAATGATGTCCTCAACTCATACGTTAGTGATTGATAGTCAACCAATTATGCGCGAAGCGCTATCTCAACTGCTTTACGAGACCATCCCAAATGTGCAGGTTTTGCAGGCACCTTCAGCAACGTTTGCAATACAGTTGGTCAGAAATCATAACATTAATATGGTGGTGCTTGATGTCGATCTTGAAGGCTCTGATGGATTCGAATTTGTAAGACGCGCACGAGCATATGGATACACTGGACGCATTTTATTTGTTTCGAGTAATAAGCATCCGATGTATTCAGAAACAGCAAAATTGTTAGGGGCTAATGGTTACGTCTCTAAATTAGAAAACACTCTAGTGCTCAAAGAGGCAATGCTAAGCGTATTACGTGGCCATTCTGTATTCAAAAAAGCAGATAACCTTAAGAAGCGCAATACCACTTTGTCAAAGCGAGAAACTGTTGTATTCAATTATCTGATTAAAGGCTACAGCAACAAGAAGATCTCTGAAATGCTGTCACTAAGCTCAAAAACCATCAGTACTTATAAGGCAAGAATTTTAGATAAATATAAGGTCGATTCCATTGTAGAGTTGATGCGAATTCAACAACACATCCATATCGACCTTAATGAAGCTAGAAAAGATGCTGCTTGACCTTAGACGCTAAGAGTTGATGGAGCGGATTACCATGGTTGACCAATTTGTAATTGGCAACCACTGACGGCGGATGCTTCATCTGCAAATGATCAGGGAGCGCAGTGACGCAATATTTTTCATGCAACTGAGTGTGGTTTGTATAAGGGAGTAATGTTGCGCACTCAGTACACTCAAGAACATCAAATAAACAGGTGATATTATCTACCGTCGCAAAGGTGTTGATTTCTATTCCCTGCTCTTCCAATGCTTTGTTTGTCACTGCTTTGGTATCTTGCCAACCTTTCAGCTCCATCATGATATAAGGCATGCGCAGCTTTTCTTCTAATGACCTGTCGGCATAAGGCTTGGCACAAATAATTGCCCCTTTGTATTTGCCTAAGTGATGCTGAAAAATCGTTTTGGTTAGCTCTTCGTTGAAGTACTGAACCCCGATATCCAACCGTTCATCAAGAATGTCGGTGATCGATGTTTCATTCCAAGTAGTGATATTGATCTTGGCCTTGGGAAAAATTTCCATCAGCTCCAGCAACAAGGCTTTTCCCACTAATGACTGGCCTAGACTGGGTAAAGCTATCGAAATACTTTTATCATATAAGGCAGGGTTAAACTCTTCACGCTGTACCGCCTCATCAATCATATCAAGACCTGCGGTAATTTTAGGCAGCAAATTGGTTGTATATTCGGTCGGTTCGAATTCAAACGCCCCTCTGACGAACAGCGGATCGCCTAGTTGCTCTCTGAGTTTGGCCAAATACTTGCTCACCGCACTTTCTGTTTTCCCCAGTTCTTTCGCAACCGGTTTCAATTGACGGTGTTTATCAAGCAGCGGAAGTACTTTAAGAAGATTAAGATCAAGCTGTGATTTCATAGTGTATCCAGTGCTCCAATGCAGACTCTTCGACCAAACTGCAATTAGGTCTCTATATTGTATTTATCCGTCAGTATAGCGAGGGAAAATCATAAAAACAGCTACTTATGTTCTCTGCATAGCGCCTATTTGTAAATAAAATGCGGTCTTTTCAGCAAACAAGCCTGCACTTTGTCATCACTAGCATGCAATCAATCAAACCGTCACTATTTTTTGGTTATGTTGCCAACGCAAGCCAACGTTTTTGATCTATTGACAATTATTGCGAGCCATCTGCTAGAGATTCATCTTAATTTCATGTATTACTGAAAATATGCGTAAGAAAGAAATTTTATAGAATATAGATTTGACCGAGCAATGGTCTTATAGGTAACTAAGCCACAAATGTCACAATCAATGAAAAGCATCAATCCGCGTCCTAGAATCACACTTGTCTCAGAGATTAGTGTCGAAACGGCTGAGTCAGATTCACATCAGCCGAGCATCCTAAGTGGTGCCGAGTTAGATGAATTGATGGATAATCATTTTCAACATGTGGTAGACGTTCTGAATGACGGTATTTTCTATATGTCTGATACCGAACATGTCTGCTTCTATAACCCATCATTTTACGCCCGATTTGGTGTTGAGTCAGGGCATACCTGCCTACAAACTTGGCTTGATCTTGTCCATCCCCTCGACAAAGTCGCCTTGTCTGAACGCGTCGACGAGCATATTCAAGAAGATGAGTCTCGTGTCACCGTCGAATATCGAGTGCGCTGTACTAACGGTCAATACACATGGCTGGAAGGTACCGCCATCACCAAAACGGTAAAAGGGCATCGCTTTATGATTGGTTGCCACAAAGACATTTCCGACAGAAAACTCATGGAAACCTATGTGCAGCAATCTTCCTTGCGTGATGGGCCTACAGGACTGTCCAACGAGCAAAAGCTTGCTCTTGACCTTGAAAACATCAAGGGAGTCACAACGCAGTCACACCACCTTGTTTATATTCAAGCAGGCAATGCTCGATCAGACCAAACGCTTTATGGTTCGCAGATAATGCGCAATCTACTTTCTCACTTAACGATGATTTTAGGTGAGTTCCCAGACCAATTTGTCGATATATACCGGATTCAATCACACGACTTTGCCATTCTGGTGCAGGGTAAGTACGACAACAGTGAGCTAAAAGACCTTGCTCAGCGGATGTGTCAAGCCTATCAAGACTCAGTGAAAGCCATCGATTTCCTATACACGACCGACATTAGCATCGGCATCTACCCCAATATTTGTGATAAGTTAGCCGTCGATGAGTTGGTCAAAGTTGCTGCAAAAACCAGTCAATACGCAGCGACTAAGCGTGACAACTACATTCGTATTTATGCCGGAAACACCAAAAATCAGGTTGACCGGCATTTTTATATCGAGCAAGAACTTGGCAACGCAATCAAAAAGCGCAAGCTGTCCGTCAAATTCCAACCGATCATTTGTGCTAAACACAATGTCGTTGCAAGCTTTGAAAGCTTAGTACGCTGGAAAAGCGGCCAGCACGGTGAAATTTATCCTGACGAGTTCATTAGTGTGGCTGAACGAAAAGGCTTAATTAGTGAGCTGGGCTATTTGGTATTTGACGAGGCGTGTCGCTTCATCAACCAATACCAGCAGACCCACACAGAGTCGATTAAAGTCAACGTCAATGTCTCTGTTTTGCAGTTACTTAGCCAGCAATTTCCAGACGAACTCAAACAGTTAATCGATAAACACAATGTTTCCGCAAGCTCCATTGTACTTGAGTTAACAGAAACCATCATACTGGACGACAATAAAAGTGCGATTGCCCAGCTACATCGCCTCAATGGCTTAGGCTTTCAGTTATCGCTTGATGATTTTGGCGCCGGCTATAGTTCATTAAACAGCTTTTTCGATTTGCCTCTGTCGCAAATCAAAATCGATAAATCCATTGCATGGCGTTCAATGGAAAACCCCGTCACCTTTGAGTACCTCTCTTTCATCACTAAGCTCTGTACCACTTACAATATCGATATCGTGATAGAAGGTATTGAAAATGCCGCGATGCAAAAGGTCTTCACCGATATGGGCGCTTCCTATTTACAAGGCTATTGGTTTTCAAAACCCCTCTCTATCGCCAGCGCTAGCCACTATACGACCGTCTAATCGAACGTCTCAGCTATGAGATATATTCACTCAAATCATAATTCAATTTGACTAATCAACTTTAGTTGTAGAAAATCTTACCGTTTTAATAATGAGATGTTCCATTGCCTCGCTGGATCGCGATTTACTGGCAGCGACGTGTTACGAAGCTCAGCTTCGAGTTCATGGATAGACATACACGGAGTCCGATGTTTTTACATCGAGCTCTCAGGACACAGAGATATCAAATTCATTGTTTCTGGAGTAATAAGTGTCTAATTCGATTCGTACTTTGTTCAGTGCAGCTCTATCTGCATCTTTAATGTTTTCGCCAATCGCTTCTGCTGCAAGCAATAGCGCGCTATGGTTTGAGCACACAGATATTCAACTACCAGCTCGCACTTCAGTCGCGCAGCTGGAAAACGGCCTACGTTACATCATCCTACCGACCACCAAGACCAGCGATGAAGTGTCGATTCGCGTACGAGTGGGATCTGGGGTTGCACAAGAGCCGGCCGACTACCCACTAGCAAGAATTACCGCACTGAACTCAATTTCAGGTACAGACTGGCTTGCAACCTCTGGTTATCAGCAAACGGTATTCAGCCTAGATCTTGCTCATGGCACCGATGCAGACATTGGTCGTGCGCTTGACCTGATTCGCTCTGGGTTAACAACACAGATCCAAACATCACAAGTTTCAGAATTACTGGTAAAAGGTCAATCGTCGCTAACAGATATTGACCAAGTTATCGCAGCAAAACAGTTACAGCCGTTGGCGGTTGATCAGCACTGGTCAGCACTCGATGCGGAAACTTTGGCCGATACCCCTCTCTCCTCAGTGCATGATTTTCAAGCTCAACAATATATACCGCAGAACATTACTGTGGCCATTGCTGGTGCGGTTAGTCCTCGCTCAGCAGCGAATCTGATTGACAAAAGTTTCGCAGACTGGAAAGCAAACAAGAGCGCATCAACTCACTCTCTAGCTGCCTTTACCGCCACGCCAGTCACGGCTCAGTCTGTCGCCAATGATTCCTCAGTATCAATCAGCAGCTTGAAGTCGGTTCATAACCAAACAGACAGCAAAGCGTTAAGAAAAGATATGCTGATTGCAACCTTAGCCAATAAGTTGCTTGAACAACGTATTGAGAATGCATTGCAACAGCAGCACTCATTAGCCAAAGTTGTGGTTGATAATCAGCTTGTATTTAACCATAAGCTGCTCTCTCAAATTCGATTAACGGATCTAGACGTTAATGAACGCAGCAAGGCACAACAAATCGTACAAGCAGAAATTAAACGTGCCATTGCCAGTGGTTTTACTCAGACCGAGTATGAAATGGTGGTAAGCCAAGTTCGTGAACAGCTACAGCGTCAAACTCGTCGACAAAATGCAGATTACACCGCGCAACAAGCTGATCGTCTGATCGAAGCAGTCAACTCTGGCTCAGTCTATACGGCACCGTCATACGATCTTGATCTGCTCAACTTCCATGTAGCTCATCTCAACGAGTTGGATGTGAGTAAAGAGCTGGCAAAAATCTGGTCTCAAGATGATGCTGTGATTCTTTAATCACAATTGCCCAATTGATGAACAAAGCCGCCAATTATGGCGGCTTTTTGCTACCAGCTTATCTCGGGAAATTCATAAACTCGACAACTCAACTAGATGGCGGGTGTATTCCTGTTGTGGATGACTAAATAGAGCCTGCGTCTCTCCTTGCTCCACCACGAGTCCTTGCTTCATCACAATGGTGTAGTGACACAAAGATTTCACGACATTGAGATCATGGCTAATAAACAGGTAGGTCAGATGATATTTTTCTTGCAGAGATTTTAACAGATCAAGCACCTGAGCTTGTACCGTTCGATCCAGTGAAGAGGTCGGTTCATCAAGTAGAATAAACTCTGGCTTCAAAATCAGCGCGCGTGCAATCGCAATACGTTGACGTTGACCCCCCGAAAATTCATTGGGATAACGGTGACGAGTTTCAGGATCAAGATCCACCTCTCTCATCACTTCGCATATCAAGGCATCAATTTCTGATTCGTCATATTGCTGATGAACTCGTAAGCCTTCACCAATAACTTGAGCAACCGACATCCTTGGGTTGAGCGCAGAAAACGGGTCTTGGAAAACCACTTGCATTTTACTGCGGTAAGGGAGCATACCTTTACGATCCAAACCTTGTAATTCGCACCCTTGATAAGAGATTGAACCTTCAGATTTTATCAGCTTTAGGATTGCCATTCCTGTGGTCGATTTACCCGAGCCGCTCTCCCCAACAAGTCCAATAGAATAGCCCTTTTTAAGGGTAAAATTCATATCGGTGACAGCTTTAATATGTGAAACCACCCGTTTAAAAATGCCACCAGTGAGTGGAAACCAAACCCGCAACGATTTGACGTTCAATAGAGGCTCTGCGTTGTCGTCAATGTTTGCCGGCAAACCTCTCGGGTCAGAGTTAATCAGTGTCTGAGTGTATGGGTGCTCTGGGGCACTAAATACCTGTTGGCACTCCCCGACCTCAACCAATGCGCCATCTTGCATCACAGCCACTCTGTCTGCAATTCGCTTTACAATGCTGAGGTCATGAGTGATAAACAACATCGCCATCCCTAACTCTTGCTGGAGCTCTTTCAGCAAATCAAGTATCTGAGCTTGGACGGAAACATCCAGTGCGGTTGTTGGCTCGTCGGCAATGAGCAGTTCAGGTTCATTGATTAGCGCCATTGCAATCATCACTCGCTGACGTTCACCGCCAGAGAGCTCGTGCGGATAGGACAAAATCTTTTGCTCTGGATGGCGTATTCCTACTTTTTCTAGCCATTCAATCGCCAGCGGTTCTGCATGACGGGTTCTCATCCCACGGTGGATTGAGAGGGTTTCGACTAACTGCTTGCCAATTTTATGCAGCGGATTTAGCGATACCATTGGTTCTTGAAAGATCATGCCAATGCGCCCACCACGAATGCCTCTAAGTTCACGTTCAGAACACGAGAGAATATCGACACCATTAAAGTCAATTGAGCCATTAAGGTAATGAGATGAGCCTTTAGGCAGCAGCTTTAACACTGAGTTGGCGGTCACCGACTTGCCGGAACCACTCTCGCCCACCAGCGCCAATGTTTCCCCTTTACGGATAGATAAAGAGACATCGTGAGTCACTTGCTGAATGCTATTTTTTTGCCCAAAGCCCACCGACAGATTCTCAATGGTGAGTACCGTTTGATTCATGGTTATCTTCCTTGATGGTGAGGGTCAAAGGCATCACGTACTGCTTCGCCAATGAAAACAAGCAGGGTTAGCATCACAGACAGTACAAAGAATGCAGAAAAGCCGAGCCACGGCGCTTGCAGGTTTGCCTTACCCTGTGCAAGCAGTTCCCCCAGCGAAGGAGAGCCTGCCGGTAACCCAAATCCCAAAAAGTCGAGCGAGGTGAGTGTCGTGACTGAACCAGAAAGAATAAACGGCATCATGGTTAGCGAGGCGACCATAGCATTGGGCAACATATGACGGAGCATAATACGTTTATCATCGACACCCATCGCCTGCGCAGCACGAACATAATCAAAATTGCGGCAACGCAGAAACTCCGCCCTAACGACACCAACCAAACTCATCCAACTGAAAGCCACCATGATGCCTAACAACCACCAGAAATTCGGTTCAACAAAGCTTGAGAGAATAATCAGTAGAAATAAGGTCGGCATGCCTGACCAAACTTCGATAAAACGTTGACCAAATAGGTCGAGCCAACCGCCGTAATATCCCTGAGTTGCCCCGACCGCAACACCAATGATGCTTGAAACGATCGTTAATACAAACCCAAACAGCACCGAAATACGAAAGCCATATATCACACGGGCAAGGACATCTCGTCCTTTGTCATCGGTTCCAAGCCAGTTAACGCTATCAGGTGCTGAAGGCACACTACCATCAATATTGAAATTGATAGTATCGTAGCTAAATCGAATCAACGGCCAGACAATATAGCCCTTATCCTCAATCAATTCGATCACATAGGGGTCGGTATAATCGGCTTCGGTTTCAAACTCTCCGCCAAATTCAGTTTCAGCATATTGATTGACGATCGGCAAATACCACTGGTTGTTGTACTCCACCAGCAAGGGCTTGTCATTGGCAATGACTTCAGCCAATAAGCTGATCGCAAATAGCACTGTGAATATCCACATCGACCAGAAGCCACGTTTATTGGCCTTAAATCTTTGCCATCGCGCCTGATTTAGCGGGTTCTTACTACGACGAAACATCAACGTGCCTCAAAATCAATTCGTGGGTCAACCCAGGTATAGGTCAAATCAGAGATGATGCTCAGCACAAGACCAAGCAATGTCATTATGTACAGTGAGCTGAATACAACTGGATAGTCCCGTTGAATGGTCGATTCAAAGCCAAGCAAACCAATCCCTTCCAACGAAAACATGACTTCAATCAGCATCGACCCAGTAAAGAAAATACTGATAAAAGCAGCAGGAAAACCCGCGATGATGATCAACATAGCGTTGCGAAAGACATGTTTATAAAGGATGTCACGCTCATCGAGACCCTTTGCACGTGCTGTCACCACATATTGCTTGTTGATTTCATCAAGAAACGAGTTTTTAGTTAGCATGCTCAAGGTGGCAAAACCACCTATCACCATAGCGAAGATAGGTAAGGCCAAATGCCAAAAGTAATCGGCAATCTGTTGATACCATGTCAGTTGATCGAAGTTACTCGATACCAGTCCTCGCAGTGGAAACCAGCTAAAGTAATTGCCGCTGGCAAATAGGATAATCAAAATGATCGCAAACAAAAATCCCGGTATCGCATAGCCGATAATAACAACAGCACTCGACCAAATATCAAAACGGCTACCATGATGAATCGCTTTAAGAACACCAAGAGGAATGGAGATTAAATAGATAATCAACGTACTCCATAAGCCTAACGATATCGAAACGGGTAGCCTTTCGACAATTAGGTCAATGACATTACCGCCCTTAAACAAACTTTCACCAAAATTGAACGTAGCGTAGTTTTTGAGCATATCAAAGTAACGCTCATGGATCGGTTTATCAAAGCCGAACTGTTTTTTTAGGGCTTCGACGACTTCAGGGTCTAAGCCTCTAGAGCCTTTGTATCCGGTAGCCCCCGCTTCATCGCTGACACTGAGTTCCACTTCATTTCCGCCACCTGAAAAGCGTTCCATAATGCCTGAGGAGTGCCCTTCTAATTGAGCTATCGCCTGTTCGACAGGACCGCCGGGAGCAATTTGTATGATAAAAAAATTAATGGTAATGATCGCCCAAAGCGTGGGGATCACCAGCAACAAACGTCTGAATATATACGCTGCCATTATTCCCTCATCTATCGACGTTTTTCAGGTAGCAAAGCCGCTTTTGACTCTGAGACCCACCAAGTATCAACACCTAAGTCATACTTAGGTAAGATCTCTGGGCGTTCAAACTTGTCCCACATCGCCACTCGATACTTGCTTACATACCACTGAGGGATGATATAAAAGTTCCATTGCAGTACACGGTCCAAGGCTCGGCCTAGAGAGAGTAACACGTCTGGATTCTGCTGATTTTTGGCGATTTCCATAGTAAGGAAATCCACCACAGGGTCTGTGACACCAGCGGTGTTATACGTCGAATCGATGTAGTTCGAGTTCCATATAATCATCAGATCAGGGCTTGGATATGGGTTAGCACTGTAAGATGAGGACACCATATCAAAGTCACGGTCACGAAGTCGCTTAATGTATTGGGTGGTATCAACGGTACGTATTTTCATATCGATACCCATACTCTGTAAGTTTTTTTGGACTGGTATCGCAATTCGTTCCGTGGTTGGACTGTAGATCAGCAACTCAAAGGCCATAGGCTGCCCCGTTTCTGAGTTCGTCATAACCTTGTTTTTTAGTTCCCAGCCCGCTTCTTTGAGTAGCGTAAAGGCCATCCGCATCTGAGTCCTAATACGACCAGAACCATCGGTCACTGGTGGCTGATATTCTTCAGTGAAGACACGTTCAGGCAACTTATCTTTAAACGGAGCAAGTATCTTCTGCTCGGCTTCGGAAGGTACACCTTTCGCTTCATAATCCGTATTTTGGAAATAACTGCGTGTGCGACTGTATTGGCTGTAGAACATGTTCTTGTTCATCCACTCAAAGTCCATCGCGTAGTTGAGCGCCTCGCGAACTCTAGGGTCACGAAATACGTCACGTTGAGTGTTAAATACAAATGCTTGAGTGCTCTCTGGTTTTTGATGAAGGATTTCTTGCTTGGTAATGTACCCTTTATCAAAGTTGACACCCGTGTAGGAGTTAGCCCAAAACTTAGCCGAGGACTCTAATCGAAAATCAAACTCCCCCGCTTTAAATGCCTCAAGCATAACCGTGTCGTCTCGGTAGTAATCATATTGGACCTGTTTAAAGTTTTTGCGCCCAACACTGACGGGAAGATCAGCGGCCCAATAGTCATCAACTAAACTGTAAGTGACACTCTGGCCTGATTTGTAATCGGTAATTTTGTATGCTGCACTGCCCACTGGAGGGGTAGATAGCGGCTCTGATAAGTTCTTGTCACTCCAGAAGTGTTTGGGCAATACACGAGTGCCCTGAGCAAAACTGAACATCTTTTCACGATTTGGCGTCGCCATTTCGATCCTGACTGTTAAATCATCTTTTGCCGTAACGGATTTAATATCTTGGTAGTAAATACGGTACTGAGGGACGCCTTCGGACATGAGCTTATCGAACGTAAACGCGACGTCATGAGCGGTAATTGGCTTGCCATCATGAAAACGAGCTGCTGGGTTAATATCTAACTCAAGCCAGCTGTAGTCATCGGAGTAACGAACTTTTTGTGCGATCAATGGGTAGTATGAGTCAATCTCATCACTAGGAGAAAACATTAAAGTGTCGTACAGCTCGCCACTGGCGGCTGCGGGTACGCCTCTCGACGCAAAGCGATTGAAGTTATCGTAAGTTCCGACTTGACCATAGGTCACTTTGCCATATTTGGGCGCATCCGGATTAACATAGTCAAAGTGCTTAAAGTCTTCCGCGTATTTCGCTTCTCCAAATCCCACTAGCGTCGTGGTTTCGATTATTTTGGCATAAGATCCAAAGCTCGCTGTTGTGGCAACCAGTCCACCTAGTACGAAGCGCATCAACATCTTCATATACTAATCCCTTAGTCGTTATCCGAATCGCTGTGTTTACTATAATATTAATTAGTATTAATAATTCAATTACTTGGATAAGTATAGAAAGAATATGAGAATTCTGTGCGCTAAATTGAATGCGCATTATGTTAACTCACTAATAGCTAACAAAGAGAAACAACTTTTCAGCGCCTAAAAAGCCTGCATGTGCAGGCCTTGGGAGATGAGCCTAAAGCATTTCTTTGACGATTAAGTGAAGTAAGAAGGTTTCTCGTTCAATACTCAAGCCCTTTTTAGGGCTTTCGGCCATTGTCTTCTCGTTGTGAGCGATAGCGTCGTGAATATTTTTCCACACAGCTTTCATGCCATTATTGATTTCATAATCTTCGTAATTGGTTTCGCCTAACTGGCGGTCAATTTTGCAACTGTAGCAATGTGAAATCATATGAACGATGTCCGCATCCTCTTTATGCCAAGGACGAAACTCTTCATAGATGCCGAACGGTTTGATGGCATGAATGTTCTGTGCGCCAGTCTCTTCTTCGAGTTCTCGAACCATACCAGCAATGACATCTTCGCCTTCGTCAAGACCACCTCCAGGGATGGTATAGTCATGATAACGCTCGGTGTATAGTAGGAGTATGTCTTCGCCATCAATCACGATAGCTCGGGCAGCGTTACGCTTATAGATAATCTTGCCATCCAAATGGTCTATGTCAGGATGAATCGTGGTCTTGAGGTGTCTCATAAATTTACTACAACTGAAAGTTTGCCCTGATTCTAACACCAGTAGTCTGCCGACATAACCCCTATAGAGGCATGAACATTATATGCTGTGGTCCCGCAGCGCCGCCCAGATATAATTGATTGCTATCCTTGAAACCATTGTTAACATAGCACTGGTACGCTGGCGTATTTTTGCAATTAACGGTTAGATAAACAGCGCCAAAATTAGGATATTGTTCACTGAGATATCCAGCCAACTTCGACATCGACTTAGCGCCAATTCCCTTGCCCTGAGAACCACTATCGATTAAAAATGCGCGAAATCCAACGGCATCAGAGGGTGAAAAATCGTAATTTTGCCCATAAGTGGTATCAATGAGAAAAATACCAACAACCTTCTCTTGTCGCCAAACTAAATGGGGATGAACCTTGTCATCTGCATTAAGTAATATTTCTTCAATAGTGCCGACATAAGGAAGCTGCTCTTTCTCTATCCTCAGGTTCATCACTTGTTCCAAATCACTGCTTTTCATCGGGGCTAGTTGGATCATTTACTCTCTCGCTTCCACTATATCTATCCATTCAAACTATATATATCAACTACTTAAATCATTTAGCAAGTAAACAAATCCCCCAGAAAATTCGTGGTTTATTTTCATGTAAATTAGGTATTCAATAAGTGCTGTTACTCTCCTTTTCTCTTTTGAGAGGTTTGATCGAATGACGTCATTGTTGACGATGTCTTCCGCCGTTTATCTGCATGCCATAACGTACTTTTCACTGGTCACCAGGCATTCTTGACTCATGAAGCCCTTGGCAATATTGCCGAAACAACACTGGGAAATATTGACGCATTCGCGAAAGGCGTTGCCTCAGGTAATGAAGTGATTGAACTTTAAACCCATCTAAACGAAAGAGCCCATTTGTGGGCTCTTTCTTGTCGTTATTTACTTACGCAATGCATTGATTTTCGCCTGTGCGATACCAAAAACGGTATCTATTGGGTAACTGCCCTCATCACTCGGTTCACCAGCTGGCTTGCCGGTAAACAGTTCTATTGCCTCGGTGACATGGTCTATCGCCCAGATGTGGAATTCACCTCGTTCTACCGCCTTGACGATATCAGGTCGCAGCATCAAGTTATGCATGTTAGAGCGAGGGATAATCACACCCTGCTGATCGCTACGTCCTTTAATGGTACATACATCAAAGAAACCTTCGATCTTTTCGTTTACACCACCAATAGGCTGAGACTCACCAAACTGGTTCATTGAGCCAGTAATGGCGATATCCTGCCGGTTAGGTTGTTTGGAGAAAGCCGATACCACCGCACAAAACTCAGCCATACTCGCGCTATCGCCATCAACGCCACCATATGATTGCTCAAAAGTAATGGTGGTACTCAATGGTACTTTCGCCGTTTTGCCAAAGACAGAGGACAAATAAGCGGTCAGGATCATAACGCCTTTTGAGTGTATACTTCCGCCGAGATCAACGCTGCGTTCAATATCTATCACTTCGCCGTCACCGTAGCAGGTCGTGGCGGTGATTCTGTTTGGCGCACCAAACATATACTCACTGGTGCTCAGCACCGACAAAGCATTCACCTGTCCCACTGCCACACCTTCTGTGTGAATCAAGGTTGTACCGTTGATAAAGCTTTCCATTACACTGTCTTTCAAACGACTAATGCGCAACTCCTGATTCGCCAGTGCCTCTTCGACGTGGCTTGAACGAATCATGTTCGAATTAGCCTGTTTCGCGACATAGTTCGATTCACGCAGCAAATTAGCAATATTGGCCGAATGCAGCGAAATTTTAGTCTGATCGCCCGCCAGTCTAGAGCTATGTTCAATGATGCGAGCAATCGCCTTACGGTCGCAGTGAAGCATGCCATTATCATTAACCACACTAGAGATAAAACGTGCATACTGAAGTTCAGAATCCGCATCGCGTTTCATCTCATCTTCAAAGTCTGCCGTTACACGAAATAGCTCACTGAACTCCGGATCATAATGTTGTAGCAACTGATAAGTACGGTAGTCGCCAAACAGAATGATTTTAACATCAAGCGGTATTGGTTCCGGATCCAAAGAGACGGTACCTGTCAGTGTCACCTCTTTCTCTAATGATGTAAAACTTAGCTGACGAGCCCGCAATGCGCGTTTTAATCCGTCCCAAACATAGGGTTGCTCTAGCACTTTTTGTGCATCCATTAGCAACACACCACCGTTTGCCTTATGCAGGCTGCCCGGACGAATAAGTGAGAAATCTGTGAAAACCGTTCCTTTGAAGGTTGCCGTTTCAATGTAACCAAACAGGGTGTGATAGTTAGGGTTCTCTTCTACCACAATAGGAAATTCGCTACTCTTACGGCTTACTAGAACATTAACCTTGTATCGACGTGGTAATTTCTTATCCAAAGAGGCACTCGCAACTTCCCCTTGCTCAGCGCTCTGTTCTAGGAAAATATCCGCGTTTTCAACAATATCTTGCTGAAGTTCGGTTAAGTAACTCTTGATCGCCGGATAACCAGAATAGTCCTTCTTCAACTGTTTGATAAAGTGGGTAATCACATCGAGAGTCACTTCATCGTTGAGCTTCTTAATCTTTTCCGTGTACGCTTCTTCCCATTCAGTGAGCTGACGAGCCATAGTTCTTAATTTGACCTCAAGCTCGTCGATGGTCTCACCAAAATACTCTTGCTCTTTCTTGCTCAGCGCATCAAAACTCTCTTCGTTGTGAAGCTCTTCACCGTTCATCGCCACAAACTGATAATCACCCTGAGTCGTGATGGTCAAGCTAATGCCCTTGGCTTTGGCATCTTTGGTGATAACTTCTAGTTCTGCTTCCTGCTTTGCTGCAAGCTGATTCTTCAACTTATCAGCCCGGCTGTAATAGAGTTCATTGTCAAACGCTAATGGCATAGCATTGACCAGCTTAGACATCAGTTTTTCGATATCATGCTTGAGTTTGCTACCTACACCGCATGGCAGTTTAAGGACACGTGGTGTACGAATGTCCTCAAAATTGGCGACATAACACCAATCGAACAAAGCGCTTTCATCATGCTGATGGCGGTGAAGATAACGCAAAATCATCGTTCTCTTACCTAAACCATTTTGGCCAATAGCATAGATGTTATAGCCCTTTTCTTTTATCGACATCGCGAATTCGACGGCTTTTTGAGCTCTCTCCTGACCTACAATCTCATCGATAGGCGCCAACTCTTTTGTCGACTTGCTTTGCAATTTTTCTAACTCAGCGTGTAGATATAGCTGATTGGCTTCAAGTCTTTGAATCGTCATCACTCTATCCTTATTGTTATGATTTTATAAAATCTAGTTTAGGCTAGATTCATTTATAATTTAGTGACTTACAACTAATTCATGTCTAAGTGCTTATTTTTTCGCCATTCGAGATGCAAAACAGACGATTAAATGATAATTATTTGCATTCGTTAATGAGTTGTATTTAAATGCTAAACTTATTACTGACTGCGGAGTATTTAGACATGGATTTGCAGCAATGCTGGACGCATTATCTAAAAGCACAACAATTGCTAGAGCAAGGACACTGGCCAGAAGCCCACTACCTTTATGAAATCGTCCTCACTCATTTACCATCACACCTGCAAAACGCGTTGGGGAGTGAAGACACTAAACCCTGTCAGTTTAGGTGCTTAATCACTGGATTAAGAGATGCCGCAGTCTCGCAGTCAGAGATTCTCAACAAGATGGGGCAGCATCAGCAAGCGTTTGATCTCCTCAACCAGACTTATGCTCACCTTCAGTTTGTCTCTATCGAGTCTTTTGAACTGGTTTACGCCACTCAACACATCATCCAGATTCAGTGTGAAGATCTATTGCGTCACATAGGCGCATTTTGCAGTGCTCAGCGCAGCGCCCAATGGATGCTGGAGTTTGAGCATGTACAAAGAGCACACCACTATTTCTCGACACTGAAACAGCACAACACCGCGATGGAAAGCGCTTACTGCATTAATTAATAAGGAAATTATAATGTCCATGATGCCGATTCTTGAGGTTCGTAACCTGTCAGTTAGCTTCACCACCAACGATGGGATGGTTGATGCGGTAAAAAACATCAGCTTTGACTTATTTCAAGGCGAAACTCTTGCGATTGTGGGTGAATCCGGTAGTGGGAAATCCGTTTCAACCAACGCTGTAACGCAGTTGCTGCCAAAGAATGCTTTAGTTCACTCCCAATCCAGCATTGTGTTCGAGAATCAGCAGTTGCTCGATAAGTCTGAGCAAGATATGCAGGACATTCGGGGAGATCGAATTGGCATGATTTTTCAGGAACCAATGACGTCACTTAACCCATTTATGCGTGTCGGTATTCAAGTTGCTGAAGCCATACTCTGTCATCGAAGCGTCAGTCGCCCTCAGGCTAAAGAGAAAGTCCTCGAACTGTTTGATTTAGTTCACTTACCTAACCCTCAAAGCGAATACACCAAGAAGTTAATTGCCGCCTCTTTTGAACTGGAAGATTCAACTCATGCTGCCTAAACTAAAATAATTCGGTTTGGCCGCCGACGAAAAGCCGACGCAAGGATGCGTCGGCGTTTTTATTGACGTATAAGAAATCGAGTAGCCCAACGTTTATGAGTCTTATTTTTTTCATACCTCGATGAACACTTCTAAATATAACGAACACCAATCAATTAAAGTCAATATCGTTTCTCTGTGCTAGTTCTTCATGAAAGCGTTCTATTTTCCGTCTAATTTCGTGTTTGACGGGCTGCCGTTTGGACTCAATATTATTTTTCAATGCTCGTTCGACAACTTCATATAGCAATAACACTTTGTCATCAATATCATCAGTCTTCATCTTGCCCCCTCAACTCAATCGCTTGCTCTTGCAGCTTCTTCAGCTCAGATAGAGACGTGTGTAAAAGTGAGAGTTTGGTAGTAAGTTCTGATAAAATCATCGATAAAGCTAAATCACTAGTAGGGGCGCTGTTAAGCATTTCATCGATAATTTTCTGCTGTTCAAGTACAAACTTCTTGTTTTTCCAGTCGACTCTTTCTGAGGAAATATATTCAGAAACAACTTCTCCTCGGTACTTTTTAATTTCGCTATCAGTTTTATCTGACAGTTGAGCCTTAAATACATCATCCATAAACGCCCCCAGAAAATAATCATGTAGCCATCATATTAATGGGTGTATGAATAATGATGCAATCTATCAGAAAAAAATCCTACTTTTCGTACAAAAGCAGGAGCATGTATTTAGAAATAGTGTGAGATAGCCAAATATCGAGTTCGAATATGTTCTATTAACAACTTTACTTTATTAGGGGGCTGTCGGGTAAACGGGTAAACAGCATAAATACCCAATCTCTTTCCGACTTGTTCGGGGAACAGATCAACTAACTGTCCGTTACGTATATCGTGATACACTAAGCACCTAGGTACGTAAGCGATACCATGCCCACCTAACGCTGCTTTTCGAAGTGCAGTCGCGTTATCCGTTGAGAAACTACCACTGACTCTCACAATATAATTGTCATCCTGAGCCTTAAACTCCCACTCGCTCGCTCCGGTCGTTTGATAGGCGTATTGAAAACAATTATGCCGAGTGAGATCTTGCGGTTTGATAGGCTTGCCATTACGAGCAATGTAAGACGGTGACGCACAAACTACCCATTGTGAATCTAATATGTGGCGTGCGATTAATGACGAATCTTCTAAATAGCCCGTTCGAATAACTAAGTCATACCCCCCTTCAACAAGATCAACGAAGCGATTATCAAGTGACATATCTACCGTTAACCCCGGATGCAAGTTGCAAAACTCTGCGACCGCGTCGGCCAAAATCAGGTCGCCAGAGATAGAGGGGACAGACATTTTGATATGTCCGCTGATATTTTCGCCAAAGCCTGAAACTGCATCCATAGCCTCTTGCGCGGCCTGTTTCACATTTTTGGCACCATTGGTTAACGCCTTACCCGCTTCTGTGAGCGTTAATTTGCGCGTTGTTCGGTACAATAGCTGAACACCTAGTTCTTCCTCTAATCTGGCGATTCTTTTGCTAACTACTGAGTTTGTAAGGTTATTTATATCAGCAACCTTACTGAAGCTACCTAATTCTACGACCTGAGAAAACAGGATTAAGTCATCTGCACGCATTGATTATGTCACTTTTGGAATTAATTATTTTCATTATTTCCCTATATAAACAAAAAATAAAGGGGTAAATTCACCAGCGATTAACAAAATCATCACAAATATAAAATCTAAGAGGCTGCGAAGGCCCTTATTGAGAATGTAAAGGACGTACCAATGAGTGAAACAATACTAGCTCTCGTGGCTTTCTCACCAATTGTGGTGGCAGCCATTTTACTGGTGGGCCTCAACTGGCCTGCAAAACGCGCCATGCCCGTGGCATTTGGTCTAACTGTCGTCATTGCGCTTTTCGCATGGGACATGACCACCACACGTGTACTCGCCTCTGTACTTCAAGGACTGGGTATCACCGTCTCCGTTCTATGGATCGTGTTTGGTGCAATATTCTTGCTAAACACGCTGAAACATACGGGCGCGAGGGCGCCACATTGCGTAAGACGATTCTCCCAACCATTTATTATTTAGTTGTCACAGGCATCATTGGTCTTGTCGCCATATATGGCCTACGTATCACTGATGCACTAATGCACTAACTCATCGATCTAAGGCGTTAATACTCAACTCTCCCTGACAAGACCCCTGCCAGTGTGAAAACGCTAGCAAATTCACGAGTATTAACGCCACCTTACTTAGATGTTGACCACACTAACCCTTCAGAGAAAGGGTGCTGCAACAAGATTAATAGGAATGACTTTATGATTATCTCTGCCTCAACTGACTATCGTGCTGCTGCGAAATCCAAGCTGCCTCCGTTTCTTTTCCATTATATTGATGGCGGTTCTTACGGCGAACACACCCTACGCAAGAATACCGAAGATCTTGCTGATATAGCGTTAAAGCAGCGTGTGCTCAAGAATATGTCTGACCTAAGTCTCGATACCGAAATTTTCGGCGAGAAATTAGCCTTGCCAATTGCCCTTGCTCCTGTTGGTCTGACGGGGATGTACGCACGTCGCGGTGAAGTTCAGGCAGCAAAAGCCGCAGCCAACAAAGGTATCCCATTTACCATGTCGACAGTCTCGGTGTGCCCTATCGAAGAAGTTGCCCCAGCAATTCAACGTCCGATGTGGTTCCAGTTGTATGTACTAAAAGATCGCGGCTTTATGAAAAACGTACTAGAACGTGCCAAAGCCGCTGGTGTAACGACGTTAGTATTTACGGTTGATATGCCAGTTCCAGGGGCACGCTACCGTGATATGCACTCGGGTATGAGTGGTTCAAATGCAGCGGCGCGTCGTGTTTTTCAGGCAATGCGCCACCCTAGCTGGGCATTTGATGTCGGCTTATTGGGCAAACCGCACGATCTTGGCAACATCTCTACCTACCGTGGTGAACCAACCAAACTTGAAGATTATATTGGCTGGCTTGGTGACAACTTCGATCCGTCAATCTGTTGGAAAGATTTAGAGTGGATTCGAGACTTTTGGGATGGTCCGATGGTGATTAAAGGGATTCTCGATGAACAAGATGCTAAGGATGCGGTGACGTTTGGTGCCGATGGGATTGTTGTCTCTAACCATGGTGGTCGTCAGTTAGATGGTGTTCTCTCTACCGCGAAAGCCTTGCCGACCATCGCAGATGCGGTTAAAGGTGACCTGAAAATCTTTGTGGATTCGGGTATACGAACAGGTCTTGATGTCGTCCGTATGTTGGCACTCGGCGCGGATTGTACATTGCTTGGTCGCTCTTTTGTCTATGCACTAGCTGCACAAGGTCAAGCGGGTGTCGAAAACCTACTTGATCTGTACGAGAAAGAGATGCGCGTCGCAATGACTCTGACTGGAGCCAAAAGCATTCAGGATCTCAGTCGCGATTCATTGGTCAACATCAAATAATGACGATAGGTGTCATAGCCAAAATCCTTTGTCTGTGGCACCTTTAACCTGCTGAAAAGAAAACAACAATATTGACATCAGCATGTACAAGGAAGCCAACATGTCAAACCAAACTCACCCGTCTGATAGCGATGGCCTATATCAACAGTTAGAATCTCTGCTAGCGGTTGAAATTGATCCAAAACGCATCATTACTCAACACGCTAAACGTCTCGCTTACGGTACTGATGCCAGTTTTTATCGCCTTGTTCCACGCATCGTATTACGCCTAAAAACACTCGATGAAGTGATTTATACCATTCAGTGCTGCCGTGAAATGAACATTCATTTTACCTTTCGTGCCGCTGGCACCAGCTTATCTGGTCAAGCCGTCTCTGACTCTGTACTGATCACCTTAACGGATGATTGGCGTGGGCATAAGATCATTGATAATGGCAATAAAATCTTGCTCCAACCGGGTGTTATCGGTGCAGATGCAAACAAATACCTCGCTCCTTTCAAGCGCAAAATTGGCCCTGATCCTGCGTCAATCAATACCTGCAAAATTGGTGGTATTGCGGCAAATAATGCGAGTGGCATGTGTTGCGGTACCGCACAAAACTCTTACCGTACCATTGATTCCATTAAAGTGGTGTTTAGTGATGGCACACTGCTTGATACCTCGTGCAAAGAGAGCATCAGTGCGTTTCATGCGACCCGCCCGGATATCATTCAAGGTCTCCGTCAACTGGTCGAACAAACGCATCACAACCAAGAGTTGCGTGAACTTATCACGCACAAATACCGCTTAAAAAACACCACGGGATATGCTCTGAATGCCTTAGTCGACTTTCACGACCCTATTGAGGTGCTAGAGCACTTAATGATCGGTTCTGAAGGTACGTTGGGCTTTATTGCAGAGATCACTTACAACACGGTCATTGAACATGAGTTTAAAGCGTCGTCTCTGTTGGTGTTTGCTGATATAGAAGAGGCCTGTCAGGCTGTCGCGACGCTATCACACACACCTGTCGCTGCGGTTGAATTGATGGATGGTCGAGCATTGCGCTCAGTGGCAGACAAATCTGGTATGCCAGAGTTTATCCAACACCTTGATCTTGAGGCGGCGGCGATACTGGTTGAAACCCATGCCAGTAACCAAGCGGACATTGATACTCAATGCCAACAAATTATGGATTCTCTATCCGATTACCACATCATTGAATCGGTACCATTCACCCTCGATCCAAAGACGGTTGCTACGCTATGGGGGATCCGTAAAGGTATGTTCCCAGCAGTTGGTGCTGTGCGAGAGGTAGGAACCACCGTTGTTATTGAAGATGTTGCTTTCCCAGTCGAAAACCTTGCAAACGGCGTACGAGACCTGCAAGCGCTGTTTGATAAATATGCCTACAGTGAAGCGATCATATTCGGGCATGCGCTTGAGGGAAACCTCCACTTCGTCTTTACCCAAGGCTTTGATTCTCAACAAGAGATCACGCGCTATGGAAATTTCATGGATGATGTGGCTGAGTTAGTCGCTGTCAAATACCTGGGTTCTCTCAAAGCGGAACATGGCACTGGTCGAAACATGGCTCCCTATGTCGAGCTGGAATGGGGCAAGGCTGGTTATCAATTGATGCAAAAGATCAAAGCACTTTTCGATCCTCAAGGATTGCTTAATCCTGGCGTCATCATTAATGATAATCCTCAGTCACACATTGAAAATCTCAAACCGATGCCTGCCGCTGATCCACTCGTCGATCGCTGTATTGAATGTGGTTTTTGTGAACCCGTCTGTCCATCACGTACGCTAACTCTATCCCCTCGCCAACGAATTGTTCTCTATCGCGAATTGCAGCAACGACGTGCTGTTGGAGAAGACACTGCCGCCACAGAGTTGGAACAGATATTTGAATATCAGGGGATTGATACATGTGCAGCCACAGGTTTATGCGCTGACCGCTGTCCAGTAGGGATTAACACTGGCGACTTAGTCAAACAACTACGCACAGCAAAATATAACAAGTTCACCCCTATTGCTAAGTGGACAGCCGATCATTTTGCGACCACAACGGCGCTAACCCGAGCATCTTTAAAGGCAAATCAAATTGCAGTTAAGGTGATTGGAGAAAGTAGCGTGGCAAGCCTAACCAACGGTGTCCGTAAGCTAGCCAACAATAAAACCCCTGTTTGGCTACCTGAAACTCCACAAGCCAATCAACATAACATCAATAAAGCGATGAAACTGCTGGTTCGTTCGGATAAGAAAGTGGTCTACCTACCCTCCTGCGCATCACGCACGATGGGCCAGCAAAGTGATGCAGCTGATCAGCGCTCACTAACAGAGGTGACATTGTCACTTATAAAGAAAGCAGGTTTTGAAGTGATTATCCCAGAATCACTCAATGACCAGTGTTGTGGTATGCCTTATGACAGCAAAGGGATGAACGACATTGCACGCAATAAAGTGCAGCAACTTGAGAATGCGCTTTGGAAAGCCAGCTTGGAAGGTGAATACCCAGTACTTATGGACACCAGTCCGTGCGCAAAACGCAGTATTGAGCATTTCACAAAACCACTGGAAGTCTTAGAGCCAACGGGCTTCGTCACTAAGTACTTATTGGACCACCTCACCATTACGCCGAAGCAGGAAACCGTCATGTTGCATGTCACGTGCAGCTCTCGCCGTATGGGGTTAGAGAATGACATGATCACGCTGGCTAAAACATGCGTTTCCGATGTGGTCGTCCCTGAGCATATATCTTGCTGTGGTTGGGCTGGTGATAAGGGCTTTACCACTCCTGAGCTGAATCAAGCGGCGGTTCATCCGCTTAAGGCGCAAGTTCCAAAGGGGTGTCAACGTGGATTTAGTAACAGTCGAACCTGTGAGATTGGTTTGTCCCACCATAGTGGTATCGCATATCAGTCAATACTCTATTTAGTGGATGAGGTAAGTTCTCCCCAATAAACAGAGCTTAGACATAACTTAACAATAATGAATGAAACTTCAGTAGCATTCACTTAGATCTTACTCTCAACTCTACACTGTTACACAGACTTAGAGGCAGCGATAGGTTCATAATCAAATTCGATGATGAACCTATCAGCCGACAATAAGGAGTAGTTGATGGAGTATGAAATTTTTGTATGTGATGCTTTCACGCAAACAAAATACAGTGGGAATCCTGCTGCTGTGGTTCCCGTTGGTGAATGGCCAAATACAGAGCTAATGCAGAAAATCGCCGCTGAGAATAATCTTTCTGAAACTGCCTTCACTAAGCAAATTGCACAAGACCACTACGAAATTCGTTGGTTTTCTCCACTGTGTGAAGTGGATTTTTGTGGCCACGCTACACTCGCTACAGCCTATGTGTTATTCAATCATTTTAATGCAGGTGAAATCCTGCGTTTTGAAACGGCCTCTGTCGGCCAGCTCGTCGTCGATCGTGATCTAACAGGTCGTATCTGCATGGCTTTTCCTCTACTCACGCCTAGCGCAGAAGAGATTCCTTCTCTGCTTCTTGAAGGACTATCGATCACACCAACAGAGATCCTACGAAATCAACAAGCATACTTCGCGATCTATGATAATGAACAAGACGTCATTAATCTCAAAACCAATAGTCACTACCTAAAACAATTGGCTCCCTACGATGTGGTCGCAACCGCTCCCGGAGATGAGTACGATTTTGTTTCCCGTTATTTCTGGCCTGCCAATGGAGGAGATGAAGACCCGGTTACGGGTTCCATACACGCTGGATTGGCACCACTTTGGGCTGAACGATTGGCAAAACCTAATCTCAAAGCTTACCAAGCATCTAAACGAGGGGGGATCTTATACTGCCATGTGGAAGATGATCGGGTCATTGTGTCAGGCTATGCGGTCCTTTACTCTCACGGAAAGATTTTCTCGTAGTCTTTCGATCTATGGCAGCTAATGCGCAATTAGCTGCCAGTATTTATCTCAACGTCCAACCCCACATACTTACACAATCTGATATTTTTTAGGTGCTTTTCTTGGTCGAAAATGGTTAGATTATCTAGCACATCTCGTAACAGGGAGTTCTATGAAAATCATAATCTTACATGGCCTGTATATGCATGGTATGGTCATGCAGCCCTTGAGTCACCGCTTACGTGATTTAGGCTATCGCACCAAAATTCTCTCTTACAACACTGTTGCGATTGACGAGAATAAAGTCTTTAACGCTATCGATAATGCCCTTTCAACGCAAATGCCCAATATTCTGGTCGGGCACAGTCTAGGTGGACTTATCATTAAGCACTACCTACAAGCTCGCCAACTTGATCAACAGCAGGTGTCACATGTCGTCACCATTGGCTCTCCGATGCAAGGCGCATCCATTGTAACTCGCATTCAAGAACTGGGGATGAGTGCCATCCTCGGAAACTCACCATCATTTGGGTTGGCGCAACACGAAGGAACGTGGAATCAACCACAAAAACTGGGATGCATCGCCGGAACACTGCCACTTGGCGCGCGATCATTACTGATGATGGATAATAAAATGATGTCTGATGGAACGGTCACCGTCGATGAGACCAAGATAGAAGGTATGACCGACCATGTAGAGATTCGCAGCAGTCATACCAGCCTAATCTACACCTCATTGGTTCCGCAGCAAATTCATCATTTCATTGCGAACAATGCGTTTATCCATTAAAAAAGCAGCGATGACTCGCTGCTTTTCTGTGGCTAGGGTTTCGGTGTTAGGGTGTACTTAGTCTTGATACTCTCTTCACCGAAGGCCTGGCTAACCCTCTGTTCAAACTCTGGCTTAGTGATAGACTTCGTCATCGCATCAACATCGGTCAATGCCTCTATCCCATAGCCATGGATAAGATAACGGGTATAGAACCAGAGTCTTTGCACAGGATCATTATCTAGGGGTTGTAACGCTACGGACAGCTGCTTCGCCACCAGATCTAAGTCTTGCTGACTGATTCCCTGCACCATGTCATCTATCACCTTATCTATCGCTTGATCGATCTTTTTGATATCTTTCGGAGCGACCTGAGCCTCAATAAACCAATCGGTACTTGGCTCCCTGTCTTGAGAAACACTGTACGCATCTGGCGCATAATCGAGGCTGAGCTCTTCCCTAACATAGCTGGTCAGTTGCTTTGACAACTGACGTTGGATCATGTCATCGATAAATGCCGTGCGTACACTACTCGCAACCGTACTTGGGTTGGTTGCTCGCAACAGATAGAAACTGTTTTGCTCATTATTTAACGGTAAATCAATACGCGGCTTTGGTTGCAATTGATAGCCAGCGGCATAAGAGCTTTGTGGCGCATCCTGAAGAGGAATAGAACCGATGAAATGAGTCAGCAGTGGCTCTAGCTCCTCCGCTTGAATATCACCAATCACCACCAGCTTGTTATTTCGATTAAAGTCATAGAGCTGCTCATAGACTTTCTGCACTTCAACGTCTGTCACCATTGCGAGCTGAGGAGCGGTGATCATACGATGGCGACTATCCGCTAAGTAAGCGTTACCGTTGATCGATTTATTCCACTGACCAACAGGTGTCTCTAAGTATGACTTGAGTTCCTCTAGTCTTTCTCGAGCGACGGTTTCTACCTGACGCTTGTCTACTTTAGCGTTGGTTACAATGTTGAACATGACATTAAACGCATCAGCAAGTTTTGCTCTCGGAGAGGCTATCTCGATACCATGATGACTGAACCCAATGAATGGATAGACTTCAATCGTGTTGCGACCAAGGTAAGCATCAAACTGGGAGCCAGTAAACTCACCAACACCACTGCGTGAGATCGCAGCCACTGCTAACTCTGACGCTGCGTATAAACTCGGATCGAGTGCCGCAGTGCCGCCTTCACTTGCGTAAATAAACTGAACGTTGTCACCGGCATTGGCGTCTTGTTCAAACCACACCTCAACCCCATTGGATAGAGTCCAAACGGTAAAGCCCGTATCTGTGATTTGTTTATTTGCAATCGTACCGCTTGATTGAGGCTGAGCCAGTTCTGATACCGATGTCGCTAAAGCAAGGGGTTTAACTCCCGGTTGTTTAACTTGCTTGCGCAGTTCTGGCAGCTGTTTTTCAAGTGCAGGAATCGCAGCGGTGTCATCGGCACCAAGTACAATAGCAAAGTCCTGCGACAGCAAATCCTTCAGCGTCATATTGATCTGCTCAATCGAAGCTAGCTGGATAAACTCATCTAAGCTTTGCTTATAGTCCTGCTTTGACTGAGTCGACTCACCGAGTGAAATGACATTAACCATTTGACTAGCGAAGTCGACTGGAGACTGCTGTTGCCAATTATAATCAACATTAGTCGCGAGTTGATTAAACGAAGCCATCACCCTTTCGATTTCTTGCGCACTGACACCGTGGTCTCGCAGTGATGCGAGAGTTTGACTAAACAACGCCTGTGCTTGCTCTCTGTCCGGTGCTGAGAAACTCACTGAAAGCAACGCATAGCGTCGTTCATTCAGGTAATAAGGCGATGAGTAGAGACTTTGTAAGGGTGCCGCCTGCTCAGTGAACTTAGCATCGAGGCGATTCCAAACTAGCTGTAGTGCAACTTCATCCAGCCACTGTTCATGCAGTTGACCACGATAACGGATGCTCGCTGGACCACGCTCAACCAATAGGCTCATGCTTGGAGCATCAAATTCGCCAACCTCAGTGGTGAAGTCACGTAATACCAGCTCGGTATGTTGCTTACTTTGTAGTTTAGCGCTTGACGTTTGCTGCCAAGAACCAAAGTACTTATCCAGCAATGCTTTGGCTTGCTCAAGCTCAATATCACCTGTCAGGATGATTTCAGTAGACTGAGGCTGATACCAAGTCTGGTAGAAGGCTCGGATCGACTCTGGTGTTGCACCGTCGACTGACTGCTGATTTCCAACTGGGTCGATGTTATCCAGTTGAGTTCCCTTGACTAGAAAATCGTAATACTTACCTTCCAGCGATTTATGCTCTGGGCTAGAACGACGAATCTCACCTTGAATAACGCCTTTCTCTTTCTCTACTTCATTTGGAGAAAGCGACAAACCATCCGCGATGTCTCGCATCCACATCACCGCGGTTTCGATCTCTTTATTGTCAGGTAGGTCAAGCTCATACACCGTCTCATAGTAAGAAGTATAAGCGTTCATATCGGCGCCAAAGGTTAAACCTGTCTTTTCAAATAGTTTAACAATGTCATTGGTGCTGAAGTTTTTCGAACCATTGAACGCCATGTGTTCCAAAAAGTGCGCGTAGCCTTTTTGTTGAACAGTCTCTTGAGCTGAACCCGCATGGACAAACATGCGAATCGACACAGACTCATCGTCCATCGGATATAAGTGGAAACGAACACCGTTTTCTAGCTGTCCGCTTGTCCATTGTGGATCTTGTTGTATTGGGACCTCAACTTTAGGTTGACTACAACCGACAAGCAAAAGTGCTAGGGCAAAAAATATTATTCTCATAGCCATACTTCATTATTATTAAAATCAGCTCAAATATATCCCAAGCAAATGGAAATATTAAATAATTCGTTCTCAATAATGTAATATTCTGATTGAGTTGCAGATTTGAGATAAGGTGCGTATTATTTATCGCAATTCGACGATTAACTATTTAAGTGTGTCCAGATGCCTAATTCATGCAGTCAAGTCAATGCGCAAGCTTTCAAATCTACTGAACAAGAGCTGGCACAGGAACTCAAACTCGCCGCACAAGCAAAGGCACTCTCCCACCCTGCGCGCGTAAGAATAGTGAAGATTCTACTTAATCTCGAAAAACTGGACGGATGCCTGAACAGTGATTTGGTGTCTGAGCTTGGATTGGCACAATCAACCGTGTCTGAACACTTGCGCATCCTGAAGCAGGCAAATTTCATCACAGCTCAATCTATCCCACCCAAAGTTTGCTATCGCGTCAATAAGGCAGAGCTAGCGCAGTTCTCTGGTCTGTTTGGTATGGTATTTAGTTAACGGTTGCGATGGAAATAGCACAAAAAAATCAAAGGAGCCATAAGGGCTCCTTTCGTAAACACTAACATCAGTGATTGCAGATCACCACTTGCTGGCAAACTTGTTCAAACGGCATTGGCTGGTAGAAATAGTAACCCTGAATGAGCGCAATCCCTTGTTGAGTTACAAAATCCAACTCCTCTTGTGTTTCCACACCTTCGACGACAATTTCTGCTCCAGTAATACGCACGAGCTCACTGGTTAAACGGAACATCTCTCGACCGTTTTTGTGCTTTAAGTTGATGACTAATGAACGGTCAATTTTCACCTTATCAAATTCATACTTGCATAAGTGACCAATAGAGGAATAACCAGAACCAAAGTCATCAAGCGCGATTCTAATGCCTTTCTCTCTCAACTGTGTGAAAACACTCCAAGTTCGCTGCTCATCTTGAATCAGCAGTTCCTCAGTGATCTCCAGTTCAATTTGCTCATAGTTCAAGGAGCTATTCTCGATTAGCTCAATCACTATTTCAGCAAAATTAGGCACAAGAAACGTTTCTGGAGAGACGTTAATCGAAATCTTGAATGTCTTATTGGATGCCAGCGGTGCAACCTCTTGTAACGCTCTTCGGATAACCCATAGATCTAACTCTGAGGTCAGTCCCAATGTAGCGAAATTGGCGAGAAAATTCGGTGGCGTTATCGTGCCATCTTTGCTTCGGTGTCGAATCAGCACCTCAAGAGAAGAGACACAGTGTTTGCTATTGTCGATCTGTGGTTGATAGAACAAAACAAATTCGCCATCGTGTTGCAAATCACTAATCTGCTTTTGTGCTCGAAGGTTGCCACTCATATGAGGCAGTAAACCTATCACACCACCGCTATTCCCCACTTCTTGATAGTTGAAAAACTCATCCGAGGAACCCTTTGAGAACACCGCATGACTGCCCAACACTCGATCCATCTGCTTAAAAAATGGCAGATAAATCATCATGCCGATGACTATGATGACAAATTGAAGGAGGGCACCACTGATGCTGCCATCCGTCGCCAGATAGCCACTAAACAAGGTTGGCGTCATCCAGCTAACAAATTGCGACACCGGAGCGACCAACCCAATCCATGTCGCGGTGTAAGCAACTAGAATAGCCACCAGTGGTGTGATCAAAAACGGAATGATGAGAACGGGATTAAATATCACAGGCAAGCCAAACAACACAGGCTCATTGATATTAAAAATACTCAGAATTAACGTCGCGCCAGCTAAGGTGCGATAGCCTTTGTTTTTAGTGAACAACAACATACATAACACTAAGCTAAGCGTGTTGCCTGCTCCACCGATTCCCGCATAGATATCGTAGAAACTGCTGGTCAGTATAGGCAGTTCCTCTCCCATAATTTGATACATAGTGAAGCTATCTAATGAGAGTTGATACAATTCTTGTTTGTAACCCGCGAGTAAGATGTGGCCGTTAATACCTATTGTCCACAACAGATTTCGTACTAACTCATACCATAGACCACCAAGCAACGAGTCAACACCAATGGTAGGAACCAGCTCCTTCACACAAGACATTGAATAAAATGCACCACCAAGGTAATGCCCCAGTGAAACATAGAGGGCCACAATCAAAACCGTGCCAAATATCAAGTTGATCGACTGATCGACGACATTCGGTAAGCCAGACTCCATGTAGACTCTTCGTCGGGTCAACTGCTTTACCGTCAAAGCTACGAGTAGAGGCGTAATGATCGCCAGCGGGTAGTTATCCGGTAGAATCGAACCGGTATGAAGTAATCCCCACTCATTAGATAGGATGACGTAGATCAGCAGCGAAGGCGTAATAACATTGGTACGCGAGATGTTATGTAAACGCGCTAAAAATAATGAATAGTAAATTAGCAGGAGTATTGGAAAGAGCTTCCACACAAGTTTGCTAATAAACATCAGATAGTTTGCTTGGGATTGAAAACCAAGCTCCGCCAGACCACTACTAATGAGCATAGCAAAGGCAGAAAGCAGCGAAACCGGCAGCAACATCACAAAGACATTACATAAGCCGTTCAGATAAGCGTTTTCCGAAAATCGGGTAAAAACGCGATAGATAAAAGAGGTGTTCATTAAGGAAATTAATAGCCAATAGATTAAAGAATTTACGCACTTGGTGCGCATCCATTGCCTGACGCAGCATTTTCCTTAATGAAATTTTTTGTATCCGTAAGCTGCGCACAAAGCTCCGAATAGACTACCGAGCTCATATAGGCAATTGCGCGCACCATACTCCATTTTCCGAAAAAACTCGAACTAGGTTATCTATCGACACGACAACCAATTGCAATTAAACCGATCACATAACGAGCAAGGCTGACGCTATTTAGTCCGATTGCTGTGCGTTTTTATTGCACGGAAAACGTTGTTCATAAAGCGCCATAAAATCCGCCCTAATCTCTTGTTCCAGATGCGTCGCCTTATCCGTTGGGCAGAAAAGCATAAAGTGGACGATTTGCTCACCCGTGCTGCCACTATTGATATGAATATGCGGCTCTGAGCCTGGCAGATCAACGCCTGCGTGCTTTTCGATCATTGAGTTATAACGTTTGGCAACTTCGCTAAAGTGGTGAATACGCTCATCAATTTTAGCCAAGATCTCAGGGACAAGAGGAAACAGATTCACAAAATCTGGCACGACGATAGAGAAGTCATGGTAGACATAGCGCTTCATAAAATTGAGGTTTTTCACCGGATAGGTAAAGAACATACTGTTAGGTAAGGTCGCCGTTTTACCTGTGTAGTGATACTGACCATGATAGAGGTCAATCTCTTGAATCACCGTCGCCATCATGTTGTGTTCAATTACCTCACCACAGATCTTACCCACTTCTATCCAATCACCAATACGAAATGAACGCGAACTGGCTCGTTGAATTGACCCAGTGAAGCAGAGAATGATCTCTTTAGATGCCACAACTATCGCAACAGCAATTGCGGTGACTGAGAGCGCAAATTCATTGATTTCCGACTGCCAGAGTATAAACAGCAACATGACCAGTACGATGAATGACCCGTTTTTCGTACGTGACATCCAGTTACGCTGTTTCTCTGTCACAAAGGCTACCTCACCACGTATCCGTGACAATATTAGCCGACGACCCAGTGAGATCATCACAATGATCAACACGGTAAACATCAATTTGTGAGTTAGAAGAAAATCGATGACTGCTTGTACTTTCTCCACGCTCTGCTCCTGCTTGGTAATTGTTAAAAAGGGGCAATGTGCCCCTTTAAATAGTTGGTTTTATTGAATGAGTTACTTGGGTAACTCACCCTCTTTGAATACGACAAACGCACGTCTATTCAGAGCATTGGCATCTAGGTTCTGCTCTTGAGTGACTGGGTTCAACTCACCAAAAGACTTAACTTCCCACACAAATTGGCTTGGGTCTAGCTTAGTCTGCAAATATTGCATGACCGATTCTGCTCTGCGCTGCGCGAGCTGCTCATTGTAACTGATTGAGCCTTGATAGTCGGTATGCCCGGCAATCAATACTCGCCCATTTAAGCCAGTTAAATTGTTCGCAAACTCATCCAATGAGATTTTATCGGCTGGATTCAGCTGCGCCTTATCAAAGTCAAAATGAGAGGTCATGGCGACAAAGACTTTGCGCTCTGGTTGTGGAGGCTGACAAAACGCATTTTCCTGCTGGGTTTGTGTCTGTTCAAACACAATATACGCACGACGGTTTTCGGCATTCGCCTGCTTTGTCGTCCCCTCAACCAGTGGCTTAGACTCGCCGTAGTACTTCACTTCCCAATCGTAGCGAGAGGGGTCTAATTGAGTTTGCATGTAAGCTTTTACCGCTTCAGCCCGACGCAGGGACAGTTTAACGTTGTAATCATCCGAGCCTTGATAATCAGTATGGCCAACAATCGCAATCTGACCATGCAGTTTACCAATGCTTGAGATCAGTTGGTCGATTGATGCTTTATCCTGTTGTTTCAACTCTGATTTGTCGAAATCAAAATGGGAAGCCATGGCAATTCGTATGTCTCGCTCTGGTACAATACACTCTCGAATCAAGAACTTCTCTACCTGCGGATCACCAAACTTGTCTATGTTTTCTTTACTTACATAGGTATCGGTAGAGCACGCGACCAACCCCATTACCATACCTACAGCAAAGAGCGTTTTGAGTTTCATTGTCATGTTAATCCTCTATAACTTACCAACAAGGTTGATAAAGACACCCTTGGCATTGTAGTCATCATCGTTGGCTAAGTTACTGTCAAAGCCAGAGAAGTTATAGCCAATACCAACTTTAAAGTTGTCAGAAAGATGTTTGTTCACTGAAACAAGTGCACCGTGCTCAAGTTCATCATTGAGCGTATCGGTTTTCCAGTGATATTCGCCCGTCACATCCCACTCTTTAATGACATGGTAGGACGCGCTTAGACCATATAGGTTGATGTTGCTTTCGACCGTTTCTACGCTCCCAGAAGCACGCTCAAAATCCTCTTTCTTATCTTTGTGCGCGTATTTAGCACCAACATCGACTTTGGCGTTTACCGAGTAGATACCTTCCACTTCGATGATATGTGACTCTTCATTGCTGTAATCGACATCACGATCGAGATTATCTTTGTCGGCAATATACGTATAGCGGCTAAGCAGATTTAATCGATCATTATAGATAGGACGATACGCTAGGCCACCTGTTACTTCAACGAAGCGCTCTAATGTTTCATCGGTCTCTTTACTGATCGATTTCGAATAGTTGAATTTGCCGAACAAGGTATATTCTTCGGTTAAGTTCTGAGTGTATCGGTTGGTCGTAACAAACTGATCCACCCTACGCTTATTGACATCGACATTTTCGTTGCCTTTATCAACACGGTACTCAATCTTATGCTTGAGGTTAACATCGTCAATATCCATATTGGCGGTGAACGTCACCGCTTTACGTTCCGTGATTTCTAGTTTACTCGGATCGACGTCGTTTTTCTTCTCAATTTCACCCTGCTGATAACCGATACCAAAATCAATGTCGTCACTCATATCGTAACCAAAGCCAAAGGAGTCAATCTGCCCTTTGCCGTTGTTCTCATTAACAAACTGATTTTCCTGATAGAAATCGACATTGGATGTCAAATCGGCACGCTGCCCTACGACAACGTTATTTTGCCCTTCGTAGTTATCGTCCGTATAAGTTACATAGGTGGTGTAATTCTCTGTGATGTCGTAACTTGCGGTTGCCTCTGCCGAATCACCGCGATCACCTGTGGTGTATTCCGCTCCCAACGAGAGATCATCAAACACTCGGAATTCAGCACCCACAGAGACACTGTCGTTATCGTCATACTGAGCCGTCTTATCTACCGTAGACTGGCCTTTAATATATACGCTGTTGTCACTGTCCCAGATATAGTCAGCTCTTAAGCCCGCTAGGGTACCCTTACCCTTTACGTTTTCACGATTCAGCTCGTCGACTTGTTTTGCTGCTGCCGAAACTTTAACGTGATCGGTCAGCTTAAACTGAGCTTCAAGCTCAGCCTGCTGAGTATCGGTTTGCTTAGTACCATCGAGCTCTGTCTCTTCAATCGAGGTATAGCGCGTCGCAAAGCTCAGTCGATCGGAGGCTTGTAAACGCAACTCGGTTCCGTATGACAATTGCTCCAAATCGTCACTTTGGCTGGCATAGCTGTAACCCGCATCTTTCGATTTGTACCAAGCCTTAACATCGTTCCCCACTGCACCAAAAATGTTCGGAGCAATGTCGTATAAGCTTGCAACACCTTTAACCTGTATCGAGTCACCTTTACGCTCATCAAAGTCTTCACCCACTGGGGTAAAGGTTAAACCACCATCAAAAGAGACAAAGTTTGAATCCGTCTGACGGCCCTCGCTGTGTGCCCATTCCGCTTTGATGTATGTCCCTTCTGTTGCGCGTAGCGTCAGATCCGTTCCCGAAGCCTGATAGTTCTGACCATCTCGCTCTTCAGTTGCGTAGTTGACTCCAATACCAATGTAGTCGTTTACCCAGCCCTTAGCGCGACCACCGTAAGTCAATGAATCCTTAACGTCGGAGCCTCTTGGCACGTATTCATAATCGACCGCAAGATAGTTTTCAAAACCGTCTGTTGGTGTGTCATCAATCACGCTGCCAAAGCTATCTGAAATGATGTTGTTCAGAGGTCGCATCAAGATGATTCGGCCCTGATATGGGTCGATTTCATAGTCTCGGCCTGATTGAAGTGGTACTTCTCGCTCTGATATACCCGAGTCCTTATTGACGACTTTGACATAGACTTTGTCACTGCCTGGGACTAACTCACCATGACGTAGGAAGTAAAGTGCCCCCCCTGTACCGAGAAATTCATCATGAGCAAAAGAGGAGTCTGCTGACGCAGCGAAGCCAACAATATTGAGTCTATCTTCGCCATACCTAGTGGTAGAACGGGTACGATAATCTCCTTTAAAACCATACAAGCTACGGTTGTAGTCATTGTTGTCGGTGCCAGTCAGTCCAGTGTTGTAGTTACCCCACACTACCCGAGACTTATCGTACTCAAGATCGAAGTATACTTTACCTTTAGTGTTCACCACCTTGTGGATGTTGGCTCCATCGCCGTAATCACCATAGTAAAGTTCATCATCGTCTTCGAGAATGTCGAAGACAGACGAGTCTTCCGCAGCAAATGGATGCTTGAAGATGTCTTTGATCTGTCCATCTTTACTATCAAAGTGCGTGGTTAAACGTAACTTATCGCCGAACTTGCCCTGACTGAAGTAGGCAATACGTCCTTGGTTGTAAACATCATCCTGATATTGGTCATTGACACCCAATGCTCCGGTATCACCCGTTACGCGGTTTTTACCAATATACATATCGGCCAAACCTGCCTGTGCGTAGTAGGTATCTGGAATACGCACGTACAACTGATAGCGGCGCTCATCGCCATTGTCAAAGATGACCTTGGTTGGAAAAATATAGGCGTCAGCAGGCAAGAACTGCTCGGCGTATAGCTCTCCATCTTCAACTTCGAATTCATCTTCTCCAATCACCACTTTATCGACACCTTTAAGCCCGGTACCAATAAACTTAGCCAACCCCGAATTGGTCGGGATGTTATGCCGCATTAGCTGCGCACGACCAAAACTTCGCGCCAATTGCTCTTCGCTCTGATTACGATCGATATCCACCTCAGAATCTGGGCGTACTAGGTCAATCACGCCGATAGTCGTGATGTCCATGTTGCCGTCTTTATCCCAAGCTTTGAACCTGAATTGCAGTTGGTTGCCGATTTCGAATGCATAATCAGTGTCGGTCGAGCCATCCCAACTAATATCAATATCGTTCGCAACCTCAGTACCTTCGATGACCTTAATCGGCTGAGATAGGCTGCGGTCTTGACCACGGAAAATCTCTATTTGATAGCGTTGCATGTAGTAGCTGTAGTTTGAGCTGACGGTAAAGTTAACCTTGTCAGATAACTGTCCCTCTTTAACTTCTAGCTCATCACTCACACTTACATCGAGTACTGGTTCAAAACGGGTAATATCTCGGCTAGCCCAAATAGCGCCCTCTTCGAGATAGATGCGTGAGCTGTCTTCCTGTTGATGAACTTCGACCTCAATACCCGTGGTATCTGTGTCGATTTTTTCCAACTGACTGGTATCTTTTGCCACTGCCATAATGGGAATGGCTGCCATAATACTTACTGCCAAACGAGTCATTTTGAATTTATTCATAATTATTCCGCCAATCGCGTCTGTTTGTCGTTATAGTTATTCACGATTACTCTTTGTCCTCTACCGAGACACTGAAGTTAAACTTGGTCAGTTTGTTGGGAGAGATCCGTTGTACTCTTGGGTTTTCGCTGATGACTTTCATGCCTGTCGGCAATGAATCGGTATCAACCTTCACCAAGAAGTTCTTACCTTTTTTATCTAGAACCCACTGATCTGGTACATGGTAGCGACCGTACTGATCGGTTTCTATCACAATACCTTCTACTGTGAGTAGTCTTACACCAGGGATGCCATCCTCATAGATCCCTTTGTTTTCTATGACGATTTCCCACAAGTAGTGATCACCATCTTTGAATAGGTTTCTGGTTACATCAAGATTTTCAGCAGATAACCCCTGTTGCTTATCTCCAACATGGTTCGAACTAATATTGCCCTCTCGATCAAACACTAGGCGCGTTCCAGACTCAGTAATAACGCTAAAGCTGAATCCCTCTTTGGTCTTCGTTTCAAGCTGGAAACTCACCTTGTTGCTCGATGGTAAGGTACGGTTTTTAGACATCCCATATAGCTCGTCTATCTCATAACCAGCCACTAATACCGAATCAAACTGCTTTGACTGTTTTTTCGATTCGACCGCATGCCCATAGTTATGCTTAAATTCGCCAGCCTGATTAACCTGCACGCCATAGACATTACCCGTATGCTCACCTCTTGTATGACTACGGTCTTTAAGATGATGCTCTTTTCCATCACGAATCATCACTGTGGTGTTGGCAATATAATCTCTGTCACTGACGTTCGCAGACAACTTTACTTCGAATGCGGTTGCATCAGCTTGGAAACCATCTTTGTTATGATCTTCAAACACTTTACCTATGATAGAAGCCGTGTCGAATACCTTATCTGGCATGACTTCAACCGTCGCGGTGGCGGTGTTTGATTTCTCTTCCAAAGCGCCCGTCACCTGACCTTCAGGTGGCGCCATTGCTACCGCTGAGTTGACGTACTTGCCGAATGTTGCGCCAACAGTCACACGCAGTAGGTAACGAATACGAACTTGCTCCGTGATGGTCTTGTCAGCACCGCCATAGGCCAACATATCACCCACATTAAAGGTAAGCGTGCTCGTGACAGCTGGATCATCCGTGTTGATGACATCATCATTGGTATCAAACTGACCATCAGGACCGCTATTGGTGATCTCTGTGGAACCAGGAACATAAGCGAAGCCTGATGGGTAACGATCCACTAGCTTAACGTTCTTAAATTCTGATTCGTTGTTGTTGATGATGGTCACTTCATACTCAACAACGTCGCCGACCTGCGCATCTGTTTTCAGCGCTTCTTTGGTCACCAGCAACTCACCTTCATTGTCAGCAAACTTCTTGACGTGAATAGTGACATCATCCGATGCAGAAATGCCAGTCGCAGGGTCAGTGACAGTAAAGGTATTGGTGATGTTGTCATCCAAGCCTTTGTTCAATTCACCGGTAATCTTAATCACATAGCCATTACCCATGTAAGGCAACAGATCGAGTGAAAGCGCTCCATCGGGAAGCATCAGATCTTTATCGGTAAACTCGCCTTTCTTCTGACCACTCGGCCACTCTTCAATCGTTCCTTTCCAAGTGGTAAATAAGGCATTGCCGTTCGCCCCCACCAGCTTAGTGATTTCATCCACCATTTGTGCACCAGAAATGGTCGCCGATCCTTCATTGCTCACACGAAGAATGTAAGTCAGCTCTGAATCATCATTGGTGTACTCAGCGTTCTCACCTTTATCTGTGGTTTTGTCGATTGCAAAGCTGACAGCTTGAGGAGTGATCATCGCACTGACGGTTTCAACCGACACATTTCGTGTTGACGGCGTTGCAGATTGAGACTCGTCGATCTTATGCGTTGTGTTGATAATTTCACCCATAGCACGAGCATCTATGGTACCCGTGATCGCGATTTCAACTGTATCACCCGGAGCAATATCACCCGAGATATCAATGTCATCATTGGCAGCCAATGTACCCACATTAATGTTGGTTCTAGGGTCGGTGCTTGTCGCAGTGATGTTCCAATCGGTAAAGGCATTAACAACTTCACGATCACCGCTGGTTACGTCCGGTTTAGTCGGAACTTTCATCCGAGAAATCGCATTTCTCAGCACGATATCGTTGGCAAAACCTTTACTGTCGTTAACTAGCGTGATGCGGAATGTCGCAGCTTGACCTGCCTTATAGATTGGGTTGTCCGCTGATTCACTGATCACGACGTTATCTGGTTCAGGGATTAGGCTTGCAACGGCAGTCGAACGCTGTGGGCGACCACTGTTGTTGATTACCATCGATGCTTTGTTATCAATCTGTCCGTTAGCAAACTCATTCACTGTGCCTTTAATCACCAGCTCAAGAGTGTCGTTTGGCGCAAGATTGACGATCGAATCCACCTGTTTGTTGTCTCCGCTAGGATCTGGGGAAATCGTCGTCAGCTCGTTGCCTTTGTTGACTTCAATGTTCCAACTAGAAAACGCAGCTTCTTTTGCCCCATTCACGGTATCCACTACCATTGAATCAAGGAGATCTTTCAGTTGAATGCCAGCAACAAAGGCCTCGTTCTGGTTAGCAACAATGACACGGAAGACAGACTCTTTACCCGGTTCATAAGCCATTTCTGTCTCAGTTCCGGTTTCACCAACGTATTTTTCCAATGTCAGAGATACTGGGCGGTGCTTGATGATCGCCTCTGCATTTAACGTTGGCTGACCAGAAAACTCCACACTTACCTGGTTGATAATATCCGTCGTTGCATAACGGTTGACCGTACCATTTATCGTAAAGGTAACCGTGCTGTTCGGTGCAATGTCTGCAATAGTATCGATATCAGGATTGTTGCCGCTAGGCACAGACGTCAGTGATGAAGTGACATCACTCAACTGTGTCTTCACTGTCCATGATTCAAATGCCGTGCCGTTCGAACCATCAACCAAAGTGACCAAGACATCGTTCATGATGTCTTTGATGATCACATCATTGGCGAAACCTTCTCCGCCATTGGTGATGGTTACGACAAACTGTGCACTCTGTCCGGCCTGATAGAATTCTTGGTCAGCGATTTTCGTCACCGATATATCTGCTGGCTTAGGCGTAATCGTGGCACTCGGCTCAAAATTTTTGCCATCGTACGCCACCTTGGCGGTGTTGACGATATCACCTATCGCTTTGGCATCGACTTCGCCTTGAATCGTAAACGTAATCGTATCATTCGGCGCTAAGTCAATCGTCGCATTAATATCGCTGTTCCAAGCGTAACTGCGTTTATCCACCGATGTCATTGGATCGTTAGCGGAGTAACTGACTGTCCAGCGACTAAATGCTTGTCGGTCAACGCCATCGGCTGTCGATACCATGACCGCAGAAATCAAATCTTCCAGCACTATGTCATTGGCAAAGGCAGCATCCTTATTGACGATTTTGATTTCAAAGCCGTTAACCATTCCCGGAGTATAAAGTGGATCGAGCGGCTCTTTTGTGACTTCAATCGTTGGAGTCAGTGGCGTACTGATCGCTTCATCTTCAAGCGTCTTACCATCGTATTCAAGCTGAACGACGTTTCGCACTTCGCCTATGATTTCAGGCTTGAGTTGCCCTTTGATCGTAATCGTCACAATGTCTTGCGGCGCAATATCAATGGTGTTGTCGATATAGTTACCCGATAGTGCTGGCAAACTGGTGTTTCCATTGGAAGAGACGGCGCTAATTTCAATCGTTGCTGGGTCAAATACTGATATCGTACTGCCGTAGATCGTTTCCGCACTGATACGATCAACTAAGTCCGTAACCTTCACATCGGTCGCCCATACTCGCTGTGTATTGGTCAACACTAGCGTATAAGTTAGGGTATCTTGCGCCTGATAAACACTCTTATCGACGGTTTTCGACACGGTCACTTCCGCATCCATCGGCAAATAAGTTGCCGTATCGTTAGCCCCGTCGACGTCATCAGCGGTGACACTCACTTGGTTAGTAATGGCCCCGATCACATTGCTATTCACGGTGCCTTCAAGATGAAGCTGAATCTGAGAGCCGGGGGCGAGATTGAAATCACCACTAAACCCATCCGGTGCATCAAAAGCCGATTGGTCAATCACAATTGTTTTGCTTACCGAAGGATCTACGATGGTGATCGAACTGGTTGCACTATCCCATGAGTTGAACACTCGACCTGGCAATAAACTGTCCACGACATCCGCTCGGATACTTGACGCGATATCTTCAACATGAAGATTTTGCAGATAACCCGCGCCGGTATTCTCAATCACAATATCAAAGCCAATCGAATCACCAGGCGCATAAAGCGCTGGAGATAGCGAAGCTTGTTTCGTGACGGTCAGAGCACCTTGCTGAGGATAGATAAAATGCTGCTGTAAATCGTACTGTTTGTTGTCGACGTATAGCGTGTTACCAAACTTGCCAATCGCATCGTCTCTAACTTGACCTACCACTTCGATTTTAAGCACTGTCGGCTCGGTACCGGCCGCACCTAATTTGACGACGGCATCAATATCGCCGCTGGTCTGAATGGTACTCGCATCGTTGTGCGCAGCGCTGATATTCGACACAAACGTTGCGTTAGTCGTCCAAGATTTAAGTGCGGTCTGCATTGAACCATCAGCGGTCAGTACCGTAAATTTCGAAATCTCATCTTGAACACGCACATCTGCATTCGAATCGGCTCGGTTGGCAACGTACATGGTATAACGCACTTCACCACCTGGCGTGTAACTTGGAGTATCAGTCGACTTAGCCGCGATAATATCGGCGTCACCTTGGCCAAGTACTATTGAGTTCGAGTCCTGACTGTCAACTTTCGCAATGTTAGTGATGGTACCGGTCGCATCGGCATCGACAATACCTATCAGACCAAACACGACTTTATCGCCTGGCATCAGGTCGAAAGTGGCATCAAGAGGCATATTGCCTGAGTAGTTACCTGAAATAAAGAAACGATCGCTACTCGGTTGTTCAATGATGGTGGTCGAAAGTCCACTGAATGCTTTGGCACCAGTCGATGTACTAATGGCATTGAGCTTATCGATAATCGCGACGTCATTGGCAATACCTTCACCACGGTTTTCGACCGTAATGGTGTAACTCACCTGACCAGCTGGATTGTATTCACAACCGCTGCCACTGTTCGATGGGAAGCTACAACTACTGCCATCCGCAGTGGTATTGGTAACCAGTTTTTCGAACACGAGATCAGGAGCCACTGGAGGTATCTCTGGTGTTGCGACTTGGTGATTACCACCCGTTGCTTGGTTCGCGTCAATGGTACCCAGTGCGTCTGGTCTGATAGTGCCCTTGATCAAGAACTGAATCTCTTCTCTCGGTGCAATATCAGCGACGATGTCGAGATCACCTGTTTTGTCATACGGAGGTAGATAGGTATCGATGTCACCATCTAAACCTGTAGAAATCGTATGCGTGATTTCAGTGTCCAACAATGCTTGGGTAACATTGCCACCGAGCACTTCTACGGTAATGTTCGATAATAGGTCACGCAGTACAGCATTGTCGCGCCACACTGGCGTCGTATTGGTGACAGTAAACTGATAAATGACTTCTTCGCCCGGTTTATATGTATCGCCATTCGAATAGGGTCTACCACCAATCGATACAATCTCTTTGCTGACATCTAGATTCGATGTTTCTGGATTGATTTGCGACTTACCAAACCCAGCACCATTGTATTTAGGCTGAATGGTCACCGCAGTCACTGCATCATCGCGGATCCGGGATTCCATCTTAATATCAATCCAACCATTGGCGGCAATCGACAACTTAGGAATATCAATATCCACATCGGTGCCACCTACGAATGAACCAATATCGGTCGTCACTTCATCAGATTTTGCAACCGAGACAAGCCAAGTAGCAGGTTGGTAAACCACGCCCTGCTGGTTGTCTGGTTGACCTGCGGCAATTTGCGCGAGCTTTGATTTCAGCTTGCTAAACTCTTCACTCAGATTCGCGTTGTACTCAGTACCCTTACCTTTGTTTTCAAGACGCAGACGGTAAACCACTTTCTGCCCATCAACAGTATGGTTGTAGGTTCCCTTTTGCGTTGCATAACTAGCATCCGTGTAGGATTTATGCAGTTTTTCAACATTGGCTGGCAGCATATCTACCCTCTCTGACGGGAGATTATGCTTACCATCAACCTTAGCAATATTTTGTATGGATCCGACCGCTTTATCCGACACATGCGCCTTAATCGTGTACTTAACGAAGGTGCCTGAAGGTTCAAAACTGCTCGCAGCGAGGTCAAACACCGTATCTATATTGGTGTTGTTGGCGACAGAACCCGCGTTTGACAGCGATGAACCATCAACGTCGGTATTGATCGTCCAACTCGTAAATGCTGGACCTGTTGTGCCATCGAAATATTCGGTTGAGATTCCCTGAATATCATCAAAGATGGCAATGTCTTGTAAGTGAACATTGTTTTTGTTTTTGAGCAGGATCTGATACTCGATGTAACCACCAGGTGTGTATCCACCCGAGAGCTCGGTGCTACCGTCAACATCGTATATTTTAGTCACATGCTTCTCAAAGTCATATTTCTCAGTGTCGGCCTTCGACTCAGCACTCACTGTGTCACCGTCGACCTTGAGCAAGTTGACAATAATACCTACCGCATTGGCATTAACTTTAGCACGAACAACATACTCAACCGTTTCACCAGCCGGAATTGAAGCATGCGTATTTATATCTTGGTTATTTACAATGGTTTTATCGAGATCGACTTCAGCATGCGGATTGCCACCAACAACCTTAGGTTCTATCGTCCAACCTTCTGGAAAAGCAACGCCTTCGCTACCATCAAGCAAACTCACTTTGATAGTTGAAAGTGCGTCGACAACAGGAATATTGTATGCTCCGCCCTTACCATCATTTTTGATCGTGAGATGGTAAGTCAGCTCAGCACCTGGTTGATAGTTTTTCTGCTCGACTGTTTTAGTAAACGCTAGATGGTAGGCGTACGGTTCAACCGTAATTCCACCAATAGTGATATCCCCTACGGCATCGTCACGTACTACGCCTTCGACGGTATAGAGGACATAATCTCCACCTGCAACGTCTATGGTTGTCGTGATGTTTTCATTGTCCTTAACCACACCATCTAGCGTGCCGTCCGTTGTGCCATCGCCACCATCGCTGTCTTCTTTTTCAACCGCGACAGAGAAGGTGTCATTAAACGGGTTAGCATTCCTTCCATCTAAAAGCAGAACGCTTACTCCCTTAATGTTTTCAGCCACACGATAGTTATTGAAATAACCACGGTCAGAACTGACTTTTACTTTATAAGTCAGCGTGTCACCTGGTGCATAAAACGCACTCTTCTTACCATTGACCAATAGTTCACGAGTCGTTGTGCCTCCACTATCCACTCGTTCCATTTCATGGTGCGACACATGCGACTCTTCCGAGACTTGTTTGTAATCACGGAAGATGTAGGCGTTGTTGGCGATGATAGGCTCTAATATCCCTGCTGAATCACGAGAACCAACCACGTTGTCTTTGACTCGAGCTTTGATCTTAACAGTGCGCGTCTCGCCAGCTGCTAGAGAAAACGAGCTGCTAACACTACCTGGAGGATAGACAAGATCTTCTGTAGTTTGACCTTGCCAACCGGCACCGTCACCGTAATCAAACTCCCAGTATTCAAATGGAGATTGGTCTTCATACTCTTCAAACTGATTGTTCTTCTTGTTGGCAAGTACCGACTTAATTTCCTTAATTGGATCAACAAGTTTCAGGTTGTCTGCCGTATTATCACTGTTGTTCTGTAAATAGATAAAGTAGGTCACATCCTGTCCCGGCGTGAAACGACTCACATCGGCAGTTTTTAGGATAGACACGTTCAGTTTTGCGCCACCACTGCCACCAATTTCGGCGGTCGCGGATTGGTCAAGATTATTAACTGGGTCGTGGATCTCTACTGTGTTAGACATTTCGTCTTTGCTGTAGTCATTTTTGACTAAACCGCGAATTTTATAGGTAACAAAACCCATCCCCTGAACCGTTTGAGGGTCAATATCAATACGGGTATCTATGTTACCGTTGTTGGGGTAGTTCGACTTCACATCAGGATAACTACCTGTTTTAAAAGGAGAGTTATTCTTATCTGTGATGGCCTGTATTGTCCATTCCGAAAACGCATTCATACCCGCGATATCATCAGTGACTTGCACTTCATTCGCGTAACCTGCACCACGGTTATAAACCGTGACATCAAACTCTACCCACTGCCCCGGAATAAACTCATTCTCTTTGGTGGTTTTTACTACGACAACATTGGGCGCTTTTGGATAAACCACAGCAGCATCTTGCATCCCTGACTGAGAGTCTGAATCTGGAGTTTCAACTACGGCACTGTTGTCTATACGCTTATAGATAATTTCGTCACCATTACTGCGATCGATCTGAGCAGTAATGGTATAAACAACCTCAACGTTTGGCGCAATCTGGGCGACGGTATCAAGATCTTTGTTATCTTCAAAAGTCCCGACCTTGGTGAAAGTACTATTGCCGTTTAGCAGTGGATCATCCGAAATAATCTCTGCATTGATCGTCCAAGAAGAGAAGACTTTTTTCGAAACGTTGTCTGGTTCAAGTAGGCCTGCCTCAATCGTCGAAATGCTATCTTTGACTTTTACATTAGTGGCATAACCATTCCCTTTCGCATTGATAACACGCAGACGATAGGTGATCTGGTTTTCCATTTTGGAATAGCTGGTTTGATCGGTATGGAAGTTCGCATCGTTGTTTGTTTTTACTTCTTTGATCAGATTAATATTGAAATCTCGAGGATCCGAACCTCGGTCAGCATAGACGGAATCATCCACTTTCACGCTGTTCTGAATATGACCATCCACCAATGGATTGGTCTTAGCTTCAATGGTGTAGATGACGTAACCGCGCGGCTCAATCGTTGCTTTTACATCCAGAATGTCAGGACTGCTCACACTACCACTGATGCCTGTGTCTGATGCCGTTGATGGTGAACCGTTTTCTTTATACGCTTGTGCGGTAATAGTCCAACTATCGAATGCAGTAATCGTATTGCCAAAGATGTCGACAGTTTCTAGCTTATCGATGGCATCCATAACATGCACTTGGTCTGCAAAACCATCACCGTCATTATCAACACGAATAGTGTAAGTTAGCGTATCACCTGAAGAGTAGTAACGTGAATCAACATCTTTACTCACAAGAAGGTTATCCTCAGGCATCTGCACACCCGAACCTTCTTCTGTCACGTTATCACTACACGCAGGGTTATCATCGAGAATCAGACCCACGCTCGAATCGTTGACTTCGGCAGTAAGCTTGTAAGTCACGAACTTACCAGGTGCAACATCTGGTGACACTGTCACTGGAGAGCTGGTCCACGAGCCATAGCTATATTGGCCATGATCGGTACCTTGATTATCTTCTGCGCTGATAGGTTCCAGCTTCCAACGTTTGAAAGCCTGCCCCTGACCTGCACCAGCAGCCATATCTGTGGTAACACAAGTTAAGTCATCGACGATTTGCAGATCGTTAGCGAAATATTTTGACGAAGAGTTGGAAACTTTAATCTCATATTCAACGGTATTGCCCGGGATATACTCAGACTCTTTGGTCGTTTTAACGATCTTAATTTCAGAGTCAGAAACATTGAGCGTTCGCTCTGCAGCAAATATATTGCTGATTTGCGCGTCTTGCTCAAGCGCACCATCAGCGTTGAATATCGCCGCATTAGCCCCTTTTATCTCACCGATCGCGACGGGAGAAATACTCGCTTTAAGCTGATAAGTGATGCTTTCATTTGGGTAAATAGAAACTTGGTCATCAAAATCTACATCTAATTGAGACCCGAGGTCTTTATACTTGGAAAGAGAATTGCCACCAATATCGGCCACCTCAACACTCCACTGAGCGAATGGATTACCAGATAAGTCGCTGCTATTGTGCTCAGGTTGTAAGTTGTTACCTAAACCTAAGTCAGTGATCAGTTGTTTGATATTGTGTTTAACATGATAGCCGTAAGCAATGCCTTGACCGCGGTTGCTAACTTTAACAGTAAAGACACGCTCTGAACTAACCAGATATGGCGATGCATTATTGAGTGTATGTTCAATACTAACTATGGGCTGAGCTGGGGGAGTGATTTGCTCATCACTTTCAATATTGCCTTCTTTGGTATGCGCTGTTGCTGAAGTGACAATGTCTCCAACAAGATCGTTAGCTACCGTCGTTGTAACGGTATAGGTCAGCTTGCCTCCTACCACAATCTTTGCGTCTGTAACCGCCAGATCACCGCTCGTAGCAAAAGTACCAAGTTCACTGCCACTACCGGTTGTTTTACCACTAATGGTGACATTACTAAACGGAGATGAAGTTGCTCCGTTGCTATGCTCGACAGCCAGTGATTCGAACGCTTGATTGATATCAAGACCTTGAACTCGATAACTGCCTGTGTTGGTCACCGTGAGAGTATACGTCAGTGAATCACCGACGAGGTACTCATCTTTATCTGCCGAGAGCGCCAGTTCATATTGGTAAGGAACTGGGTTAAAAACACTCGCCACACTCGGTACAAACACTTCTGCGCTACCATCGCCATCAACGTCTGCTCTAACCGTGGTTTTGCCAAGTTCTATTTTACCAATCGCATCATCACTCACTTTGGCTTGGATGACATAATCGTTGCTACCGAATGGGAATAACTTTGCATCAGATACCGACAGATTCGAATCACTGCTGGTAAACGAACCAGGGTTTGACCCCCAACTATTTGAAGCCGTAATTGTGACTGAACTAAACGCTTTACCACGGCCAGACTCGGTGTTGGTCTGTGTATCCCAGACAAGGTCTTCCACTTCTACGTCACGGAATGTTTTCGCAGTAGTATTTTTTACAGTGACATAATAATCAATCAACTGACCATTTTCGTATGTCGAACTTGCAGGTGTAACAACAACTTCTATATCTGCCGCAAAGGCTTGTATAGAAAACATTGCCAATAACACTGTGATTAAAGAATACAGTTTTGAAGGAATCTGGTTTAGCAAAACGGTTTCATCCCATTGTCTAATTACTGCTATCGCGATTGTTTTATTTCTTGATTAGCAGCGGTTGAGCAAGCTACGCATTATTGTTTTGAACGGTCATCGGTTGTCACTGCACTGTCAGAAAGCATCTATTGAGTGTAAAAAATATCAAATACTCAAATTTGAGATACCTTTAAAGCCCGTTATTCTGAAATATCCTACATAATGGTTATTTATATCTTGCCGACGTAATAAACTGGTCAAAGCTTTCACACCAGATGATAACGGTGTCGTATTTAGCCGCATCAAACCCTGTTGGAAGAGTGACAGTAAAGCGATCGAAACTTTTGACATCACCAACCTGAACCATCTGTTCTTTTTGCGCTAAAAAATCTGCTTCGACTTCAATAAAGGTTGGCGAAAAATATAACTTGTAGTCGGGCCCAGGAGCCAACTCGCCAACAAAGGCAACTTCATCTTGGCTGATGGAAAGTGAACCTTCTCCCCAATGTAAAAAATCACTATCTTTGCGATCTTTTTGAAAACTCGCAGTATAAATAGCCTGCGTGGTGATACTTTGCACCTTCTGCATCGTAGGAGATGGAGGTTGAGTGAGAATGGGCAACGCATAAATTCCTAATGCGAAGCCCAATGCGATACACATCGTGTGTGTTAGCAGCAGCAATATCCTTTTCATCCTGACACTCACTTGAAAAACTCACTGCTATAAATGTACATGATCTTTAATGAAATATCATTGTTGAATTAGATACTTATTGGTAATTAAGAGCTGTTTTCTCTGCCAATGTCACAATAACTTTTACCGCTTGCTCCATTCCCTCTATCGAAACGAACTCATGGATGCCATGAAAGTTGTAACCACCGGTGAAAATGTTAGGGCATGGCAGGCCCATAAATGATAATCGCGCACCATCCGTACCACCACGAATTGGCTTAATCTGGGGCTGAACATCACACGCAATCATCGCTTGTTTCGCTAACTCTATGATATGCGGATACGGCTCCACTTGCTCTTTCATGTTGAAGTAGCTATCGGTTAACTGCAATTCAACTGAACCGTGCGTTAATTGACTGTTCAACTCGGCAACTTTTTCAATCATAAATTGTTTACGAGCCGCTTGCCCTTCACGGTCAAAGTCTCGGATGATGTAGCCCAGCTCGCTACGCGCAACCGACATACTCGCGGACTTCAGATGGTAGAAACCCTGATAGCCATCAGTGCACTCAGGAGTCTCGTCACTTGGCATCATCATTTGGAACTGAGCAGCAATGTTCATTGAGTTGACCATCTTGTCTTTTGCTGTTCCAGGATGAACATTGACACCATGACAAATAACATCAGCACTGGTCGCATTGAAGTTCTCAAATTCCAGCTCACCGACCGGACCACCATCAATGGTGTAAGCCCACTCGGCCCCGAACCTTGCCACATCAAACTTGTCAGCACCTCGGCCGATCTCTTCGTCCGGCGTAAAGCCAATACAGATCTCACCGTGAGGGATTTCGGGATGGGCGATAAGCTCCGCCATAGCAGAAATAATTTCCGCAATGCCTGCTTTATTGTCTGCCCCAAGTAACGTTGTCCCATCTGTGGTAATCAAGTTATGCCCATGTAATTGATGCAAATCGGGATATTGAATTGGAGAGAGTATTTGGTCACCTTTGCCTAACGCAATATCGCCACCCTGATAATCTTCTACAATCTGCGCTTTTACATTCTCACCTGAAGCATCAGGTGCAGTATCCATATGCGCGATAAAGCCAATCGCTGGAACAGGATAATCTACGTTACTTGGCAGCTTAGCCATTACATACCCATTGGAATCGAGAGAAACATTACTTAAGCCAAGTTCAATCAATTCCTGTTTAAGAAATTGAGCAAAGGTCATTTGTCCTTCGCTGCTTGGACAGGCAAGATGGTTCGGATTTGATTGAGTATTAAAAGTCACATAGCGCAGAAAACGTTGTACCAATTCATTCATAAATACATTCTCTTATAATTTAAGCCTTACTCATAACGAGCTCTCATCGTACGCCTTCTTAGCTACAAGGCTTTGCTATAAATCATTTTTTTCGTAATAACTAGCGAATACAAAAAAGCCCGAAGAGCATAGCTATTCGGGCTTAAAAATATTCAAGTTGCAGGATTAAAGCAGAATAAAGATACCTGCTAAACATGCACTCATCAGGTTAGCTAATGTGCCAGCAAGCACAGCTTTAATGCCTAAATTGGCTACTTCAGCGCGTCTCTCTGGCGCAATAACGCCGATTGAGCCCAGCTGGATTGCAATAGAACCAATGTTAGCAAAACCACAAAGTGCAAAAGTAATGATGACTTGGCTATGCTCTGAAAGCAGAGCTTTATGTTCAACAAAATCAATGAACGCAACAAATTCATTCATTACGATCTTCTGACCAATGTATGAGCCAGCCATCAACACTTCATTGGAAGGAACACCTATAACCCATGCGAGTGGCGAGAACAAATATCCAAACAGTGCTTGGAGCGTAATGCCACTAAAGCCAACCAACTCTCCTAGGCTTTCAAGACCCGTGTTCACCATTGCAATCACACTGACAAAAGCTATCAGCATAGTACCCACCGCAACAGCCACCTTCATGCCATTCATCGCACCACTTGCTAGTGCATCAATCACATTACTCTCTTGCGCTTGATCCATTTCAATATTTGATTGGTCGATAGGAGTATCGCGTTCAGGCACAATGATTTTTGCCATCATCAAACTACCTGGTGCAGCCATAAAACTCGCGGCAATCAGATATTTTAGCTCCACTCCCAGACCTGCATAGCCACCGAGCACACTCCCTGCAACAGACGCCATGCCACCAGCCATAACCGCAAACAGCTCAGAACGAGTCATTCGAGAAAGAAAAGGACGAACTAGAAGAGGAGACTCACCTTGAGAAAGAAAAATGTTACCCGTTGCCACCAAAGATTCTGCTTTACTGGTGCCAAGGAATTTTTGAATACCGCCACCGATGAACTCGATAACTTTTTGCATAATGCCGAGATAATAAAGTGCAGAAATAAGAGCACTGAAGAAGATGATGATAGGAAGAACGCGAACAGCAAAAATGAACCCAGTGTTGGCTAGATCACCAAATAGGAAGGCTATCCCTTGGTCTGCAAAGCCCAATAAGCTCGATACGCTGCTACTTAAACTTGTTAATGCTGCCTGTCCCCAAGGGAAGTAAAGCACTAACGCTGCGAAACCAACTTGAAGTAACAGAGCACGGGACACTGTTTTCCAGTTAATTGATTGGCGACTTTCCGACAGTAATACTGCACACAAAAGCAGGGCAATGACACCGATTAAGCCAAATAAAACATTCATTAAAAATTACCTCTACAAGCATTGAATTGGTAGCTGGTCCGGTCCTTGGGGTCATTCACCATTCCCTGTGACGGCTTGTATTGGTAGAGCTGTTATTCTCAACCGGGCGGAAAGTATAGCGCCACGAATGAGAGTTTCATCACATATTTTTACGCAAACGTTCAAGTGTTCAATGTATGACCACCCTGCATATTTGGGACACCTATTGCTCGCGGTAAACTTCGTCTTTGCCCTTGTCAACATACGCACTTAAACACCTACAAAGTTGGAACCAAACTCTCAATTCCACTATCAGGGCATCACAATTATTGGCCAAAAACTGGCGTTATATCATTTGGCACCTAGTGTTAAATAACAAAGCTTAACGTACCTTTGGTATGACAATTAAGTTCACTACAACGTCATAGGCGAACCTAGCTAACACAACTAAGGCTTTCCCCCGCTCATGCGGGGATTTTTTTGGCTCGTAAGGAAGGATCGTATAGCATTTTTCCTCCCAACCGCTAGAATACCCGCCCTACTTTGATGTCTGAGAGACTATATGCAACGCGATTACACTTACAGCAGTCTCACTCAAACTTCTCGTGAAGAACTTGAAGAATTGAGCTTGAAAATGATTCATCGTCTTATTCCTGAAGAATCAATGACAGAACTGTTTACGTTTGAGCAAGATGAGGCCGAAGATCAGGATAAGCTTCAAGAAGCTCAGTTTGACGCAATGCTAAGAATGAACGCTATCGCACTGAGCCAACTGCCAGCATTGTTTGAAGAATCGGACAATAAGCAGCAAAACATCATTCGAATGCAGCGACTACTGCTGTGGCATTTTTACACAGTATCGTTCCATCTAGAGCGAGCGATTCCACTTGAGACTCACTGTAACCACGTTGAGATAATCCTCAAGGAGAGCCCTCAAAACGCACTCGAATGGGTAACGACACTCACTGACTTACTGCGTCAATACGCTCAGATTGCACAATCAAAATGACGATACTAGAAAGGATGATCTGCGAGTTGCTGACTCTCTTCTAGCATCTGTTGTGCAACATACTGGTGTGTCGCTGTTGTCGGATGGGTTACGTCCCAAAACACAAACTTATCCGAACCTTGATAAGCACACTCAGAGCGCAAAGGATGGTTGTACAAATAGTCGACGGATGAAGAACGATTAATATCGAGACACGCTTCACTTGCGTTAACAAATCCATGCGCTTGAGGATCGGCAACCAAGCTCTCAAACAAAGCATGAGTATCATGCAAAGTAATGGTGTACCCCTGTGCAGTGTAGTACGCCACTTGTGCTTTTATGAATTGATTCATCTCCACAATCTTCGCGCGAATTTTGTCAATTTCTTCTTGGGTAGAATAGCGAAACTGAGGCGCACGTGTTGCGTCTGGTAACGTCATTAACAAGAGGTGCTTCGCCCCAGCGTCGGTGAGTCGAATCAGTGCCTCTGCATAATCAGATTTAACCTCTGCGACACTTCGGTTGTAATTCATGAAGTCATTCAATCCAAACTCCAAGGTAAATAGCGTATTTTCAGGCCGGTAGTTTTTCGCTAACTTCGCGTAGGTTAAATAGGATGTGACCTGATCCCCGACGCCCGTTAACGCAATGTATTGGTTCTCACCCGCAGCCCCACCGACCGCCCAGTTGTAAAGAGGTAGATTCTTCGCTTTAGCAATGTATTCCGTCCAAACAAACCCGTTTGAAAAATGCCCCAAGAACCAACTGTTCGGGTTAGGGAAACGCCACTGCGAGGCATTAAAAATATTACCGGTATCCGATAAGCTATCGCCAAACGCAATCATCTTGTTGATTTGCTGCGGCTGAACAACAGGGTCATTGCTCCAGATCGAATGGTTATATGAGAAACGATTGTCGGCCGCATAGTAAGTAATATCGGCATTGTCATTCGCTAGATCCAATGTTTGTTCGCAACGTTGTTTAATGATGCTGTGGGGAGTGTCGGTATAAAACATGTTTTTAAACGACACAGAGCTCCACCAATATCCATTCAAAGTGAAGTAACTTCCGTCAGGGTTTTCAGCCCACTCCCAATCCGTGCCAGGGTCATCTTTGGAATAGCTGGTTCGATACCAACATCGCACATAAGTATAAGTTTGCTTACCCTGTGCACTGACAACCTGTGCGGGAGAAATCATCTCAGGGGTAATCAACTCTTCTGACGCCGAAGCAAATGCAAGTGGCAGCAAGGCACTCATTAGTGTCATGGTTCTTTTCATAAGATTCTCGTTATTGTAATTAATGAGAAACGCTCTCATCTAAATACATTTTCAGACTAATTACTCCAATGAGTCAAATGCAAGAACATTCCTACACCCAGCTTTGTAACCAAGATCTATTTTCAATAGATTTAGTAAATATATCCCACTGCCCCAAAAATAGAATATTTACTCAAAATTAGTAACTAGAAAAGCAGTCTTTCACTACTAAATAATTGCTTTATAAGAATATATAAGCACCATCATTGTTAACGGAATGTGTTGTTTTGAAGATCTTTTGTTCAGTTTTACCGATTCAGGACATAAATGTATTGGTATTTTCTGACAACTAAGCATAGCTATATTGCTCATTCACATTTTTGTTGAATGAGAACTAATTAATAAAAAGTGAATAAAATTGTCTCAAAAGGAATAAGACAAAATGCATCACAAAACAAATACAATCAAAGGTTTGTTTTCAACTACTGCGGTTGCGGTAGTGCTAACACTACCAACGTCAGCATACGCTTCTTTAACTGGGTTCGACGAATCCAAACTACCCACCAAGTACATCGTTAAGTTCAAAGATGACCATACCGCTCTTTCTTCAATGAGCAGTAGTCCTTTCTCCGGACCACGAATCGTACAAGAATCGGTGTTAGAACAACTCAACGCCAACAAAGTGGAAAAGCTAGGTGACCAATCGATATACAGTATCGAAATTGACAACACAAAAGTAACTCGGTTGAGTAATCGTAGTGACGTCGAGTATGTCGAGATTGATCCACCTCGCTACCTTTTGAGTGAAACGGTGCCATGGGGCTACACCGCCGTAAACGCTCAGCTTCTTGATGACGCAAACGCGGGCAATCGCACTGTGTGTATCATTGATTCAGGTTACGACTTATCACACAACGATTTAAGTGGAAACCGAGTCTCTGGAACAAATGACAGTGGGACAGGTTCTTGGAGTGCTCCGGGTAACAACAATGCCCACGGCACTCACGTAGCGGGGACCATTGCAGCAATGGCGAACAACGAAGGCATTAAGGGCGTGATGCCAAATCAAAACGTTAATTTGCATATTGTTAAAGTGTTTAACGAATCGGGATGGGGATACTCCTCTAGCTTGGTTAAAGCGATTCAAACCTGGTGCTAACGTGGTCAATATGAGCCTAGGTGGCAGTCAGTCCAGTGTTACTGAACAAAATGCACTACAACGCATTTATGACCAGGGGGTACTGCTGATCGCTGCAGCAGGTAACGACGGCAATACCGCACACAGTTACCCTGCCTCCTATGACTCAGTCATGTCGGTCGCTGCAATAGACAATCAAAATGCGCACGCGGCGTTCTCACAAGCAACGGATCAAGTTGAGATTTCTGGTCCAGGTGTGGCGATCTTGTCCACAGTTAAGGTCGGAGAAGGTAAACTTTCAGACATCCAATTAGACGGTGTCAGTCAATTCGACCGCGGTATCGTCCCACATAACCGCTTAGTACAGCGTTCGGGCAACTATCAATTTGAGCCTGTTGCTGGTTCAGTTACTGCATCTCTTGGTATTTGTGACACCTCCAACGGCCGTTTCACTTGCGCAGATATGACTAACAAGATTTGTCTGGTTGAACGGATTGGTAACCAAGGTTCGGGAAGCTATCCAGAAGGTGGTCAAGTCATCCTGCATGACAACACAGGTGGCAGTTCAAATAACATCCAGAACAGCTATCAAGTTGACTTTACTGGCTTTGAGTCAAAAGGTGATTGGCAGCTAAAAGCTGTTGATAGCGCGAGACGAGATGTCGGTACAATTAATCGCTGGTCACTGACTTTTCCATAAGGAGTTCAAGTCACTATGGTAAATAGACTCATAACATGTTCAATACTGTTGATGATGGGGATCACAGGCTCGGTACTCGCCAATAGCCAAGGTTCCCCTTTCTCAGGCAATAAAGAAGAGACTATTGAGAAAGCACCAACAAGGTACTTTGTTAAATATCTTGACGGCCAAGTGGATGAAGCTCGTAAGGCAATCACTGAATATGGCCTCAACATTGTTGATGAGCTACCTAATGACCAAGTATTTGTGATTGAGGGAGAGTCCAAACACGTTGAAAAACTGATGCAGAGCTCTTCGATTGAATACACCGAACCCGAGCCGATAAGAAAGCTATTGGCTCAGTAATGACAAAGGCGAACATCCGTTCGCCTTTGCTACTTTTCCACGCCTAAGTCACGAACAAAACCACTCTCTTCGTAACCATGCTCTCTTACGGTATTAAAGCTTCCAGTGAGCGGTGTAAATGTCTATGACCGACTTTTAAATTTGTCTTTGTCGATCGCGTGTTTTTTCATCCTTAAATAGAGTTTTTTCCGCGGAACTTGCAGGTAATCAGCGGCCTCACTCACTCGCCCCGAATGCAAAAACAGCGCATCTTCAATTACACCTTTTTCAAAATCATCCATCAATTCATCAAGCGGTAACTGCGTTTCAGCTTGGGTATAGAGTTTTTCTTTACCCGTTAATTTAATGATCCCTACCGCATATAGCTCAGCTATATTTCGTAATTCACGGACATTTCCAGGCCAAGTATGACCTCTGAGTATCGACAAGTAGTTCGACTCCACTTTAGGGAGCAGTTTACCCAATGTCTTACAGCTCTTTTTGAGATAGTGATGAAATAACACCGCTATATCGTCTGGACGCTGTCGCAAAGCTGGCATTTCTATCACCCCCTGATTGAGCACGTAATAGAGCTCGGGAATTAACTGCTGTTTAGCGATGAGTGTTTCTGGATCGCAGCCTAAAATAGCGATCACACGTAACGGCCTACCCTCTCTCTCGTTGGCGATCAGCCTTTGAGCCAGAAACCGTTGGCACTCTTCCGAAAGTAACTCCGCACTATCCAGCATCAGAGTTCCTTCTTTAAACTCAGACAGCAGTTGAACCAATTCACTTTCCATCATATCCGGCTTTGCTTGAATGACTTCAAAGGCATCCCCTTTCTCTGACATTGAGTGCAATAGATGCGCAGCAAGGTGCCTACCAGTTCCTGATTCACCCCAAATAACAACATGATTCTTGAGTAAGGCAAACTGGGAAATAAGGAGACGAATTTGCTCCAATTGCGCCGAGCTCCCCACTAAAGACTTATCAATCGTGGCGACCATCGCATGTTTTTGTTCAATAAAGCTGCGCCGTAAATCTAAATGCTCTTTGACCATTTCCAATAGTGCCGCAGGATTAATCGGCTTCTCAATGAACTCGCACGCCCCTTTTTTCACGGCATCCACCGCCATTGGGATATCGCCATGCCCAGTAATCACAATGACCGGAATACGTTCATCAATTTGTTTAATTTTCTCTAGTAACTCCAGCCCATGAATCTGGGGCATGTACATATCCAACAACACTACCCCCGCCCAATCAGGGGTGAGAAACGGTGTCGTCAATGTAGGGTCAAGGAGTGGCTTCGCCGAAAGTCCAGCGATATCCATCAGATGCTTATAGGAATCCAAAACATCTTGGTCGTCGTCCACTAATAGGATCGAGTAATTAAGATTTTGCATGTAGCAATTCCAAAATAACTAACGCGCCTTTATCTAAGTTGGACGCTAAATATATCTGCCCAGAGTGTTTTTCCATCAGAGATTTGCTTATGTTTAGCCCGAGCCCCAAACCCACTTCTTTGGTCGTTGTGAAGGGCGTAAAGAGTTTATCAATGATGCTAAAATCAAACCCGTTACCGCTATCAAATATTCCGATAGCATGATGTGTGTGAGTCTCGTAAACCGCATGAATAGTGATTTTTCGCTTCTCTCCATTCTGCTCATCAATAGCATCACAGCTATTCACCAACAGATTGACAAGTACCTGTTCTATGGCGAGAGCGCTCCCATGCACGGTAAGGTCTGAGGTCAATTGGTTATCAATTTCGACCATTTGTCTTCTTGCTTTTGCGATCACGATGGTCATCGCTTGATCTGCGATATCTTTAAGATTTTGCGTTGCCGCTGGCTGGTCATCGTCTGACTTTTTCGCAAAGCTCCGTAGGCTGGATATGATTTTCCCCATCCGCATAGCCAAGCCTTCGATGTAACCAAGTGACTGATCGACGCCTGCAAAATTACCCGCTTGCGATGAAATTTTGGCACTATACAAATAAGTAGACATTGCATTGAGCGGCTGATTTAGCTCATGCGCCATACTGGTCATGGTTTGCCCTACCACTGCCATTTTGGCTGCTTGTATCAACTCACCTTGTGTTTGCTTTAGGTGCCGTTCCGTCCGCTCGCGTTCAACGATTTCCTCTAACAAGCGATGATTTTTCTCTCTTAAATCTGATGTTTTATCCGCGACACGTTGCTCTAGCTCCCTAGCATTCAATTCTTGCTGGGTAATATCAGTGATCGTAACGATCACTTTGTTGAACTGACCATGTGAAAACAGATGGAAGTCAAAATGTAGATAGCAGGTCTGCTCATCTACAACACATAGGGTAATCTCATCATGCCCATCTCTAAATAATGCTCCATTGCGTTGGAACACTGCGGCTAAGACACGTTGACTGCGATTTTCGAACGAATCCCAAATCAACTTCTTTTCCACCTCTCCCTGAAACGCCAGTAGCCTGCGCGCGCTGAGATTGGCAGACTCGACATATCCCGCTAAGTCACAGGTCAATAAACTCGCAGAGGTGTTGTTGATCAGACTCATCGCATTGGTACGCTGAATCTCTTTGACGCTGACGCCATACTCAATGAGTTTTTCACTCAGGCGACCAATCTCATCAGCCCCATCAACTTGAATAGGATGACTTAAATCGCCTTTTGTTATCGCATCAATACTCGAACTTAATGCCGTTAGACGAGCCACGATGCGGCGATTAATAAAATAGTAAGTGAGGAACAGCGACATCACTATCGATACACTGAAACAAACGATAAGAACATGGTTCCCATAGGAGACAAGGCTCGTCGTTTGCGCTTGTACATTGATAAAGCTGTCATCGGCCTCTTGTACAATCAAACCAATCTGCTGATGAATATCACTTAGCTGTTGGTCAATATTGACCTTTAACAGATCAATACGTTGGTTTAACGCTACCTTATCTAACACTTGATGGTAGAAAACACCTTGCGGGGCAAGTAATGTCGCTAACTCTTGAATTAACTGCTGGTACGCTATGGTTGAAGGTAGGACAAAAATGGCGGCACTATTGCTCACCAAATCATCCAATTTGTATTGGATTACCTTGGTCGCATTGTGGACCTCACCAAGTTGCTGCGCCTGAATAACTTCACTGGTCATAGCGAAGACATTCGACTCCAGATCTAATACATGCTGAATCGCTCGTAATTGATCCAAGGCGATATTACGCTCTTCGCCCGTTTCATCACGTCGGATCAACCAATGCAACTCTTGACGTATCGGTGTGAGTTCAGAACGAATATCTTGATGAATCCAGTTGATCTGCTCTTCTAATTTATTCACTCTGCGACTTTGTTCAATCCGCTGAAGCACGAGCGCACTGTACTGTTCTAATGTTTCATCAAGAACTCGGTAACGCTCAGAAAGCATTTGAGTTTCGTCGTTTGACATATCCCCAGAACCTATGCGATTCAGAGTAAGATTGATGGCTTCAAGCTGCTCAGAGAGTTCTGCGATTTGTCTGTTCAACTCAACTTTGTTATTTAGACGAGGCAGCAGTTGAACTCGATAGCGTATCTCACTACTTCGGCTTTCTAGTAAGTAACTGGTATTGTATTTCGGCACACTATTGTCGAGCAATTCACTCACTTGCTCATCGAGTTGATTCCACGTTAGCCATGCAACAATACTCACTACCATCAGTAAAAGCGTTGAACCAGCAAAGGCCAAAATCAACTTTGCGCCAATCGTACTCCACTTAGTCATAGCGATAACTCTACTTGAATGGCTTTCAGGGTATCCGCCACCTGAAGCAAATTATCCTCAAACTTAACCCCGAAACGATAACCAAACTCTGCCAATACTGCTTGTTCCAATCCGCTTGAGGCTTGATTTGAAGCATCTTGTTCAGCAATGGAGTTCGCGATCGAACGGACTTCTTCCTCTGTCATCGGGATTAGGAAAAGTTGCTGTTTTAAGTGAGAGACTCTCGTACTCAATTCAGGGTTCGACGCAGTGATTGACTCAAGCTCTGCAAGGCTGTGCCAAAGATCCTGTAACTCTGGTAGACGCTTAGTTATCGCTTCATCGAAAATGATATTAACCAGCTTTTCTCTTTTCATTAGTTTTTCCAAATTAAGAGGCGGATTCTTCTCGCTATACAACGAATCATCTTTAATCGAGTGCTTGGCAAAGTCACTGTTGACCATACTATCTTGGACACGTTTGGATAGGAGCAGCGTAATAAAGCTTTGGGTTGATTCATTTTCTCCTGAGTTTTTTAGCACCCCAATATAGGTTGGCATTAGCGTAAAATCTGAATCGTATCCAAAGCCAACATGCTGAAACTGTTTTGGTAACACTAACGCATAACTATCGATGGTTGGTCCAACGCCAAATTGTCCTTTAGCTACATAGTCAGCGACACCAAAGCTGCGAGACGAAACAGTACCAAGGTTGGCTCCAACATTTAAAATGATTGCCCAACCTTTTAACCACCCATGTTTGGCTAAAATACTTTCTATCATCATTTGTGTCGTCCCCGAACGACTTGGCGTACTCATCGTAATGTGACCAAAGTACTCAAACGCAACCAAATCTATAAATTGATTTGGGATTTGTAGCTGGTTAGCTTTTAGGTAGTCGTTGTTCCACACTAGCCCTGCACCAGAGTAGCCCACGCTGACTACTTTATTTCGCTTAGGCAAGACAAAAGGCACCAACCACTCGGGCATTTCATTACTATAAGACACGCTTGCTAACTGGTTACGCTTAAAAAGTTCCTCCATTAAAAATGGCGATGAACTAAGTACGACATCGACATCTTGCATGTAACTTTTGTTTAGTAGTTGAATCGCTGACTGTGTTCTTCTATGAATCAGCTTTATATCTACCTTGGGATTCCTTTGTTTATATTCCGACATTAACTTCGCGATTGGCTCGCTCGAAAAGGTAGTGAGTACCACCAATTGATCTTGATTTGCCAACGCATATGGGCTGAACCAAAACACGCCCAGCCCTATCTTTGCCAATCGCCTTATAAACACTTTTGCTAATCCCACTTCACAAAATCCCCTAGAAATGTGCGTCAATTCAAAAAGTGACAAACCAACCACTAAATTCATCCCCAGTTGAATGGGTCACTGCTGACGCAATTAAATCTCTCAATAGCGGTAATTCTATCAACTTCGTTACCAACAAAATGGTCAAAAGTGTCTCTTTTAACCCTTGCCAATCTTTAGTTTGAGTCATTTTTGCCTCAAAAGTAGCCTTTTGAGCCAATTCACCTCCTTCTGCATCATGCTGACGACAACTCATTAATCGTCACACATATTCGGAGTGAAACATTTATGTTCAATTTCTTTAAAACACGCCCGGACTTACCTTTGTCCGATAGCTCCAAAGAGGCTATGCAATCCCGCTTTAAGAGCTTCCAATGGCAAGTATTCCTTGGTTTGGTATTTGGTTACGCTGTTTTCTACGTAGTTCGTATGAGTTTAGGTGTCGTGAAGAAACCTATGCTAGATGCGGGCATCGTCACCATTGAAGAACTCGGTATTATGGGTTCAGCCTTTTTCTTCACCTACGCAATAGGTAAGTTTTCGAACGGCTTCCTTTCTGACTATGCCAACATTGGCCGCTTTATGTCGTTCTCACTACTATTGTCAGGCGCGACAGCCGTCATCATGGGCTTGAATACCGCTGGTTTCTTCTTTGTTCTGCTTTGGGGTTTAAACGGTTGGTTCCAATCGGTAGGCTCAGCACCTTCATGTGTATCTCTGTTCCAATGGTTCTCGCCTAAACAACGTGGCTCGCGTTACTCAATATGGGGTGGCTCACGTAACATAGGCGAAGGCATTACTTGGATCCTAACCGCTACACTCGTGAGCTACCTTGGCTGGCGCGCTGGCTTCATCGGCGCAGGTATCGCAGCAATCGTAGCAGCACTATGTATGTTCTTTATCCTTAAAGACCGCCCACAAACTTACGGTTTACCAGATGCTGCGACGGCTTTTGATGAAGAACCAGAAATCAAGAAGAAAAATGATCCTAAAGAAACACGTCGTGCTCAGCTATTTGTATTAAAACAACCCGTTGTATGGCTTATCGCTGCGGCGTGTGCGGCAATGTACGTCTCTCGTTATGCGATGTCTTCTTGGGCAGTACTGTATCTGCAAGAGGTAAAAGGTTATTCGTTGATTGACGCCGGTTTTGCAATGTCTACCTACCCTATCGCTGGTCTAGCAGGGGCAATTTTATCAGGCATCGTATCGGATAAAATCTTTAACGCTAACCGTCATATCCCGACGCTACTATACGGATTGGCAAATATCGCGGGTATGTGTCTAATGTTCTTTGGCCCCGATAACCGCATGGTTGATGCGGTAGCCCTAGGCTTGATCGGTTTCGCTATCGGTGGTCTGGTCGTATTCCTTGCTGGCCTCACAGCTTGTGACCTGATGCCAAAGAACGCTGTTGGTGCGGTAAAAGGCTTCATTGGATTGTTCTCTTACATGGCGGCATCTGCTCAAGAAATTATTTCTGCAAAGCTCATTACCATCACAGAAATCGACGGTGTTTCTAAGTACGACTTCTCTCAAGCTCAATACTTCTGGCTAGCGGCAGGTGTGCTGTCACTTCTGCTTGCGTTAACTGTTTGGAACGCGAAGAAAGTCGTTGATATCGACGAGGAAACTCAGCCTAAATTAAAAGCTAACGTTGCCAACTAACAACGAACTTGGGGGAGTTCGCTCCCCCTTTGGCTGGCGATTGACATTGACTTGAGGTGACGTACTTATCTGGCTCCTAGAGATGGTACCCCCTTCCCCATCAAACGAATGTTGACCACCAGCCGCCCCCCTTTTGATTGTCCATTTTCGGTTATGTTGTTAAAGGTAAGGTTATGAATAAAACTAAAATCGTCGCGACACTCGGCCCCGCGAGCCAAAGTGCCACTGTGCTAGAAGAGATGATTCTCGCTGGCGTTAATGTGGTTAGGTTAAACTTTTCACATGGCAATCCCACAAACCATATCGCGGCCGCAACCAATGTGCGCAACACAGCACGAAAACTTGGAAAGCACATTGGCATTCTGGTTGACTTGCAAGGACCTAAAATCCGCATTTCTGGATTTAAGAATGGAGCAGTCCGACTTGAACAAGGCGCAATATTTGCCCTAGATAGCACGCTAGATTCACAAGCGGGTGACGAGCAGCGAGTAGGCCTTGATTACCCTCAGTTAATTAAAGATCTCTCTGTCGGAAATGTACTTCTGCTTGACGATGGGCGCATTCAGCTCGAAGTTGTCCATATTGACGAAGCTGGCACGATTGCAAAAACCAAAGTACTAAACAGTGGAATCCTATCCAACCGCAAGGGGATCAACTTATTGGGCGGTGGGCTTTCTGCCCCTGCTTTAACTGACAAAGATAAACAAGATATCGAGACAGCCGCGATCATTGACGTTGACTTTTTAGCCGTATCCTTTCCACGTAATGCGGACGACCTCCACTATGCTCGAGAAATCGCTCGCGCCACAGGCTGCAATGCACAAATTGTCGCTAAGGTTGAACGTGCTGAAATTGTCGAAAATCAGCAGACCATGGATGACGTTATCATCGCTTCTGACATCATTATGGTCGCTCGTGGCGATCTTGGCGTCGAAATTGGAGATGCTCGCTTACCTATTGTTCAAAAAGCACTTATCAGCCGTGCGAAACATTTTGGAAAACCCGTAATCACTGCGACTCAAATGATGGAGTCTATGATTGATAATCCTCTACCAACACGAGCAGAAGTAATGGATGTGGCGAACGCTGTTATTGATGGAACCGATGCGATTATGCTATCCGCCGAGTCCGCGACAGGTGCCTATCCGGTTGAAACCGTAAAAGCGATGGCTCGAATTGCACGTGGTGTTGAACAAGAAATTGAATGCTCAAGCAGTTGCTGGGACAAGGTCCAACAGCTTTGTAGCAATAGTAGTAAGAGCTTCGCTGTTTCTTCTGTTTTGTTCGCGGCCAAATCACAACAAAACTTAGGCGTAGCGGTATTCACCAACAGTGGTGAAACCCCACTGCTTATGTCACGTTGTCATAGCCAAGCGATGATTTGGGCACTAAGCGACAATGAAAAGTTACTTTCTCGTCTATCTATCTTACGTGGTGTTCAACCTGTATTTGCTTCGATAGACGAATCCGATGCCACCGCATCGGTTTTGGAAATCCTTGCAAAGCCGATCAAAGATCACCAACTGCAATCACTGTTAATTTCTCGTTTTGAGTCCGTTGAAAACGCGGGTGATGTCAACATTAGCCGTCTGATTCCCATTCTAACTAAAGAAGCCATTGCAGCTTAATTATTAAATTCTCCATTAACATTAGTCACACCCACTCCTTGCTCCACAGGGAAACTTAGGGATTTGGCCTACCCTTGCGGTAGGTCTTTTTTTATGCAAACAAAAGCGCCCCAATCGGAGCGCTATTCTTAGTTTATTGGGTTATTCCCAATCAAGGATTACTTTGCCAGAAAGCCCGCTACGCATAGCGTCGAAGCCTGCTTGGAAGTTATCAACTTTGAAGTGATGAGTGATGATTGGCGTGAGATCTAGGCCTGACTGAATCAATGAAGCCATTTTGTACCACGTTTCGAACATTTCGCGTCCGTAGATACCTTTAATAACAAGACCTTTAAAGATAACTTGGTTCCAGTCAATACCCATATCTGATGGTGGAATGCCTAATAGGGCAATACGACCACCGTGGTTCATTGTTTGTAGCATTGAGTTGAACGCTGAAGGTACACCAGACATTTCAAGGCCAACATCGAAGCCTTCTGTCATACCAAGTTCAGCCATCACGTCTTCAAGCTTTTGCTCTGCAACGTTAACAGCGCGAGTCACACCCATCTTACGAGCAAGATCAAGACGGTATTCGTTTACGTCCGTGATCACTACATGACGAGCACCTACGTGCTTAGCAACCGCTGCTGCCATAATACCGATAGGGCCTGCGCCGGTGATCAGTACGTCTTCACCAACTAGGTCGAAAGACAGTGCTGTATGTACCGCGTTGCCAAATGGGTCAAAGATTGACGCAAGGTCATCAGAAATCCCTTCAGGGATTTTGAATGCGTTAAATGCTGGAATCACTAGGTACTCAGAGAACGCACCTGTGCGGTTAACACCAACACCCGTTGTGTTACGACATAGATGAGTACGTCCACCACGACAGTTACGGCAGTGACCACAAGTAATATGGCCTTCACCAGATACGCGGTCACCGATTTCGAAGCCACGGACTTCTTGACCAATGCCAACCACTTCACCCACATATTCATGACCTACAACCATAGGAACCGGAATGGTTTTTTGTGACCACTCATCCCAGTTGTAGATGTGAACGTCAGTGCCACAGATAGCGGTTTTCTTAATACGGATCAGAAGATCGTTATGACCAAGTTCAGGCTTGTCGACCTCAGTCATCCAGATGCCTTGTTCAGGCTTTAGTTTTGATAGTGCTTTGATTTTCATTATTTGATGATCTCCATGTCACGACCCACTTCGATAAAAGCATCGATAGCGCGATCTAGCTGCTCACGAGAGTGTGCTGCTGACATTTGTGTACGAATACGTGCCTGACCTTTTGGTACTACAGGGAAAGAGAAACCGATCACGTAGATGCCTTTCTCTAAAGCGCGCTCTGCAAACTCGGCAGCTACTTTGGCATCGCCTAACATGATTGGGATAATTGCGTGGTCTGCACCACCCATAGTGAAACCAGCCGCTTCCATACGTGCACGGAAGTGTGCGGCGTTTTCCCATAGGCGGTCGCGTAGATCACCACTCTCTTCAAGCAGGTCAAGAACGCGGATAGAAGCGTTGACGATTGCTGGTGCAACAGAGTTAGAGAATAGGTATGGACGTGAACGCTGACGTAGCCAGTCGATCACTTCAGCTTTACCAGAAGTGTAACCGCCTGAAGCGCCGCCCATCGCTTTACCCAGTGTGCCTGTGATGATGTCGATGCGATCTACAACATTGTGGTACTCGTGAGTGCCTGCACCTGTTTTGCCCATAAAGCCTACAGCGTGCGAATCATCAACCATTGTCAGTGCGCCGTACTTTTCAGCAAGGTCACAGATGGCAGGAAGATTAGCCACCACACCATCCATTGAAAAAACACCGTCAGTCACAATCAGGATGTGACGAGCGCCAGCTTCTTTTGCGGCGATTAGTTGCTGCTCTAGCTCTTCCATATTGTTGTTTGAGTAACGGAAACGCATAGCTTTACATAAGCGAACACCATCAATGATTGAGGCGTGGTTTAGCGCATCAGAAATGATAGCGTCTTCTGCACCTAGAATCGTTTCGAACAGACCAGCGTTCGCATCGAAACAAGAGGTGTATAAGATGGTGTCTTCTTTACCCAAGAACTTAGAAAGCTTTTGTTCAAGTTCTTTATGGATGTCTTGAGTACCACAGATAAAACGCACAGATGCCATACCAAAGCCGTGAACGTCCATACCCTCTTTACCTGCTTCGATTAGAGCAGGATGATTTGCAAGGCCAAGGTAGTTGTTCGCACAGAAGTTAAGCACTTCTTCGCCGGTTGAGATTTTCACCGCAGCGGCCTGTTGCGAAGTGATCACACGCTCTGATTTATAAAGGCCTTCCGCCTTTACTTCTTCAATTTGCTGTTGGATCTGTTGGTAGAATGCAGAAGACATTTCAAATTCCTTCCTAGTTATTATGATTGTTAGCATATCGCGTATCGATTGCCTTGAGCGCATTGCTAAAGACTAAAATCTGCTGTCTTAAGTGTAATTCAAGCACGTTGTTTCCATTATCCCGTTGAGCGGAAAAACATTATTGAATTTGAGGCACAAATTGGACGCTTTTGTGATGACCGCCGCTCAGGATCACGCTAAACTCCCCCATCATTGCCATTAATGCACTCCACTATGAAAAACACCAAACTGATCGCCCTACTCCCTGACTTAGCGAGTTTTATTTTAATCGTTGACGAAGGAAGCTTTACCGCTGCGGCGAAACAGCTTGAGGTGACGCCTTCAGCGCTAAGTAAACTGGTGACTCGATTGGAGACCTCTCTATCGGTGAAACTGTTTGAACGCACGACGCGCAAGCTGATCATTACCCGCTCAGGTCAACAGGTTTATGATCAGGCAATGGTCATGGTTAACGCCGCCAAGCAAGCCGTTGAACTTTCGACTTCAGATCATCAAGAAATGTCGGGGGCGTTGACCGTTGCAGCACCCGAAGCGTTCTTAAACTCGGTGCTTCAGCCTCACGTTGTGCCTTTTCTCAAGCAATACCCGCACATTCAGCTCAAACTCCGCGCTGCGGATGGCGAAATAGATTTGATCCGCGATGGAATTGATGTCGCTTTCAAACTCACCGATAAGCCAGATGAGAATTTGGTATTGAGAGAAGTAAGTAAAACTAACTTAGTGCTGTGTGCAAGCCCTGAATATGTCGAACAGCGAGGGATGCCAACCCACCCAACAGAGCTGGTAAAACATGACTGTTTGTACCTAGCAGAAACCGACCGTGACCATATCTGGGACTTTTTTAAAGAAGACGAGTACCACTCAGTACCCGTTAGCGGACGCTACGCAGTTAACCACTCACAAATGCGATTGACAGGGGTTAAGAATGCACTTGGTATCGGCATCTTCCATGACTTTGTTATCGCCGATGCGATTGCGCAAAACCAAGTCGTTCCAGTCTTGCCAGACTGGACAATCAAAAGCAACTACCATGGGGCAATAGCAATTCAGTACCCACAAACCAAGTACATGCCCGCTCGTTTACGTGGATTCATCGACTATATGACCGAGCAACTGAGTCAAAAATAATCGTTACCCCTGCCAATGGGAAGCAGAGGCTGATCACCACATCACCGCACCCGTGATTGAAACTGGCGTGAGTCTGAACCGATTGGCGACCGTCGCTTCTGAAGCCGCGATAAACTGCGTCACTCTGGCTTTGGGATATTGAGCAATAACGGCTTGCATCTGCTTCGACACAGATTTAACCGTCTCTTCCGGAGTAACCGTTAAAATTTCGCCGTAACGAAAATGTTCAATCTCATCATCAAACAGCATCACTATACCAGTGAGACTTAGCATTAACATAAACGGGATAACGAATAAGCCAGCATAGAAGTGCCAACGCCAAGCGAGGAAATAGCGTGCTTTAGCGTTTTTCTTTTCGATGGATTGCTGACTTTTTGATGAGCGTGCGTGTTCCTTAGGTTGAGTCTCAAACTGACTACCCAGCATTATATTTTCCTTTTTAAGACGCACAGCGTCGCACCTCGAATCATGTCGAGGCTAATCACTGAGCATTAACTTTACTTAGTGGCTTTAAGCCTAATTATTATGAGATATCGATAAAGTTGGAAAAAAGAACCGCGGGCGGAGCGCGTGGGATAGCAAATTGAAAACGTTCACTTAGAGCCAAATAAGTGTACGAATCCATCGTCGCTAACGTCGAACTTCGTGCGTGTTGGGGTGTTGGAAGAGAATCCTGATGAAAACTGGAAAAGTGACTAAATGGACAAGGTTTGCTGTGTTGGGTTTCTACCGTACCTTCTTCAACTTGAACCAGCTCAAAACCATTGATAGTACAGAGCGTCGCCCACACCCCGGCATTGGCACCATGGGCGTTTATAACAGGCATCAATGTCACAAGCACCCAGCTAAGGGCACTTGCGATTAACATGCTTCGCTTAAAATAAGACGCTCTGATCATTGTCACTCTCAATAGTTAGAGCGCAAATATATAACCTTCTGCTAACAAACTCAGTAACCTACGATAAAAAACCTAACATTGATCATGGTTTTTTACCCTTACAGTATGGCCTTGAGCCTTTTAGCCAAATAGCTTGCTCCAGATGCTTGGATTACGCTTATCATGATACTCAACACGTAAATCATCGACGCGTTTTAGCTCCGCTTTGGCCGCTTCTAAGTTACCAGCCTCTAATTTCGCCTCAATAGAGTCCAACGCAACAGAAAGCTTATTAAAGCCTTCAAGGTAAAGATCGGTTTTCTCTGGCGGGTATTCACCCCGTTTCGACTGATCGATTAACTCCGAGAGATTAGCAACTGCGGATTTCATTTGGGTGATTTCCTCTGCCTGAGCGGCCTGTTTGAACTCGACTTTCATCTGTTTCATGGTCGCTTTCAAATCGAAATCACTCGCAAACACTTGAGCTGACATAACTAAGGCGAATACAGGAACCAATTTTTTCATTGTATTTATTCTTTATTTCGGGGAAATGAGGACAAAGTGTACTGAATTTATTCCGCACACATAAGCGTAAATTTGTATCAACTTATAACGGTTTAAAGTCTTCGATAACCTCGCGACCACGTAACGCTAAGAAGTCTAAAAACTGCCGTTCACCCAGTTCAACAACGACATTAGCCTATCAACTCTCCCCTGTTTAAGTCCACCGAAACCCACTCCTAAAGGCTTTCAATAATAAAAACATCAATATGAAGTAGTTTTTTTGCATCATCGCCAGTTTGTTCAATACTTAGAATGTACTTGCTACTGGACAGATCATGAGAAAGCGTCGTTACTCCCTAAGTATTCATATCACTACTCTATTTCTGGTTCTCACGACATTAGTGGACTCGGTTCTTATTGCCATCAGTTACCGACATGCTCAGGATTTGTTAACCGGAAGTGCGAAAGAACTCAGCAGTGAAAACGCTCGACAGCTGGAATCCACGTTCCAGGTCAAAGCGGGGCCGATTCTTACCACTCTCGATTTTATGGCGATGAGTAGATCAATTGATGACCATTAGGCACCTGAAAAACATCAACTTTTCCTCGCCTCTCTCCATTTGATTTTTCAACGCAACCCAGGAGTCGTCGCACTTTTCTATGCTAACGATTCTGGTGACCTCACACTGATTCGCGCCCTTAGAACCAATGGCGACAGAGAACGATTTGATGCACCAGACAAAGCCGCGCTGATGATCAACACGACCAATCCGTCTGGTCTCAATCGTTTTACCTTCCTTGATGGCAGTTTCCGTAATGTTGGACAGCGCCAAAGCAATGACAATAAATTTGATCCACGCACTCGTCCGTGGTTCTCCAATGCAGACCTAGATGGCGAAATACGACTCACTGAGCCATATTTTTTTTACTTCCTGAAGACCAACGGAGTTACACTATCGCGTCGTTCGCCGGATGGTCAGAGTGTCGTTGGAGCAGATTTCACCTTAACTTCGCTGTCTGAACAAATCAGTCGAATGGGACATTCGGAAAATACCAAGCTGACTCTATTTGACAATAAATTCAACATATTGGCCCATCACAATGTTGGCATAGAACAGAGTGGCGACGGCCGCCCCAGTGTTGATTTACTCAAAGACAGCGTATTTAGAACCGTCATCAACCGTAGTTCGAGCCAAATCATTTACGAAACGCTTGAGCACGATGACCAGAATTGGTCAGTGACGTTAACGCCAGTTAGCTTAAACAACAAAACCCGTTTGTTACTCGCTGAAGCGACACCTCAAGATGATTTGCTCTCTTCATTGCTGTCAATGCGAGATAAGCAAGTTCGAGTCGCGGTCGCAATGTTGCTGATGAGCTTTGTTGTCGTTTGGTTAGTGGTACAACGTTTGGCTAACCCGCTTCAGGCATTAGTGAGGCAGACCGACAACATCGCCCGTTTTGATTTTAAAAAGACTCGTTACACCAAAAGTGTCATCAAAGAAGTGGCCAACCTCACTCAATCTATCGAGTTGATGGAGCATACACTCTATGATTTACTCATGCTGCTTCGAGATACCGCCAGCAATCAAGATTTCGCAGTACTCGCTAAAACGATCGCCCATCAAAGTTTTTTAGTCACCAAGGCAGAAACTATCGTTCTCTTTACTCGCGATGACAAAGCAAACTCGCTGCTACCGTCAGCAAACCAAGCCATTATTCCGTTCAAAATCGATATCAATCAGTTGATTCAATCTACACCTTGGGTCAGCACCGACTTAGCAAAAGGCGATATTGTCCATCTCAACCGCGAAGATAACGTACTGGCGAAGTACAGAGAAATCCTCTATAACTCCGACATTTACCTATTCCCACTCCACAATCGGACTCATGAACTGATCGGTGTACTGCTACTTGGTTATGAACGAGCCATCACCCCTGAACAATCAGATAAACACGCATTCCTCAAAGAACTGCTCAGTTTTGGCGCATTGGCAAAAGAGAATGTCGACCGTATCGAACAACAAAAAGAGATGCTCACCGCGTTTGTTGAGCTGATTGCTTCTGCCATTGATACCAAATCGCCGTACACCGGTAGTCACTGTCAGCGTATCCCTAAACTGACTGAAATGCTGGTTAAGGCTACCGAGCAAGATAACAGCTATTTTCCGCTGTTTAAGATGTCGAAACAGCAGTGGGAAGAGTTGCATCTCGCCTCTTGGCTGCATGATTGCGGTAAAGTCACCACGCAAGAATACGTAATAGACAAAGCGACGAAATTGGAAACCATATACGATCGGATCCACGAAGTCCGGATGCGTTTTGAATTGCTCAAAGCGCAAGCTGAAATCGACTATTGGAAAGCGCTATCTGCGGGGGGAGACGACAAGCCGTTGAAAGAAACGTTGACCCGTAAACAACAGCAACTCGATGATGACTTTTACTTCATTGCTGAATGTAATATCGGTGGTGAAAATATGAGTCAGGATGCTCTAGAACGCCTCAAGAAAATCAGTGCCTATAAATGGACAAGGACGTTAGATGACCAAGCTGGTGTCTCATGGATAGAAAAACAACGTGCCGGAAAGCCTAGCGATTTACCCGTTGAAGAGTCAATCCTCGCCGACAAACAAGTGCATCTCATTGAGTGGCAGAGTAACACTAAACCACAGGATTTTTGGCAAGAGGAGTTTGTATTGGTACCAGGCGATTGCCGATGTCTTTGAAGCTCTGACTTCAAGCAATAGGCCGTACAAAAAAGCCAAAACTCTATCTGAATCTGTAGAAATCATGACGGAGATGGCAACAACGGGACACATTGATCCTAAGCTATATCTGATTTTTCTTGAACAACACATCGATCAACAATACGCAGAGATGTTTTTATCACCAAATCAGTTGGGTGAGATTGACCGTGGAGCACATATCAAAAGAGTGAAAAGCTTCCTAAAATCCCATTTCTAAACACTCCAACAATTTGCGAACCAAATTAGAGTAAATACGTCATTTTTGTCTCTAAACGCAAAAACATGCTCTAGCTATAATTTTCAACAAGTTAGCTCACCAATGAGTCAATATTTAATCGATTGCCCTCTCAAAGGTTGATGTATATCAAAGAGTCATGGACAATACTCTGCCATCTGAACATTCAGCACCGTTTTTTGGCGTCAGCGTGAGCTGGCAGATTAAACAAGTGGCACGCTTTATATGGCTTTTGCCTATCAGTTTAATAGGCAGGACCGATTTTATAATTTGAGGTGTCGTTGATAGTGTTGGCTTACTTTAATGCCAGCCGACTAGGCACATGCTAACTACCTCGTTTCTAAGGGAAAGATGATGGTAATACCAGAAAACAGCAGCATCGTTATTTTTGGTGCTTCGGGCGACTTAACCTATCGTAAGTTGATCCCTGCTTTATATCACCTTTACTCAAACAAACAGCTGCCTGAGAACTTCGCTATCCTCGGCGTAAGTCGTACCGAGTACAGCGATGAGTCTTACCGTGAAAAGCTAAAACGCTCTCTTCAGGAAATGGAGAAGACTGAGCCGGCAACATTAGATGCTTTTATCAATCATCTGCATTACCAAGCGATCAACACCTCGGATACTTCTGATTACTCTAAACTGTCGTCGCGTCTCAACCAATTGGCAGACCATTATCAGTTCGAGCAACGCAATACGCTATTCTACCTAGCAACGCCACCAAGCCTATACAGCATCATTCCAGCCAGCCTTGCTGCACACGGTTTGAACAATGAAGATGATGGCTGGAAACGCCTGATCATCGAGAAGCCGTTCGGTTACGATCTTGCTTCCGCTCAGAAACTCGATAAAGAGATTCACGAGCATTTCCAAGAGCACCAAATCTATCGTATCGACCACTATTTGGGTAAAGAGACAGTACAAAACCTTTTGGTATTCCGCTTCTCTAACGCGATGTTTGAACCACTATGGAACCGCAACTTCATCGACTACGTCGAAATCACAGGCGCAGAGTTCCTCGGTGTTGAAGAGCGTGGTGGTTATTACGATGGCTCTGGCGCTGTACGTGATATGTTCCAAAACCACCTATTGCAAGTACTGGCGATGGTAGGTATGGAGCCACCAGCGCAGATCAACGCTGACTCGATGCGTGATGAAGTGGTAAAAGTCCTTCAGTGCCTAAAACCACTTGAAGAAGATGACCTGCGTAACAACCTCGTTCTTGGTCAGTACACTGAATCAGATGTACGCGGTGAGTTCTTACCAGGCTACCGTAATGAACCTGGAGTTGCAGAAGATTCGCGTACCGAGACTTATGTAGGCCTGAAAGCATACATCAACAACTGGCGTTGGAACGGTGTTCCTTTCTACGTGCGTACAGGTAAACGTCTACCTACACGTGTTACTGAAGTGGTTATCCATTTCAAACAGACACCTCACCCGGTATTTGGTCAGAATGCACCTGAAAACAAGTTAATCATCCGCATCCAGCCAGACGAAGGCATCCAAATGAGCTTTGGTTTAAAAGAACCAGGCGCGGGTTTCCATGCCAAAGAAGTGAAAATGAACTTCCATTATGCTTCTCTGCAAGAAACGCAAATGCTGACAGCCTATGAGCGTTTACTGCTTGATGCACTAAACGGTGATGCGACGCTGTTTGCTCGTAGCGATGCGGTCGAAGCGTGCTGGAAATACGTTCAACCGATTCTAGACTTCAAACAAGACCCACAAGCTCTATTTGGTTACGCTTGTGGTACATGGGGACCAAAAGAGTCTGATGACTTACTGCAACGTGACAATCGTGCATGGCGCTTCCCTTGTAAAAACTTAACTGACACGGATTACTGTGAACTATGATTAATCACAAGATTTTTCCAACCGCTGAACAAGTGGTGGCAAGCTTAGCTGACGACATGAAAGCCTATAGCGAACTTGGCCGACCTGTCCATATTTCACTCTCTGGCGGTAGCACGCCGAAGATGCTATTTAAACTATTGGCAAGTGACACTTACGCGACATCCATTCAATGGAACAACCTGCACTTCTGGTGGGGTGATGAGCGCTGTGTGGCACCAGACGATGTAGAAAGCAACTATGGCGAGGCCAACGCCTTACTGTTTAGCCAAGTCAATCTTCCTCGCGAAAACATCCACCGTATTCGCGGCGAAGATGAGCCAGCCGTTGAAGCAAAACGCTTTGCTGAAGAAATGGCTACCGTGATCCCATGTGAAAATGGCACTCCTGTGTTTGACTGGATTCTACTCGGCGTTGGGGCAGATGGTCACACTGCATCCCTGTTCCCAAATCAAACAAATTACCAGGATGAGAACTTATCTGTGCTTGCCTCTCACCCTGAGTCAGGACAAATTCGCGTTTCAAAAACCGCAAAAGTGTTGGAAACAGCGAAACGCATCAGCTACCTCGTACTTGGTGCAGGCAAAGTTGACATTGTAAACGAAATTTATACTACTCCGGCGAATGAGCTGCCTTATCCAGCAGCAAAAATCCAGTCAAAAACTGGTCTAACGGAATGGTACTTAGATTCAGACGCAGCAGCAAAAATCGCGTAATGCGAGCGCGTAAATAGAAAATTGGAGAGAAAAAATGAAAGGTGATATCGGTGTAATTGGCCTAGCAGTAATGGGTCAAAACCTTATCCTAAACATGAACGACCATGGTTTCAAAGTGGTTGCTCACAACCGTACTGCTGCGAAAGTAGACGAGTTCCTAGAAGGCCCAGCTAAAGGTACTAACATCATTGGTGCTTATTCACTAGAAGAGCTAGTTGAGAAACTAGAAACACCGCGTAAAGTGATGCTCATGGTACGTGCAGGTGAAGTTGTAGATACATTTATCGAAGCGCTAGCACCACTTCTTGAGAAAGGTGACATCATCATTGATGGTGGTAACACCAACTACCCAGACACTAACCGCCGTGTTGCTGCACTACGTGAGAAAGGCATTCACTTTATCGGTACAGGTGTTTCTGGTGGCGAAGAAGGTGCTCGTTTTGGACCTTCGATCATGCCGGGTGGTTCTCCTGAAGCATGGGAAGCGGTAAAACCTATCTTCCAAAGCATCTCTGCTAAAACTGACGCGGGCGAGCCTTGTTGTGACTGGGTTGGTAACGACGGCGCTGGCCACTTCGTTAAAATGGTTCACAACGGTATCGAATACGGCGACATGCAGCTTATCACTGAAGCGTACCAGTTCATGAAAGATGGCTTAGGTATGTCTGCTGACGAGATGCAAGCGGTATTCGCTGAATGGAACAAAACCGAATTGGATAGCTACCTAGTAGAAATTACGGCTGATATCCTAGGCTACAAAGACGAAGACGGTGAGCCTCTAGTAGAGAAGATCCTAGACACTGCTGGTCAAAAAGGTACCGGTAAATGGACGGGTATCAACGCACTAGACCTAGGCATTCCACTGACGCTAATCTCTGAATCCGTTTTCTCTCGCTGCCTATCTGCGCTAAAAGATCAGCGTGTTGAAGCAGAATCTTTATTCGGCAAAACTATCACACCAGTAGAAGGGGATAAGCAAGAGTGGGTTGATGCACTTCGCCAAGCTCTACTTGCATCTAAGATCATCTCTTACGCTCAAGGCTTTATGCTAATGCGTGAAGCGTCAAACGAGAACGGCTGGGAGTTAAATTACGGTAACGTAGCGCTAATGTGGCGTGGCGGTTGTATCATCCGTTCTGCTTTCCTAGGTAACATCCGTGATGCGTATGAAGCGAACCCTGACATCGCGTTCCTAGGTTCAGACGATTACTTCAAAGGCATTCTACAAAATAGCCTAAGCGCTTGGCGTAAAGTTGCAGCAAAATCATTGGAAGCGGGTATCCCAATGCCTTGTACCATCTCTGCTCTCTCTTTCCTAGACGGTTATACAACAGCTCGCCTGCCAGCTAACCTTCTGCAAGCGCAGCGTGACTACTTCGGTGCTCACACCTACGAACGCATTGACCGTCCACGTGGTGAGTTCTTCCACACTAACTGGACTGGTACAGGCGGAGATACAGCCTCTACAACTTACGATGTGTAATCTAAGTTAAATTTGCCGCAAAGCCGATTTGGTAATCAAATCGGCTTTTTTATTATCGGTTCATCCAGCGAATTCATCATTACTCAATAATTCACTACTATAATTAAAGCAAAACAATCACTTATCAAAATGCCATATGCGCAAATAAAAATGAAAGAAAATAGAATATTACTTTATTATGTATATCATTGGTTTTTATTAATAAATTATTGCAAACTAATTAACGATATTTATCGATAAACTATCGATTTAATATATATCCCGTCAAGCGTTCCCTATTCAATCCTTTGTTCCGCACAAATACTAGCTATTGCGTAGTTCAAAGATAAAAGGCACTAAACTATTGGTGGGTTGTAGGATAAGAGCAAGCATCAATGGTTGGCAGCGAATCCCAGTGGGTCTCGATGTAAGAGGCTGATGGGTGAATTGGCGAAAAGTCCCTGTCAAACGTACGATTAATAGTATTCTTCATCCTTATAAAGCTCACTGATGAAATCCAGCTCTTCATCTGAGAGCAATTGCCCGGACTTATCCATTTCACTCAGGATTTTGTCAACTTCGTGCTTGATGTTTCGGAGCTGCTGGTCATTGAGTCCTTCCAACTCTGATTTTATTTCACTAAACTTCATTCCGTTCATACAGTCACCAGAAAAGTGAGATTAATTGAGATAATTTACACCATATCTTTATAAAAAAATATAATTCAAAATAAAGAAATACAATTCAAAGAAATGACATAAAAAATTTTATTCGGACTTAAGGCTACCATAAAATTCATGATTAACTTTAGTTGATTTACATTAACACAGCAATAATTAACCTTAATAACCCAATAGGACTAATTAGAATGCTTTTATCTAAATCTTTGAAATTATTTTTATGTTAATTTAACCAACATCTCTAATTTGATAACTGTACACGGTAAATTGCAAAGATTGGCGCAATAGCTAAGGATTGAGAAGAGGAAATTACGTGGAAAATCGGATAAGGTAAAAAGAGCCATACCTCCCAGCGTTGAGAGGTACTGTAGATATAAGTCGTATCAAACCGTTTATCGACGAACCAAAGTTTGACCATCGACAAAGCCGATGCTTTTTATCTCGCGATGTTTGATGTTCCTTATTACACTCCAATCGAGGTGTGATTGAGAGAAAGAGCAATAGATATGCCGACCTCCGGATAACTCCGTTTTTAAGAAATCTTCCAACGACTGAACATTAGACGCAATAAACAGATCTCTTTCATCAATTAGCGGTGTTTTTTCAAAGGCGATGGGTGAGTAGTGTGTGAGCATATATGTTTTATCCTCTAGGCCAGTACAGTGCTGGCTTTGTGTAAGGCAAAGTGAATAACCTCCTTTTATTTATCTCCTACAAGTATTGTATTACAAATGGTTCATGAACTTGGGAAAGACATCCTTTCCAAAATGGAAACGGCAAGAGCGCCATTAGGCGCTCTTCTGTTTATCGTTTCCTTTGAACTTATCGGTGACATAGAGAGCAAAACTGGCAATCAGTGCGATCACCGACACGGTAAAAAGAGCTGGCATGCTCAGGATCCATGCAAACGTCGCGGCAAGAAATGCGATGAAGGTAATCATGCGACTGCTTGACATTACTCTGCCTAGTTTTCTGTTCATAACGCCTCCTAAGTATCAACAAAGGGACATGGCTATAACATTAATCGGCCATGTTTTGACCAATTCATTATGCCGTAATGTAAGCTAAATAAACCTAAATCAAACTCAAAATAACTCGGTATGTGGCACTCCGCAATGAGCTAGTCGACGCGTTACCAATAGACATCAACAAAGAAATAGACGGTCATCACTATGCTCGACAAGGCGACAAACCCTTTCACGTAAACCTGCTCCACTTTTCGCGATACACGAGCGGCAACATAGCCCCCCGAAAGCGTTCCTAACATCACAGCAAAGCCTCTAGGCCAATCAATCGCGCCATCTAGAACGAACACGACAATGGCAATAATTGAAACACATGAAGAGATAAGCAACTTCAGGCCGTTCATCTGGTTGATATCGTTATGTCCGGCCAAGACTAAGTAGCTGAGGACGATAACGCCCAGCCCAGCATTGAAGAATCCCCCATATGCGGAAACCAGAATCAATAACAACGTAATGGAGATCACCGCCCATATCGGACTCAGCGACGCCGTTCTCGCCGCTTGACTGACCCAATGACTGATTTTATTGCCAAAAACAAATAGCAAGGTAGCAAACAATAGCAGCCATGGTATGGCGACCAAAAACTGCTGCTCAGACACACTCAGAAGCAAGTAAGCTCCAATGGCGCCGCCAAGGAGACTGAAGAAGATCATTGATTTCAATGCACTAGCCGACTGAGCGATGTCCTGACGAAATCCGTAGGTACCGCTGATATAACCTGCGCATGCCGCGAAGGTATTGGTCGCATTAGCAATCACAGGAGGTACACCAACAAACATGAGTGCAGGAAACGTGATAAAGCTTCCACCGCCCGCAATACTGTTAAGTATACCGCCCAGAACACCAGCGCCAAATAGTAGAATCCATTCCATTTTGGTTACGAGTTTTTATTAGGGGTTAACTACTCTAACCTGCTCTTTCCATTGAACAAATAGAGATGAGTAAATTTTGTGCTCAAGCTACTGAATATCTAACGCGATTGCTTTCCAGTCCCGTAACTCATCTCGGTAGTATTGAGTCTGCTTTGTGGTCATGGTGTTGATGACTTTGACCAAGTACTGATTCGCGATCTGTTTATTGTGGTCGATTTTCTGTTCCAACTCTGGCGCATAGAAGCTATCAGGATTGAACATTAGCTTGTTAAACTCTGGTTGAAACTTGTTGATATCAAGTCGATTGGTCAGTAATGCGTTCATCTCTATGCGCATCTTGGTCTGATGATCAATCCAGTCATGTGATGTGACGTAAAGCGCTGCCACCCACTCATCGAGCAAGCTTTGCTGTTGGTCGGTAAGGTCACCTATCCATGTTTCGAGATTCTCTTCTATTCGCTCTCGGTAACGTTGTTTTACTTCTGGTTCACTCAGTGGCTGGTATCTTTTTTTGTATTTGGTATGACGAACACGAATACTGTCCATAAGCTGTCCGACTTGACTGTCAGACAACTCACGCGCAACAGAATACAGTTCGGGTGCAACTCTCGTCACAAGACGCTGAGAATGGTTGTGAAACTTTATCTCTTGCTGTTCGAGTTGTTGCAGTGTAAATGTGCTCGGTTCTATCTCGATGAGCTCATCAAGATGCTCGATATAATTGGGGATTTCTTCACGTCGGTGCCATTCACTAAGAACTGCCACCTTCTGACTCACTAGCTCTTCCTGTTCATCGTTTAACTCAACATAGTCATCTAAATACTCCAGCAACAACCAATCCATGTTGTTGTAGACAAACTTAGAGCTACAACCAATTAGGGACAAACAAATTACCAATAGTAATGCGAGTTTTTTCATTGCTTCTTCCTACGCAACGCACTGCTAGAACCATTATTATTACCATAGACACAATCTTCCTTTGTGTCTGCGACAATTTATCACTGAGTGGGCAACCCTATCTCAATTATTGCTAAATAAAATAGTCGATATGTTACCGATGCCGGATATAATAGCCAGCTCAGAAACGATCAGGTAATAACATGAAAATTTGTGGTGTAGAACTTCAAGGTAACGACGCAGTAATCTGCCTTCTTTCACATGCCGACAGCGTAGTCCACTTGCCAGACTGCCGCGTAGCAAAGCTAAGCATAGGCAATGCTAACGACACGCAAGAAGTGAAGAAATTCCAGTTCTCATTTGCTAAGCTAATTCAAGACTACAAAATTGAAAAAGTTGTCATTCGCCAACGTCAAACAAAAGGCAAATTTGCTGGTGGTGCCGTTGGTTTCAAATTAGAAGCAGCAATCCAGCTTATTGATGATGTGGAAGTGAAAGTTGTTTCTCCAACTGACATCAAAGAGAGCCTGAAGCGAAACCCACTCGGTATCCAGTTTAAGGATACGGGTCTTAAACAATACCAAGAACCGGCATTCATGACGGCATACGCTTGCGCAATGATGCGTGGTTAAGTGAATCAGATATAATTAAGCCCAAGCATTCTGCTTGGGCGTTTTCATTTTTGCTAAACCGGCATTCAACCAATCACACCGCGCTATGGCTGTTTGTCGAAACACTTAACGCCTTGCGGAATCTCATACCAATCCTGTTTTTCACTGACCCAGACATGCACTGTCGGCTCAAACACATGATGATCCGAATCGCTGCTTGATTTCAATTTAAGCTTTATTGTTGATGGATCATCTGGGTTGAAGTGATAGACCCGGTTCCCACATTGAGCACAAAACTTCGCATAATTTTTGTTGCCGCTCTCTGCCATTCGCTGCCACTCCTTTAGCTCGCCTTTAAATTCAATATCTTGGGTCGCAACAATGGCAGTCACACTAAAAGGAGCCGTCGCAAGTTTTTGGCATTCTCGACAATGGCATGCTAATACCATCTTAGGTGGGTGGTGCAATTGGTAACTCACCTGACCGCACTGACACGTACCTTCCACTAGATAACTCATTCCTTATTCCTCCCTGACTTCACGACGTTTACAAACAAGGCACTTTGCCTTTGATTGTACAATTATCAGCCACAGTAACGAGTTTATCGCTCAAATACCAGTATGTGTGACGCGTAAACCTGAGAATAATTAACAGTGTAAATCTGAGCTTAACCAAGAGAACAGTGGCAAAGATGAGATTGCCTAAATTGCGTATAAAACAGAAAAGGGACGCAAGCGTCCCTTTTCTGTTTTTATGCCGTTTTATCACTTATTGACGCTCAGTACGCATACCCATGAGTAAGCTTACACACATCAACAGAAGAACTATCGTAAACGGTAGCGCCGTAGAAATCGCCCCTGCTTGTAATGCCTGAACCGCTTCAGAGCCACCAATCCATAATAGTGCGACAGCAATCGCTCCTTCCATAAAGGCCCAAAAGACGCGCTGAATGACAGGCGCATCAACCTTACCACCAGCCGTGATGCTATCAATCACTAACGAGCCAGAATCTGAAGAGGTAATAAAGAACACCAAAACCAGAATGATGGCAATCACAGATAGAATTGAACCGTACGGCAACACATCAAACATTTGGAACATGGCCAGAGACACGTCCGTCAGACCCTCGCTACCAAGCTCACCCACATTGTTGATGACCTGATCTATTGCCATGCCGCCAAAGGTCGACATCCACAGTAGCGTCACCGCTGTCGGGACAAGCAAGACTGCTGTGATGAACTCACGAACTGTACGTCCTTTAGAAACACGCGCAATAAACATACCTACAAATGGCGACCATGAGATCCACCAAGCCCAGTAGAATACTGTCCACCCCTGAAACCAAGCTTCGTCTTCTCGTCCATGTGGATTACTTAATGGAATGATATTCTCCACGTACGACATAAATGTCGTGCCAATATTCCCTGCAACAATCGCATAGCCGATAAGGGCCACTAAAATGAGTAATAGGAAGGCAACAAGCATGTTGATATTACTGATGACCTTCACTCCACCGTCGATACCACGTACAACAGAGACGACAGCCAACAAGGTCACAACCGTGATCACAACTACCTGCAAGCCTAAACCTGACTCAATGCCAAACACGTGGTGAATACCACTTGCTGCTTGCTGTGCTCCCAGCCCCAAAGATGTCGCTAGACCAAACAAGGTTGCGAGTACCGCTAAGATATCGACAACATGACCTGCCCAACCCCACGCTCTATCGCCAAGTAACGGATAGAAAATCGAACGAATGGAAAGTGGTAGCCCTTTGTTATAAGTAAAAAAAGCCAGCGATAATGCAACAACACCGTAGATTGCCCATGGGTGAAGCCCCCAGTGGAACATAGTTGCGCCCAAGGCAAGCTTAGCGGCTTCAGGCGAATTCGCTTCAACACCCAATGGCGTTTCATACCAACCTGTAAAATAAGCGACTGGTTCCGCAACGCTCCAAAACATGAGACCGATACCCATACCGGCGGCAAATAACATCGATAGCCAAGACAGGTATGAGTAGTCTGCTGTAGCCTCGTTGCCACCTAAGCGAATTTTACCTAGCGGCGATACGATCAAAGCTAAACAAAAAATCACGAAGATGTTCCCGGACCAGATAAACAACCAATCAAAGTTGCCAATGATCTGCCACTTGATGCCATCCAGTGTCGCCTTGGCTGATTCCGCATCCATGACCAACACGGCAATCAAAAACAGGGCAATTAGACTCGCACTCCATCCAAAGACTGGATTGTGAACGTCAAATCCCCATTTCTGCACGTTATCCTGACCGATTGTATAGTCGGTACTGTCAATACTGTACTTATCTATGCCTTTAGTCATTCTTCCTCTCTGCATCTATTCTTTAATGAGTAACCGTTGCCCAATCAACAAAATAGTTAGAGTTAAAAACAATTTCATCATTCTGCAACTGGATACAATTCTCATTATTGTACATTTTTCGTCGTTTCAATCCAGTAATATGCTAATAAATGAGCAATATTTTATCAAAATGACATTTGAGTGGTCATTATTTGCTCGCAAAGATGAAATACTGCAAGAAAAACACTTTGTACACTAAACAATTTAAATGAAATAGTTTACTGATAGTGGAATAGTGGTCATGCTGATTTGTGAGACTGGAGGCTTTATCTAGAGTGACATTTGATGTATTTTCCCTTCTTTTATCGAACCAGTGAGGAAGCGCATTGGAGAAGCACGAAGAAGTCCTAATTTCCATTCGCCAGATCATTCGAGCGATAGATTTACACTCTAAAAAACTGAGCAAAGAGTCAGGTTTAACCGGACCGCAATTAATACTTATGCGTTCGATTCAAGAGTTAGGCGATGTCACTATTCGTCAGTTGTCTGACCATACCAACATGAGCCAAGCAACGGCCACCACCATTCTTGACCGGCTGGAGCGCAATGGACTGGTGCAGCGTGTGCGTAATAGTAAAGATAAACGGAAAGTCCATGCCCATCTGACTGACCAAGGCAAGAACGTGCTGGACAATGCACCGACTCCGCTGCAGCAAAGTTTCATCACTAAATTTCAGAAACTAGAAGAGTGGGAGCAATCACTGTTGCTTTCCTCTGTACAGCGAATTTCATCGATGATGAACGCAGAGGATATTGATGTAGCTCCCGTTCTAGAACTCGGTAGCATCACCAAACCAGATTAACCAACTAAGATATTTGCTTTCATTTATCTTTATGATTACGTTTAAAGTTAAACAATAAACATCTAAAGCGGTCATAAAGGTGTAATGGTTATGGGCAAGACATTACCAAATTTGAACGACGAGGCGATTCTCGATCTCACTAAGCAAAAGCAAGTGCTGAAGATTATCGCCGTCATCACGCTCGTAACTTTTGCACCACTAGGTATCAAAAATAGTGTGTCGACGGAAAACGTCAACAAGGTCAAGCGAATTAACGCTGTCACTTAAAAATAGGCAGTTCGCTCCCGCCTTTGACCTGCCTGATGGCTAAGTGGGTATGAATATCTTTAACGTTCTCCAAGCGTTGAAGTTTACGAGTAAAGGACTCATAGCCCGCTAAATCATGACTGACAACTTCTAACAGATAGTCATACGCTCCCGATACGACATGGCAACTGATGACCTCATCCATTTCTTGAATTGCATGTTCAAAGTCGTCGATGCTCGCGGCTTGGTGGTTGTTAAGGCTCACTTCAACAAATACGGTCATACCGACGCCAATCAAATCCTTGTTGAGTGTGGCGCGATAATTGGCAATGATACCCTGCTCCTCCAATCTTTTGATTCGGCGAGCACATGGTGAAGCAGACAGCCCCACCTTATTTGCAATTTCCGCTGTCGCCTGACGAGCGTCTTGCTGTAAAAGTCGCAAAATGTGTTTATCAATTCTGTCCATCGTCATTCACGCATATTTCCATCAAATATTGGCACAATTTTAACTGAATCAGTCAAAATTCTTTAAATCATCAGTCAATATTGCCAGATTTCACCTCGATATACATTCCATAATGTTAACAACTACTTTCAAGGTCACATATGGATATGGTTTCTGGATATCTGGCAATGGTTGCCACACTTTTACTCTGGTCAGGATTTTTTCTATCATTACGCAGTGGGGCTCATTCTGGACTACTGACAGCGGATATTGCACTGACCCGTTTTCTGATCCCTTGTGTGATCCTACTTCCTATTGTTTACAAAGCGAGACAACAGATAATGGCAGTGCCCAAACGCTATCTGATCGGCATGTTTATTGGCAGTGGTCTCCCCTATTTACTTGTAGCGGGTACCGGAATGACATTGGCTCCAGTATCGGATGGCAGCGCCCTAGTTCCCGGTACCTTACCATTGTTTGTATCCGCTATTGCCGTCATCCTGTTTAAGCAGCCATTAAGTCGTCATCGAATTGTTGGTTTGACCTTGGTGGTAATTGGTATTGGAACTTTTCTAACCCAGAGTCTTAGCCAAGCAGATCCTAATTTGCTTCAGGGGCATATGCTGTTTTTGATTGGTAGTGTCATGTGGGCGATGTTCACCATTTGTGCGCGCGTCTCCAATCTCAATCAGTTGGCGGCTTCAGGGCTCATTGCACTGATGTCTAACCTCTCGTTGTTTCTCCTAATGGCGAGTGGTGCTATCGATAGCTACCTCTACAGCCACGCCTTTAGCGAGTGGCCGTGGGAACAACTCAGCGGCCACTTTATGCTTCAAGGTGTCGGTGCGGGCATCATCGCCGCGTTTACTTATCTCCACGCGATCTCTGTCCTTGGAGCAGAGAGAACCGCAGCATTTGGCGCTGCGACCCCCGCTGTTGCGACCTTGCTCGCCATACCTATTTTTGCGGAGCAACCTACTCCGTTGGGTTGGATAGCCTTGTCTCTGATTTGTGTTGGCAGCCTGATTGCGAGCAACATTCTGATGAAGAAAGATACGTCAATGCAGTATCAGCCTCCCTCTTTTAAAAGTAAGGCGTAACGAGATACACGATGTAGCACAGCTTTGATGTTAGCGGCAGAACTCGGTATAGTCCCAACTTAGATTTGTCACCAACAAGATGGAAATAACGTGAAAACTCCGTGTATCGCTGCGTGTAAGAATAACGAAGGTATATGTAGCGGCTGCTACCGTACGATAGATGAAGTAGTGAACTGGCGACATTTGAGTGATCAAGACAGGGATGAGACCATGGCGAATCTCAGTGGTGAAAACGCCAGCCATACTTGTCCTTCATGCAACCAAGCAGCCCAATGCGATATCAGTCAGGGTAAAGCGACTTGCTGGTGCTTTGCTATCGAAAAACGCGATACCTCTAAACTGGATAATAATGACCTCTGCCTATGTCGCAAATGCCTATCTAGTCTGCCCATCGCATAATTACTCATCCACCAGCATATAATAATTTTGAATTAGATTTTCTAATCCAAATCTTAAATTTTTATCTTGCGTCAGTTCACACTTTTTAATTGATAGAAACTGAAAGCCCCCTTAATATCTCGCGCCTGATAGTCCCCTTTGTTTGTTTTATTTATTAGCTTTGCTACTGCAAGGCTAATGTTTTTCGCGTTGATTTTAGGTGTTGTAGAAATGTCCGCCTCTGCTCAAGTAATTAAGTTAACCTTTCTAATTGCTATTCTGACTGCTGTGGGTCAAATGACTCAAACCATGTACGTGCCATCTATTGGCCATATGGCAAATGAGTTTTTAGTTAGTCCATCTGCACTTCAAGCAGTAATGGCCTGCTATCTGATCCCTTACGGTTTCTCGCAGTTCGTATATGGACCGCTATCAGACCGTCTGGGGCGCAAACCAATCATCGTTGCAGGACTGCTGATCTATATCGCAGGCACACTTGTGGCGCTCTTTGCCCACGACTACGATTGGTTCCTAGCCGGTAGCTTTATCCAAGGCCTAGGCATCGGTTGTGGTGGTGCTATGTCTCGCACGCTAACTCGCGATCTGTTTGATGGCAGCGAGCTGCACAAGGTGAATAGCTTGATTAGCATGTGCGTGATCTTTTCACCTCTTATTGCTCCGGTTTTGGGTGGCTATCTCACCGAATCATTCGGGTGGCGTTCAAGCTACATGTTCTTAGCGCTATTTGGTATTGCTGTTGTGATTACAATGCTGACAAGCTTTATCGAGACCCTGCCTCGTGAAAAACGTCGTTATGAGAAAGTCACCAGTAGCTATCGTTATGTATTGTCAGATCGCCGTTTTCAAGGTTATCTGCTCTGCTTAGTCGCAACATTTTCAGGTATTGCTATCTTTGAAGCTGCCGCGGGTGTCTTGCTGGGTGGCGTATTGAAATTGCCAGCAACGACTGTCAGCCTACTGTTTGTCCTACCGATTCCGGGTTACTTGGTTGGTGCTGCGTTATCAAGCTTTATCGCGACGAGAAAAAATGAAAAACACGCTTTGAGTGTCGGACTGGTCGCTATTATGGCTGGCTCACTCGTGGTTCTGTTACCTGGATTACTAGGTCAAACAAGTGCCTTAACGCTCATTGGCGGTGCGACCATCTACTTTTTAGGCGCTGGCATATTATTCCCAGCAGCAACGACAGGTGCGCTATCACCTTTGCCTTATCATGCTGGAACAGGTGGTGCGGTACTCGGTGGAATGCAAAACTTGGGCGCGGGATTGGCAACCCTTGGTGCATCTATGATTCCTGCACCGGACCAGATGCCGCTCGGCGCACTGATGTTGGTCATGTCAATTGTCGCTTTGCTCGGTCTGATTCGTGTTTACCGTAAGCACGATCCCTCTAACGAAATGCCACTGGCGATCTAAAGTAATAAGGAGCGCATCGCGCTCCTTTTTTTCTACCATTTTTTCATCAAGCGACCGACGAGATTCGGATGATAGGCCCACGTGTGGTCAAACATCGACATCAACTGAGGGTTGCCATACTTTGATAAGCTGATCGCGTGGAATCGATTTTTACGCGCTTTAAGCTTCTCGACTTGTTGCACCATCTCATCTGACTGCTTAGGTGCGATAAAGTCAGAAATAACCACCATGTCAGCATTGCGATATTTGTCGCCGCACATCAAATCGATCGACTTCATCAGCACAGGTTCCAAGTCCGTACCACCGTGAAAGCTGTAAGTAAGAAAATCACTCGCTTCGCGCAGACCATCTTGCTTCGTCAACTCATAGGTTATCTGCTCAGTAGAAAACAGAATCACGTAACATTCGCGGTCTTCAGCCAAGGCAATTTGCATCAAGGCATAGGCCATCGCCTTTGCACACTGCTCTGGAAAGCCACTCATTGAACCAGACGCATCAACACAAACGATGAATGGCCCTTTTTCAACATCAACTTGCTTGTGGTCTGGTTGTTGTGCTCGGATCTTGCGCAGGGCTCTTGATTTGCCCTGCATGCGGTAGTTCATCAATCGCTTATCGACTAAATGTTTGTAGAACACCACTTCCAACTCTGGATAGGCAAGAAACATGGTTTCATTAGGCAGTAGCTTGTTGAGATCGTCACTCTGGTGAATGCCGACAATATCATCTGTTGCTTCGTCGGATTTCTCTTCGACCATTTGCAACTCTTCTGCTGGTGCGCGCTGTAGCTCTGGATCATCAACTTGCCCAGCCATTCGACCAAGCTGCTCAGCAATTTCTTGCAAGCCTTTGTTCTTTTTCAGAAATTCCGCATGACGCTTCATCACTGTCAAGTCAGATTTACTTAGCTTCGCGGACGCCATATCCCACAATCGACCCACACTGCCTTCGTCCCCCTCTTCCGTCACTTTATCCATGTTTTTCATGGTTTCCATGCGCTGATAGAGGTCTTTGAGGACTTTCTCTTTACTGACTTCAAGCTCATTTAACTGAGCCTGGCGCAAAGCATCGGAAAGGCTTTGGTACCATTGATCACAAAAGTAATGGGGAAACATAGGGTTGTTGAAACCCTTATTTTTTTCCATTAAACGGCGGGCTTTTAGATAGAACGCGGAATGCCATTCTAGCTTTGTGATCACTTGAGGAATCTCTTCAAAGAACTGTGTTTCATCCCAATGAATCACTTCCTGATACAACGCCAGTTCTTGCTGAAAACGTTCTGTTTCACACACTTTAGTGATGCGTTTCTTCACGCTGCCACGCCATTTAAGCAGGTGATTTTTAACCGAGCTTTTCACACCGCGATTCTCTGCCATCACCATCACTTGTGAACGAGCAATGAGATCGTTCACCGCAGAATCGATAATTCCCGAGTCGGCGATGGCCAGAGCTAAGTTTAATCCGTCGGCACCTAACATATCGGCTCCTTATGAGAAAAACTGGTTTAAGTTTTTAAAACGGAAAACCGTACGTTCACATTCAGACTTGGTCGACTCCAATACTTGTTGAAGGTTCTGCAAGCTCGCCTCCATTACTCGTGGTAGTTCTTGATCAATAAAGCCGTGTGGTAACGCACCATGGAAGTTAGAGCGAACTTTGCGTAAGTGATGTTCGGCATTTTCTAGCTGTGACATCGCCTGCTCTGACTTAGTTAACCACTCTTGATAAAGTGACTCATCTAGCCCCTTGTTGGTTACGACAGAGACCAACACAGCGCGATTAGCAATATCTTTGATAACAAGATTATTCGCCGCATCGAGGTCGAAGCGCAGACGACACATATTGGTGTTCTGATTAACATAGCCATAGACATCACCCTGACCATCTTTAATCACTCGCTCTAACTCATTCTTAGGCACGTATACCCAACGGCTGTCGCCCTTCTCCGATTCGGAAACCGACATATTGCTTTGGAGTAAAACCAACTTGACCAAATCAAATGCGCTGCCAACTTTGTAGCTCTTGGCATTTGAAATATCGTAGCTGTGAATCTGCTTCTTAATCAGACCCGTTGTTGTTTCTGTACCCAGTGTTATGCCAAATTGTGACTCCAGCGCTTCTTGAATATCGCCAAGCTCTTCGCGACACAGGGTGATTTGTTGCTCGACTTCCTGTTGGTCAAACGCGTGATTAAGAGCAAACTGCTTGATGACATTACGCACAACATCACGTGATTCAGGACTGTTCCACAAACAATCTTGCAGCAGGAGTAAATCAAGAGGATTAATTGAATCACGACCGTTGAAATAAGCACTCGCTTTAAGGAGTTTTACCGCCTTCTTCCAGCGACGGTCTGAGACATACATGTCGGTATCGGCAACATCGCCTCCCGTTGTTGAGGTCGCCGCATTCTCTAGCATCGTTTTCAGTTCGAAAAGTTTTTCGAACACCTCATCTGACAATTCAAGTTTATCCAATTCGGACTGCCACTGATGATACTCTTCATCGGTAATCGCAAGACCTTCCGGAATAGCGGCTTCTTGTGGTGTACCAACCGTTAACATCGACTTAAAGTTATTCTTGTTCTGAATGCGATTGACGAACACTCGTACTAGCATTCGGTCATATAGCGCTTCTAGCCCACTATCTTCATCCGGTAGTTCATTGGAGGCTGACACCAACAAACGCATTGGTACTCGATGGATATCGCTGCCATTTTTAAACGTTTTTTCGTTAACCACCGTAAGTAGCGTGTTAAGAATTGCTGGGCCTGCTTTCCAGATTTCGTCAAGAAACACCACTTGCGCTGTCGGCAAATAGCCCTCAGTTAGACGTAGATAACGACCGTTGTCTTTGAGTTCCTGAATACTAAGTGGGCCAAACACCTCTTCAGGCGTCGAAAATCTGGTCATTAAGTATTCAAAATAAGAAGAGTTGTCAAAGGCTTGAATAAGACGTTTCGCAATCAGACTCTTGGCAATACCCGGAGGGCCAAGTAAGAAAACACTTTCACCCGCTAGCGCTGCTAGCAAACAGAGCTTGATGGTTTCTTCTCTTTCATACACACCATCAGAAAGCGCTTGAGCCAATTTACTGATCCGTTCAGAGAGCAATGCTTTTTGTGAGTGAGACACTCGATTTGGGCTAATCATTTTCGTGCTCTCCTAGGGACACCTTGAAACCTTGTATGTATAATTTTATACATTTGTTATCATTTTGTTACAAGTGCATTTTTTTTGATTGGACGGATCTTTATAGCAGAAGCGGTTTTTACGTAACGCCTAGAAATCAATGTTTGCACTTTTGATAGTTTAATCACTGTTCTGCATAACCTACTCAGCAACTAGGAATGGAATTGATCTTTATCTCTGCAAGCCGAAGCTGTAATGTAGGCCAGTCTAGAGCTATGGACGAATAAAGCGATTCAATGGAAAATCAAACCAAAACTATCCATTCGTGGAAAAGCATTTCTTTGATAGAAGAAAATCTGACGCTTCCCAATGGCAAAAACATCACCCACACCACCATTTCTCATCCTGGAGCGACTGTGATTCTTCCGATCGATAACGATGGACAGATCATTGTTATCAATCAGTACCGACCTTCATTGAAAAAATGGCTTCTGGAGTTACCCGCTGGAACGCTAGAGAGTGGCGAACCCGTCGAGGTTTGTGCCCACAGAGAGCTTGAAGAAGAGACTGGTTACAGCGCAAAAAGCATGATATCTCTAGGACAGGTAACACCTCTCGCGGGTTTCTGTGATGAAATTCAATACCTATTCGTCGCGAAAGATCTGAGCCATACGCAACGTTACCAGTGCGACGAAGATGAGGTCATCGACGTTATCTCGCTATCGATAGAACAACTCGAACAAAAAATCATTCAAGGCGAAATCACCGATGCTAAAACGATCGCGTGTTTAAGCAAAGCCAAGCTATGTGGATATATTTAGGAGATTAATTTATGGATTTTCGTTCTGATACCGTAACCAAACCAACCGAAGCAATGCGCAAAGCGATGAGTGAAGCGCTTGTCGGTGATGATGTTTATGGTGATGACCCAACCGTTAATGAGTTGGAGCAATGGGCTGCGCAGCGACACGGTTTCGAAGCCGCACTATTTACCACATCGGGTACTCAGGCGAATCTACTTGGCTTAATGGCTCACTGTCAGCGCGGCGATGAGTATTTATGTGGTCAGCAAGCGCACAACTATAAGTACGAAGCTGGAGGTGCCGCAGTACTTGGCTCAATTCAACCTCAGCCGATTGAAAACAACCCAGACGGGACGCTCGATTTTGCAAAGCTCGCAGCAGCGATCAAACCGGATGACTCACACTTTGCCCGAACTAAATTACTCAGCCTCGAAAACACCATTAATGGCAAAGTGCTACCGCTTAGCTATTTGGCACAAGCGCGAGAGTTTGTTAATCACCACGGTTTAATGCTTCATCTTGACGGTGCGCGTGTTTACAACGCAGCAGTCGCACTGGATATCGATGTTAAAGAGATTGCCCAATACTTTGATTCCATGACTATCTGCTTGTCAAAGGGACTCGCAGCACCGATTGGCTCTTTGCTGCTAGGCAGCAGCGAATTTATCGCCCGAGCTCGTCGCTTACGTAAAATGGTCGGTGGCGGTATGCGTCAGGCCGGTATTTTGGCAGCGGCCGGCAAACTCGCATTAACTGAGCAAGTTGAACAACTCAAGTTAGATCATGCCAACGCAAAACGTCTTGCTGAAGGCCTAAGCAAGATCGATGGTTATCATGTTAAACCAGAGTTGGTAGAAACGAATATTGTGTTTGCCAAACTCGATGAGAACATTGATATCAAACAGATCGCGGCAAAACTGGCAGACGATGGCATCACAGTCTCACCAGGAAATCCAATCCGCTTCGTCACTCATAAAGATGTCACAGGCGAAGATATTGATACTTTGCTAGCAAAACTGGCACAGTACAGCCAATAATGACTTCAAACTCTTGAGCTTCCCCTTAGGGGAAGCTTTATTCTAGCTCCATCATTGTTTACCGAGTTCAACTGATGGCAAGAGTCTTCTTACTTCTACTGTTATTGTCACCCTTCTCTCAAGCTGAGTTATTCGGCGACCCAGAACTGGGCAAAATCAAAGCGCCAAGCTGCGTCTTTTGTCATGGTCAAACAGGGCAAGCGGTTAAGCCGTCTTACCCTAACATCAATGGTCAAAACGCTCAGTATCTATACCAATCTATGAAAGATTATCAGCAAGGTAATCGGACTGGACCACTGGCAGAAATGATGAAAGGTCAGCTTTCGCGCCTTAATGATCAAGATCTAAAAGACATTGCCGCTTACTTCTCCAGTCAAAACTAACGTCGGCAAATAGAACAAAGCCTTTTCCTCGGGATGCTTTCCCCGCCGTAATACCAAAAGACGCTGAATGCTGTAGATAGCCGGTGCGCCCATCTTACTTCTCTACTACCAGAAGAGAGTGAAGCCGTACTTCTTGGCTCTGCAATGTTGGGCTCCGTTGCCGCAGGGTTCTACAGTGATATTCCAGATGCAATGAATGCGATGAGTCGGATAAGCAAAAGCGTGATGCCTCAGACAGAGAAAATAAAACACTTTTATGATGCTAAGTACAAAATTTTCCACAAAATGTACGAGGACGATGTTCAATACAAACGTCTAATGGAAGCGTTTTAAAACACCAAACCCAAGGCTCACCACCTTGGGTTTTCTACTTCTGGGTACAGATAAGCGATACCATCACATTGGCTCACTCACCCCTTAGATAAATGATTTAGTTGTTGATGCGTTGATGCTTGCCAGTTAAACGGCATGCTAATCAGTACCGTGATGGTGTCAACCAGTACTGCCACGCAAATCTGATGAGTTTGTGAGAAAGCGAGAACGTTACTCTGTAGCACTCTCTTCATCTTGCTGATAAATTGAATGTTTGAATTGATCATTAAGTCTTTTGATTTTGACGACCTCAAGCTCATGGAAAAGTGAGTACAAATTATTTAACAACGCTTGCTTTTCTTCGAGAGTCGATGTGAATATCAATCCCTTGTATCCCATTTGACCTTTTTCAGGAATCGTAAAAGAAAGTACGTTATCGTTGATTAAATTAAAAACGACACTGCGATCATCAATTAACAGACAGCACTTATCAACGGTTGGCTTAAAATTGGTCATCCCAAATGACATCAGTGCAAATGCCCCCGCACCCACTAAGGCTAACGGGCCAAGTAACAAAACCGCAATAACACACACCACAATTCCCACCCACGCAAAGCCGCGCACGATTTTATACGCCACCTCTGGGATCATATCTTGCTCCGTGTAATGAATACCCAGTGCGGTTAAGTGATAACAGCGATGTTTATCAGGCCCGAACAAGTACCTTGATACAAACACCATTATTAAACCAGCTGATGAAAACAGCCAAAAACCAGATTGATAAATAGCATCATCTTCTACGACTAATAAGAACAACGGGAATAGTGAGCCAGCCAATATCGCTGTGCACCACTCTATTAAGTGACTATACTTCCCCTCTCCACCTATATATTCCCAAGAGTACGCTATCTCAACGTTATAAAGTTGTTCCTTTAGAGACTCTATGCTTTGGTTATTCTTCATTGGTCTATTCTCACTTCAATAATACGAGTGCCAAATTCTTTTGGCGCAGGCTCTACGGTTAAATCACCTTGTTTTTTACCTGACGCTATATAGCCCAGTTGTTGATGTTTTGAGGCTTGCCAGTTAAACGGCATGCTAACTAACAATGTAATGGTATCGTCCGTGCTGCCACCCAAATTTAATCACTCTGTGAGAAAGCGAGAGCGTTACTCTGTTGCACTCTCTTCATCTTGCTGATAAACAGGGTGTTTATATTGGTCATTAAGTCTTTTGATTTTGACGATCTCTATGTTGGGAAAAGTCTTTTTTAAGTAAGCAAGTAACTCTTCTTTTTGCTCAGGGAATATAAAAATATCACCGGAGTAAGCAAGAGTTCCTATATCTGGGGTTGTAAATGAAACGACACCATCGTTTATTAGATTAAAAGCGACGCTACGTTCGTCCATGAGAAGATAAGATTTAATTACCTCTGGCTGAAAATTGGTCATCCCAAATGACATCAGTGCAAATGCCCCTGCACCCACTAAGGCTAACGGGCCAAGTAGCAAAACCGCAATAATACACACCACAATTCCCACCCAAGCAAAGCCGCGCACGATTTTATACGCCACCTCTGGGATCATATCCTGCTCTGTATAGTGAATACCGATTGAGGTTAAGTGATAACAGCGGAGCTTATCGGGTAAATACAAATATCTTGAGGCCAGCATCATCATTGTTGTGAGGGCAAAAAGCCCCCAAAAAGCGAGTGAGTCCACTGTTAGCCCATCGAGAACAAACCAAAAAAAGCCGAACAATGAATAACAGATTAATATCGACGTTCCCCAATTTATTAAATGGCCGTGTTTGCCAATTATCGATGACCCTTTGTGTTCCCAAGAATACGCTACCTCAGCGTTATAAAGTTGTTCCTTAAGGGACTCGATGTCTTGTTTACTCTTCATTCGTCAATTCTCACTTCAATAAGACGAGTGCCAAATTCTTTTGGCTCAGGCTCTACGGTTAAATCACCTTGTTTTTTACCTGACGCTATATAGCCCAGTTGTTGATGTTTTGAGGCTTGCCAGTTAAACGGCATGCTAACCAGTACCGTGATGGTGTCAACCAGTACTGCCACGCAAATCTGATGAGTTTGTGAGAAAGCGAGAACGTTACTCTGTAGCACTCTCTTCATCTTGCTGATAAATCGGGTGCTTATACTTATCATTCAGCTTTTTTATTTCGACTATTTCAATTTCAGGGAAAGCCGACTTTAGATGAGAAAGTAACGCTGTTTTTTGATCAAGCGTCGAAATAAAAACAGTCCCTATATAATCAAATGTTTCTCGATTAGGGCTTCCAAATGACAGCACTGAGTCATGATTTAGATTAAACACGACACTGCGATCATCTATAAGCACATAAGACTTATCAACGGTTGGTTTAAAATTGGTCATCCCAAATGACATCAGTGCAAATGCCCCCGCACCCACTAAGGCTAACGGGCCAAGTAAAAAAACCGCAATAAAACACACCAAAATTCCCACCCACGCCAAACCACGCACGATTTTATAAGCCACCTCTGGGATCATATCTTGCTCCGTGTAATGAATACCCCGTGAGGTTAAGTGATAACAGCGATGTTTATCAGGAAAATACAGATACCTTGTTATCAATACCATCATGGTCATTAAAGCAAAAGCTACCCAAAACATCGGGGTATCTACGGTAAAATCATCAAGAACAAGCCAAAAAAAGCCAAATATTGAACAGCCAACAAATATTGCCATTCCCCATATCCCTAGACGATCGTATTTACCGCCATATCCTTTGTGCTCCCAAGAGTAGGCTATCTCAACGTTATAAAGTTGTTCCTTTAGAGACTCTATACTTTGATCATTATTCATTAGTCGATTCTCACTTCAATAAGACGAGTGCTAAATTCTTTTGGCGCAGGTTCTACGGTTAAATCACCTTGTTTTTTACCTGACGCTATATAGCCCAGTTGTTGATGTTTTGAGGCTTGCCAGCTAAACGGCATGCTAACCAGTATCGTGATGGTATCGACCAGTGCTGCCGCCCAAATTTAATCACTCTGTGAGAAAGCGAGAACGTTACTCCGTTGCACTCTCTTCATCTCGCTGATAAACAGGGTGTTTATATTGGTCATTAAGTCTTTTGATTTTGACGATCTCTATGTTGGGAAAAGTCTTTTTTAAGTAAGCAAGTAACTCTTCTTTTTGCTCAAGAGAGATATAGATATCACCTGAGAAGGCATGCACACCTTTCTCAGGAACAGCAAATGACATCACACCATCGTTCGTTAGATTAAAGGCGACACTGCTATCATCAATTAACAGACAGCACTTATCAACGATTGGTTTAAAATTGGTCATCCCAAATGACATCAGTGCAAATGCCCCTGCACCGACAAGCGCCAAGGGGCCAAGTAACAAAACCGCAATAACACACACCACAATTCCCACCCAAGCAAAGCCGCGCACGATTTTATACGCCACCTCTGGGATCATATCTTGCTCTGTGTAATGGATACCCAGTGTAGTTAGGTGATAACAGCGATGCTTATCCGGAATAAACAAATATCTTGTTATCAAAACTCCTATTGTAGCCAAAACAAAACAAAACCAAAAACCTGCACTCCACATAGCGGTACTGCTCACCATCACTAAAAATATTGGTAAAAATAGGCCAATAAATAGAGCTAGGAGCCATCGAATAATTGGAGAATAATTTCCATCGGGACCAATATGCTCCCAACAATAAACTACCTTATCCTGGTACAACTTTTCTTTTAATGTTTCGATTCTGTCATTAGAGGTCATCTATTCTATTCTCACTTCAATAGTACGAGTCGCAAATTCTTTTGGCGCAGGTTCTACGGTTAAATCACCTTGTTTTTTACCTGACGCTATATAGCCCAGTTGTTGATGTTTTGAGGCTTGCCAGTTAAACGGCATGCTAACTAACACTGTAATGGTATCATCCGTGGTGCCGCCGGTAGTCAGTCGATAGATGGGATCTCCCTCTTCGTTATCTAAATGCCAAGTACCCTGTTGCTCATTAAGAAGCTGAGCGGGTATCTCCTCACTGGTGCCATAGCTATAAACTTGTTTGGGCTTACGCGTTATTTGTAAGCCAATCCGTTGGCCTATGGTAAATGCAGGCAAGGTCAACTCCAATTGCCATTGGTTGGTGCCAGTGTCCATCCATTGGGAAGGTTTTCGGTTAGGGACTGAGTTAAGCTGAACCTGAGGTTTATGAATAATGTGTTCTAAGTGAGTTAACTCCTCGATAGGCTTCCATTGCTTCGATTGTTTGCCCCATATGGAGTGAAGCAGCCATTTCTCAAGTTCTGAACGTTTAAAGACATTAATGATGATGACACCAATCAGATATACAATACCAACAACCATAAGTGTAGTAAGCATCCAAGAGGCGACAATGGCACTGATACTACCAACACCTAACCGACTAAAGAAATTTAATGTAAATTGAGCAACAAAAACTAATGTCTGTGATCCTGTGGATAGTCCTTTTAACCCATAACCCAACCGCTCCATTGGCGCATGACTTGAATCTTTGAATTTATCGTAGCTTTCCCATGTTTCGAACCCCGTGGCAATCAAGCCAAACAAAGAGACCGCCGCCGTGGTTTTCGCAAAAGTTTTGAGTGTAGCCACCTCTGAAACACTAGATGTCACCATTGCTTTGTTAAGGTTTTTTTTAAGCAATTCTGAATCTTTAACAATAATGTCCCAAGCAGCATCTCGCCACACAGCGGCAACAGCAGAGACCGCATAACCTGTCGCATAGGTCGCTTCTCTAATTGCAGGGTTAGTCCACAAGCTAGTATTCGGGTGTTGCGCGACTTTATGGCGGATGTCTTGCAGAACAACCGACACGTTCCAAAGGTTTAGGAGGGCGACGACACCCCCCATTTTACCCAATTTGTCCCATGATGCTTGAGTAAGCTGCTTACCTTGTTGCCAACTCCGTTCTACTGCATCGTTAAGCATTTGCTTGGCGGTGTTATTGACCGCGTCATGCTTAAGCATCACCATCATTGGCAACTCACTACTCAACAACTTCTGCATTTTCTGCTGAGCACTGCGCATGGTTTGTATCTGGTGGTTCTTTGGCGTCACCTCTCCTGAGGGAAGCTGGTTGATACGACGAATTGTTGCCATTTCGGTGTTTAACTTTCGCTGCCATGTTTTAAACTGTGCGGGATAGTCAGGATTATGAACCACGATAGCTTCTGGGTTCACGATGGCCTCTAACATAACTAGCCGCAAGTTGCTGACTAAACCTTCCGGTGTAGCGGTGGTATTCATCTGGCTAGGGAACAGCAAGTTCGAAGTAGCACGCCAACTCTCTTGGGCCACCCCTGAGACGGCTTTTTGAAGTGCAATAAAGCTAAGCTGTACCGGCTCAGCTAGTGCTTTAAACCACGCTTTATCATGCATACGCACGTCACTGGTGAACCCACCCCAGTTAGCAATCGCACCCGATACAGTGACCATGTCACTGGAGTTCTCCATTGAGAGCAGACTGTTACCAAGTTCATCGACGTAAGCGTTCAGTGCTTGCCAGTTTTCTAACTTAAAACCGAGAGAAGCTAGAGCGAAAAGCGTTTTGGGCGAATCCAGTGAAAGCGCCTGTTTCAACTGCTCATTCGCTTGCTCGGTATTTACCGCTTGTTTTACCACCGCTAAGTACTGGCTGGTTAAGCTAAGTAGATAAGTAAGGTGAGTCTCGTCTTGATTATCGAGACCAAAAACCAGTGGGTCAGTCCCCAATTGCTCAAATACGGTCATAAAATCTTGATAAAGCACATCGATACGCTCATCTAGACCTTTAATCTGAGTGTAATACTGAGTAAGGAAAGCATCGAGTTCACTCCAGTTGACTTCGTCACTAAACACCGTATTGCGCTGCCAACTTTCTCGTTGCGCGGCAGTCGGAGTGAAGCGATACGTCTGTTTTAGCTCAGCAAGCTTCTCAATCGCTTGTTCTTGAAGTGGAGTAAACGGGGCGTTGCCGACATTCGGGTTAGCTTCAAGGGCGGTACGCTCTTTATCTGCCAGAGATTGAGTGGCGACATATTCAGTAAGTTGACGTTCAAACTCCATCACCTTGATTGGGTCATCTTTAACCTGCACCGGTAACTCATCATGTTCTACTCTTATCCGCCCTAGTGTTCGAGTCAGTTCGGCCATTTGTAGCTTGTGAAGATTGTCTTCATCTTGGTGGGCTGTGCTGTGCGCCGCAACCTGTTTGGAAAGAGGTAAGAACAAGTCGCTCACATCCGCTAGAGGGTCATCGAGGGCAATAAACATCCCGCAATCTTGGGCGGGCAAGTCAGCTCGATAATCTAAGTCCCAACACCCAGCCTTGTCTGCCACATGTTTGAAGTCATCAACTCCGCCTTCAATGGGTGTTAATGGTGTACAGGTCGTATCAAACACACCTGTCGGTGCTCCATCGGTGCCAACATCAGCGACATACTTGCCAAGCTGAGACGAAAGGCCCGCATGGGGGTGACTCTGTGTTGAATGGAACTGTTGCAAATTTACCTTACGCATCCATGTCGAACGATGGGATAGGTTAGAACGCATATGCTCACACAGTCGCCATGTCCAGCGTTGATGGGCAAACGTCATATAGAGTGTATTTTTCGCTGGGTAGACCAAGCAGGTTTTCGTTTCGCCTTTGCTGCCACGCTGATTCGCAGGTTTATCCGCTTCATCGTTTGACCAGTCAATTTTGGTCAACTCATACCCTTTCACCTGATACTCATCAAAAGTCTTATCCGTCTCGTCATAGACATACAACCAACTGTAAACCTCCCCTAAACTAGTGGCATACCATTTTAGAGTTCTTCGGCTTAGACTGAGCATAGAAGGAGAACCCGCGATGAAAAAATCACGTTACTCAGAAACACAAATCGTCAAAATCTTAAAAGAAGTGGAAGTGGGTCGTAAGGTCAATGAAGTGTGCCGTGAATACGGCATTTCAGATGCCACCTACTACAACTGGAAAGCAAAATACGGTGGGATGGAAGCCTCTGAAGTCAAACGCCTTAAAGACTTAGAAGAGGAGAATCGTCGCTTGAAAGCCATGTTTGCTGAGTTGAGCTTAGAGCATCGAATTCTCAAGGACATCGTAGAAAAAAAGCTGTAAAGCCAGCGATAAGACGCGAACTGGTTGAGTATGCCAGACAACGGCACAATGCCAGTTTACGTCTTGCTTGTCGCGCAGTTGGCATTAGTGATTCGGTTTATCGATACCAGCCTAAAGCGAATAACGATCATGAAGTGATTGTTGAACTGCAAAAGGCGGTTGAGCGTTATCCAGCCTACGGTTTTAGCAAATTGCTCAAAATACTTCGTCGCTGGGGACATGGCTGGAATCATAAACGGATATATCGGATTTACTGCGAACTCAAACTCAATAGGCGTCGTAAAGCGAAAAAACGCTTACCAACTCGTTCGCCTGAGCCGCTTAATGTGCCTATGGTAGCTAACCAGTGTTGGTCGATTGACTTTATGAGTGACAGCTTACAGTGCGGACGTCGATTTAGAACCTTCAACGTAGTGGATGACTTCAATCGTGAAGCACTCGCTATCGAAGTGGATTTAAGCCTCCCAGCGCAACGAGTGGTTCGAGTGCTTGAACGAATCATTGC
>NZ_QEWN01000112.1 GCF_006124995.1 Vibrio sp. Hep-1b-8
CTGTAAGCTGTCACTCATAAAGTCAATCGACCAACACTGGTTAGCTACCATAGGCACATTAAGCGGCTCAGGCGAACGAGTTGGTAAGCGTTTTTTCGCTTTACGACGCCTATTGAGTTTGAGTTCGCAGTAAATCCGATATATCCGTTTATGATTCCAGCCATGTCCCCAGCGACGAAGTATTTTGAGCAATTTGCTAAAACCGTAGGCTGGATAACGCTCAACCGCCTTTTGCAGTTCAACAATCACTTCATGATCGTTATTCGCTTTAGGCTGGTATCGATAAACCGAATCACTAATGCCAACTGCGCGACAAGCAAGACGTAAACTGGCATTGTGCCGTTGTCTGGCATACTCAACCAGTTCGCGTCTTATCGCTGGCTTTACAGCTTTTTTTCTACGATGTCTTTGAGACTTCGATGCTCTAAGCTCAACTCAGCAAACATGGCTTTCAAGCGACGATTCTCCTCTTCTAAGTCTTTAAGGCGTTTGACTTCAGAGGCTTCCATCCCACCGTATTTTGCTTTCCAGTTGTAGTAGGTGGCATCTGAAATGCCGTATTCACGGCACACTTCATTGACCTTACGACCCACTTCCACTTCTTTTAAGATTTTGACGATTTGTGTTTCTGAGTAACGTGATTTTTTCATCGCGGGTTCTCCTTCTATGCTCAGTCTAAGCCGAAGAACTCTAAAATGGTATGCCACTAGTTTAGGGGAGGTTTACACTTTTCTTGAGAAGGTGCGCCAAGATAACAGCCCTTCAGCGGAGCAAATTCAACTGGCTTGCAAAGTATGTTTAGCGACAGGGGCGAGAATAGGGGAGGCTCTGAACTTGAAGCGTTCTCAGGTCAGCCAGTACAAATTGCTGTTTACAGAAACGAAAGGGAAGAAGAACCGTTCTGTTCCGATATCTCGCGCTTTGTATAGTGAACTACTCGATGTTGCGGTGAGTGAATCAGCAGTGTTTGACGTGACTTACTATGCAGCTTGGGAGTGTGTGAAACGTGCCTTGCCAGAGCATGTTCCAAGTGGGCAAGCGACTCATATTTTGAGGCATACATTCGCTAGTCACTTTATGATGAATGGAGGTGATATACTGGTACTGCAGCGTATTCTAGGCCATAGCAAAATTGAACAAACCATGGCTTATGCGCACTTCTCACCAGACCATCTTATGCAGGCTGTTCAGCTAAATCCCCTCGAAAACTAACAGAGAAAAAGTGGCGACAAAGTGGCGACAACTGTCAGTTAACCTCGGTTTTTGTCGGTTATTGTCAGTAAATCGCCACTATTCAGTTAAGCTAGTTTTCAATTAAATCAGCTATTTACGCTACATCGGTCTCTTCTGCTATGAATCCACCCGTCTGATGAGCCCATAGCTGGGCGTAGATACCGCCACTTTCAACTAGCTCTTGGTGGGTGCCTTGTTCAACGATTTCGCCTTTATCTAACACGATTAAGCGATCCATTGCAGCGATGGTCGATAGTCGGTGAGCAATCGCAATTACAGTTTTGCCTTGCATAAGCTCGTTAAGACTCTCTTGGATTGCCGCTTCTACTTCCGAGTCGAGAGCAGAGGTGGCTTCATCAAGGATAAGCAGCGGCGCATCTTTGAGTAGCACGCGAGAGATTGCGATACGCTGGCGTTGGCCACCCGAAAGTTTCACGCCTCGTTCACCTACTTGAGCATCGTAGCCCGTGTTACCAAACGGGTCACTGAGCGCTTGAATAAATTCATCAGCATGGGCTTGTTTAGTCGCTTTTAGAAGGTCTTCTTCTGACGCGTCAGGGTTGCCATACAAGATGTTATCGCGAATCGAGCGGTGTAGCAGGGACGTATCTTGCGTCACCATACCAATCTTGCTACGTAGGGAATCTTGAGTGACGTCTGAGATCACCTGACCATCAATTTTAATCTTGCCGCTTTCAACATCGTGGAAGCGCAATAGCAAGTTGACTAAGGTGGATTTGCCCGCGCCCGAGCGACCCACTAGGCCCACTTTTTCACCCGGCTTGATATTGAGATTTAAGTGGTTAATGACCCCTTTCTTTTTATCGCCGTAATGAAAACTGACGTCCTCAAATTCAATACCGCCTTGCTTAACTTCCAACGGCAGAGCGTTTGGCTTATCTTGGATATCAATTGGCTTCGCCATGGTTTTCATGCCGTCCACTACCGTACCCATATTTTCGAACAGTGCACCGACTTCCCACATGATCCACATCGACATACCGTTGATACGCAGAGCGAGGGCGATCGCAATCGCGATAGCGCCGATACTGATTGAGTTGTCCATCCATAGATAGATCGATAGGGCACCAATTGAGAAGACTAAGATGTAGTTAGTAATTTCAACCGCGACATCAAAGCCAGTGACCAGTCTCATTTGGCGATAAACAGTGTCAAGGAAACCCGTCATGCCTTTTTCAGCATATTCAGTTTCCCTTTTGCTGTGTGAAAACAGCTTAACAGTAGCGATGTTGGTGTAACTATCTACGATACGTCCTGTCATAGTTGAACGGGCGTCTGCTTGTTCCGACGCGACTTGCTTCAGCTTTGGTACAAAATAAATTTGGATGCAGATATAGCAAGCTAGCCAGATCACCATTGGGATCATCAGACGCCAGTCAGCTTGAGCAAGTAAGACGACGATAGAGGTAAAGTAGACCGAAACGTAGACGAACACATCCATCGACTTCATTACCGTTTCTCGCACCGCAAGAGAGGTCTGCATGACTTTCGTTGCCACACGACCAGCAAAGTCATCTTGATAAAAGTTGAGACTCTGTTTGAGCAGATAACGGTGTGTGAGCCAACGAATCGACATTGGGTAGTTACCCAGTAATGTCTGGTGTACCAAAAGTGAGTAACAGACAACAAGAATAGGCATCACTACCAGAAGCAACATTCCGTAGAAAATGAGCGCGCTCTGGTTATCTTGCCAAAATGTCTCTGGGTTACTGTTTGACAGCCAGTCAACCAGATTGCCCATCGCGCCAAACAGGGATACTTCGACGATCGCAACAATGGTTGACATGATCGACATGATAATCAGCGGGATTTCAAACCCTCGAGTATAGTGACGGCAAAAGGCAAAGATGCCCGTTGGCGGCTGATCTGGCTCCTGTTGTGGGAAAGGCTGAGTAAAGCCTTCGAACTTCTTAAACATATGTATTTCCTAAACACGCAAATAAAGCAGAAGAGATGCCGTAAGGCACGAGCGTTCGTCCATAAATAGGAAGGGTTCGGTTATGGTATACCCTCGTTCTATGAAATGTAACCAGTTTATTATTCTTTCCCTTGCATAATATTCATCGACCTCTGGATGAGTTTTGTTCTGGCAGTAACTTTAACTGTTATACGTGGCTGGCTCAGTTAAACTTACTGAAATGAATGCATAATAACAGGTCAATTCAGTAATCTTTCGTTTAACAATATGTCTACAATTGGCGTTAGTGAGTGAGATTAATTGAGTTTGTCACAATGTTGAAACAGCAAGCCATACTAAAAACTAAACCATCTTCAGTACAGAACGCTAACTGCGTGGTCATGGTTCCACCTAAAGAATTTGCGTTTAATGCTGAAACGGCAAAAGACAATGAATTCCAGCATCAAGTGTCGGAATCGACCAGTCAAGTGCGTGAAAAAGCAATGCAAGAGTTCACGACTATGGTCGATACGTTGCGCAAAGCGGGTGTTCAGGTTGTGGTATTTGATTATCCGCTCGGTGGTGTCGAAACACCTGATGCGGTGTTCCCAAACAATTGGTTTAGTACCACCGCAGACGGAACGCTTTACACGTTTCCTATGGCTTGTAAAAACCGTCAGCAAGAAGTTAAGACCGATGCTTTGGTTGAAGCGTTAGAGTTCGCGGGTCGCACTGTTTTAGGTCAGGATAGCCTGACTTCTTACCTAGCTCATGATGCTCATTTAGAGAGCACAGGTGTCATGGTAAAAGATCATGTTAATAAAACTGTCTACGCGGCGCTATCTCAACGTTGTGATCGCGAAGTTCTTGAAGACTACGCACAACGTATCGGTTATGACCGTGTGGTCTCTTTCCAAACCGCGCTGCCGTCAGGTAAGCCTATTTATCATACCAATGTGATGATGGCGATTGGTGAGAGCTTCTGTGTCGTTTGTGATGAAGTGATCCCTGAATTTGAGCGTCGTTTTGTGATTAAATCGCTGGCGAAAGATAAGCAGGTGATTTCAATCTCGATTGATCAGATGAACCAGTTCTGTGGCAACATTCTTCAGCTAGAAACGGTCAACGGTGAAAAAGTGATTGCGATGTCTCAGTCTGCATACGATGCATTTTCGCCAGCGCAACGTGCTCAGTTATCGAGCCATGGTAAGCTGTTGCCATTCAACGTAAAGACGATTGAAAACATTGGTGGTGGTAGCGTTCGCTGTATGCTGGGTGAAGTGTTTTTACCAAGCCGTACCCATCAGCTTTAAGCTGGGAACCGCAAATGAAACAGACAAAATCGACGCTTTTAGGGCGTCGATTTTTTGTTTTTCTGGCGGACGAATGTGCTTCGGATACTGAGTGTTCGTACTACTGGTAGTATTTTTCAAGATAGTCGCGCAATACGTCAATATCGACGGGGACAATCCCGACTTTATCAGGCCCTTTAGCCACTAGTCCTTCGCTGATCAGTTCATGGATAATACGTGTATACGCTCTTTCGGTGCAGCCAAAGCGTTGTGCTTCCTGATACATATAGGTATGGCCGGATGAACGGGCGCTGTTACTGTATCGACTGACGAGATCTTTGATGATGTTAAATTTAAGCGGATACAGCGAACGCTCTATCGCAATATGCATAGTATTGAGATAGATGTTGGACATTCTATGTGTCATCCAAAATGCGACACTGCCGTCAGAAATCAGCAGTTCAGCAAACTTATCCCGTGGGATCACGATCAGTTGTGCATCTGTGGTGGCGATGACGCTGAATGGGCTGGGGGCATCGGAGAAAAACTCCATCTCACCAAAAAAGTTATCTTCAATGTAATAGTCACCCAAACTGAGTGTTTTGCCATTTTCAGCGGTGTGCAGAACAGAAAATTGTGCCGCCTCTGACCAATAGACATCATTGACTTCGCTATGCTGACGTATGATGTGGTCGCCTTTTTGCACTTGAATAGTTCGGTATTGTTCATCTTTCACTAACTGACGGATTTTGTTCAGTCCATCATTTAAAATCTTGTTCTTATCCATAGTGAATTTTCTTTATTCAACAAAGTGTTGAATGATTTAGCCTCTGACCGGACAATTGTCGTGTTACTTATGTTAGATAATCATATAACATGAATTTTATTGTAATCAAAAACAAAGGATAAAGTGTGTGAATCACGATTATTGCTATAGTTGCAATAGCGTGTTGTTTTACCTCTTTATCGTATAAGCAGTGAAAGTTAGGACTGAACCCGATGAACTATTTTGATCTCCCGAAAATTGATCTCCATTGCCACCTTGATGGTAGCCTTCGCCCACAAACGGTAATTGATTTAGCTGCCGAGCAGAACATCGAGCTGCCAAGTACCGATGCGGATGTCATCAAAGAGATGATGGTTGCTCCAGAGACTTGTCCCAACCTGCAAGAGTACTTAGATCGTTTTGCACTGCCAATTAAAGTGATGCAAACAGCCGAAGGTATTGAGCGTATTTCGTTCGAACTGTTCGAAGATGCCGCAAAAGAGAACGTAAAATACTTAGAAGTGCGTTTTGCGCCACACCTTCACATTCAAAATGGTCTTAGCCATGAGCAGATTATTGAAAGTGCAGTAAAAGGTATGAAGCGTGCGGAAGCGCTGTATGACATCAAAGGTAACTACATTTTGTCTGCGGTTAAGTTCCTACCTTCAGACACAATCCCTCCAGTATTGGATGCGGGTGAAAAGTTCCTAGGTGATGGTGTTGTGGCGTTTGACTTGGCTGGCAGTGAGTTGGACAACTTCGCCCACGATTATGTGACTTACACTCAATATGCTCGTGACAAAGGCTACCGCATTACTATTCACGCGGGCGAGCAGGGCTGCGGTCAGAACGTTTATGATGCCATTGAATTGCTAGGCGCTGAACGTATTGGTCACGGTGTTGCCATTAAAGACCATGCGCAAGCTTACCAACGCGTTAAGCAAGATGCAGTGGGTCTGGAAGCGTGTCCAAGCAGTAATGTGCAAACGAAAGCGATCTCTGAGCTTAAGCTTCATCCGCTGAAAGATTTCCACAAAGACGGCCTACCAGTAACGATCAATACTGACAACCGTACGGTTTCTAATACCACCATGACTCAAGAAGTTGAAAAAGTGATGGAACTGTTTGAGCTAACGGCAGAAGACTATGCGCAAATCTACCGCGCAAGTGTTGAGCAGTGTTTTGCTAGTGAAGAAGTGAAACAGAAGCTGATGCAGTACATTTAAACGCTGAGGCTGAAAAGTGAACATGAAAACCGCCCCAAACAGGGCGGTTTTTTTCTTTTAGGTGATTAGAACTTCACTTGGTGATCTTCCCATCCTGCATCGGTTTTGGTTTGTGTTACGACATAGTGGCCAGACAAACCAAGTTGCAGCATGTCTGTGGCCCAGTAGCTGACTTGAGCTTCTGCACCGTAGACACGTTTAGGATCGGCCAGTCCAGAGATAGAGAAATCATCTTCGTACTGAACTGTTGCGCTAGAGTGTGAGTAGTAAATCGCTGATTGCAGTGACAGATTATCTAGGTCATTGCGATAACCAATTTCGTAGCTGTCTGTTTTGATTCCTTCGAGTTTAGATGCCGCGACATCTTGCGTCGCACTCTTGCCATAGTAGCGATACAACTGAGGGATATCGAAACCTTGCGAGAAGTTAGCCCAAACTTGAGATGTTGGATCTAAGTGATAAATCGTACCAAGGTTGAAGAGACCTTCAGCGTAGTCGGTTGCACCACCAGGAACAAACGTCGAGCTTGGTTTAGCTTGAAAATCGGCAACATCAATGTCCATGTATTGGTAGCGGCCTTGGATGTCATTGATTACATGAACTAAGCCGCCGGTCGCTTCGTTGCTTGCATTTCGTGCAACGATATCCGCCAATTATCCAATATATCTTTGCGCCATGTTCGCTATCGCGATCGGCATCCTTGCCTACTTCTTTGGACGGACTGAAGAGCTAAAAGCGTATTAGCGTTTGTTGTCTGGATGCCTAGGGCAGTCGCTGAACAGTTGGCGTCCACTACATTTATAAACCAGGCAGCAGCTGGTTCTGGTCAGTTTCAGCTCGCGAGATTGCGGTAGGTATCGAAGTGAGTAAAGCCGCTTTAAATTTGATTACAGATCGCGGTTCTCGGCGAATTTTTCTAGTCCGAGAACTAGTCCGATCGCACATAGCATTAGAATGATCGCGATACCCAGTTGCGCAGGTTGGGAGGTGAGAGCTTCAAAATCTGACGGGGAGAGGTTGTGCTGAATTAAAGGAACCTGTTCTCCTTTGGAATTAACACGCCAACTGATGGTCTCTTTCCATGGCCAGATCTTTGGCAATGTACCGAGCATGAGGCCAGTCAAGAACACCAATGTAAGGTCTCGGAAGCGCTTTAGCAGCCAAGAAAGAACGTGAGAAAAGCTCAGAAGGCCAATCACACAGCCAGACAAAAACAGCAGTAGGATTGGCAGATCAAAGGATTTTACCGCGCCGAGTACTGGGGTATACATCCCGATCAGAAGCAGGATAAAGCTGCCAGAAATTCCCGGTAGGATCATCGCACAGATAGCAATGCCGCCTGCGAAAAGGACGTTGATATTGGTCGGCTCTAACTGAAGTGGATTTAACACCGTAATGCTGTAGGCGAATGCTACCCCTAACGCGAGGAAGACTAAGCGGCTTAGGCTACGTTGTTCGATCTGTTTGAGCATATGGAACACAGAAACCAGAATCAGACCAAAAAAGAATGACCACAAAGGAATTGGATGAGTCACCAACAGCCAAGAAATGAGTTTTGCCAATGTCGCAATACTGGTCAGTACCCCACCAAACAGTGAGATAAGAAACAAACCGTTAATATGTTGGAAAGCCGCTTTGAATCCATCTCGCTTCCAAATCCCGATTGCCGATGGGTTAATGCGTCGAATGCTCTCAAGCAAGGTGTCGTAGATGCCAGTGATAAACGCAATCGTACCGCCCGAGACTCCAGGTACAACATCAGCCGCGCCCATCGCGATGCCTTTTAGAAAAGTCGTTAGATAGTTCATTATTGAAGGTTAACTAAATTTTGGTGCAGAGAGTATATCGGCTAAGAGATGAAAAAAGTATGAAAAATCATACTAGAGCCAAGTATTGATAAGAGTGTAGTTTAATATGCATTTGCAAATTATTGCAAAATGCAATTTTCATTTTGCATTTTGAAATGGTTATTTGGGCAAAAAGTGTGCTTTAGAACAAAAAACAACGTGCTTTTAAAGTTGGCACGTTAAGTGCACATATTAGAGTGACCCTTCTTAAGCCGAGGGTCACCTAGCCAACTGACGTTGTTAGTGAATGTATTTTGTTCACACTATATATAAGCCAATCGCACTATTGCGGTTGGCTATTTTTTTGCCTGTTTTGTCAGTTTTTCCTGCATAAAGTGTTATTTTATTCCCGTTTTTACCTAAGTTTACATAGTCACAAAGTGTGAATTTTGCGTCTGCACTCGACAAGTAGGGGCAATATTATTGATAATGTGCGCTTTCATTTTCAAAACCCGCGTCGTTTTCGTTGGGTTAACTGTTGAATCGAGCATCTTGAGGCTGTTTGAATAAGGACAAATTTCAATAGAAAAGTTGAACCATTGAGCAATTGCTCCTCAGAGTCAAATAGGGCTCTGTACTCGTTAAGGAAGATGAGTGAATAACTAAAAAGAGGTTATATGAATCAGATAATTTCAGTTGGACCGCTAGAATCTTTCTTAATCGCAATCAGCGTTTTATTCCTAGGGCACTTTGTAAATTCCAAACTTCCAATCTTGAAGAAGTTTAATATCCCTGAGCCGATTGTTGGTGGTCTTATCGTCGCAGTTATCATCACAATAATGCACTTCAATGGCATTAATCTCGAGTTCTCTCTGCCGTTGCAAAAAGTCTTTATGCTAATGTTCTTTAGCACCGTTGGTCTCGCTGCCAATTACACTCAGTTGATGAAAGGTGGAGCGAAGGTATTCATCTTCCTTGCAGTCGCTTCGTTTTATATCATCATTCAGAACGGCGTTGGTGTCTCGATGGCGACCGCGCTAGGCCTAGATCCTTTAATGGGTCTTATTGCTGGCTCGATTACTCTGTCTGGCGGACATGGCACTGGTGCCGCTTGGTCACAAACCTTTTCCGATAACTACGGCCTGACTAATACTCTCGAAATCGCGATGGCTTCTGCCACTTTTGGTTTGATTATTGGCGGTATTATTGGTAGCCCGGTTGCGCAGAAGCTGATCAATAAAAATGGCTTTGAATCAGAGTATGGTTCAGGTACACAGACTCACGCGCGCTTTCCGGAACTCGTGACATACAACGAATATGAAGAAGATAAAGTGACGGCCAAAAAGGTCATCGAGATTCTATTTATTCTGCTAATTTGTGTCACTGGTGCCAAGTATTTGGAGCAGTGGGTCGTGAGTTTCAACATCAGTTGGCTGATGATACCTGACTTTGTTTATGCGCTGTTTATTGGCGTGTTTATTACCAATGTATTGGAAGTGAGCAAAACCCATAAGATTGATGCTGAAACCGTTGATATTTTGGGTACGGTTTCTCTGTCACTGTTTTTAGCAATGGCGCTGATGAGTCTGAAACTATGGAACATTTTTGACCTTGCGATTCCATTTTTAGTCATTCTCGCTGTGCAGTCTGTGGTGCTAGGGTTTTTCTCTTATTTTGTGACCTTTAAAGTGATGGGCTCTAACTATGATGCGGCAGTAATGGCTGGTGGACATTGTGGCTTTGGTCTTGGAGCGACACCGACCGCGGTAATGAATATGGGGTCTTTGGTCAATAAATACGGTCCATCGCCACAGGCATTTATGGTGGTTCCAATTGTTGGAGCGTTCTTTATCGACATAGTGAACTTAATCATTCTACAAGGCTACATCTCGTTTATCGGTTAAACAAATCGGTAATTAAAAAACGCCCTGCTAATTGAGCAGGGCGTTTTTTTATATGTGAGATTAGCGCAAGGTTAGTTTGGTGCCATTGAACTTTAAGTGACCTAGGAGGATCTTGGCATTGTTCTTCCCATCATCAGTGAATGCGACACCATAGCGTGCGTAATGGAGTGAACGTTGGAGGTTACACACCTTGCCAAATAGGGGCTCAAAGCGTGGGCCTTTGGGAGTATTTAGCTGAACATGAAGAGAAATCTCTTCGCCAACTTGAAAAGGTCGACTTAACGGCGCCGTGATAAAGCGACAACCGCCTTTCGACAAGTCTCGAATTTCGCACTCTAGCCTGTGAGTGTTAGCTTCGACACGTGCTGAAAGATTCACTTCGAAACGAGGCTCTTTGCGTAATTGTGTCACTTGCATCGTTTTAGGTACAGACAAAGCGACCATTGGCACTGGAGCCGTCAGTACATGTTGCAGTTGTCCACGGAAGTGCACGATAGCCCCTTCACCGCGAGGTGAGATCGCACGTACAGTTGCCCAGAAACCTTCTTGAAAGAAATACTCTAAGTCATCATCAGAAATCTTTGGCAGTTCTGCTAACACAATGTTGTTGGAATGCGTGCCAATAAAAGAGGTTTTACAACGAAAGCTTGTACCAACAGGCGTTGAAATCCCGATCGTCAACTCACCACCATGTTCAATCATGGCTAGCGCATCGGTACTATTTAAAATAGAAACATTCTTATCGTTTGAGGAGCGAACTGTATGCTCCTTATGCGCCACCGCTGAGTTATTCATCTAGCCTCCATTGCTCCCACAATCATTATTCTTTTTACGTGTGGGTCTTTTTTAGTCATCTGACCTGTGAATTTTATATGGTCGGATAGAGTCAATTCTATGTGTGGTTTGCTAATTGTTCAAACATCAAATCTGACAATAAATTAGACGTGCGTATCATTTTTGAGAGATTCATCCAGCCAAAAGTGCAAGTAGTATGAATAAAACTCACAGTTTTTGCATGGGTTAAGGGAGTTAGTCACGACAAGGCTTGCCCCAAATGGTAAGCCTAACGTGTATTTACGCTTTAATTCGCGCCATATAGTAGGTGTCGATTAGTTCACCATAACGGGATTTAGATTCGTGATAAAGGCTTGTTTTAACATTTTTTTGACAGACGATTGAGGCTGACAAGTACTTAGAGACGGGTTTTGAGCCCTAAAGTAAAATTTGCAAATCTGATTGTTTCTTCTCTGCAAGCGATCTAATGTAACAACTTGTTTACTTGAGGAACCCGTCATGAATCAATCTGCGAGTTGGAAAACACCGCAAAACTTCCTGCTACTTATCTCGATTGTTGTCCCCATTGCTTTTTCTAGCTGGATGGCCTTGCTGAACAACTTTGTTATTGAAAGGGCGAATTTTGACGGTTCAGATATTGGCCTTTTACAGAGTGTACGAGAGATCCCAGGTTTTCTAGCCTTCACTGCAGTCTTTGTGTTGCTGTTTATTCGAGAGCAACGTTTTATGTTACTGTCACTTGGCGCCTTGACTATCGGTACCGCGATCACCGGATTTTTCCCTTCGGTTTTTGGTCTGTTGTTGACCACGTTGCTGATGTCTACGGGTTTCCACTATTTTGAGACACTCAAGCAATCCCTCTCTTTGCAATGGCTGAGCAAAGAGGAGGCACCAGAGATGCTTGGTAAATTTATCTCTATCGGTGCACTGGCTTCATTGGTGACTTACGGCGCGCTATGGATTTGTCTAGAAGTTTTGGTGATGGACTTTCAATGGGTCTATCTCACTTTTGGTGGGACGGGCTTCTTACTGGTGATGTGGATGGCATTTGCTTTTCCTCAGTTTGAGACGCATGTACAGCAAAATAAAAAGTTAGTGCTGCGTAAGCGATACTGGCTCTACTATGCACTGACCTTTATGAGCGGTGCTCGCCGCCAGATCTTCACTGTGTTTGCTGGCTTTTTGATGGTAGAGAAGTTTGGCTATTCAGCGGCAGACGTAACCATGTTATTCCTGATTAACTATTTGTTTAACTTCTTGTTTGCCAAACGGATTGGTAAATTTATCGGTCAGGTGGGTGAGCGTAAAGCACTGATGTTTGAATATACGGGCTTGATTTGTGTGTTTGTTGGTTATGCGTTAGTGGAAAGCGCAGAGTGGGCCGCCGCTTTGTACGTGGTTGATCACCTATTCTTTGCCCTGGCACTCGCAATAAAAACCTATTTCCAGAAAATCGCCGATCCGGCGGATATGGCATCGACCGCTGGGGTTTCATTCACCATCAATCACATCGCCGCTGTGTTTATTCCAGTCACCTTCGGCTTTATTTGGCTAGTGTCACCCGCAGCAGTCTTTTACATTGGTGCGGTAATGGCTTTCGTTTCATTTATACTGTCGCTTAACATTCCTAAGTTGCCGCAAGAGGGCAACGAAGTCCGTATTTTGAATTGGAGTTAAACAGCGATGGAAAGTATCTAACTTGATGGTTCTTGGTTAAATCTCGTTTGAAGATAGTCTACAAACGCTTTGATCTGCTTAGGAATGAACTTTGATTGGGCATATTGTGCGATAACTTGTCCCTGATAATTGCCGCCGATATGCCACTCTTCGAGCAGTTCAACAACTTGACCTGAGTCGAGGTATTCTTGAATCGCAAATTCGGGAAACACCGAGATCCCAATTCCCCTCAATACCGCCTCGCGACGAATTTCACTGTGGTTAACCGCGAACGAGCCTCTAGCGTTGATCGAATACTTTTGTTCACCTTGGGTGAAATCCCATACACGGTCACGAGGGTTCTCCCCTAAGCACAGACAGTTATGAGCGTGTATATCTTCTGGATGCTCAGGGATGCCATTTTTTTCCACATAAGCCGGACTTGCACAGAGTACTAGACGGCACTGAGTCAGAGTTCGTGCTACCAGGCCTATGTTGGGTTTATCCGTAATATGGATGATGACATCGACTTCATCGCCAATGGGGTCGATATAGTGATCGGCCACTTTGAGCTGTAAACTGACCTTGGGATACGCTTCGATAAAGTCGAGAATCATTGGCATCAAAATCTGACGGGAGAGCGCTTTGGGGGCGGCAATTCTCAGTACGCCAGAGACTTCTGATTTGTCTGTTTGCGCCGCAGACACGGCCATTTTGGCCGAATACATCATATCGGCGCAAAGACTATACACTTCTTGTCCCGTTACGCTCAGACGCATCTGACGTGTTGTTCGCTCCAGTAACTTTTCTTCCAGTGTGTTCTCTAGGCGTGTAATCGAGCGGCTGACCGAAGAAGGGGAGACGCCAAGTTTCTTCGCCGTTTTGGAAAAGCTGCCAGACTCCACTACGTTGACGAAGATGGCCATTTCCGAGAGCAGTGGAATAAGCTTATTTGTGTCCATGGTGCAAAAATCCTTTGCAATGCAGCCATATTGTTTCACTTAAGTTACTTATGGATACTAGTGTAGTCAACAATGAAATCCCACTTATGGAGCGACATTGTGGACAAGTTAACGACTTACTCAGTGATCAATTTTTCAGGTGTTGTGTATCGCCTGGTGCGGGTAAGGCCAGGGTTGTCAGGGCATCAAGCCTCTACCGAGAATAAAATCGGTGGGGTGTGAGATGGATACAGATCTATTTGAACGCCACTTGATGGCGATTGCCGGATTGCTTGAGCATCACCACTACGTTTTCATTAGCGGTCGTCAAATGACTCATATGCTGGAAACGAATGTTGATGAGGTCATCCGTTTTAAGAAATGTTGGGACAATCTAGAGCTGGATAAGTATATCTCAGGTGGCGCAATGTATCGTCATCGTCGATACGGTCAGTTTACAAAGCGCGCGACGCTTGAGGAGCTTACGCTGCTGCCGCATCAACCCTTCTACCAGCCTACGTGTTTCAACTCGATCAGCGGAGGGATCGAGCGAACTTTTGCCCCGTTGACGCAAACATTTGTTCAGTCACCAGTCCTAAACAAACTCTTACTATTGCTGAGCGTTATTTTTGATTTAGCAGAGAGTAAACCAACGGATTGGGTGATCGGAGTACATCCTCAGCGAATAGTGGCTGAAGGAGTCAATCAGGGGTTATCTACGCCAGAGGGACTTCATCGCAACGGAGTAAGTTATATCGCGTCCATGCTGTTAAAAAGAAACAATGTTGTCGGTGGGGATACGACAGTTACCGATAGCAAACACAATCTATTGGAGTGCCTCGCTTTAGATAATCCCTTAGATATGGTGTTGGCTGACGATAGACATACCATGCATGAGGTGTCACCCATTGCCTCATTATGGCGAGAAAGATGCGCGTACCGGGATGTACTCGTAGTGACCTTTACCAAGATGGAGAATAAATATGACAGCCACAACGGATCAACTGGAAAAAGGAACTTTCAGGCTACCGTTAACTGAGTTGATGTTGCTTCTTGTCGCCATATTTTGGGGAACCAGCTATGGTCTGACGAAAAGTGCTCTAGTGTATACCAGTGTTTTGGTATTCATTTCTATCCGTTTTTCGATCACTTTTTTATGTATGCTACCTGTAGTGATTCGAGACTTTCGCCGAGGGTTGAATAAAGACTGGAAGATAGCCCTCCCCACCGGTCTTATCCTGTCGGCGATTTTTTTCTGTGAAGTGTTTGGGGTTTCACAAACCTCAGCATCCAATGCGGCGTTTTTGATCAGTTTGTCGGTGATATTGACGGCATTTGCGGAGCTGGTCATTAATAAGAAAAGAGTTAGCAATACTTTATGGCTGCTGACACTCTGTAGTGTTGTAGGTGTACTGCTATTGACCAGTAATCAAGGTATAGAATTATCGCTAAACAGTGGCGATTACTTTATTCTGGCTGCCGCTCTATTGCGTGCCTTGATGGTGACATTGACTAAGCGTTTTACTGAAGGTAAAGAGATCACCACCAGTACCTTAACCTCCCTTCAATCTTTGGTTGTTGCTTGTGTGGCTATCGTCTGCGCGGTGACGTATTTGCCCGCCTCTGAGTTTGTGATTCCAACCAGTCCAGAATTTTGGATGACAGTAGCATACCTTGTCTTATTCTGTACTCTGTTTGCGTTTTATGTGCAGAACTATGCTGTACGTCGAACTTCGCCAACGCGAGTCTCGCTACTGATGGGAAGCGAGCCATTATTTGGTGCGATTTTCGCAATGGTGTGGTTGCAAGAGTCTTTAACCACTTTGCAAGTGGCTGGTGGGTTACTGATCTTATTCAGTGTCATCGTGACGTCGACCAAAGAAAGCTAGTCCTCTAATATTCAGGAACAAAAATTCAGCGTTGATGACTACTCTATTACATGGTTCCATATTAAAGTAGTCTCCAATAACAAACATAAGGCGTGCACTGGATGTACGCCTTTCTTCGCTGAGGATGAAAATGACCAAACCGCTGAACGAATGTATTGTGCCTATGTATCCAACGATTCAGGCTTTGGATGTCAATGCGCTTGAACCAGGAGAGCATAAGTTCTGGTTTGCGGTTGCTACGGATGCGATTGGTCATCCACAAACCCTGCCTGTTCGGGTGTTTAAAGGGACCAAGCCGGGTAAACGTATCATGATCACAGCGGGCGTTCATGGCGATGAACAAAACGGTATATTGACTGCGCAGAAGTTAGCTCGCGAACTGGAGGGACAAGAACTTTCGGGGTGCGTGACGATTGTACCTGCGGTTAATTTATCGGGTATTGCTCGCCATAGCCGCGATTTTCATTCCGCTGCACCAGACAGTTCATCAGCCAACCTCAACCGAGTTTTTCCCGGTAACCCTCATGGTGATGATGCTAGCCGTTATGCGTATAGCCTGTGGGAAAACTTACTAAAACCCAATGCGGATCTGGCTATTGATCTCCACTCTCAAACCAGTGGTAGTGCTTATCCTCTTTATGCTTTTGCCGATTACCGTATTGAAGATGCTATTCGAATGGCACGACTCATCAACCCTGATGTGATTCTCAACGATCCGGGCGATCCTGGCATATTGGAAACGGTTTACAATCGCGCTGATATTCCATCCATTACCATTGAAGTGGGAGTGGGTCGGTACACTGATCTGGAGATGGTAGAACGTGCTACGACAGGTGTGCTCAATGTTTTGCGTTGTTACCAATTGCTTGATGGTGATGTTGCAGAGACAAACAGTGAGTGCGTGGAAGGCAATACGATTACCAGTGTCAGAGCAGAACAAGGGGGATTTGTAATTTGCCATGTTGAGTTGCTGGAAGCGGTCACACTCGGTCAGAAACTCGCGACTCAATACAACAGTTTTGGTGATGAAATACAGACCTACTACTCACCAACAGCGGGTGTGGTCATTAGCCATAACGTGGAATCTGTGCGTGCGCCAGGTTCTTTGGTCGTTCGATTGATCCACTAAGTTGGGGATGATAGTGCCGACTTTCTTCAATTCACTGGATAAGATCATCTTTGCCTCCACTCTGTCACTTTCGTGATCCTAATTCTGAAGTTGACCAATAGTGGAAAATCACCAAGCTGAGTTGAGAGTCCTTTCACAGTTTATTAATCGTTTGAATTTAAGCTACAAAATCACCTGTCTTACTATTCAAAATAAAAACTAGGATTTCTCTATGAAGAAAAAACTCCTTGCCCTCGCTCTTGGTAGCGTCATTTGCTTAGCTTCTGCCCCACACACTTTTGCTGCTAATGATAGAGCAATTGTCTCTGACAGTGACTACGCCCAACTTATCACTAAACGCCAAGTTGTAGACCAACTACTCAATGACGCAGTACAGGCGTTTAAATCCCCAGCCCGTATTTCTCATGCTGGGTTCACCGCCAAAATGCCAAGCAATATGGAAACCGTCACCGACCGTTTACTAGAAGCTTACCAACTGGAACCGTACCGTACTGATTTGCTTATCTCGGCAGCGAATGCGCAGATCTACAACAAGAATGTAGATAAAGCGATTGAGCTATTTGAACAAGCGCTATCCGTTGCGCCACAAGACGTCGACCTGCACGCTTACCTTGCGGTTTGGCAGCGCTTTAACAACAATCAAGCTGAGTCAGAGAAGCACATGGAGACACTCGCTAAGTTAAATGCAGGCAAAGCATCAGACATAAAGCGAATCTTTGAAACCGTTGATCGCGTGTTAGCTACCCCGCTTAAAAAACAAGCCAACAAAGGTCAACTAGGTGATCATGGTGCTATTGTCACTTTAGGTTATGCATTGAACCCAGATGGCTCTATGCATCAGATACTTATCGAGCGCCTAGAAACGACATTACAAATGGCGAAGGACAACCCAGACGCCTTAATTGTATTGACCGGTGGCGTGCCTAAAAATCATAAGACCGAAGGTAAGCTAATGGCTGACTGGTTAATTGAAAAAGGCATCAAGAAAGAACGAATTATTGAAGAAAATTACGCGACCAGCACGGTGGGTAATGCGCTCTTTAGTAGCTATGCACTAGCGCGCCACAATATTCAACATGCGACTATTATTAGCTCCGCAAGTCACGTTCGCCGTGGTCAAACTCTATTTGAGATTGCTAGTTGGCAGACTGGTCCACAAGACATTACTTTTGATACGGTCAGTTACCCAGACAAGCCACTTAAAGAGCTTGAACAAGCCAGTAACAGTGAACTCCTTGGAATCTATCGCGACGCTTTAAGAACATATGGTATGTGGAGTTATCGTTCATACCCACTTGAATCACGTTAAGCCGCACGGACGCTAAAAGAAAAAACCAGCCTCTTTCGGCTGGTTTTTTAATGCCCATACGCTTAACGCCACCCCTTTGATAATGAACTGAGTGAGAAACTCTGCCGCCTGGGGGGAATCTTTTCAATACGCCAATCTTGGTAACCCAGTTCACTCTGAGTTGATTTACTTGAATTGAACACGCGACAGAGGACTTGGTGGCTGCTACTTGCCATTGAACTGTGCTCGATACTGTTGTGGTGACACTCCAACAAGACGACGAAAGTGATGGCGTAAGGTCGTCGCATTTTCAAATCCAGACATGTTCGCGAGTCGCTCGATTGAATGTGCTTCTCCCTCCAACAGTCCTTTTGCTCGCTCGATACGTTGTTGAGTTAGCCACTCTTTAGGCGATAGGTTGAAGCTGGCGCGAAACTTACGGTCAAAAGTGCGTCGTGACATATTGGCTTTGTCAGCTAGGGTGTCAACCGTGATGCTTTTATCAAGCTGACTATTGGCCCAGTCGATTGCGGCTGAAAACTGATTGGGTACTTCTAACATAGGGGTTTCGACGAACTGTGCTTGTCCACCTAAACGGTGAGCCGAGATCACCAGTCGCTTTGCCACTTGATTGGCAATGTTATAGCCGTAGTCGCTACGAATTACAGCGAGGCCAAGGTCGAGTGCTGCCGCACTTCCCGCAGAACATCCAATGTTGTCGTCAAAGACGTAAAGCACATCTGGCTGATAGTGAACAAGAGGGAATTGCTGGCGAAACTTCTGCTCGTACATCCAATGTGTGGTTGCTGTTTTTCCATCAAGCAAACCTAATCGTGCTAGTAAAAATGAGCCAGAACATAGTGTGAGTACTTGCTTACCTTCTTGTATGAACAAGGTGATTTGTCGTTTGATTCTATCAGGAATCGGGTAATCCCAAGTGGGCCATCCAGGAATGATCAGCGTGTCGTAAGATTGCAGAGATTCAACGTATTGAGCGCGAAACAGCAAGTTTCCAGTGGTCTGAATGTCGCTGTCTTGCAAATTGACAACGTCAGTTTGGTACCAGTTTTCGAACTCAGGTCTTGGTAGAGCAAACAATTCTATCGCACACGACATTTCGAACAGAGTGACATGTGTATGGGCGAGGATCGCGACTTTTTTCATCTTCATTCCTTGAGATAACCAGCTTGGCTGAAAATTAACGATAACTGTCTTTTACGCCAATGTCACCTGCTACGATTTGACGGCAAGATAGTATTGTCATCAATCACACAAGGAGTACGTAATATGTCGAGTGCAGTATCAAGAGTGGCGGCAGCGAACAGCCAAGAGGCGTTGGCTCATTTTGAGCAACGACTAAAGTTTGAAACAGATTGTTGGGATGTGCACCACGCGTTGACCAATGGATTACAGGATTTTGTCTTAGTCGATGTCAGAGCGGAAGTGCTGTTTGAACAAGGACATGTGGATGGGGCGATCAACATTCCGCATCCAAGGCTCAATGAGAAGCGCTTGGCTGAGTTTCCATCAGAGACGTTGTTTGTGGTCTATTGTGCAGGACCACACTGCAATGGGACGGAAAAAGCAGCGATACGATTGGCTAAGTTAGGACGGCCGGTCAAGAAAATGATTGGTGGTGTTACGGGTTGGCTAGATGAAGGGTTTGAACTTGTTCCCTGTTTGGTTGAACAGCAGTAAACATGCAGCCAATGCATAGTGGAATTGACCAAATGTCATTTGAGTCATTGCGCGTCGATCCTTACACTTCGCGCTCTTTGTTAAACCCACGCTGAGAATTTGAATCATGTTTTCTCAATCACTTTTCGCTCAGCTTGTGAGAATGAGCTTGTTGCTAATACTGTCCCTGATTGTTGTTCACCACTCTCCAACTTTGTTGGATCTGTTGGCACAACAAGCCGTTGATAGTGGTTGCCACCAGACGTTAGGCGATCAAGCCAGCCATTCTCATGATCATCATCACTAAGGTACTGCGATGAGTATTTTTCGATTTCCCGTTATGGTTTGGCTAGGTATTGCCATTCTGATTATCTGTCTTGGGATTAGACAATCTTTCGGTATCTTTATGATGCCAATTTCTGAACATTTTCAGACAGGACGCGAATTTTTTAGTTTTGCTATTGCGTTGCAAAACCTATTATTTGGCGTGTTTCAACCGGTTGTTGGCATGGCATCAGATCGATATGGTGCTAAGCGCATCATTATCCTTGGTGCCATCGCCTATGGCTTAGGTTTATACCTGACCTCTATCGCTATGGAGCCTAGCTTGCTTTACCTTTCTCTTGGGGTATTGGTGGGCTTAGGTTTAAGCGCAACCAGTTATGTGATTGTTTTGGGGGCTGTCGCTAAAGTCGTGCCTGCTGAACATGCCGCTAAAGCGTTTGGCCTGACTACGGCGGCGGGTTCATTTGGTATGTTTGCCATGATTCCAGGAGCACAAGTTTTGCTAACGGATTTTGGTTGGCAAACCGCGCTTCAAGCTTTCGCGCTTTTGTGTAGCACTATGATCGCGTTTGCACTGTTTATGAAAAACAGTACGCCGAAGCAAGCTACGTCCGTCGGCAGTGTTGAAGAGAATCAGACGCTGAAACAAGCATTGCAAGAGGCGTTTTCTCACAAGGGGTATTGGTTGATCCACCTTGGCTTCTTTGTTTGTGGTTTTCACGTTATGTTTATCGCCACTCACCTGCCAAGCTATCTTGCTGACAAGCAATTACCGGCTTCCGCAGCCGCAATGGCTTTGGCGTATGTGGGTATATTTAACATCTTTGGCTCCTATTTTTGGGGAGTAATGGGTGACCGATTTAATAAGCGTCATGTAATGGCTGCGCTGTACATCATGCGTACCTTGGTGATCGGAGCTTTTGTAACCTTGCCTGTTACTGAACATACTGCCGTTATATTTGGTGGGGCAATTGGCTTTTGTTGGTTGGGAACCGTGCCTTTGACGTCGGGGCTAGTGCGCCAGATCTTTGGAGCCAAACATCTCTCCACCCTGTACGGCTTGGTATTTTTTACTCACCAAGTAGGGAGTTTTTTGGGGGCTTGGGCTGGTGGCCGTATTTACGATTACTACGGCTCCTATGAGCCAATCTGGTGGTCGACTGTGGTATTGGCTTTTGCTGCTGCGCTGATTCATCTGCCAATTAATGATAAGCCAGTACAACGTTATGCCGTTGCGTAATAAATGAAAATAGTGAGTCCGTTTTAATCAAACTTCGATTATGATGGACTCATTCTAATTCTCATCTTTGTTATTTATATGTTCGCTGAATGGGTCTCGTCAGAGGCATTGATTGCTGCTTTTCTTATCTTTTTGGGGTCGTTTGTTCAAACGGCGATAGGATTTGGTTTAGCGATTGTTGCTGCGCCACTGTTGATTTTAGTTTCACCTGATTATGTCCCCGCGCCTATCTGTTTGGTGGCTCTGTTTATTTCAATACTCAATGCACTTAAACATCGTGCGAGTGTCGAGATTGGTGGTCTAAAAATGGCGTTGATAGGGCGAGTTCCGGGGTCTATTGCTGGTGGCGTATTGTTAGTCATGGTGTCCACTGATGTGATGACACTCTGGCTCGGGTTATTGGTGTTGTTCGCGGTGGTGGTGAGCCTGCTCCCATTCCGTATCGAGCCGACGCCAATGCGAATGGGCGTCGCTGGCTTTTTCTCCGGTTTTTTTGGCACGAGTTCAGCGATAGGCGGCCCTCCAATGGCATTATTGCTGCAACATCAGGAAGCGAATCAACTACGAGGCAATCTTTCTGCGTTTTTTGTCTTTAGTTCGTTTATTTCATTGCTTATGCAAATGCCGGCAGGGTTTTTGACACTCCATCACCTCTGGATCAGCGTGCCACTCATCCCAGCGGCTTGGATCGGTTACATGCTCGCTCAGTTGACGACTCACTCATTGCCAAAAGAGAAAATCCGTTTTGGTGCGCTATTGTTGTGTAGTATCAGCGGCGCAACCGCAGTCTGGCAGGGTTTGTCTTAAACTGTTCATGTTAGGTTAAGGAACGATCCTGATACTGGTCGCTAGTAAGGAAGGCACGTTCAAGCTCATTTTATACACCCTTCCTAGTACTGAAGTACGATGATTGCTCAGTGGCTAAGGTTTTTCACAAAGGAGAGAGTCAGTGTTAAGAACACTTGGAAACATAATTTGGTTCCTGTGCGGTGGTATCGTCATGGGTTTAATGTGGTGGTTTTTTGGATTGCTGGCGTTTATCAGTATTATTGGCATCCCTTGGGGACGAGCGTGTTTCGTTATGGGCAACTTCTCTTTCTTCCCGTTTGGGCAAGAAGCTATCGCTCGTGATGAGCTGACTAATGAGACAGATATAGGTACCAGCCCGTTGGGACTGGTGGGTAATATCATCTGGTTTGTTTTCGCCGGTATTTGGTTGGCGATAGGACATATCATGTCCGCAGTGGCCTGTTTTATTACCATCATTGGTATTCCTTTCGCGCTCCAACACTTAAAGTTGGCGTACATTTCTCTCGCGCCAATTGGTAAAACAGTGGTGCCGAAAGAGCAGGCTGCGTTAGCAAGATACTCTAAGTAGCAATTAGCCTGTTGATGGCGTCATTGAAGAAAAGATCCCTAATGGGATCTTTTCTGTTTTTGGCGATTATTAGGCGAAAAGTCGAACCAGAAACCGCTCAAACTTTATTCATTTAGTGCGGGGGATGAGCTAAGCAAATGATTGCTTAGGTTTTTTATGGTCAAATCTGAGCAGTGGATACTATCTGTTGCTGCCCAAGCATGAAGAGAGTACACGCATCAGGTTGATTGGCTGGTACAGTGAGCGACGATTAATACGCCTTGATACCAAAAGGTTTTAGTTTAGCTGGCAGCACTTCGTCCAGCTTGTCTATCTCATCAGGGAACACCTCTATTAGTGCAAAATGATGCTCCTCATAGATGGCTCTAATTTTATGCTGCTGTTTTTCTGGAGTTGTCGCGTTGTCGTCACCCCAATATTGAAGATAGACTTTTCCGGTTGGCAGATAAAAATCACTCAGTACATCTTGTTCAATCGGTAGCTGACGGTCATAGGCATGGACGACACCATTCATGTAAAGCCAATTATCGATGATCAGTTCTGCTTTAGAGCGCACATAGTGCCCGTCTAGCGTGCGATGCTTAGCTTCGAACTTTTGCCTGAAACTCGACAACGACTTGTCCGTAGCGTGCGCTTGGGCATCTTGCCCTGAGAACTCAATAACTGACTGCCTCAAACGTTTGTTGCGAACAATCGAGTCATGCCAAACGACAAAGTGTTGTTCACGCTCTTTGTCTTCGCGCTGATAACCGCCTACAGTGAGACCAGACGCAGTGACATGCCAGCCATTGTCGCCTTTGGTGACCCAACCCAATTCCTGTAGTAACTGATTGACCTTTTTCGCGCTGAGAGAAAAGCGTTGACCAATTTGGGTGGCGCTCATGGTTTTACCGCTGGTGGCGGTGGAATCGATAAGGAGGTTTTCTGGCCAAACAATAAACTGGCCAAATTTAGTATGATCGATGTACTCACCACCAAATTTAATCCCAAGCTCTGTCAGAACCCAGCCATCATTTGAGCGATTGATATACCCTGCAACTTTAAGGTCGCTAAACAGCTTCTTAGCATCCATTTCACGTTGTTTTGCCAAGGCGGTGGTAGAGATTTTGTCTGACATTCTATTCTCCTTATCATTGATGCTATTGTTAAATCAAAGCCCCGTTTAATCAAGAAGATATAGGAAAATAATAGACTTGCTGTCGACAATGTAGTGCGCTAAAAAGTGTCGGTTAGAGCCTGATGGGAGTTGCACAGAGCCAAGGAGGAGAGTCCCTCCTGACTCACTATTGATAGAGTATCCCGTCAACCATTACGGCCTGGCTTTGGTAGTCGTCATCCAGTATGGTTGCGGCCGCACGGAAATGGGGCTGGAGCATTCCAAGATCGTCGCAATGAAGCGCTTGAGCTGGGTAGGTTGCGGCCATTTTTAACGCTTCTTCTTCGTCAATTCCCCAACGGATGACATTCGCCACTGATTGATCCATGCCAATATGAGCGCCTGCCAGACTACCGTTACTATTAACCAGTTTGTTGTCGACCACTTTGATGGTTTCACCGTCGAGAACAAACTGATTGGTTTTGCTACCCACTGTCGCCATTGCATCCGTAACGATCAGCAGTTTCCCTTGTGGCTTCGCCTTGTGAGCAAGCATTACGTTTTGAGGATGAACATGGATCCCATCAGTAATGATCGAGCACCAGCTATGATCTGAGTAGAGTGCTGTACCAACCACGCCCGGCTCGCGACCTTCTAAGGGAGACATTGCATTAAATAGATGGGTAAAACCATCGATAAGCAAGCGTTTTTCATCTGGTAGTTGAGCCGCTTTGGCGTTGCTGTGACCACATGACAGAATAACCTGATGCTCTTTCATCCACAGTAGTGCGGAGCGGTCGATATTTTCTATCGCGGCGGTGACCAGAACCTTGCCTTGTTTAGGCCATTGGAATGATTCGAGTTGCTCTACCGTTGGTGAGTAAAACAAGTTGGCATCGTGCGCCCCTTTCTTCTCTTCATTTAACCACGGCCCCTCTAAATGAACACCCAGTACACCAGCAACCGACTCTTCCATCGCCTGCTGCATGGCGTTGAGGGCATGTTGAATATTTTCAGGTGTCGAGCTAATGAGTGTTGGCAGTAAATAGGCAGTACCATGTTTTCTATGGGCTTGACATATGGTTGCCATCCCGAGTGTTGTGATGTCATTGTTGAACATCACATCGCCACCACCATTAACTTGTATATCGATAAATCCAGGGGCGATTAAACCCGTCGGAAAATGTTGATGCTCTATTTCATTAGGCAATTCACCAACAGGGAGTATCGAGGCTATCTGGTTTTCCTCCCAGACTAAGGCGCAATTATAGTGGTAGTGGTTTCCATCGAAAATTCGTGGTGCAGATATCGCTTTAAGCGTCATGATTTACTCTCCAAACATGCTTTTAAGTTACAGCATAGTAGCGCAATGGCTTGTGCGCTTTGTTGAAATTAATCATTTAGTTAATGGTTCATTATGATGCTCAGAGCGTCAGTCAGACTTTCGCTTCCGCATAATAAACACATATAACCCACCGACTAACAGCCCCCAAAGTGTCGAGCTAATACCAAGTAGACTCATTCCTGAAAGAGTAACCAAGAAGGTTAATAGGGCTGGTTCACGTAGATCGTCACTCTGAAACGCAGTTTGCAAACACATCAGTAATGTACCGAGTAGGGCGAAGCCCGCCAGCATATGTGTAATCTGTAAAGGCAGTGAGACGAATAGTGCGACAACGGAGGAGGCGAGTATCCCAGCGACCAAATAGAAACCTCCAGCCCACAACACTGTTTTATAGCGCACATTTTTATCTCTATCGACGTCTTCAGTCATACAGAGTGCGGCTGAAATAGCCGCGAGATTGAGACTGAGTCCACCAAATGGAGCCGATAGGAGATTGGTTATCCCAGTACCGAGCAGTATGGGTTTGACCGGCGCTTGATACTGATAACTTCTCATCATGGCGATACCCGGCAAATTTTGTGAGAGCATGGTGACTATGTACAAAGGTATTGAAATGTTCAGCACGGTCGATAGGTCGAATTGTGGCGTGACCCAGTTTGGCTTCGCTAGTTTCAAGACCGATGTACTCAAGGCTGCTTGGTCTGACTGAAACGCGAAGAATAGACCAATGAGCAGTAAGATAAGCATGGTGTACTTAGGCACAAAACGTTTGCTGACAAGATAAGCCGAAAACATTACTCCAAAGATGATAGGCATGGTCATGACAGGCTCAAATGCTTTCACACAGAAAGGCAGTAAGATTGCCGCTAACATTGCGGTTGCGAGTGGAGAAGGAATACGTTGCAGTGCTTTGGAAAGGGGCGAAATTAAACCAGTTACAAATATCAGTAGTCCGGTTACAGCAAAGGCCGCGACTAGTGCTGGTAACGAATATTGCGACGCGGAACTGACCAATATCGCCGCTCCAGGTGTCGACCAAGCCATTAAGATTGGCATTTTGTAATACCAAGAGTAACCGATGGATGTTACTCCCATTGTGATTCCACTCTCTATGGTAAGCTATGCCGTGCGTCATAACGCACAGTTGCCAAGATAGCATTGTGCGCTATAGCGCACAATAGGAGTTGTATTAATGAAAGAGACGATTTTTAAGTCGCAAATTGCCAATCATTTAAAGTCGGAAAGAAAAAAGAAAAAGCTGAGCTTAGATGCAACGGCCAAGCTGACTGGTGTATCTAAAGCAATGCTAGGTCAAATAGAAAGGGAAGAATCAAGCCCTACGATTGCCACTCTTTGGAAAATTGCCAGTGGTTTGGAGACCTCTTTTTCGGCTTTTTTTGCCAACGAACCTAATTTGCAGTCACCGGATAGGGTGTTTCCTGAAGATCCGCGCATGAAGGTAAAAACGTTGTTCCCATATAAAGAAGATACCGGTCTTGAAGTATTCGAGATTACTTTGTCCCAACATCATCAACAGATGTCTGATGCTCACAGTGCTGGAGTCGTTGAGCATGTACATGTAATCAAAGGTGAAGCGAGGATTTACTTCGATCAAGAATGGCATTCGCTCAACGAAGGCGAAAGCTTACGCTTTTACAGCGATTAACCTCACGGGTATCAAGCTGTCTCGGAGAGTATGGTTTTTCACAATATTGTCTGTTATCCGAGGTAATGAATGTAGTGTAGGGAAGTGCATGTCCACTTCCCGTTAACATTCCTGAAAGGTATTCAAGACCACTTGATTGCGGCCAAAGCCTTTGGCTTGATACAAGGCTTTATCGGCTCGGCTTATCGTACTGTGTGAACTAATTTGGCTGTCGGTGATACCAATGCTAATGGTATAGCTGATATCAGACTCATCCAGTTCTACGCGTGACTGTTCCACCATCTGACGTAGCAGTTCACATTGCTCATAAGCGTGGTTTTCATCATTGGCATGAAACAAAATACAGAATTCCTCGCCACCATATCGAGACAGGCTGAGTGAACCTGGCTTTGGAAAACAACGCCTCATTAAATCGGCGGTATGATAAATGACTTTGTCACCGCCTAAGTGACCGATGTTGTCATTGATGGTTTTAAAATGGTCGATATCAATCATCGCAAGGTACAAACCATGACGCTCAATGTTTTGTTCAATGTGCTCCGTCAGCGCCAACTTGTTGTCTAGGTGTGTCATCACATCACTATTTCGTAGCTGTTGGTGAAGTATTAGGTTCGACAAGGCGATTTCAGAGTAATCTCTGATCATGGTCAGTATCGTGCGGTAGATTGGTATATTGGCATTGATGTACATCACTGCGATTAAGTTGTCTTTGTCAAACAACGGGATCGTATAGTGTCGAGACGCGATGTGCAGTTTCTTTGCAAGTGGATCGACATATTGCCTTGTCGTGTAACTCATCGAATTCGGAGAAAAGCACTTAGCCAGAGTAGAGTCAGTCAGCACGACTTTTGTATTGCCATGATAGTCTATCGTGGTGAAGTGTCCGTAATCCGAATCATAAAAACATAGTTGCATTCCTTTGTGGTGACAGAAACGATCCAGCACGGCTTTTAAATAGTGTTTAAAGTCCGCCAAATTTTCTCGGTTATTCAATTGTGCAAGACTTTTGTTGAGTTGATACGTGAGATAGTTAATCGCGACTGCTAACAGCATCAGTGAGGCAATAACAATAGCAGACAGCGCAAACTGATAAGAAGTGGCTAAGATATTGGCTCGATCGGTACCTGCGATAAATACCCAGTTATGTTTATTATCAGCACTAAAGACGGACATCTTATACTGACCTTGGTAATAATATTCATGCTTGCCGAAATAGAGCCCACTACTGATCAACTCACTAATGCCAGCAAGGTAACTGATTGATGGTGTACCTAGTCGCTTTGGATCTGGGTGGAAAACCAGCCTTCCGCTAATGGCGTCAACGACAAACACATATCCACTGTCTAATGTCCGCAGAGCACGCAAACTTTGTGTGGCAGATTTGAGGTCAAATTCTATCCAAATTTCGCGATACTCATCCGGTATATACCTGACGGCAAATACCCATTGATTGGACGCTTTAGGGTAGATAGAGGACACGGTGAATTTTGTAGAGATTTCATCCAGCGGTTGCCAAACGATATCCGAGTGTTGCTCTGAATAAGTCGCTTTGTGCTGTATAGATTGATATTTGGTGTGCTGCTTATTTCTGTAAATGATATCATTGTAAGCTGGGGTATATTTGAGAATACGTTGAGCTGTAGAGACAAAATCCTCCTCGTTAGACGAATCGGCTAAGAGAAACAGTTTACTGGAGGCTGCTTCGAGTTGTGAAGATACTAAGTCGGAAGCGGTTTTTATATTCACAAATGATTGCTGGTAAGCATTGTATTCCGACTGTTTAAGTTGCTGAAAAGCAGCATAGACCATACCTATAACTAATAGAATGATGTATGGCTTTAAGGTTCGAATTACCAACTTGGGTAATGCCATGGATTGCCAACTGATGTTTTAGGGGAACGGACGATGGCCGATAGTTTAAACTGATTTCATATTCACATCAATCAACACAAGTCCAGATTTTTTGTAGGAAAAGTGTTAAAAATTAGCGACATATCACTATGTCGCTAGATTGATCATTAGGCTTTTAAGTGGAAGATGGCTAAAGATGCAGGGGCCACCAAAGCTTGTTTATGATCTATGGTTTGATGGAGCTCGTGTGAGTCGGTATTGCACACCATTACCCCTCTTTGCCATTAGTCTCTGGAAGCGTAAATCGAGCGGGCGCATTGGTTTGGTTGATACAGTAGAACAACTCATCACCATGTTTGCCAATGCCCAGATGCAAGGCGACTGAACTGAGGCGATTCCAATCATCGTGTTCCATGAAACTGCCATCAATTCTGCGCCAGAAAATACGGTTGTTATTGCGTTTTGCACCACTGAAAGCACGAATAAATGGCACCATATATTGCTGGCGAGCTTTTACCATATCGGCTAACCACGACTTGAAACTCTCTTTGTCTGGGGTTGTATGCCAGTTAATCCAGCTTAACTCGTTATCCTGACAATACGCGTTGTTGTTGCCATTTTGAGTATGGGAAAGAACGTCGGCGGTCAGAATATGTGGAATACCAAAAGCAAACAGTAGGCTGGCCATAAAGTTACGCTTCTGCTTTTCACGCTTCTCTATGATCACCGGATTGTCGCTCTTGCCTTCCACACCATAGTTATCCGAACGGTTGTCACCGTGTCCATCACGGTTCTGCTCCCCATTGGCCTCATTGTGCTTGTGCTTGTACGAGACAAGATCCTGCATACAGAAACCGTCATGGTATGTGATGTAATTGACCGTCAGTTTATACGGCCAGTTAGCGGCACTGTAGAGATCTCGTGACCCCATTATTCGAGTGGCAAACTCCTTTAGAAATCCTTGATCGCCACGCCAAAAGCTTCGCGTGATATCGCGCAAACGGTCATTACATTCATTCCAACCAAACGGAAAGTTTCCTACCTGATAACCGTTAGGACCAATATCCCAAGGCTCTGCGATCAGTTTTACTTCTTTCAGAATCGGGTCTTGAGCGACGGCTTTAAAGAACGCAGCTTCAGGGCTAAAGTGTTCACCGTTGCGACCGAGTGTGGCGGCTAGATCAAAGCGGAATCCGTCGATTTTATATTCGCTAACCCAATAGCGCAGCGTATCCATGACCAGATTCAAACTTGCCTGATAGGATAAATCGAGTGTATTGCCACAGCCTGTATAGTTGGTGTAGTGATCGCCCTGTTTAAAGTAATATCGCTTGTCTAAAGCTTTTAAGTTAAAGATTGGGCTATCAGCGCCACCTTCGGCGGTGTGGTTATAGACCACATCGAGAATCACTTCGATCCCGTTTCGATGTAATTCACGGATAGCGGTTTTTAGTTCCGTGACAGCATCGTGAGCCGCATATCTAGGGTCTGGCACCATGAATAGGTAAGGGTTATATCCCCAGTAGTTGACCTTATCCATGTTCAACAGGTGTGGCTCGTGCATGCAGGCGGCGACAGGGAGTAGCTGGAGTGTATTGATGTTCTGTTGTTTATAGAAATCGAGCATCGCATCACTGACTAAGCCCAGATAGCGCCCTTTGTGACGCTCTTCGACTTGTGGATGCAGCTTTGATACGCCTTTTACGTGCGTTTCAAACAGGACCATTTCGTCACGAGGTCTGCGTGGGCTCTCCACTCCCTGCCAGTCAAAACTGTCATCGACAACCACACATTTTGCCAGAGCAAAGCTCTGTTCGCTGTTGAATGGCACTTGATAAAACAGTGGTTTTTCTAAGCCTTTGGCATAAGGATCTGAAATCAGATGTGGCTTACCGTTGCGCTGCACCACATACGCATACTTTTGGCCTTTGCGAATTTGCGGAACAAAGGTGAAGCGTATGCCCGCGTACTCTCCGTCCAAAGGATAGGTGGTGATCTGATCCTTTTCATCAAACAGCGCAAGCTGAATAGATTTCGCATCAGGAGCAAAGATAGAGAAATTACATCCTTCGGTGCTAAGGGTGGCACCTAGAGGATAGGGACGAGAGCACTGCATCATCATGACTTATTAAAATAATTTATCGTTTGATCTTTAGTAAATAGTTTTGCAATGAATTGGTCAAGCGCCTCTGAAAAAAATAATGATTGTAATTTTATTTCATAATTATGACGCTCTGGCGTGGTTAAGTGAGCTATCTAACATTTGGCGCGAGATATTTTTGTCAGAAAGTTATTTCTCACCCTAATTTTTGTGATTGAAGCCTAAAAAACATTGTCCGGTATGATTTCTCATCCTTTCTCATCCCCCCTAACTATTTTTCATCTGGATGAGTTGCCATTTCTACTCCCCCGTTAATCTTGCAGCAGTTGAAACAAACGGGGACAAGGGCTCTAGCCTGACTCCCATCTTACCTCTCTTTTATTAACAATCTGTTTCTGCCTTTACAGAGTGAGCCAAGAAGAGAGCCAAAGAATAATAATCCCTAAATGGAGTTAATAATGAAAAAAGTAAGTTTAATTGCTGCTGCAGTGGCGACGACTTTATCTGCTGGCGCATTCGCAGCCGACGTGGACTTCCATGGTTATGCGCGTGGTGGTGTAGGTCTGAGCGGTGAAGGTTCTCATGTCACTTATGAAAAGAATAAAGTAGGCCGTCTAGGCAATGAAGACGACCTATATGCAGAAATTGGTCTTAACGCTGAGTTGTACAACAAAGACGACGTAACGTTCAACCTAGAAACATTGGTTGCATACGGTCAGGCTGGTAACAATAACTGGGAAGGCAATTCTAACGCTCTGCGTGTTATGAATGTTCAAGCTAAAGGCCTTTTCGAATCAGATAAAGAAGCTGTACTTTGGGCTGGTCAACGTTACTACCAACGTAAAGATATCCATATCACAGACTTCTACTTCTTAGACACGTCTGGTGGTGCAGGTGGCGGTATCGAAAATCTGTCAGTTGGCGGCGGTAAACTATCTGTAGCTGTAATGCACGATGATGGTACTCAGACAGTTGATGATGGCACGGCTTATGTTTTTGACAAAGATCTAGCTGGCTGTGATGGTAAACCAAGTACTGATGCGTGTTACAAGTCTGAAGCTCAAACGAAAGACGAAACCGTTTCTGGCTACACATTGGACCTTCGTTACGCAGGTATCAACTTGTGGGAAAATGCTAACCTAGAGCTAGCGGTTGCTTACGATTTTGCTTCTGAAGCGAAGAACCAAAATGTTCAAGCTGATGATGGCGTTCTTTTAACTGCGGTGATTGGTCAAGGTTTATCTAACGGCTTCAACCAGACTGTTCTTCAGTACGGTACGGCATCATACGGTAAGCAAATGGCTACGTACGGTGGCGGTGGTTGGTATGACCGCAAAGGTGGAAACAACGATGCTGATGGTTTCCGTATCATCAACTGGGGTGTAACAGGTCTAGGTGAGTCATGGGAACTAGGTCACGTAGTAATGTACGCTCAAGCATCTGATACTAACGATGGTGATATCACAGCTTACAATGCGGTTGTTCGTCCAGTGTACAAATGGGATGAAAACATGAAAACTGTATTTGAAGCAGGTTACTTCGCTGATGAAACTAAGAAAAGCGGAACAACCAAAGACGCATCAGGTTCTAAGTTGACTGTTGCTCAAGCATGGTCTGCAGGCTCTAGCTTCTGGGCTCGTCCTGAAATCCGTGTTTACGGTTCTTACTTCATGGATCATGAAGCAGACAGCTTTGCAAAAGGTACTGACGATTCTGAGTTCAGCGTTGGTATTCAAATGGAAGCTTGGTGGTAATATAGTTTCCGAGTCCTATAAGTCCTAAGTAATAGCCGGCTTACTTAAGTCGGCTTTTTTCGTTCAGTGGAGAGGTTTAGATGAAGCATTTAGTTCTAGGCTGCGCAATTAGTATGGCCCTGTTAGGCTGTACGGCAACAGAAACGGTTGTATTTGATACTCAAAATGTATCTCAAGTCGCTGAGTCTTATTCAGAGATAGAATGGGTTAAAGTTGAGCCAACCAAGCGAATTAACTTCTCAATTGATGAAAAGAACCAGAATTATCAATTTCCTACGGGTATGAGTCCAATAGCGGCTTTCGATATTAATACTCAAGGAAAAGAACTAGAACTCGAAATTATTAGCCATTTCAAAAAGAGTGTTTTCTATCCAAATGCTCTGCTTTTGAATGAAAATAACCAAGTATTAAAAGCATTCAGCACAGAAGATTTCGAGTATAAACATGCCTACGGATTAGAAGGCGACAGACTGACCACAGAGATCACTATCCAGCCAGTAGGGCAGCAACGCGTTAAGTTACTAATTTACACAACGCCTGAGTTGACCAAAGGAAAGTCGGAAATCCTTCATCCCGTTAAGCTTGATGCGATTGCACGTGGCAACTACCCACCAGACGTTCCAAACCCTATCATTCCTCATGCTCAGCATGGGCTATTGAGTATTGTCGCGAAAGTTGACAGTGCAGTTGTTGTTGAAGAACCATTGACTGTTTCCAGCACGGATACTGCCCAACAGAAGTTCAAAGGCGAGTTAGCTGCTCAAGAGAAACAGAGCACGGCGACTCGCTCGGTTGTTGCTTCAAGTGATGCCTCATTGTCGCTTTCGGTTGAACAGCAGCAGTTTTATCTGACTAGTATCGAAAACGCGGTGAAAGTTGGCATGTTAGACAAAGCCCTTGCGCTACTCGAAGAAGCAAAGGCTCTCAATGTTGAAGGTGCTCAGCAAGTCTTTATTAAAGCCGTTAATGCAAGATAGCAGCGAATAATCTCTCACCTTCTCTACACCCCGTTAAATAATGATTGGCGGGGTGTTTTATTTCATTTCTCGTATCCTTTTCTCTCTTAAATGTTTTCCGTTGGCCTATTCATGGGCATTTTCCGATACGCTTATTACTTGGCGGTTTATGAAAAGTTCCCATTAATTTATAAAAATGTGATCTTGATCGTCATTTGATGTGGGTGATGATCGCGAAGTAGAAAGTTTAAATAATTTATATGCTTAACTGGTGATTAATTTTTTTGAAGTGACGTTGTGACAAAATAAATCACCTCTTAAGCACTCAGTTGCACTTAAATTTTTGAAATTCCGTACTAGGGTTTAGATGTTCGTGCAGTAATTAGTCACTAAGTGCTAATTCGGACACTGGTTAAACCAAATACGGACATTAATTATGAAAACTCAATTATTAGCCGCGGCTATCGTGGCAGCAGCAAGTGGTACTCACGCCTTCGCGGCAGAAATATACAGCAGCGAAGGTTCGACAATTTCAATCGGTGGTTATGTCGATGTCGGGATCGGCGAGTACGATAAAGGCACTTCAACCCGTCCAGCGAATCAGGACGTCGACGTCAATCAAGTCTCCCCTCGAATTAACATTTCCGGTACGCAGGATCTTGGCAACGGTGTGGTGGTTGACGCCAAAGGTGAATGGTCACTTAACTACCTTGATGGTGGAGAAAATACCTTCTCTACACGTCTAGGCTACTTAGGTATCACACATGAACAGGCGGGTCGCCTTGTGGTCGGGACTCAGTGGGCTCCCTATTATGATGTGGCGGGAGTTGCAGATTTGCCTATCGCCTTCGCGAATGATTATCTCTATGAAAACCATAACCTACTAGGTACTGGACGTGGTGAGCGAATGGTCAGCTACAGAAAGTCGCTTATGTTCAGTGAAGATGGTGGCGTTGATTTCGGTTTAGGCTGGCAAGGTGAGGAGACTGAATCTAACGCTGATGCAAGAGTACAAGTTGCTCTGAAAGCCCACTTTATGGGTATTGGGCTGGGGTATACCTACTCTGGTGGTGACCTTGAGATCTCTAGTGTAAAACGAGACGCTAACTCCCACATGTTTGCGCTGAATTACGGTAGCTATGGTAACGGCCTGTATGTGGCGGGTGTCTACGGCATGAATGAATACTTCTACGATGGCTTAGAAGAGACCGTTCAAGTGGAAGGTTTGTTGGCGTTTGGGATGACAAACGGCATTAACCTTAGCGTTAACTATGAGGCGGTAGAGAACGATAAAACGAATTTTACCCTTTACAGCCAGACCGCGATTCAGGCGGAATATTCGATTACCGCTAACTTAGTCACTTTCGCTGGATATGAAATCGATTTGGGTGATGACGATCCAACCACCAAAGATGATGACAAGTGGATAGTAGGAGCGCGTTACTTCCTTTAACCGAAAGTCTAGATTTTAAATACGGTATCGTATTTACGCCTATCTGTTATTGGATAGGCGTTTTTCTCCTTGTTGACCTAAGCGTCAGTAATAATGGGCAGTGGTTCTGATATTTTTACCTAAATCATTTTTTTATTAGCCACTTAGACTAGAATAGCCTTTCTCTCAAAAATATCAGTCAGGGATGGTGACATGAGTTCAGTAAAGCTTGGAGAATCTTTGGTCCAACCGACCAAAATATTGTGTGTTGGTCGAAACTATCTAGAGCATATCCAAGAGTTGAATAACGCCATTCCAGAGCAAATGGTGGTGTTTTCCAAGCCGCCAAGCTCGATAACGACCCAACTACAATCCTTTCACCAAGAGCCGCTCCATTACGAAGGTGAAATCTGCTTTCTTGTTTCAGAGGGCAGATTATCGGCTGTTGGTGTAGGTCTTGATCTAACAAAGCGAGAGTTGCAATCGAGACTCAAGTCGAAGGGATTACCGTGGGAACGAGCGAAAGCGTTTGATGGCTCCGCGTTGTTTAGCCGTTTTATTCCTCTTGAAGGACTAAAAATTGAACAGTTAGAAATTGAGCTATTTATAAACTGCGTAAGAGTGCAAAAAGGCTCAGTGACGCAGATGATGTACTCTCCACAAACGATAGTCGATGAGCTCTCTACTTTTACTACGTTGTGCGATGGCGACATTATTATGACCGGTACGCCACAAGGGGTTGGTGAGGTACATCCATCCGATGTATTTTTGGCAAGATTAAGAGAAGCAGACAAAACCTTGATTGAAATAGAGTGGGTTGCGCACTAAAAAGCACGTTACTTTACCCCTAGGACACGGACCAACCTCCAATTGACGACTCAATTGGAGGTTTTTTATAGCCGTTGTATTGTTTCTGTTCGCGGCTCTGTTCGGTTAAAAGAGTTTAAGACATAGAAACAGCACCATACTGACAATGGTCGTCAGCAGTACGTTTTTGGTTTTCCAAGCCAGTACCGCCGCAACGAGAGCACCAATCAGGTAAGGGTTGTCTGCCGATACCCAAAGCTCCTGCTCAGGCATAAATACGATAGGCGCACAAATCGCGGTTAGCACAGAAGGGCTGGAGTAGGCCAGTAGTCGCTGAGCTTGTGGGTTGAGTCTCAGTGGTAAACGAGGCTCCAAGAACAGGTAGCGGCTTAAAAATACCAGTGACGTCATTGCCAAAATAGATAACATAATCATACGATACGTCCTTTAAGTGACTCGGCAATATAACCTGCGAGCATACCTGCAATACTGGCTATCATTAGCCCCGATTCGATACCCGACAAACTGCACATTACGGAGGTCGTTAAAGAGACGACCACCGCGACTAAGACGGGGGAGGATTTAATGTTGGGCACAACCAAAGCGATAAAGGTTGCTGCGACGGCAAACTCCAATCCAAGTTCATTCATCGCCGGAATGTAACTGCCAGCGACAATGCCGACCAAGGTGGCGAGGTTCCAACAAAGATAAAAGCTAACACCGGCACCAAGCGCATACCAGCGATTGAACTGCTTTTCAGACTGTTGACCGCAAATAGCAAACAGTTCATCGGTGAGCAGGAATCCTAGTCCAAGTCGCCACTTGAGTGGTAGCGGGCTGATTTTGCTTCTCATCGATACACTGTAGAGAAAGTGCCTTGAAGTAATAAAAAAGATCGCTAAAAGCATGGTGGTCAAGGTTGCACCTGCCTTAAACATGCCTGTCGCGACTAGCTGTGCGGAACCTGCAAACAAGATGGCGGATAGCGCTTGGCTTTCAACGACAGTCAGCCCGGACTCCAATGCAAAGGAGCCAGCTAGCACGCCCCAGGGGATAACGGCAATACTGAGTGGCACCATTGCGAGCGTACCTTGCCAGAACAATTGGGAGCGACTGATTTGTGTGTCTATATCTATGGTCATGCTACTCATGTTTCTTTCTACGTGTGGTGATAGTGACATTCATTTAGTCACAGTTAAGTAATCGGCGGCTTGTACGTTATTGCTTTCTATTTACTGCCAATAAACTGCTTAGGTGTCACGCCCATTGCCCGTTTAAAGTGACGATGAAAATGGCTTTGATCATGAAACCCCGTTTCTTGCGCTACGTCAGAAATAGTCATTCCTTGGCGAAGCAGTTGTTTTGCCACTCGAAGTCGTGCCTGAATTTGGTATGCATGGGGTGGCAGCCCAAACTCCTTTTGAAAATTACGTGTTAGGTAATAGGGGCTTAGACCAGCTAGCTTAGATAGATCTTCCAAACTGACGTCTGCTTGGGGAAAATCGTCGAGAAATTCCTTAACCATAGCCAGTTGTCTTTGACTTCGGGTTTTGGGCTCCCAATTAACTCTGGTTTTACTATGGCGAGAGACCAACTTGACTAAGGTGCCATAGACCAAGGTTTCTCTGAGCAGCTTATTGTCAGACTGTGCCAGTGTATTGAAAACCAGTCTCAGTTGTTGAGCCAGTTCGGGGTCATAGACTACGGGTTCGGTAAAGTAGGGAGCGGCGAGTCCAGCACACAAGCCTTGGCTGAGTTGTTCAAACTGTTCAGGCAGTGGGTACATAGCCTTATACTCCCAGCCGTCTTCGGTTGCGGTTTGGCCATTATGAACCTCATCTGCATTAACAAGAATAATGCTGTCTTGTGGTGCGATATGGTTTCCGCCAGTTCGATAGAAGCGTTGTGCGCCTTTTTCAATCACACCTATGGTATAGCCTTCATGGCTATGGCGAGAAAAGTTCTGATTCGTATATTTTGCATCTAGCAGCTCCAAACCTCCCAGTTCACTGGCAAGTTGGAAATTGGCTGACTCTTTTACACGCTTTGCCATTCGCTTTCCTTGCAAAATACGTTGTTAACAGATCGTTGATTCAGTCTAGCTTATAGCGGTTAGTTATTTTTGTACAAAATTGCTCTAATGTTGTTTTTAATACCTCTGTTTTGTGGTTGTTATTTGTTCTGAATTTTGGATGTTTGCTTTTGTTTTATGTATGGATTGTGATTGATGTTTGGGATAAAATCCCGCGCTTTGCTGCTGTTGTGAAATTATAAAAATGATTGATATAACTGTCCTACCGCTTTATTTAACCGCGGTAGTCGCTCTGCTGTTGTTGCCGGGGCCGGATATGCTGCTGATTGCTAGCTCAAGCATGAGCTATGGTCGAAAAGTGGGTATTTTTGCCAGTTTAGGTAACGCGACTTCTGGGATCATCTTGACTCTATTGGCGGCGTTGGGCGTTTCGGCCTTGATCGCGATGAGCCCAATTGCACTCAAGGCATTGCACTTACTTGGTGGCGCGTATCTGCTGAAAATGGGCTGGGATTGTTTGCGCGCCAGTGCGGCTGATTCGCCTGAGTTGGAAGGCAGTAGTAAAGTGGCGACAACCTTCTATCAACGAGCTTTGGTGAGTAATTTACTCAACCCTAAAGCACTCGTCTTCTTTATGATGTTTTTGCCTCAATTTGTGTCTAGTAATATCAGCGCAACCTCTGGTGAACAGATGTTGGCACTTGGATTACTGTTGAATGTGTTTGGCTTACTGTTCAATTTATTATTGGTTGGACTCGTGGGAACTCTGGGCAAGCCATTGTTAGAAAATGAAAAGTTTCGCACTTATCAGCACAAGTTTATGGGGTTGATATTTGTCGTGCTTGCTATTTGGATGCTAAGCTCATTTGCAAGCTAAGTAGTCAGACAGGTCAGCAGTTAGCTGGCCTTTTTTGTGCCAGAAATGTTGTCGAGATGAGGAAGTCATATGAATGTGCAGTTTGTTCTCAATCCGCCTAAAAACATTAAAGACGTGATCTATAGTGGTCTGAAATCTTTTAATATGCGCCACCTGCCTGACGAGGAGGTCCAGACACTGGCATGCTACGTTGAGGACGATGAGGGTAACTTTGCTGGTGGCCTGACGGGCGACATCTATACCAATACTCTGTTTGTTGAGTTTCTCTGGGTTGATGATAAACATCGCAACTCTGGAATAGGTTCGATGCTAATGGAACGGATAGAGGCGGAGGCGAAAGGATTTGGTGTTACACATCTCTATCTTGATACTTACAGTTTTCAAGCGCCCGATTTTTACGCCAAGTTAGGCTTCGACGAAGTGGGGCGATATAGTGGATTTCCCACTGCCGGTACGGACAAGATTTTCTTACAAAAGAAAATACAGTAAGACTTTTCAGACATTACACTAACATTGGTTGCCAATCAGTCTGATAACATTCATCGTTTAACACAGAGAAGCCGATAAGTTTTGATATCTAGCCCTAATACTCCTGCCAGAACATCTCGAATCACCCTGATGCTTATCGGATGGGTGTTTGCTATCTGCCTTATGCAGAACTCAGGGCTATTCAGTGTGTGTCAGTTTAAGCAGTCTGTATTAGCGAATAAGGCTCAGATAACTGAGCAAAAGTCAGACATCGGTGAGCAGTGCGATTTAACCGAAAAGCTACTAAACAGCGCCAAGGTCAATCTTGAACATATTGTTATTACTAGCTTTATTGCTCTGTTGGTCATTGTCGCCTGGTTAATTTCAACCCGACCTGTCGCCGCGCAATTTACCGAACCGATTGTCCCTAAGTCCCGGCTTCATCTTACTTTATGTGTGTTCAGAGAATAACGATTGTCCAAACTGATCAATGAGATCAGACAAGGTTTGTATTTGTTATTTTTTACCCTGAAATCAGGGTGCTATTGGACACATAAATGAACAACAAAACTCTCTATGCACTGCGCACCATATTTGGCCTCTGGCTGTTAGTTGCGAGCGTGCTCTTTTCTGCAACCTCTCATGCAGAGGTTGATACTGGCTGGATGACAAAGCCAGAACACCCACCAGTCAAAACTCGTTTCGTCTTAACCGGACAAGTAAACCCGAAGGAGAACACCGTCGAAGGCTTTTTACAAATCGAGCTTGATGGTGACTGGAAAGCCTATTGGCGCTCCCCTGGTGAAGGCGGTATCGCTCCAAGCATTGAATGGAAAAATTCTACCAATCTTGAGTTAGTTGACTGGCATTGGCCTTACCCACAGCAGTTTAACCTGCTTGGTATTCATACCTTAGGCTATAAGAGCGCCACTGTCATACCGATGACGCTACACATCAAAGATTTCAACCAGCCAGTAAAGCTGGATGCTGATCTCACTCTGTCATCATGTACGACTATCTGTGTGCTAACGGATTATCCATTCTCTCTGACGTTTGTGCCGAGTGAACTTGAGGTGTCTGAATCGGCAATGTTCACCCACGCCCAAGCGATCAGTCAGGTACCCAAATCGTCGCCACTGATTGAACAGCAAAATGCTACCTGGGATCCGAACAGCAATCAGTTACAAGTCACCTTAACTAAGCCGCTTGGTTGGCGCTCTCCTGAGCTGATAGTCGATAGTCGTAATGAAGTGATTAGTGATTACAGTTATCAGCTTAAATCGGTTGAGGTGGATGGTTCAAAGCTGGTGGCTCTGTTTGATGTCTCGACATGGTTAGGTGAGATTGACCTTAGTGGCCAATCGGTCGATGTGACGGTGAAAGACAATGACTTCTTTGCTGAACAATCGACATCGGTGAGTACTGGCGCGATCTCAGCAGTCAGTGGCGGTTTCAGCTTGATCGAAATGGTCGGCTTTGCACTACTTGGTGGTTTGATCCTTAACGTCATGCCTTGTGTATTGCCTGTATTAGGCATGAAACTCAGTGGCGTGATTCACGCTCAGGGACTGGCGAGGAGCAAAGTACGGCTGCAGTTTATTGCATCATCAGCGGGCATTATTACCTCGTTTTGGTTACTGGCTGCTTTCCTATTGATATTGAAGCTGACAGGTAATGCGATAGGCTGGGGTATACAGTCCCAGAGTCCATGGTTTATCGGCCTTATGGTAGCGGTCACTGCACTGTTCGGCGCCAACATGTTGGGACTGTTTGAGTTTCGCCTCTCTGTCAATACCAATACATGGTTGGCGTCGAAAGGAGATGATTCCTATGTGGGTCATTACTTTCAGGGGATGTTTGCCACCCTACTGGCTACCCCATGTTCAGCGCCTTTTCTTGGCACAGCTGTTGCTTTTGCACTGGCGGCGAGCGCGCTGGAAATGATACTGATATTCACCGCCTTAGCGTTAGGTATGGCCTTACCGTGGCTTGTTGTCGCTGCCTTTCCTGGAGTGGCAGCATACTTGCCTAAACCGGGAGCGTGGATGAATAAGGTTAAGTTGCTGTTTGGGGCAATGATGTTAATAACCAGCGTCTGGCTGCTTTATCTGCTCACTAACCATCTACCGCCTTTTTGGGTAGTGGTCATTACTGTGGTGATATTTGTTGCCTTGTTGGCAAAGACCAAACGTGTCTATGGCGATAAGGCCTTGGCAATCTCAGGTGGAGCGTCGCTTATTGTGTTAGTTGGCGCGCTGATCGGTGGCAGTGTGACGGCAAAACACTGGTCAACACCACTGCCGCAAGATCTGGCATGGATGCCATTATCAGATGAGATCATCACCAGCTCAGTTGCGCAGGGTAAAACCGTATTTGTTAATGTTACCGCAGATTGGTGTGTGACCTGTCAGGCCAACAAAATTGGTGTGATTCTGCAAGATCCCGTTTACTCGGCGCTTAATCACAGCAAGGTGGTGCCGGTACAGGGAGACTGGACTCATCCCGACGGCGCTGTGACGGATTATCTGCGTGCCAATGGTCGCTTTGGTGTGCCATTCAATATTGTCTACGGACCTTCAGCGCCGCAGGGGATCGCATTACCTGTGATTCTGACCAGTGATATGGTGATGTCAGCACTTGAACAAGCGAGTGGAGAACGCAGTTAATGAAAAAACGCGCCCTTTACTGGTTGAAAGAGATCACCAAGTATCTGGTGATTGCTATTGTGATCACTAGTGCGGTGGATATCTACCGCAGTCAGGATATCGCGACCGAAAGTGCCCCACACATAGTGGCTTATCACAGTGACGGAACTGAACTTGACATCATTGAGATGAGCTACCAGACGCCCGTGGTGATCTACTTCTGGGCTACCTGGTGTCCGGTGTGCAAATTTGTTAGCCCGACCGTCGACTGGATAAGTCAGTACTATCCAGTTGTTGCGGTCTCCGGCGCATCGGGCTCCGAGGCGAGAGTCGAGGCGTTCAAACAAGCTCACGGCTATCAATTCAACAATATCAATGATCACAATTCATCCCTGTTTCGACAATGGGCAATCTCGGTCACACCGACCATTTTTATCGTTAAAGACGGCAAAATTGAATCTGTTACAACTGGCATTACGACTCCGCCAGGGTTACTTGCCCGTCTTTGGCTGAATCAATAGGAATTTATTATGTTTAACAAGTTAACCTTACCGCTACTTGTCAGCGCGCTATTCGCAACACCGGTACTCGCTGCATCAGACAAGCATAAAATTGAAGAAATTGTTGAGATGCTGGAGGCCAATCCTGAGATTGTGGATGGTCTGCATGAAAGTCTGGCGATGTATATCAAACAACAGCAGCCTATGCGCTTAACGTTTGGAATAATCAGCGTGATAAGTTCGAGCAGGTGAATCAATTACTGATTGCTAAACCGGGTACTCATAATGCAGCTTCACTGATGAAGATTGCGCAGAAAACCGGTACGACAGAGCAACTTAATGTCAGTGACTCAGTGGAAAAACAGTTAGAGAATAACTATGCGATGTTTACTGGCTTAGGTCTGAGAGGGACGCCAGCTCTGATTGTGGGTGAGCAGGTGATTCCGGGTTATGTGCCTTATCAGCAGCTTGAGCAAGTGCTCAAAGAGCAGCTGTAAACGTCAACGCTGACTTAGGTTTATTAATAATAAAGCCCCACACTGTTGAGTGTGGGGCTTTTTTCTCACTCAGGTAATGGATATCAAAGCAGACTGTGTTGATGCTCTGAGATCAACATTCCCATCGATTCTGATGCTTTATCGAAGACTTGCTCAAACGTGTCCGATTCAGCGAAGGCTTCGATGACTTCATAGTAACATTTGAGTTTAGGTTCTGTACCAGAAGGGCGAACAATCACACGAGCGCCGCATGAGAGGTGGTAGATCAACACGTCACTGGCTGGTAGGTCGATTCGCTGCTCAGTTCCATCAGCAAATCGTTTGGTCTGAGTTTTGAGATCTTGTGTAACTTCCACCTTGCTACCTGCGATCATGGTTGGTGGATTTGCTCTTAGCTTGTCACCCACTGGTGGAGATTTTGGATCAAGAGCAATACTGCGTTGAGCATTGAGATACATACCATGTTGACGATAAAGTGCTTCCAACTGATCCCAGATTGTCTTGCCCTGACTTTTTAGCTCTGCGGTTAGCTGAGCAAAAGCGACCAGTGCCGACAGACCATCTTTATCCCACACTTTATTGCCCACGGTGTAGCCCAGAGCCTCTTCATAGGCGAACAAAAAAGGTTGCTCATCGGTTTGCTTTTGCATCGCGACATTGGTTAGCCATTTAAAGCCTGTCAGAGTCTGGTAGTACTGTGCGCCATGAGCCTGAGCAACTTTATCCAGCAGGGTAGACGATACGATGGTATTGCCGACCAGAGGTGTCGCGCTGTCTGATTGTGACAGTAGATAATGACCAAACAGCGTTCCGACCTGATCGCCTGTCAGCATCTGGTAGTCACCATCCGCTTTACGTACCGCAACAGCAAATCGGTCAGCGTCTGGGTCATTGGCGCAAGCGAGTTCAGCACCGTGCTCTTTGGCCAGCGCAACCACCATATCCATTGCCCCTGTTTCTTCTGGGTTAGGGAAATTGACGGTAGGGAAAGTGCCGTCTGGATCTCGCTGTGCAGCAACGCTATAAACCTTAGTGAAGCCGGCATCTGCGAGTAGGGTTTCTGCCATATCCGCCCCTACACCATGCATGGCTGTATAGGCAATAGAGATACTCTCGGGTTGGGTATGATTGCCTAGCAGAGGATTGGCATTCATCGTCTTGCGGTAGGTTTGGTAATAGTCATCTTGTAGCCACTCCAACAAACCGTTTTGCTCGGCGTCACTCAATGTCATCATTGGAATTGCACGTGTTGCCGCGAGGTCTATTTGAGCAGCAATGCCCGAATCATGAGGCGGAATTATTTGAGCACCGTTTTGCCAATAGACTTTAAAACCATTGTATTCCGGTGGGTTGTGGCTAGCAGTAACCACGACGGCGGCAGCTGCATTAAAGTGTTTTACGCCAAATGCGACGATAGGAGTCGCGGCGACGTCATGAGTTAACAACACTTTAATACCAAGAGCGGTTAAAGCACTGGCGGTATCATGGGCGAATTGTTTTGAGTCGGTTCGACCATCATAGCCAATCACGACACCACGAGTCTTGGCACTCTCGACTTGTTGGATAAGGTACTGACCAAGTCCACTCGCGGTCTCTTGAATCACCAGTCGGTTCATTCGGTTTGGGCCACAGCCAACTTTGCCACGCAAACCTGCGGTACCAAATTCAAGTCGTTGGCGAAAGCGATCTTCTAGATCAGTTAAAGCCTGCTGGTCGATTAATTGTTGCAGCTCTTCACGAGTTCGTGGATCAGGATCTTTTTCTAACCAACGAGTTACTTGTTCCATCATCTTGCTTTACCTTCTTACTAGCTCAGACCTATTGATAACTTAAGTCTATGTTATGTTCCAAATTACGCTTAACTTTAGTTGATATTGATTATCATTTGCGAGATCGCAATCGCTAAACAGAACGAGATTTTTTCCTAACTCAAATCTGATAGGACTTTCTTGCACATTTCAAAAACGCCAACTAACTTTTATTAACATAAATATAACAACTTACTAAAAAATTACTGGTTATAAGGAATTTTCCAAGTCCAAAGGCTGATTGGTACTTTTTTGCGCATGACGAGGCTTATGTCAAAAAAGTGACCAGCATCACGGTTGATGACTCTGGCAAAGGGGAGGTCTTTTGAATAGTTTACAGGTTTCACTGTGGCGACTGAGTAATGTGTCGTTGGTTGGATTAACGGCGTCTGCGCACGCAGAGCAAAGCACTTATAACATGACACAAGGTGTCACGGATATTAGCGAACAGGTTTACGATTTGCACATGCTGATATTCTACATCTGTTGTGCAATTGCAGTTGTCGTGTTTGGTGTGATGTTTTACTCCATGTACCACCACCGCAAGTCTAAGGGTGCCGTTGCCGCCCATTTTCACGAAAGCACCAAAGTTGAAGTTATCTGGACGGTGATTCCTATCGTTATCCTTGTGCTTATGGCGATACCCGCGACCAAAACCTTGGTTGCTATGGAAGATACGTCTCAGTCCGATCTCACCATCAAGATAACCGGCTCCCAATGGAAGTGGCACTACAGCTATTTTGATCAGGATGTTGAGTTCTTTAGTCTGCTCGCGACCAGTCAGAAGGCAATAGATGGTATCGAAGAGAAAGGCGCGAATTATCTGCTTGAAGTGGACAATCCGCTTGTTTTGCCGATCAATCGTAAAGTCCGTTTTCTGATGACATCCGATGATGTGATTCACTCGTGGTGGGTACCGGACTTTGCCGTTAAAAAAGATACGATTCCTGGTTTTATTAATGAAGCATGGACACGGATTGATAAGCCAGGGGTTTATCGAGGTCAGTGTGCCGAACTGTGTGGTCGGGCGCACGGATTTATGCCAATCGTCGTTCATGCGATGGAGGAACAAGAGTACGACGCATGGCTGATTGCCAAGAAAGCGGAAATCGCTCAGGCCAAGCAAGAAGCGGCGGCTTCTCTGACGGCTTCCCTGTCTCTTGAAGAGTTAATGACCCTAGGCGAGAAAATCTACTTAGATCGATGCGCTGTGTGTCACCAAGCAAATGGTGCGGGGATCCCTGGCGCATTTCCTGCCATTACCGCAAGTAAAGTGGCAACAGGGGATGTGACTGGACACATAGATATTGTGACTAATGGTCGTGCGGGCACCGCGATGCAGGCTTTTGCTAATCAATTGACTGACAAGGAAATTGCCGCCGTGGTGACTTATCAACGTAATGGCTTGGGCAACAGTGTCGGAGACTTGGTTCAGGCAGCGGATGTCAACCAATTTAAGGCGTCTAAGGAGGGGCAATGAAAACGTCCAAACCTGATTCTATCGTAGAAGATAAATCCAAATCAGCGCCTGTTGCAGACGCCGATATCAGTCGAGCCAACAGCACGATTGCGATTGATGAACATGAGCATCATGAGGCTCCGAAAGGGATTACTCGTTGGCTCTACTCAACCAATCATAAGGATATAGGCACACTTTATCTCTGGTTCAGCTTTATTATGTTCCTGACTGGTGGGGCGATGGCGATGATCATTCGCGCCGAGCTATTCCAGCCTGGCTTGCAATTGGTTGAGCCACAGTTTTTCAACCAGATGACCACGGTTCATGGTCTGGTGATGGTATTTGGTGCAGTAATGCCAGCATTTACCGGACTGGCAAACTGGATGATCCCAATGATGATTGGCGCTCCGGATATGGCACTGCCACGAATGAACAATCTTAGTTTTTGGATCTTACCTTTTGCCTTCCTGATCCTACTCGCGTCACTGTTCACCGAAGGAGGCGGTCCGGACTTCGGCTGGACCTTCTATGCGCCGCTGTCGACCACTTATGGCCCAGACAGTACTGCGTTGTTTGTCTTTTCAGTCCATATCATGGGCATCAGTTCGATCATGGGTGCGATTAACGTTATCGTAACCATAGTGAATATGCGCGCTCCGGGTATGACCTGGTTTAAAATGCCAATGTTCGTCTGGACCTGGTTAATCACCGCATTCCTTCTTATCGCGGTTATGCCAGTGCTGGCCGGAGCGGTGACCATGGTTCTGACGGACAAGTACTTTGGCACCTCATTCTTTGATGCCGCGGGCGGTGGTGACCCGGTCATGTTCCAGCATATTTTCTGGTTCTTCGGCCACCCTGAAGTGTACATCATGATCTTGCCGTCCTTCGGTATCATCTCAGCGATTATTCCTGCCTTTAGTGGTAAGAAACTGTTTGGCTACCACTCGATGGTTTACGCGACCTGTAGTATTGCCCTGCTGTCATTCCTTGTCTGGGCGCACCATATGTTCACTACCGGTATGCCAGTTTTTGCTGAACTGTTCTTCATGTATTGCACCATGCTGATTGCGGTACCGACCGGGGTTAAGGTGTTTAACTGGGTTGCGACCATGTGGCGAGGTGCAATGACGTTTGAGACGCCGATGCTGTTTGCGATTGCCTTTATCATTCTATTCACCATCGGTGGTTTTTCTGGTCTGATGCTGGCGATTGTTCCGGCAGATTTCCAGTATCACGATACCTACTTTGTAGTGGCGCACTTCCATTATGTTCTGGTATCTGGTGCGGTGTTTTCCATCATGGCAGCGGCCTACTACTGGTTACCGAAATGGACAGGGCATATGTATGACCACAAGCTGAGTCTGTGGCACTTCTGGTGTTCGGTAATTTCAGTCAATGTGCTGTTCTTCCCAATGCACTTCCTCGGTCTGGCAGGTATGCCACGTCGAATCCCGGATTATGCGATTCAGTTTGCCGATGTGAATCAGATCGTTTCCATTGGTGGATTTGCCTTTGGCCTATCGCAACTGATCTTCCTCTGGTTGGTGATTAAGTGCATCAAAGGCGGCGAGAAAGTTTCTGAGAAACCATGGGAACGTGCTGAAGGTCTGGAGTGGACCGTGCCAAGCCCGGCGCCGCATCATACTTTCTCCACACCACCGAAGATCGACTAGGAGCGGGTCATGCAAGGACAAGCAAAATCGCATCGAACTCTGACACTCAAGCTATGTGCTGCGGTAGTGGCTATGTTTGGCTTCGGTTTTGCTTTGGTCCCGTTATATGACGTGATGTGCGATGCATTAGGAATCAATGGAAAAACCAACAGTGAGTCTGTGCTACAACCACAAGGTATGGTTCCTGACACATCACGTCTCATTCGGGTCGAATTTATGGCCCACAATAATCAGGGTATTCCCTGGTCGTTTGTCCCTGAGCAAGCGTTTATGGAAGTGCATCCGGGGCAAGTTATTCAGACTGCCTATCATGCAAAGAACCTTTCGCCAAAAGATATAGTTGGCCAGGCGGTCCCATCGGTATCGCCTGGGTTAGGGGCTACCTATTTCAATAAAATTGAGTGTTTCTGTTTTAACCAGCAGCCGTTACAGGCAAATGCCCAAGCTGAGATGCCACTGATTTTTTATATTGAACCGGATATTCCCGACACCATCCATACCCTGACTTTGTCCTATACCCTTTATGACATTAGTGAAAAAGTAGCGACAACAGAGTTAGCCAAGGTCTCATCAAATGCGGTGGATGAGACAGTGCAAGGAGCGACACAATGAGTTCTAAACATCAACCCTACTATGTCCCAGCGCAAAGCAGTTGGCCTATTGTTGGCGCAGTCTCTCTCTTTCTTATTGCCGTCGGTGCCGGTTTGACGGTGCAAAATATGGCGGAGGGGGGAGATGGCAGTGTGTTCGGAAAACTGATCCTGCTGGCCGGGTTTATCTTCCTGCTATATATGTTCGCTGGCTGGTTTAGTAGTGTGATTACTGAGTCAATGAGTGGTAAATACTCAGCTCAGTTATCGCGCTCGTTCAGGCAGGGAATGAGTTGGTTTATCTTCTCTGAAATCATGTTCTTTGGTGCGTTTTTTGGCGCGCTTTTTTATGCGCGAATGATTTCGGTACCCTGGTTAGGTGGTGCGGGCAACAATGCCATGACTCACGAGGTGATTTGGCCTGCCTTTGAAGCCTTATGGCCGTTGACCACGACTCCAGACGGGACAACGACAACGGCAATGTCGTGGCAGGGTATCCCATTAATCAATACCATATTGCTGCTCACATCGTCAGTGACTTTGCACATGGCACATATCAGTCTGGAGCAGAACAAACGTATGGCGCTGATTGTGTGGCTGGAAATTACCATTGTTCTGGCTGGCTTCTTCCTCTACTACCAAGGCGTAGAGTATGTTCACGCCTATCAGGATCTCGGGCTCACCTTGCAGTCCGGTGTTTATGGTAACACCTTTTTCCTACTGACCGGCTTCCATGGCATGCACGTATTGCTCGGCACCCTATTCTTAATTGTATTGCTGGCAAGGGTGGCGAAGGATCACTTTACGCCAAAGGAACATTTTGCCTTTCAGGCTGGCAGTTGGTACTGGCATTTCGTCGATGTGGTATGGCTGTGTCTCTTTGTGTTTGTTTACGTTCTTTAACACTTGATAGTGCGCCCGTTAGTAGGGGCGCACATTTGGCTCAATTAAGCCGCTTAGCAGAGCGGCGACCATCAACACGACTGCGAGAGCAGAAAGGAAAACACGACGACCGAGATAGAAACTCATCGGTTTGTCATCTTCAGGGGGTTCGTTGGAGTCTTCATTTGAATCAGGCCCTTTGACCATCTCAAACATCGCTCGACCGAGGTTGATTAAGATGAAAAGTAGCAGCAATACCAATACCAGTTTGAAGATGAATACCATGAGACGGTCCTTTGTTTCTCACATAAGAATTGGGCGAATTATTGTTGTTTGTGCATTAACTGTGGTTGCCTTTTCGATATTGGTCAACTTGGGCTTGTGGCAATTATCCCGGGCAGAAGAAAAAAGCGAAATAGAGCAACAGGTTAATCAGAGAGAACAATTTCCGGCGATTTCACTGGAGCAATTGAGTGACCAAATGGTAGTAAATCCAGTCGGGATCAGAGTCCATTTCAACGCTCAGCCAATCAAAGGAAAGTACTTGTTACTGGATAACCAGAATTTTGAGGGAAAAGTGGGGTATCTGGCATTGCAGCTGACACGGAGTGAAGGTGGCAAGATGGTTTTAGTTGAGAGAGGGTTTGTAGCTGCCCCCGCGTTTCGCAGCGACCTCCCTGACGTGAGCTGGCTGGATCACCCTCAAGCATTGAATGGACGTTTGTATCGTAAGTCAGCGAACCCACTGAGTCATGACTTGCTGCTTGAATCAGGCTCTGTCAGTCGTATTCAAAACCTTAACTTTGAGCAGTTAGAGCAGCATTGGCAGGTGAGTATTGAACCCTACGTGATTCAGCCGATGAGTGAAAGTTGGCCGTATCCGCAACCTTGGCAACCAGTGTCGATGAACTCAGAGAAACATCGAGGTTACGCGGTACAGTGGTTTGCGATGGCAGCGGCGTTAGCTGTTCTCAGCGGTCTGCTACTGCTGCGTACCATCAGAAAAGGAGCAACACATGATTAATCCAGTTTATCGGGGAAGAATTATTTTCATTGGTTTAGTTGTGATGTTCGCTTTACCTGCGATTATCGCTAAGACTGTACTGTCACAGCATTGGTATCAATCTGGAGTGACCAACAAAGGTGAGTTGATTGAGCCTGTCGCGACACTGGAGTCGCTTGGTATTGCCAATCCGTACCAACAGAGTCAATGGCAACTTGGTTATGTGATTCCCCCTGAGTGTGATGAGTTTTGTCAGCAGCAGGTCTATCTGCTAGGCCAGAGCCATTTAGCACTAGGCAAGTATCAGCAGCGTGTTCAGCCGGTATTGTTGGTGACAGGGCAGAGTGCCGCTATTGAGGTGGAAAAGGGCAAGTACGCGCAACTTATGGTGAATCAGGACTTTGAGCAGATCGTTCACCCATTTGAATACGTGATTGTTGATCCACTCGGGCAACTGGTGATGCGTTATCCACGTGTGAAATCACAATCTGAATTGGTGTCCCAGAGTAAAGGGCTGCTCGCCGATTTACGCAAATTGCTTAAGTTATCTCGTGTAGGCTAACCGCAAGGAGTGCGGATATGAAGTTAATACACTTAGTTAGATTCAGCTTAATCCTGACCTTTATTGTCGTCATGTTAGGTGCATATACACGTCTTGCTGACGCAGGACTGGGCTGCCCCGATTGGCCCGGTTGTTATGGACATCTGACCGTGCCCAACGAACAACATGAAATCGCCCTTGCACAGTCACTCTACCCCTCACTGACTGTTGAAGCGGATAAAGCCTGGCTTGAGATGATCCATCGCTACTTCGCGGGCACACTAGGGCTAGTTGTATTTGCCATTAGCGTTATCGCGATCAAGAGTCGTCAGCTATCGTATCTGCTCGCTTCGTCGATATCCGTCGTGGTGATATTTCAGGCCCTACTGGGTATGTGGACTGTCACTATGAAACTGATGCCGATTGTGGTGATGGGCCATCTGCTCGGAGGGTTTACTCTGTTTAGCTTATTGGCCATTACTCACTGGAAACTTCAGGCTAACGAACGTACTGACGCACCACCGCAGACGAGTAACGACAACGGCTTGAGACTCTTAGCTGGTGCGACCTTGCTGGTGGTCATCGGTCAGATTGCTCTGGGTGGCTGGACATCGTCTAACTATGCTGCGTTGATGTGTACCACATTGCCGATTTGTCAGGGAGATTGGGTCGCTCATCTCGACTTCCCGCGAGCATTTGAGTTGATTCAGCCTAAACAAGAAAGTTATGAATTCGGAACGCTGGATTATGGTGCTCGAATGACGATTCATGTCACCCATCGCTTTGGCGCTCTGTTGGTTACCTTAATGGTGACGGCTCTGGCCTATCGCTTATGGGCAACCCAAGTAACCGATTTTCGTAAGGTCACCATCTCATTATTGATTATGTTAGTGGTGCAAATTGCACTAGGAATTGGCAACGTTGTGCTGAGCTTACCTCTCGTGGTTGCCGTCGCACATAACCTTGGTGCGGCAATGTTGCTGATCATTGTATTACGGACTAACTATCTGCTTTGGCAATCTGAATCGCTCACTTCACCTAGTGCACGCCTGTACCGTAAGGAGAATGCTCATGAGTAAATCTATTTCTGCCACCCATGTGGAACCGCGAGCATTATGGCGCAGCTATCTGGCGCTAACCAAACCGAAGGTGGTGGTGCTAATGTTGCTGACTGCCTTGGTCGGGATGTGTTTCGCAGTACCGGGTACTTTGCCTGCGACTTATACCATACTTGGACTGACCGGAATTGGACTGATGGCGGGCTCTGCCGCCGCATTTAACCACCTTATTGATCAGCGTATTGATGCCATTATGGCTCGAACCTATCAGCGTCCACTGCCTTCTGGTGAGATTAAATCGAGCCATGTATTTATGTTTGCGCTGGCGATAGGTGTTGTGGGGTTTGTTGTGCTTTACGCCGGAGTGAATGCATTAACGGCTTGGCTGACCTTCGCTAGCTTGCTTGGCTATGCGGTGGTTTACACCCTCTATTTAAAACGAGCGACACCGCAAAACATTGTTATTGCGGGTATCGCTGGTGCGATGCCACCGCTATTAGGCTGGACCGCAGTGACCGGCGAGCTACATGCTCATGCCTGGTTGCTGGTGATGATTATCTTCATCTGGACGCCACCACACTTCTGGGCTTTGGCGATCCATCGTAAAGAAGATTATGCCAAAGCAGATATTCCGATGTTGCCAGTAACTCATGGGGTCGAGTACACCAAAACCTCCATTCTGCTCTACACGATTCTGCTGTTTTTAATCTGCTTGTTACCGTTTTTGGTCGAAATGGCAGGCGTCTTTTATCTTACGGCTTCATCGATACTCTGCTCGATGTTTGTATGGCATGCCTGGAAACTTAAGTTTAGCGATGAACCAAGTCGGGCGATTAAGACGTTCGTGTTTTCTATCTACCACTTGATGCTACTGTTCGTCGCTCTATTGATTGATCATTACTTTATGTAATCGCTGGTCTCAGGTTGAAGTGGTTAGCGCTGCAGATGCATGAGACTGCGCTTTTCAATACCCTTAAACAGCAGCGACAAGGACATACACAGGGTGAAATAAGCCAGTCCGACGATCAGCCAGATTTCAAAAATTAAGCCAGAAGAGTTGGCAATTTCGGTACCGACAAACGTCATTTCCTGAATCGAAATCAGTGACACAATCGAGGTGTCTTTTATTAAGGATATTGCCTGTCCCGCCAGCGCAGGGGTGATCGCTGCTAATACCTGTGGTGCAATGACGTAGCGGTATTTTGCCCAACAAGATAAACCTAAAGAGTCAGCCGCTTCCCACTGTCCCTGGGCGATGCTGCTCAGGCCAGAGCGCACCACTTCGGCAACATACGCTGAAGACAACAGACCCACACATAGAATCCCTGACAGGAGGTTTTCCCACAGGCTTGCCGGACCAAACAGAAAGTTCTGAACCACGTTTATGTCGCCGCTGTGTTGGCGAAGTATCTGGTCAAGTCCAAGTAAAGGGATTAACTGGTTAGAAATAAAGAAATAGAAAATAAACACAAATACCAAAGGTGGTATGTTGCGAATTAACTGAACGAATGCATTGTAAGGCATGCGCAAGATTGCAATACTCGAATGTCTTGCTATACCCAAGGCGATGCCTAAGCTCAATGCCAACAACATTCCCCAAATACTAATGCGCAGTGTCGAAATCAATCCCTGAAAAAAGTAGGGCAGTGAGCCATCTGAGCGAGGAGTAAAGATTAACTCAATCGCATCATGCCAGCGCCAGTTATAGTTTACTCCCGCGACAGAGCGTTGATAGAGCCAGAACCCAGCAGCTATCAAGATCAGAATCAGCATAATATCGAGCTTGTTAAATGTGCGTTTCGTCGCGGCTAATGATGGCTGAGGGAGTGATTTCGCTTTAGACACCTAGTGTTACTTCCTAGTTGTAGCCCTAGTCACTTAATATAAGTGACCAGGGCTAATGTGATTATTGACCTGAGGCGATTTGGTTCTGCCAATCAAGAGTAGAGAACCAGTACTCGTAACGCTCTTTCAACCAGCCATCTTCAGTACGTGCCTGAATCCAACTATTAAAGAAAGCTTCTTTGTCACTTTCACCTAAGCGCACGGCAAATGCTTCGTTACCCTTAGACAAACGATCGGTGAAGGGAATAAAAAGCTTATCGCTGTTTTTCACTGTTTCATGTTCAGGCTTAGGGCTCGACGCTATTACCGCGTGCGCGTTGCCGTTAAGCACTTCCTGGAACGCTTGTGCATCGTCATCAAACTGAAGAATTTTCGCTTTCGGGAAAGTTTCTCGTGCTACCTGTACAGTAAATGCCCCACGGCGAGCGGCGATTTTTACCCGGCGAGAATCGAAGTCACTCAGCTGAGAAAAACCTTCAGCTAACTCTTTGTTCGCTGCTACCTGAACGCCTGAATGAGAATATGGAGAGGTGAAAAGGACACTTTTTGCGCGTTCAGGAGTAATGCTCATACCACCGATGATAACGTCGAACTTCTGAGCCAATAGCGCTGGAATAATGCCATCCCAGGCTGTAGGGACAAACTCAACTTTCCAACCTGAATCGGCTGCCAGTCGGTTAGCGACATCAATTTCAAAGCCGATTAAATCACCCTGTTTATCTCGCATTGCCCAAGGGACGAAAGTCGACATACCAACTCTTAGGGTTCCGCGCTCATTAATCTTATCAAGATTCGGAGTGTCAGATGCCAGACTCGGCAAGCTAATAGCCAGGCCTAACAGTGCGGTAATTGCGGCTTTAAAACCTTTACCCCTTAATAATGCTCTTCCAATGTTTCGCATAGTAATTTTCCTTTATTGTGTACGCCAACTAGCGCCAAGTTTATGTTCCATCCAAGCAGAAAGCCCTGACAGCATGAGTGTCAGAGTGAGATAAATTGCAGCTACAGTGAACCAGATTTCAAATGGCATTGCTGTTTCAGAAACGATATTTCGCCCTTCAGTCGTTAAATCAAAAATCGCCATTACACTAACGATTGAAGAGTTTTTGATTAAAGAAACGACTTCATTGGTCAACGGTGGTAACGTCCGTTGTAAGAGTTGCGGTAAAATCACATCATAGAAAGTGAAAAATCGACTCAGACCCAGTGATTTTGCTGCTTCAAACTGACCTTTGGGGATGCTGTTTAGTCCGCCACGAAAGACTTCCGCTGTATAGGCTCCCTGGAAAAGAGAGAGTGCTAATACCGCGGTGGCAAATCGATCAAGACCGATTACGGGACCGAATATAAAATAGAGTAGGTAGATCTGAACCAGTAGCGGTGTATTACGGATCACTTCGATATAAATGTTGGCCAGCCCTCGACCAACCCAAGAGTCGGAAAGTTTTAGTGCTGCGGTTGTCAGCCCGATCAAGAGCGTGAAAGCCAGGCTTAGCGCTGATAGTTTAATTGTAACGAGCAGACCTTCTAACAGTTCGGCAGGCCACCACTCTCCATCTTCGAAAAACAGGATGTAATCTGGCACGCGATGCCACTGCCATTGGTAACCGATACTTTTGGCGCCAGAGTCTAGTAACCAAACTATGCCGACTAGCAAAAGAGCGATTTGTAGCAAAGCTGATAACACAGGTTTTAATACTTTTCTCATCGACTAGTGACTCAAAATCTGTTGTAGGAACTGTTGAGTTCTCGGGTGATTTGGTTGAGAGAACAGTTGCTCTGGTGAGTTGATTTCCAGAATCTCGCCCTGATCCATAAAGATCACCCTGTCAGCCACTTTGCGGGCGAAGCCCATCTCGTGCGTCACACACATCATAGTGATACCGTCGTTAGCCAGATCAACCATAACGTCGAGCACTTCCTGAATGGTTTCTGGATCGAGAGCTGAGGTAGGTTCGTCGAAGAGCAAAATCTCAGGCTGCATACACAGAGAGCGTGCAATTGCCACCCGCTGCTGCTGGCCCCCCGACAGTTGTACTGGATATTTATCGGCTTGCTGTTCAATGTTTACCCGACTGAGAAAGTGCATTGCTCGCTGGTTAGCTTGTGCTTTTGATAAACCGAGTGTTCTGATGGGTGCCAGGGTCAGGTTTTCGAGCACAGTCAGGTGAGGGAACAAATTAAAGTGTTGAAACACCATGCCCACTTTGGGCAGGGATTGGTCGTCACCGAGAACGGAAATCGTTCCGTTAGAAATCGATTCAAGTCCATTGACTGTGCGGATTAAGGTTGACTTACCCGAACCTGAAGGTCCGCAGACGACCAAAATCTCGCCTTTAACCACACTAAGGTTAATGCCCTTCAGTGCGTGAAACTCACCGTACCATTTATCGACGTTACTAAACTCAATGGCTTTCATGCCTGATCTTATCGTGATTTTAATTATCTACTTACCTTAACAATATCAGCAACGTATTGCATCTTGTACGTAAGAGTATTACTACAAAGACCAGTGGTATTGGTTGTTCTTATTGGGTGTAATTATAACTTTACACATTTTGTGAAATGTAAAAATGCCAAAAATATTGCCTTTTATTTAAAATAGTGGTTGCAACCTTGGTTTTTGATAGATAAGTTACAGGGAACAGGAACAAGAAAAGCTGAACGTTTTTTCACCACCCAATTTTGGTGTAGCGTTCAACCAAGAGAAATAGGAAGAAGTAAGCAATGTTTCAGACAGATGATGTACGAATTAATAAAGTAAAAGAGTTATTACCGCCAGTTGCGGTTTTAGAGAAGTTTCCAGCGACTGAATCAGCTTCTTCGACCACGTTTCGCTCGCGTGAAGCCATCTCGAATATTCTAAAAGGCGAAGATGATCGCCTGCTGGTTATTATCGGTCCATGTTCAATTCACGATCCTGACGCAGCAATCGAATATGGCAAACGACTCAAAGTTCTTCGTGATGAACTGGGAGATCGTCTAGAAGTGGTGATGCGTGTTTACTTTGAAAAGCCACGTACAACCGTTGGCTGGAAAGGCCTGATTAACGACCCGTACCTAAATGATACCTTTAAAATCAATGATGGTCTGCGTATGGGTCGTAAGCTACTGCTTGATCTTACGGATATGGGCATGCCGACGGCGAGTGAGTTCCTTGATATGATTTCACCGCAATACGTGGCTGACTTAATCAGTTGGGGTGCGATTGGGGCACGTACCACTGAGTCTCAAGTTCACCGTGAGTTGGCTTCGGGTATCTCATGTCCGGTAGGCTTTAAAAATGGTACAGACGGTAACATTAAGATCGCTTCTGATGCGATTCGTTCAGCAAGTGCATCACACCACTTCCTATCTGTAACTAAGTATGGTCATTCAGCGATCATTGAAACAGCAGGCAACCCTGATTGTCATATCATCCTTCGTGGTGGTAAAGAACCGAACTACAGTGCTGAACACGTGAGTGCAATTAAGCAAGAGCTAGCGCAGTCTGGCCTGCCTCAAAAAGTGATGATTGATTTCAGTCACGCAAACAGCTCTAAGCAGTACCAGCGTCAGATGGTCGTGGCAGAAGATGTCGCTAACCAGGTTGCTGGTGGTGAAGAGGCGATCTTTGGCGTCATGATCGAGTCGCATCTGGTTGAAGGTCGTCAAGATTTGGTTGAAGGTGAAGAGTTAACCTACGGCCAGTCTATTACCGATGCTTGTATTGGTTGGGAAGATACTGAAAAAGTGCTGCGTCAATTGGCGGATGCGGTCGCAGAGCGCCGTAACAGCAAGTAGCCATCACTGTATAGTGAGAAAAAGCTCCCTAGGGAGCTTTTTTTGTTTGTTGGCTAATCGTTGCCCGCCAACGTCTGGCTTTAGCTCTAATGACTATCGGCCCATATAGGCTACAATCACCTTATCTTCACCTAAGGTTCTTGAAAATACGTAAGCGTTGTCATTCATAATTTGTAGGTGTTTGCCCGCGCCAATGGCAGGATGTTTTTGACGGAACTGACCGAGACTCTGCCAGTGAGAAAGCAGTTGTTTTCTTTCACTATCCAATTTCCACACCATGTCAGAGCGAGTGCCTTGATGAAAATCATCCGCATAAGGCCCAAGCTCACGGCCCACTTCATCACCATAATAGATCTGTACCGCTCCTGGGCTTAGCAGGAGAGCATTGGCCGCATTGCGCTGCATGTCGAACGATTTGAAGCGGTTAAAGAACAGCTCGGTATCGTGAGAAGACATATAACTTACAGGGGTGAAGTCTGGCGTTGACTGAATCGAGTCTGCGTAGTTTTGGTAAACCTCCTGCATTTGAGAGAAACATGCTGCACCTTTATCAAGTTTTTTCTGCATATCGAAGTTAATCAAAGCATCAAAGCCTTGGTCAGCATAAGGTGAGCGATAGGCCGAATGACCCCATACTTCGCCCATCATCCAAAATGGCAGACCTTGCTGGCCATTCTGTTCTCTCCATATTGATAAACCGTCACTCGCAGCTTGTTTGAGCTTGAGCCATACGTCACCCTCTACGTGTTTGACCGTGTCGACTCGAAAGCCATCGATTCCAAAGCGCTTCACCCAGTCAGATTGCCACTCTACCAAGTAGTCAGAGACGGTGTAGTTGTCTCTATTCACCACACGTGTATCAGGATTGTTGAGCAACCACTGAGGCGGGCGAACAAACTTGGAAGACTCGGTGCGAAAATCGGGTAAACCCGCTAGATTCATTGTGGTGTCGCTACTTCCGGGTTGAGAGTAACCAGGCAGCCCTGCTCGTACCCAATCAGGGCCCCACCAATTAATCCACTGATCGCTTTGATAATCGATATGATTGTTGTAGCTGTGCCAATTTTGCTCGGGTTGCGGTTTCCACTCTGCCCAACTATCTGGTAGTGCATCGCTGCGGGAAACCTGCAAGTTGTCGAACTGCATGTCTGCCAGAGTGGCGTAACCTGAGTGGTTGACGACCGCATCCAGAAGAACCTTGATGCCGCGTTTATGTGCTTCAGAAACCAGAGTGCGCAGATCCTCTTCACTGCCGAAGTTTTGATCTATTTTGGTGAAGTCGCGAGTCCAGTAGCCATGGTAAGCATAGAAGGGAAAACTACCGCTCTCTCCGCCACCGACAAAACCATGCACTTGTTCAACAATTGGCGACAGCCAAATAGCGTCTGTACCTAAGCTCTTGATGTAGTCTAGCTTGCTAATTACCCCCTTGAGGTCACCACCATGGAAAGTGCCCACTTCTTGTTGTTGGTCTTTTTGACGTTGGTAGCTGTGATCATTGTCGGTGTCGCCATTGTGAAAGCGGTCGACCATAACAAAGTAGATATTGGCATTGTGGTAGCTAAATTGAGGTGTGTTCTCGGGAGACACGACAGGCTCTAAGAGGACTAAACCGCCACTGCTCTTAGCTGGTTTTAGAGTGACGGTGTTGCTGGATACTGTCACCATTTTCCCGCTTAATGCATCTCTTAGCTGGGTACCTTCTGCAAACGTATCACCAAGGTTAATGGTGACCTCTTTTCCGGAATACTGACGGCACTGAACATCAGGGATCGGTCGATTAAATGTTTTGTCACTTTTTGTCGCCTGTCGAGCGACAGTCAAGGTATTGAGTTCAGGATCTAAGCTAAAGGCATAGTCGCCACTAAAACGAATATTTAGGGGAAGAATGGTGTCCTTTCCGCAGCTTAGAGACAGTGGGCGACGAAATTTCACTTTTTGATTCTCTGGCGCTTTGCATGTTCCTTCTATGCCGGAAATCGTTAGCTGGTAGCTCTCCTTGTTTAAAGATAAAACGACCGGTTCAGAAGCCGAAAGAGGGACATCTCGAGTGGTTGTCGTGGTCGACAACGTAAGCGTAGGGCTGGCGAATACAGGAACACTGCACAGTACAGCAAGCATAATAGTGTTGGGCACAAATGGGCGTTTCACGTTACATCCTTGAGGTCATCGTATTGGTGGCTAAATACTCTAACCTAGCAAGTTGTGCCCAACATCATTCCCATCATCTACGCCCTAAATTCCGAGAGTGGTCACATTATCTTTTACTAGAGGAGGACATTAGTGAGTCATTCTTATTGGGACGTATGTTGGTAAATGGGAGTATGTATTCTCATTTTTGAAACTTTTATCAATTATTTGCATGAAAAATTACTATCAATCGCCCCGACAGCCTAAATAATGTGCAATACGTTATAATTAGCAATATTACTGTTTATAAATGACTCAAATAATCGCTGGAATAAGCTGCGATTTTTGCTATTTTAATCCGATAAATAAAATGATACCAAGTGTTTCCATCCCCTTGATATTTCATGAGGGAGATGTAGTGAGGAACCGTTTATGGACGTGGATGTTTTGCGCCAAGCTGCTGTGATTAAAGAAATTTCTGGTGATGTAGTTATAGTTTCTCCGGATGGGAAAGCACGTAAAGCCGAAGTCGGTGACACGGTTGCAAAAAATGAGATAGTGATTACGGCGAATCAGTCGACTATTGTGATGGAGTCGCCAACGGCCGCATATCATCTCGATTCAAATGCCATCGCTATAGAGCCCGATGTGGGTGAATGGGGGGCGGTTCCTATTGCCGGCGAAGTCAATTTTGAGCTGGCTAACCTTAGTGACGGTGCGTTCGATGAAGCGGAACTAGCCGCCATTCAAGAAGCTATTTTAGCCGGCGCGGACCCTACAGAATTACTTGAAGCGACTGCCGCTGGCGGCGGAGCAGGTTCTGCAAACGCAGGTTTTGTGACCATTGATTATAATGGTGCAGAAGTGCTAGCAAGCACCTTCTTCGAAACCTCTGCTTTTGCGTCCAATAACCTTGATGAAACCGATGAAGAGGATAGACCATTAGTTTTTTCTGCTGGCGGGGAAAGCGTAAGCGAATCTTTGGTTGAAGGATCTTTATCTCAAGGTACTTACCCACAAACGATCACAAGCTCAGCTACGATTTTGGCTGGCGACTTACCGCTTGATCCCACTTCGTTTATTCCCAACGCTATTTCGCTAGCATCTCTTTTAAGTGAGTTGAATAGCGATATCACTTCTAACGGGCAGCCCGTTACGTTCAGCTACAACGCCAGTGAAAATGCGATTGTTGGCGTTTTAGGTGGCGAAGAATTACTCCGTATTGATATCGATACCAGCAATCTTGGTAAAGACGTTGTTCTTGAACTTACCACCACGATTTCTCAGCCAATTGACCATGTTCCTTCTGTTGCTGGCGGTCAGGTTGCTTTCGACAATGATCAGATTGTCGTGTCTTTCGAAATTGAAGGTAAAGATAGTGGCGGCAACTCGATTCGAACGCCAATTGATGCTCAGGTCACCATCGGGGATGGTGCCAATGCTGAATTTACTGCGATTGATAGCGCCAATGTTTTTGAAGCGGGTCTGAATGATGGATCGGGTGTTGGGGCAACGAATACGGAATTTGAAGGGACGCTTAATGGTGCCTTAGGGAGCGACAAGGTAACTGAACTGCAGATTGATGTTGATGCATTTAATGCGGCGCAGCAGGATTCAGCGATCACCTCGCAAGGTCAAACTATTATTCTGGAAGCCGTTGATGGCCAGCCGGGTGTTTATTCAGGTTATATCTTACTTGAAGGTGTGCGAGTTGATGTACTCAAGATCACTATCGGTGATGTGACCAACAGTGACACTTCATTTAGCGCGGATTACAAAGTAGAGCTTCTGGATGAACTTGATCAGGGGCAGCAGGGCATGGATTCGATCGCTATTCCGCTACCCGTATTCGCGATTGATGCAGATAACGACCAGTCACAACGCTCTCAACTAGTGATTAACGTTGGCGACGATGTTCAGGTCGTTGTCGACGGTAGTTTGACTGTCACAGAACCAGATTTTGGCGCCACTGAAACCAGCAATGAAATTGATGTGATTACTGAGGCCGGGGCGGATAATGGCCAAGTAACGTCGTTTACCTTTGATGGCACTAAGTACCCACTTGAAGAGGGCAAAACCGAATATGCCGTTACTGACGGTACTGTCAAGATCACCGCAGATGGTCAGTTATCCTTTATTGCTGACAGTAATCTTGACCACAAAACCAGCGATACGATTACTCACACCATAGTTGTTACCGTCACCGATAAAGACGGTGACACGCTGACCAGCACCGTGGGTCTTGCGATTGCAGACGGTAAAAATCCGCTGATTAACAGCATCACGTCAGTCGATGTGTTTGAGGCGGGGCTGAATGAAGGTTCACAGGTTGGGGGGACGAACACTACCGCCACGGGCACGATTGACTTTACCACAGGCAGTGACAAAGTCGTCGCGATGGGCATTGATGTTAAGGCGTTTAATGATTCATCGACACTTAAATCAGGCGGTAAGGATGTGGTGCTTGAAGAAGTTTCTACTGGCGTTTATCGCGGCTACATCACCACAGACGATGGTAAACAAGTCGACGTACTGTCTATTATCCTCGATCAAAATAAACTTGGTGAGTACCGCGTCACCTTGCTTGAGGAAGTCGATCATTCAACCCAAGGGCAAGACACTTTAGCGGTCAGCATTCCAGTCTATGCCGTTGACAGTGATGACGACCATTCCGCCAATAGCAACCTAGTGATCAATATTGGTGATGACCTACAAGTGGTCACTAATGGCAGTTTAAGCGTCACCGAACCGGATTATATCGGCACGGCAGCCAGTAACCAGATTGATGTGATTACTGAGGCTGGGGCGGATAATGGCCAAGTAACCTCGTTTACGTTTGATGGTAAAGAATACACGTTCGAAGAGGGCAAAACCGAATACAAAGTCACCGATGGTACAGTAAAAATCAGCGCTGACGGTCAGTTATCCTTTATTGCTAACAGTGACCTTGACCACAAAGCCAGCGATACGATTACCCATATCATAGTGGTTACCGTTACCGATCAAGATGGCGACAAGCTAACCAGCACCGTCAATCTGGATATTACTGATGGTAATGACCCAGTGATCAAAAGCATCACGTCAGTCGATGTGTTTGAGGCGGGGCTGAATGAAGGCTCACAGGTTGGGGGGACGAACACCACCGCCACGGGTCTGATTGACTTTACCACAGGCAGTGACAAAGTCGTCGCGATGGGTATTGATGTTAAGGCGTTTAATGATTCATCGACACTTAAATCAGCTGGTCAGGATGTGGTGCTTGAAAAAGTCTCAGACGGAGTTTATCGCGGCTACATCACGGAGAATAACGTAAAAGTTGATGTCTTCACCATTACACTCGATAAGAGCAATGTCGGTGAGTACAGCGTTACCTTGCATAAAGAAGTTGACCACCCTACGCAGGGGCAGGACAGTCTAGCGGTCAGTATTCCAGTCTATGCCGTTGACAGTGATAACGACCATTCCGCCAATAGCAACCTAGTGATCAATATTGGTGATGACCTACAAGTGGTCACTAACGGCAGTTTAAATGTCACCGAACCGGATCATATCGGCACGGCAGCCAGTAACCAGATTGATGTCATCCCCAAAGCGGGGGCGGAGAACGGTCAAGTAACGTCGTTCACGTTCGATGGCACAAAGTATGCGCTAGAGAGTGGCAAAACCGAATACAAAGTCACCGATGGTACAGTAAAAATCAGCGCTGACGGTCAGTTATCCTTTATTGCTGACAGTAATCTTGACCACAAAACCAGCGATACGATTACTCATACCATCGTTGTGACGGTGACCGATAAAGACGGCGACACGCTGACCAGCACCGTGGGTCTTGCGATTGCAGACGGTAAAAATCCGCTGATTAACAGCATCACGTCAGTCGATGTGTTTGAGGCGGGGCTGAATGAAGGCTCACAGGTTGGGGGGACGAACACCACTGCCACGGGCACGATTGACTTTACCACAGTCAGTGACAAAGTCGTCGCGATGGGCATTGATGTTAAGGCGTTTAATGATTCATCGACACTTAAATCAGCTGGTCAGGATGTGGTGCTTGAAAAAGTCTCAGACGGAGTTTATCGCGGCTACATTACAGAGAACAACGTTAAAGTTGACGTCCTGACTATTAAGCTCGACCAAACTAAGCTTGGCGATTACAGTGTGACACTGCATCAAGAAGTCGATCATGGTGCACAAGGTCAGGATAGCCTGGCTGTGAGTATTCCAGTTTATGCGGTCGACAGCGATAACGATCATTCAGCTAACAGCCAGTTAGTGATAAACATTGGCGATGACTTACAAGTCGTTACTGATGGTAGTCTGAGCGTTACTGAGCCGGATCATATCGGCACGGCAGCCAGTAACGAGATTGATGTGATTACTGAGGCCGGGGCGGATAATGGTCAAGTAACGTCGTTTGCCTTTGATGGTAAAGAATACACGCTCGAAGAGGGCAAAACCGAATATGCCGTTACTGACGGTACGGTTAAGATCACCGCAGATGGTCAGTTATCCTTTATTGCTGACAGTAATCTTGACCACAAAACCAGCGATACGATTACTCACACCATAGTTGTTACCGTTACCGATCAAGATGGCGACAAGCTAACCAGCACCGTCAATCTGGATATTACTGATGGTAATGACCCAGTGATCAAAAGCATCACAGCAGTCGATGTGTTTGAAGCCGGATTGGGTGACGGCTCAGGTTCAGGTGCGACTGACATTACCGCAGAGGGTGTTATTGATGTTACCACTGGCAGTGATGAAGTTGTCGCACTGGCCGTCGATGTTAAAGCATTCAATGATGCCTCGACTCTTACATCGGATGGTAAAGACGTAGTGCTTGAAGAGGTTTCTGCGGGTGTTTATCGCGGGTATATCACTGAGAACGGTGTCAAAGTCGATGTACTGACTATCACGCTCGACCAAGACAAGCTTGGTGAGTACAGCGTTACACTGCACAAAGAAATCGACCACCCTACGCAGGGGCAAGATAGTGTTGCCGTGAGTATCCCGGTTTACGCAGTAGACAGTGATAACGACCATTCCGCGAATAGCCAGTTAGTGATCAACATTGGCGATGATCTTGCCACGATTGATGGCTTTGCAGATGGTAGCAAATTTAAAGTCAACGAAGATGATACCGTGACAGGCTCTTCACCGGGTCAGCCGTACGTTACCGGGGAGTTTGATACAACTCAAGGCGCAGATACGGTCGTTAAGTACGAGTTAGTCAATCTCGGTAGCTCTGAAAGCGGCCTTAAGTCAGGTGGCGTTGAAGTGACAATTCAAGATGTCAGCACACCGACGGGGCCAACTGTATATCATGGCGTTGCCAATGGTAATGTGGTCTTCACGCTTGAATTAGCAAGTGACGGCAGCTACACCTATAGCCAAATTAAAGCGCTCGACCATGCTCAGGGTGAAGATAGCTTAACCATCCCATTTGATGTGGTAGCGATTGATCGTGATGGGGATAAATCCCAACCTATTCGCCTACCTATTGAAGTAACCGATGACAAACCAACTTTAACTGGTACCACTGGTGCTACACAAGTCGATGAAGATGACTTATCTGGAGTGGGCTCAGACCAGAATCACAGCACTCACGTCTCTGGTTCATTCACCGTTACTGAAGGCGCGGATAGTGTTGTTAAATATGAATTAGCCGATGCTGATAAAATTCTCGAAGATTTAACCAGTGGCGGTGAAGACCTTTCATGGCGACCGGTTGCACAAAACGGAGCTGAGTTTAGTTATACAGCGCAAACGGCAAGCGGTGATGCGGTGTTTACCATCATTTTTGATACGGCTGACAATAGCTACCGTTTCGAACTGCTTAAATCCCTCGACCACCTTGCTGGTGACAGAGAGAACAGTCTTCAGATCGATTTCACTATCAAAGCCACTGATTTTGACGGCGATGAGAGTAATGTGATCACTTTGCCTATTCGAGTGGTAGATGATATTCCGACCTTAACGGGACAGGCGCTTACCGCTGAAGAGGGAGAAGGCTGGAGTAGTACGGTCAATATGTTTGCCAATCAGACTGATAAAGGCGCCGACAATGCCACTCTGACCCAGATAGAAGGGACTCAAGACAGTCATGGTGCACAAATCGTATTTGACGATGGAAATGGCAACTACACCAGCGTGGTAGATTTGAAGCCAGGTGCTCAAAGCCTATTTGTATTTGAACAGACTACAGGTTCAGGTGGTCAGGTTAGCCAACGCCATATCGGTTGGTTAGAGGTTAATTCCGATGGTGAAGTCAAGTTCGCAGCGGTTAAAGACCTTGAGCACAGCGGAGATGAAATCAACTTTACAGTCAATATCACGGCAACTGACGGTGATAAGGATACGTCAGTGGTGCCCCTGGATATCACCATCACAGACCATGAAGCTGAGCCGATAGCGCTTAAGGTGGTCACTTTCGAGGATGCGGGTCGCGACTCGCAAATCAACTATGCCGCGGGCAATGAGCCTGAGAGGGAAAATCTACAGGATAATCAAACTGGTCTGGCTGACTCACCAGCTAAAGTAGCACTATCGGTTGATCTATTTGATAGAGATAACGCAGAGGATATTGGTCAGTTGACCATTGAGAAGGGTCAGCACCGAGGCACGTTCTACTACGAAGAAAATGGCGTGTTCTACAAGTTACAACCCAACGCTTCTGGAGATATTATCTTTGATGGCTCGGTTCTAAAACAGAGCTTTACGCAAAATGGCGCGCATACGACGGCCACGATTGACAACCTCTACTTTGTTCCAGATCGTAACTTTTCGACGGGTGGCAAAGGCGTTCAAATCAACTATCAGCTGCAAATTGATAATAATGGCAGCAACGACCATACCCTCGATTCAAGCTTCAATATTGAGATTGAAAGTGTAGCGGATATCGCAACTTGGAATGATGCTAATAGCCAGTATCATTACTCGTTAACCGAAGATGGTGACAACGCTACTCTCGAACTTCAAGCGGTAACCCAAGATAAAACTAGATCAGAGACAATAAGCTATGAACTTCGAGCAACAGCAGGCGAGGGTAAGTTCGAGCTTGTCGACAAAAATGGCCACCCACTGAGTCCGGATAGTAACGGCGTTTATCATGTCTCATCGGCAGATATTAATACCATTCAGGTCAATCCAGTTGATAACTTCTCGGGTACGATTAAGCTGGAAGCCGTCGCAGTGACCACTGAAACTAGAAACCCATTATCAGGTAAAAAGGAGGCACACTCTGCACCACAAGAATTGATCTTCGATGTCGCACCGCAAGCCGACAAAGGTAGCTTCAGCGTTAATCGTATCAATATCTTCGAAGATAATGCAGCCACTCAGGACACGCTTGATCCGACAACTGATCGTGATCCGTTTACCCTTAATGAAGTGATTACCATGTCACGATCGCAAGACAGTGATGGCTCTGAAACGCTTTATGTGCGTATTTCAGGTATCACTGAAGGTGCTGAGTTGGTTTGGGCAGGGAGCGGTGCTAGCCAAATTACAGAAGTGACGGTTAACGGAATTACTTACAAAGAAATCCCATATGACCAGCTTAACAACGTAGAAGTTGTTCCAAAGCTACACAGCAATAATGACTTCAAATTTGATGTCACGGGTGTTGTGAAAGACAGTGCATCTCTGAGTACCGGTACTCAGGTCAGTGAGCAAGTGTTAGGTACTAAAACGGTTAACGTTGAAGTGAAGGGGGGCGTCGACATTCCAAAAGGCGATACGATCGGTTCCGGCTGGACGAATTTCAGTGAGAATGGCGTTGATGGAGTTGAAATCACCATCAAAGAAGATAAAGCGGCCGAACTTAAATTTACGATCCAGTCTGGTGAGCATGCTGACAATGAGCATGACACTTCCGAATCTGTGACGGTTCTACTATCAAACATCCCTCATGGTGTGGTGCTAGAAGACAGCGATGGCACTGTGATTGATTTGAACTTTGTTGGTTATGAAACCGGACCAGATGGTAAACCAGATACGGACAAGCCTATCTACGAAGCGAACATCACAGGTGATGTTAACAAGACTGGCATTGTGATTAAGCCCGTTGCTTCATCAACAGAGAACATCGATTTGAAAGCCACGATCATCGTGACTGAAAACGATGGTCATAGCCGTAGCTTTGAGCAAATTGTGCGCGTCAATGTTGAGCCTGTCATTGATACCAACCTGAATTACAAAAATGAAACCTCAGTTGGCCTTGAGGACTCCGCTATCAGCATCAACTGGTACCCAGAAGGTAAAGATTATCCAGATAGTGATGAGCACTTTACTTCGATTACTATTGGCGGCATTCAGCCTGGTTACACCGTTGAAGTCGCAGGTCAGCCCGTGGCGGTTAACTCCGATGGTACTCTTGTCATAGAGCCTCGACCAGGACAGTCGTTTGCAGACTTTACCACTGAGGCTCTCAAAGACGGCTTTATTAAAATCACGCCACCGAAGGATTCAAGCACAGACTTCGATCTGACGACTAAAGTTGAGATAGAAGAGCGCGATCATGAATACACCAGCGATAATGTTGTTGGTGAAGGTGGACGTGTAACGGCAACGCTTACCGGTTCGGTTCATGTTGAAGTGAGTCCTGTCGTCGAGCCTGAAAACGCTGATAACAGACTGGTTGTGACCAATGAAGCTGGCGATGCTATCCAGACGACAATTCAGGCTGATAATAAAGGTCTGATTCGATTTACCACTAACAGTGATAATACGAGTACAAATGGCGAGTACGTAGTTAAGTACCATAACACCGACGCTTCATCGAATGAGTTGGTACAAGATGTCGTTATTCAGTTGACCGATGAAAAGGGTAATGCATTGTCTGATGCTGTTCTTAGCCAACTGGTGGTGACGGGGGCAGCTTATGAAGGTGATGGTCGTTGGGTGATTGTAAATGAAGACAACTTCAGTATTAGCGCACCTCACGGGCTGGATTTTCACCCTGACCAGCCAAATCAACCGAATGTCTACAACAAGCTCACCTTAACGGTCTACACTCAGGTTATTGATGAAGGCGAAGACGCCCATGAAAATTCACTGATAGATCGTCGTGAAACATCGTTAGAACTTTCATTCCCAGAATTGGTGAATTCAGGCAATGAGGTGGCGGCTTCCATTACGATTGATGACCATGCAATTATCACCGGAACTGAGGATATTCAGGTCGATTTAGGTCATCAATTGAATAACATCATTACCTTCGACCCACCTAAAGGCAATGAGTCTGCCGATGAGGTAACGATAGTCATTGATAGCCATGTGATGATCGGTGGTACCTCGTATCCGCTTCACATCGTCGGTGCAGAAGTAGACTTTGTTGACGGTAAGTATGTATTCCAGACCCATATATCAGATAAAGGTGTGGTTGAACCATTTGATGGTTTAATGCTAAATCTGCCAAAAGACTACTCTGGTGACTTCAAGTTGCCAATCACGGTCATCATTAAAGATACCGCATCAGGCGATGAAAAAACGGCCTCTGCACAGATTGTTGTTAAAGTCGACCCGATAGCCGATGTGGCTGGCGACAAGCCGTCAGTTAGCGTCGAAGTGACTGGTTCACTAGATAGTGCCGGTCAACTTATTGATCAAAATGGTGATGGTATTGCGGACAAAGTTGGCTATGAAGATAGCTACATTCAACTCGATTTTGATCAACAAATCGGCGATACCAACAACGGTGGTGTAGAGGGCGGCAGTGAAGCGTTTAGCTCTATCACTTTAACTCTCGCTCCCCCTGCGGAAGGCGCTTTCTATGAGAAAGTGGTCGCGCTTGATGGCAGTGTATCATTCAAAGAGCTGGGTACTCAGGTTACTTTCTCTAAGAGTGAGATAGCAGCGCATGCGTTAGACAATGTGTTGTTTAAACCAACGCACAACTACCCTACGAGCAATAATGATAACAAGGTAACGATCAATATTACTGGTACCGTGATTGATACAGCGACCTTTAATGAAACTGGGACATCAACGACGACCAATCATACCGACAACTTTTCAACCAGTGTCGAGTTTGAAGTGGTGCCAGTGGTGGATGAAGTGGTTGTAACTGGCCCTGGAGCGCATCCTGATCAATCAATTGAACTGACGGGTACGGAAGATCATCCTATTTCATTGAGCAGTTCAGGAAGCGTTTCTGTTTCACTCACCGACGATGATGGCTCTGAAACATTTGTATCGATTAAGTTTACTAATGTACCGGATGGATTCCTGTTTACAGCGGATCCAACCAGTGGCTACATGGTGAAAAACAATGGCAATGGAGAGTGGAGTGTCAAATTGCCTGCCGGTAGTGGTGATAGCCTTGATTTATCGCATATTTCGGTAGTTCCACCCAAGCATTTCAGTGGTACTGCTGAATTCGGTATCACGGTATTTACTCAAGAATCACTATTGGGTGTCCCAACTGAAGCAAGTAATTTACCGAAGTTTGTAGTGACCGTGCTACCTGAAGGTGACCTTGTTGATACCGATGTGACTGATTCGGTGACGGGAAATGAAGGAACTAATATCGATATCGCTATTAATGCTTCAGTTGTGGATAGGGCCTTGTCTGCCAATGGTGGTGTGATCCATGAAAATGCACCTGAAACCCTTCGCATCGAAGTGACCAACGTGCCACAAGATGCATCAATTTTGTATCCAGATGGTACGCCAGCGAGTTACAACCCTGCCACAGGTGTTTGGACGCTTGAGGTGAATGCCCAGCAGTTGGATAAGATCATTTTTAATTCTGGTCAGCACAACAGTGATGCGGGCAATGCATTAGGAATCAATGGACCGATTCATATCTCAGTTCAGTCGGTCGACAATGGTGCTTTAGGGCCTAAATCTGAATTTGACGTTGATTTGGTGATTGATCCAGTCAACGACCAGCCAACGTTCGTCAATGTGATTGATCTTGAGACAACAGAAGATGTAGTGGGTGGCCTTGCGATTAACCAGTTTGGTATTGCTGATATAGATGCGACCTATGATGACCCTGATGTCACGTACGAGTTGACGCTACAAGTGAATTCAGGAACGCTAGAGTTCCTGAGTGATGCCAAGGTTAACTTTACCATCGCGGCTGATGGCAGTCTTGTTGCTAGCGGAAAACTAGCTGACATCAATGCAGCGTTGGCTACTGGTAAAGTCACCTTTAAACCTGATGCAGACTTTAACGGGCCGGTTACTGTGACAGCGACTGTGGATGACGGTGGCAATAACGGTACGATTGATCCAGGTGATAGTTCAACGTCTTCAACCAATCAGACAACCTTTGTGATTAACGTTACTGAGGTAAATGATGCGCCTGTGCCAAAAGACTTTGACTTAGGTGATTTGCAAGAAGAAGGCAGCCTGACCATCAGCGTACAAGACTTGATTGATGGCACTTTTGATAAAGAAGGCAACACAATCAGCGTTGAAAGTCTGACCCTCGTCGAAGGTCAGGGTACCTTAGTTCAACAAGGCGATAACTGGGTGTTTGTTGCTGCGAAAGACTACAACGGCCCGGTGAAGATTAGCTACGTGGTTAAAGATGATGGCACGACCCATGGTCAAGCGGATCATCAGACGGGTACTGCTGAGATCACCTTCGACGTAACTCCGTTTAATGACAAGCCTATGTTGGATATTAATGACATTACCGCGCAGATTAATGAAGATGTAAACCAACAGCTAAGTGGCATCTCAGTCAGTGATGTCGATTATGTTGGTGCTTCTGCTAATGACCTGATGACGGTCACGCTAAGTGTAGATGACGGTACACTTTCTCTCGTTGCTCCTTCTGGTTCGAGTGTTACTGCGACAGGCAACGGTAGCGGTACTCTGACGTTGTTAGGCACGCTCGCTGATCTTAACGCGTTACTTGATAAACCAAGCAGTAATAATGTTGGTGTATTCATTGATGCGAGTTCTGTGTCAGGAAATAGCGTCGATTTGCAAGTCACAGCGAAAGACAGCTGGAACTCTTCAGGTCTTGCGCTAGAGGCTGATCCAAAGAACTACACCATTACCGTTAATCCAGTCGCGGATGCGCCAACCCTAACACTTGATAGCAGATATAACTTCAACAAGCACATTACTGCAACCCAAAGCGCCAGCACGAGCGGAATTACGATTGTAGGCATTATGGCTGCGCTAACTGATACAAGCGAAGCGCTTACATTAGAAGTGAGGGATGTTCCTGCCAGTGCGATGATTGAGAGCACTACAGGTTCGGTAACTCTGGTCGGAGACGTATGGCATGTCTCATCGCAGGCAATTGATGGCTTGGTCATTAAAAATGTGAGTGACGGAGATCATACACTGCAGATCACCGCGGTATCACAGGAGCTTGCGCAAGATGGCAGCGTCATTGATCAGGCTGTATCAAGCAACCACATCGAAATTAACTTGAATGTGGTCAACAATATCACTGACTTAGAGATCAACCGTGCATCGGAAACCGCAGCGGTTCGTCTGGATGGCAGTGGCTCAAATAGCACGCTGACGGGCGGTAGTGGCAATGATTTCCTTGAGGGTGGTTCAGGACACGATGTGTTAATTGGCGGAGCCGGTGATGACCAACTTGACGGTGGCGATGGCAACGACACTCTTTATGGTGGTTTAGGCTCGGATATTCTCATTGGTGGTGCGGGTATGGATACCTTTGTCTGGGATCATATCGATGGGGGTTCACTCGACACCATTAAAGACTTCAAGGTGAGCGAAGGTGATAAGATTGATCTGCGCGAAGTGCTCCCTGAATTGAAGCAAAATACGCTTGATATGGATAGCCTACTTGAACATCTTGATGTGAAGGTGGATGGTGACAACGTTGAGCTCCATATCCATCCATCAGGTACAGGTGCAGAGGGGCAGTCGATTCTGGTTGAGAACCTTGCCCATCAGTTGGATAGTGACTTCGGTACATTATCACATGCTGATATGGTCTCATCACTACTGGAACATGTGATGGTTCACGATAACAACTAATCTACAACGCCCCTCAATGAGGGGCGTTTTTCTTGTTACTAAGCGCTAAGATCATTTGGAACCGATCTGATAAGTGGCGACAAAACTTGCAACAGCCATTCTGACTGCCTGTTCAACTTGCTGACAGGTTGGAGGTGGTAAATGGGCGATCAACTGAGGCCAGAAAACGACCGCCTTGATACTTCCAATATACTGTTCAATAGCCGCTGAAACATCCTGTATGTCAAGAACACCCGCATCAATCCCCTGCTGAGCCCAACGTTGTAAGCCATAAGAATCTTCGATTGACTCAAACTTGGCAACCAACACCTTCGATGTATCCTGACAGCGTATACATTCTGCCATCACTAACCGAGCGGTGATTTGAAAGTCTTGATTGCTGATATAGCACATCTGCTTGAGCGTATAATCGAGCAACTGTTGGTTAAGCGGGAGTGTAGGCTCAAACTCGACGGTAGTCTGGTCATCAAACCGACACATCAGCTTATCAACGATGACGTCAAACAGAGCTTCTTTGTTGGGGTAGTACTTGTAGAGGGTGCGTTTAGAAACACCTGCGTGTTTAGAGATCCCCTCCATGCTCGCCTGATCGAACCCTTTGCTAGAAAAAACTTCGATCGCAGACTTGATGATATCTTCTTGTTTTATATCACTTCTTTTAATCATTTAGTCACCCTAACAGCTAAAAAGTAAACGACGATGTTTACTTGTGTTTGGTAGTGTCTAAAGTATACACCATCGTTTACTTTTTGGGGGATTGAGCTAGGAAAAATAGAGCAATTCGTTTGGTGGCAAAAGCCTCAGTTACATGCCGCAAACGTTCAGCTAAATAATCAAAAATCATATTATTAACTTCATAATAAATAATGTTTTTTTTATTGTTAGCCTGCTGTTTACAGGCTTTTCTATATTCTCGCTATTAAAACTTTTGTTTCCATTGATTATTTGTATACTATTGAACAATATGAAACAGGTTGGCTTAGGGAGTAGCACATGGAACACGAGCAGAGTCAATTTGAATGGTTCGGCGCAGGGTGGTTGTTTGGTCTTTGTTTTGCGATCTGTTTGACGATGATCTGGCTTTACGCCGTCGCTTCAAGAACAGAAGATCGCGTAGAAAGAGAGGTTGCGATCCAGTAGCCCGAATTATCGGGCTACTGAAGACGCTAACTACTTGCTAAGTTGTGGCTCTGATTCGCCAGCGTGTTGCGGTTCCAACTGAATCGTTTGGGTTGGAAAGGCGATATCCGCTCCGTTTTGTTGGATGATATCGTAAATTTGCAGCAATACATCTTGCTTTACTTCGTGGTAGCGAATCCAGTTGACTGTTTTGGTGAAGGTGTAGACCAGTAAAGTCAGAGATGACGGCGCAAAACCATTGAAGTTGACGATCAACGTCTGCTTAGTATCGATATCGGGATGCTTCTGTAACATCGATTTGATGTCAGCGACGATCTTTTCAACCTTCGCCCCATCTTTATAACGGATGCCGATGTTCTCATTAATGCGTCGATTGAGCATACGTGATGGGTTCTCAACCACGATATTGCTGAATACAGAATTAGGGACATAAATCGGACGTTTATCAAAGGTACGAATGATGGTCATTCGCCAGCCAATTCTCTCTACCGTTCCTTCGATTTGACGGTCGGGAGAGCGGATCCAGTCGCCAACTTTAAACGGACGATCGAAGTAAATCATCATTCCACCGAAGAAGTTGGAGAGCAAATCTTTTGCTGCCAAACCGACGATCAGGCCACCCACACCACCGAAGGTTAACAGACCCGACAGACTGAGGCCAAACGCCTGCATCACGGTTAATGCGCCTATGACGATAAAGAATAGGCGTGACACCTTGGCAACGGCTTGAACTGTGGTTTCGTCGCGCGTTTTTTTGCTGAGTACATACTCTTCGATATTGTTGATCAGACGCATAGTGATCCAAACAAAGATCGCGATGACCAAAATGAGCTTCAAGGTACTTAGCCAATTGAGTTTCGATCCCATGTAATCTTCGAGGAAAAATCCTAAGGAAATGGTCGCAGGCCAGCACCAAATCAACGTGCTTATGGGTGTTTTGAGAGCGTGAAGAGTGAGGTCATCCCAATGAAACCGAGTCTTGTTGACCAAAATTTCTAGTCGACTGTAGACAATGCGCCAAGCAATCCATGCGATGAAGCTGCCGATGGTAATAAGTAATACATTGGTGTCCCAGCTTTGCAGCAGAGTCGCCAGTGGTTGTGGCAAATATGTGATTAACTCGTTCATTTTTGACTCAATTTCTTTCTGTTGTGGCATAAGTATAAGGGTTTGCCTATACCCAAACTAGTGACATTATGCTCAGAGGTCTATGAATATAAACATGAAAGTTAAAACGATGTCAGAATATTTGATTCAATTTGATAAGCGAACTCGTCAGGAGCACACTGTCAAATCTAGTCATTATGCGAATAAGGTAAACCATGAAATCAGGTGATAAACAATATGCAGTGATTGGCTTAGGTCGATTTGGCCTATCTGTTTGTCAAGAACTGCAACAATCCGGCGCCGAGGTTTTGGCTATTGATATCGATGAAGATCGAGTTAGAGCCGTTGCGGGTTTTGTCAGTCAAGCTTTAGTGGCGAACTGTGCGATAGAAGAGACGGTTGCCGAGCTAAGATTGAGCGACTACGACATGGTGATGATCGCAATTGGTTCTGACGTAAATGCCAGTATTTTAACGACTCTCGTAGTTAAAGAGGCTGGGGTAAAAACTGTCTGGGTAAAAGCCAATGATAAAAACCATGCGAAGATACTAAGCAAAATAGGTGCAGACCACGTCATTATGCCGGAACGTGATATGGGGATTCGTGTTGCTCGAAAAATGCTTGATAAACGAGTGCTTGAATTTCAAGAGTTGGGCTCCGATCTTGCCATGACCGAAATTGTGGTTGGCTCACGCTTGTTAGGGAAGACGCTAGGGGATCTTGCTTTATGTAAGGAGCAAGGTGTTGAAGTTTTAGGCTTTAAACGTGGACCGAATATCACCAAGGCACCGGATCTCGATCGAACTTTGGAGATTGGTGACCTGATCATTATTGTTGGCCCTAGTGAAACCTTGTCGAGAAAGCTGAGTTCATTATGAGTCCGTTCAGTCGAAGGGATCTGTTTTACGCATTAGACCCCGAGAAAAAACAGAGTAAAGGCTCAGAGCCGAGAGTTATTCTGATCAGTTTTTTAAGTGTGTTAATACCCTCTGCGGTGCTGCTCACTCTCCCCGTTTTCTCGGTGAGTGGGCTTTCAATCACGGATGCACTATTTACTGCGACCTCCGCCATTAGTGTGACTGGGTTGGGCGTCGTCGATACGGCTGAGCACTTTACCCATTCAGGTAAAGTCTTGTTAATGCTGTTGATGCAGATAGGTGGCTTAGGCCAGATGACCCTGTCTGCGGTTCTCCTCTATATGTTTGGAGTGAGGCTGACCTTAAAACAACAAGCGTTAGCTAAAGATGCATTGGGGCAAGACCGACAAGTTAACCTGAGACTGCTGGTGAAGCGGATCATCATTTTTGCCTGTATTGCCGAATCGATTGGGTTTGCGTTGCTAGCATTTCGTTGGGTGCCTGAACTGGGTTGGGGAGAAGGACTGTTCTATGCGATGTTCCACGCAATCTCGGCGTTCAACAATGCTGGCTTTGCTTTGTTCTCAGATAGCCTAATGAGTTTTGTTGATGACCCTTGGATAATTTTTACGCTTTCAGCACTATTCATTCTTGGCGGCTTAGGGTTTACGGTGATTGGTGACGTATCTAGCAATTGGAGAGGTGGCTTTCGCACCTTGCAACTGCATACCAAGATAATGCTAGTCGCAACGCCTGCATTACTCTTGGTTGGTACCGTGCTGTTTTGGCTGCTGGAAAAATCGAATCCAGCAACCATGGCGGATTTGACGCCATCAGGCCAATGGCTCGCAGCGTTTTTTCAGTCAGCGAGTTCTCGAACAGCAGGTTTTAACAGTGTCGATTTGGCACACTTTACTCAGCCCGCTTTGCTCATCATGATTATTCTGATGTTGATTGGTGCGGGATCTACTTCTACTGGCGGTGGGATAAAAGTGTCAACGTTTGCAGTGGCGTTCGTGGCGACTTGGGCTTTCCTTCGTCAGAAGAAGCACGTGGTCATGTTTAAGCGTACTGTTGGCTGGCCTGTGGTGACTAAGTCTTTGGCGATTATAGTCGTGAGTGGTGCGATTTTAACCATAGCGATGTTTTTGTTGATGATTACCGAACAGGCGAGTTTTGACAAAGTCATGTTTGAAACCATCTCGGCGTTTGCAACGGTGGGGCTTACCGCGGGTCTAACCGCTGAATTATCAGAGCCGGGGAAATACATCATGATCGTTGTGATGATAATCGGTCGAATTGGGCCGTTAACGTTGGCCTATATGCTGGCACGCCCTGAACCGACGTTGGTCAAGCATCCCGAGGGTATGGTGTTAACTGGTTAAAAGATTACTTTTCGCTAAAGTGGTCTGAAAGGGCGGAACGGCGATTCTTCGCTGAACCGCCTCCATCCATATCGATGGTGTTCTCATATCCCTCTTTCACGAAACGCTGAGTAGGGCTATTTGGCTGGAGACGCCTCAGCTGTGGTGAGTTAAACGTGCCGGCAACTTGATAGACAGAGGTTCCTCCCCCCGTACTGACGGTTATCCGCTTGCCATCAAAGTCAAATTGGGTCGCGATAAGTCGGTCATTTCTAAAGACCCCTTGAGCATTTAACGTCAGAACTTCTGTCTGGTAAGGTGGCGCTCCTACTTCAATCCAGCGCCCGTAGACATGCTTCGGGTGAACATAGTCTTGGTAACTAAAGTAAAGTAGACTCGAGAATCCTAGAGCGAGTAATACAAAAATAGTTGCAGCGACGGTTTTTATGGCAGAACTCTTGATCATAACAGCGGATAGTCGCCTTAAGTATTGATTGAAAACAGCACGTGAGCTTGTAAAGGATAGAGCGTAGCATAATTTTGCATTGTTAATCTTTGAACCTCTGCCCAAAAAGTAATGTACGAATTTTCTGAATGTTACTTACAGTCTAGCCCAACGGTGGAAAACCACGGAATTAAGTGAGTTAAGTTTGTTTGTACGCCATTACTAGAGATTTGTTTTACCTATGGTTTATTTGTCGATAATTAAACGTACTCTTTGAGCATATGTTAGTGAGGGAGTCCACCGTTATTACTCTCTTCAATCGGTATAGTGGTTGCTGAAATAGGACAATTCATATAAAACAAGGTTTTGCTTCTATGACGGAATATCGACGGAGAATGAAATGATCAAAGCAAACAGCTATTTTGAAGGACAAGTACAGTCACTAGGTTTTTCTCAACAAGACGGAGAGTCGAGCGTTGGGGTAATGGCTCCTGGAGAGTACACCTTTGGTACTGCTGCGGCAGAGCGCATGACAGTTGTTAAGGGTGCGCTTACCGTTAAAAAAGCGGGTGAAGACGAGTGGGTGACTTATGAGGCGGGTTCATCATTCCATGTCGAAAGTGACTCTTCATTTGACCTGAAAGTTTCTGTCTCAACGGCTTATCTATGTGAGTACTTAGGCTAGTTTTTGTTTGCCTGAGGTTATTAGCACAATGACTTCAGGCACATTCATTTTGACAATCAAATTGACCCTCGCACTTGATTGCCTTCTTCTCTTTTGTTCAATCTTATTTAAATTAATACCTTACCTAACTTTACTCGTCTGGTATAAAACTTGCTAAACATCTATAGGGCTTGTTAAGCCAAGTTTTACGTATAATTAATCGGAAATCTCGAATATAACCTCAGTTATTAGCAATTTTATTAATGTAACTATTGGATATAATTAAACAAGAATAAGCTTGAGAGGAGGTGCTTATGGCTGTTGTACCAAAACACACTGACTCCCATAGTCGTTACGATCCGAGTAAGGAATTGACGGCCGACCAATTGCATCGCTTTGGCAAGGTTGCTCACAAAGCGCAAAAGCGTCGTGAGGAGGAAGTCGAAAGAGGAACGATTGCTGCTACTGCGAGAGCTGCTCGCGAAGCCGCATTTAGACCTATTGTGACACCAAAACGAGATAAACCTAATACGATCCGCTATGCGGCTTGGTTGATCGTGGTCATGGCGATATCGTTGTGGCTTATGTACATGACCGGTTAAACTTTTTTATTGGTGTTACCTTAGACAAGTCACCGGCGTGTTCGACATTGTTTTGAAAGTCATTGTCATAGCCACGATAAAATCGGTATTGGTTTTTGCCTTTATGTTTGGCGGCGTACATCGCTTTATCGGCACAACGAGTGAGTTCGGGCAGGTTAGTCGCATCCTGAGGATAGAGCGCCACTCCTGCGCTGACGGTGAGTTCATTAATGCGTTCCGATGCTTGATAGCTGTCAGAGAACACCTGACATATCCTTTGAAGAATACCCTCCAAATCCTTTATTGAGTTTACATCGTAGAGCAGCAGAACAAACTCGTCTCCCGCAAAACGAGCAATAGAATAATCATGTCTGTCGGTTTGACGATCTTTGTTACGGATGTTGTTTTTGAGCCGATTCGCGAGATGTTGTAAGACTCGGTCGCCAACGTCGTGTCCGTAGGTGTCGTTAATCGCTTTAAAGTTGTCGATATCGAGAAACACCATTGCCGTCACCTTGTTGCTGTTCTTTTGTTCTTCTAGTTTGCCAGCGGCCCAACTTTCAAAGCTCCATCGATTAGCAAGTCCAGTGAGTTGATCCAAATAAGCGAGATCTTCAATCCCTTCTTTATAGAGTTCTTGCACATATTTCATCACTTTAGAGTAATAGAAAGCTGCGACATTGCAGAGTACACAGAGCGCAAGCAAGCTCACTACAAAGCGTCCCTGAGAAGCATCGGTAGTGTAAGGGGAAGCCTGTGCGAAAAGTACCGCGAGAGCAGCAACAACGCACAGACCAGAGCTTAAAATCGCGCCAGTTTTGAAGTTGTTGGCGAAAATAAGCACCGCAACTATAGGATAAAGCCATAGAATCCGATCTGGCACATGTTCACCATAAATCAGTAATAAAGTGGCTTGAAACAATAATATCCCACTCAAAACTACGTCACAGTGGTTGTGGCGTAGTTGCTTGAATAAGTAGTAGAGATTAACCATTAATACAGTGGCTGAGAAAAAATTCACCGAGGCAAAGAAGTAGTCTTGAGTGGTGAGCCTTAACACACCATAGCTAAGCAAGACCACAATGGCAATAATCGAACAGAGTAGCACAAGCTTGCTCTTGCGCGTTGCTCTGATATCCGCCATTTCAGCCATCTGTCGCCCAGCAAATTGTGGCATATAGTCATTATCCTTTACACATAACCCCTCAAGCAAAGTCTAGAAGAAAAAACAAAGTCTGAACGAGCCATGAAATTCGCAAAAATAAGAGTAATCAGTAATTTATATGCCATTCGGTGCTTATTGGTTGTGAGGTGTATTAGTTGTACTGAGTTTTGACGCATATGTAAGCGACTGTATTCATGCGTAAATTATTTATGGCGGTAGATTATTGACGGATTACAGCGTGATTGATTTTTTTGCAATTGTTATGGAATCGCCGATACTTATAATAAATAAATCTATCACTTTCGGAGGTTTTCGTGCGTCATGTCTCGCCTCTGCGCAGGAAGAAAACCAGCCCAAAGAGAAGGACTGGCGGATTTAAAGTTGTTATTGCGGGATAAGTCCATACGGGAGGGATGTGAAAACGCTAGGTTGGCCCTTCACTGTCGGAGCCTCATTGACCTTCTGCCAATCAAGCAACATGATCGCTAGGACGTTACGATGTTCCCCGTACGTGATATCGAAATCTCCGGTGACTGAAGGAATCATCCCTTTCTCACTATCTATCGCTTTTTGGATAGCGTAGCGAGTTTTTTCTACGACCGGATCATCTTCGAGTCCAGCGAGTAGAAACGTGATACCGACTTCCGCGATGACGTCTTCTTTCGCTCGAATGAGAATGGTATCGATGTTTTGGCGGAAATAGTCATAAATCCACTGATGCTGCTTTTCACTTACCAAATGTTGATAGTATTCAGAGTCGCCAAAAATAATATGGGTCATACCATAGAGTTTGTTTCCGTACTGCTGGTTGGACAGTTTTTTGTCTTCTACCTCTGGATAGGCTTGCTTAAATGCGGTTGTAAAACTATCGACGACATCTTGCTCACCTAGCTGCCTTAGCCAGTAGACCTGATTGGCTAGCTGTGCGGCCCAAGCCTTAATCATCTCTTGGTCTGTCGCATACTTGCTAAAGTCATAGCGGCGGATAATGGAACGAAGCAAATCGTCTTGTTTGTGTTTTAGACCATACTCGTTGGCGCGTGCCATCGAACCCAGTAAATCAACACCAAGGTAGAGATATTCAGGCATGTGTTTTGTGACGTTATAACGCCTCATGCTTCTTTCATCCGTCTCATCAGTGTAGCCAGAAAGGCGCTTTTCAGAGTAAAGTAAGATTTGTTCTGGGGTATGAACTTCTGCTGCGAAACGATTAAGTCGACTTGCGACACGGGCCATATCACTCCAAACCGCGGCCGAATATTTGTCATCGAGCGTTTGACGGTACATCCTTAAGCCGTAGTGCCCTTCTTTAAAGGCTGGGAGAGTATAGAGCTGACTTTCATACGTATTGCGAATAAGATCTGCGGATGCTTCAAAGCTCGCTGTGTTTGCCGATGCGGTCGGTGTATGTATGAGGATTGCACTAAGGCACAAGTCAATCAGCTTTTTATGCATGGTATAACCTATAAAAATGGTGTTAGGGTATGGTGGCATAGTACCAGTCATTCCTTCCTTAAATGTAAGCTCAGGGTCAGATAAAAGTAAGGTTTGATTGCTTACATGCTTGCTACATAAACGTTGTTTTTTATTCGCCGATGGTTGGATGTCGACCCCAAAGCGATCTATATAAGCATTGGTACCACTGATTTTTTTGATGATGTGCAAGAATTGGTGGAGTGATAATAATATATTTGTCGATTGTCGATGAAATTTCGACCAATTTAATGTACGTTTTATATAACTAATATTAATAATAATTAACACTAGCACGTATCGATACGTCAATGAGTTGAGATTGAGTTTGCTCTGGTGTCTGTGATAGTTGTGGGGGATGGATGGCCTATCATGTGGGCAGGCAGCATTATATTAATGCACTGTTTTTGATGACCTTTGTATTTTTTGTTGGGCTGATTGAGTCACTTGACCGAAGTCAGAAAACGTTTTTGCGTGATAGTTTGCTGTCCCGTGCTAAGGAAGAGTTATCCATTGTTCGATCAGAGCTTGAAGCCGCGATTGTTTCAGATATCTATGTGGCTAATGGGTTATCTGCTCTGGTTGCATCTAATCCAGAATTTGATTTTTCAGGATGGGATCTTATCGCATCGATCATTATACGTAAGAGCGACCATGTTCAATTGCTAGGGCTTGCGCCGAATGATGTCGTTAAATTCGTTTATCCGTTAGAAGGAAACGAAGCTGTTTTAGGATTGAATTATCAAACCATTCCCAATCAATGGCGTTCCGTAAAAAAAGCCCAGCAAATCCAAGACATCTTTATCTCTGGCCCCGTCAATTTGGTCCAGGGTGGTAAAGCTCTGATCGCACGTGTACCGATTTTTTCCGATCCTCCATACAACACAAACTACTGGGGTGTGTGCAGTATGGTGATTTCCTTGGACTCACTCTTTTCTGAAGCAGGTGTTGCCTCGTTTGAGCATCGTTACAATCTAGCGATGCGTGGTGTCGATAGCTCAGGATCGGAAGGTGAGGTGTTTTATGGTTTTCAAACGACGTTTGATCAAGCATTCGCCTCAGAGTCTGTGCATTTTCCATACGGTAGCTGGCAGATCGCTGCATCGACGAAAAGTGACTTGCTAAGTGGAGCTAAGTGGTACCGAGTACACGTGGTTAGACTGCTTGGCTATCCGATGATAATTATGCTTATCTTGGCCTTTATTGCTACCTATCGGCTCTATATTGCGGCGAATGATCGTGCCCTGCGTGATGAACTGACACAGCTACCCAATCGTCGCTACTTTATGTATACCTTTGGTGAGCATTTTAACGCGGTGAAAAAGAATGGGGGCGGTGACTCTTTTGCCATTCTTAATATCGATTTAGATAAGTTCAAAGCGATTAACGATACGTTTGGCCATGCGGCAGGGGACAAGGTACTTGTTGCAACTGCTGAGAGGCTGAAAAGCGTGCTCAGAACCTCAGACATTGTTGCTCGTATGGGTGGCGACGAGTTTCTGGTGTTGTTGCCGAGAGTCTCAAGCACAGAGGATATTGACGTAATCAATATCGAGCTGCAAAAAGCCGTCTGCCATACGCCTGTTATCTATGAACAGCACTTAATTAATCTACGAGTGAGTGTTGGATATGCTATCTATGACCCTGAATTTAAAGATATAGAAGAGATGTTTAAACTCGCGGATTCTAGGATGTACGAAGAAAAACGCAGGCAGATATAAAGAGTTCTCACAAAAAGAGATTATACCGCTGCAATGCTGGTAAACCCATGCTATAGAAATAGTAAAGGAGCATTACAGGTATATGAGTATGAAGGACTTGTCTCAGTGGTTAAATGAGTATGGTGAAAGCCATCAGAATCCGATCAACCAAAAAATTCATAAGGTTGCGGTTCCCGGTATTTTTCTTTCTGTTGTTGGATTGATTTGGTCTATTCCACCCATTCAACTATTTGGTATGACACTTAACTGGGTGTGGCTTGCTGTATTGCCTGTCATGGTGTTTTATTTCAGGTTATCGTTAAGTGTATTCATAATGATGCTCGGTTTTACCCTAGCTTGTATTTCGTTGATTTGGTCATTAGAAGTGTTACAGCTCTCGGTGTTGTTTGTCTCTTTAGTGCTGTTTGCGGTTTTGTGGCTTTTTCAATTTATCGGCCATAAGATCGAGGGTAAGAAACCCTCATTCTTCGAAGACGTTCAGTTTTTGCTTATCGGCCCGGTGTGGGTGTTTAGAAAACACTGAGATCTGATCGATATCCCTATCTATTCACTTGCCCATTACATGTGGGCAAGTTCACATTTATTCTTTTCATTATTCATTTCTCCTCATTGTTGTTAACAATTGTGACCATAGTCATGGTAAACGGTTGCTTGTTACCGGTAACACAAACAGGAAGATGTATAGAAACTCAGTTATGGCTAATAAGGAGAAAAGACCAACCTTACTAGGGGTAACTAAAATGACAGTCAGGAGAGCATTGATCTTGGTTACAGGATAGAACTTGGTGAAAGCATATAGTTGCAAAATGCAAATGTTTGATTTTGCATTTTGCTCGTAATTGCATCTTGAAAATCTATTATGCGCTTAGTTTTTATGAATTAGGTTATGAATTGAGCAAAAACAAGCAAATATTGGCTTAGTGAAAGTTGGCACGCTTTCTGCTTTATGTAGTTTGACCCTTCTTAAGCCGAGGGTCACCTAGCCAACTGACGTTGTTAGTGAACCTATCTTGTTCACACTTATATATAGCCAATCACCCATATTGTGATTGGCTTTTTTTCTTTTTGAACGCCGTAAATCGAAACTATTCAGCCTCTTGGCACCCACTGTAGCAACTCGGTTTTCTAGGGCACACTGCGCCTCTTGAACAGATCACTCGTGCGTCCGACTCAATACCTCTTTCGATCCAGTTAATATTGAGAATCTTTGCGATAGTCGTAAATTCCTTTCGTATATGGCGTGGTATCGCAGCGCTTCCCCCGTTTCCGACACATAGAGCTTTAAGTTCTTCGGCAATCTCAAGTGAGTTTCCTCCCTGCGCATCAATCGCAGGATTGAGATCGATACCGGCACAAAGCACGCGGTTGTTGCCTGCGGGATCGGTCATATTTACCGACTCACAACAGTAAATTCTTGGCTCGTCACCGACATTCAGAATTGAGATCTGAGCAGAGCTTCCCTGTTGTGGTTCTGATAATTTCCTAAACACCGCCCAGTGCTGACATGGATCGTTAACTTTGCGCATGTTCCCCCAAGGAAGAGGGATCCCGTTGCCTCGGTAGACTGCTTTAAGCTTATTTTGACCATAGGCATCAAAATAGTGCCAGTGAGGGTAAGGAGAAACGACGGTCATTCGTCTCATCGCAACGGAAGGGGAAACGCCAGCTTTTAAGTGTACGTCGATTTCGTACCCGCTGCGGTCCAGTAACTGCCTAAATGGAACCTTAGGGCACAGTAGTGCGCCGGCGAAGAAGCTTGACTCAAAGTCTCGCCAAGCTTGCAAAATGTCCTGTGAGTTAAGTTCAGACGTTGTACTTGATTGGTTGCTCTCTTCCCAACTATTAGCATGGCCAACAGAGAGTACGCTCTTGAGTCCCTCTTTGCTGTGTAAAACACAGTGCCCAATATAAACGGCGAGGTCGTACTTAAGGCGAGTAGGGTACAGCTTTAAAATTTCATTGAGGAAGATGGTACCTGGTGGTTCAAAAAACGAGGTAACCACTTGTTTAGCGCTGACACCCAGCTCGTCAACGACGTCTTGTGGTGGTCGTGAAATCCAGCGGATAGTCAACCCAAGGCTACGAGCGATATCCATGAGATCTTCGGCAGAGAGGTTAAGTCGTTTCAGGCCCACTTCCTCTGCTGCTCTTTCAAGATCAGGGAAATGGTTCTGATTGCTCTCTTGGTGTGCCCGAATCAGTAAATGCGCAAACTGGCGGCCAGTAATACCAGTTTGTGAAAGCATCTCAGGGATAGCTATCTGCAAAATATCGTTTGAAAACAGGAAGCTTGGCTCGAGTGCCATACCGCTGATCCCGCCTCGGTTTCCTTTGTCTGGTGTGATATCCGCTTGTTCGGGTTCATCGTCAAGAAACCAAGTCGGATCTTTTTGAAAAACTTCGGCGATCACTTCCAACATATCGATACTAGGGACCCGTTTTCCACGTTCGATCATCGATAAGTAAGAAACCGATGGCGCATACTCGGGATTAACCCTTATGCAACGAGCAGAGAGATCTTCCATAGTTAAGTGGTTGCGTTTCCTAAGATTTCTTATCTTAGTACCTAGAAAATGAGACTGGCGGATCAAGCTTTTTGACACTGGCATTTTGTAAAATTCACACTGTAAAATTTTTGTTGTGAAATTGTAGTAAAAAATTCACTAGTATAGAAAGTAAGCAAAGTCACAAATTCACATATAAACAGAATGGGATTTGAAATATTTGCGCAAGGACAAATAAGTTGTGAAATATCCGCGAGGGAAACACTATGAACATGCTGACAATCGATAAGACTGAAATCCAAGAACAAAATATGCCATTTATCGCTGAAGCAGTCTTCGCGGTAGAGACGATAGACGCTAGCCAAGCAATGGAAAAACAACAAAACGCTAAGCAGTTGCTTGACCGTTTGTTCCCACTAGAGAACGGTTCACATAAAGACGTAACAGCTTACGTAATCGACTACCGTCATGTAATGGCGTACTTCAAAGACGGTAGCCACAGCGGTCTAAAACACTCTAAGCACTTTGTGGCTTACACTGGTGAAAAAGAAGACCCAGCATCAATCCTGTTTAGAGATGGCACAGGTAGCCACGTAGAAGTAACTTTTGGCAATCATAAAGGCACAGGCTGCGTAGAGCTTATCGATATTGAAGATATCCAGCTTGAGACTTGCACCATGTTTCCTACGGCTATGACTGAGATTGCAGCTATGCGCCACTGGATCAGCGTGGTTAAAGGCGACGAAAAAGGTAAACCTAGTGCATGTACTGAGCAGAAAGAGTACACAGCAAAAAATGGTGACGATTACCAATTAGAGCGTTGCTACACAATGACTCGATAACCACAAGCATTACAACGAAAAAAGGATACCTTTCGGTATCCTTTTTTTGTGTTTATCTTGGCGTTAAAAATGAAGTTGTATAACGGATGTTACAACCGCACCTGGGCGACGAACACCTTCAATTTCAACTTTAATTTCACGCTCGATTTCTAACCCTTTACGGATAGGCGTGACTTTAGACAACGTACTAACCGCACGTACGCGGTTATCCGATTTCACCGGGTATGGGAAACGAACCTGATTAAGACCGATGTTGACGACCATCTTAGCCGTTGGGAACAAGTTGTTCTCTGGATCGACACTATCAGTCAACTTAGGCAATAAGGCCAGAGTAAGGAAACCGTGCGCAATTGTAGTCTTGAACGGTGACTCCGTAGCAGCACGCTCTGGATCGGTATGGATCCACTGCATATCTTCGGTCACTTGACCAAACTGGTTAATTCTCTCTTGCGAGATATCCAGCCAGTCGCCAGTATGAATAACTTCACCAATCTTAGACTGTAACTCAAGGTACACTTTTTGAGCTTCGGGCTTTAACTCGATTGTTTGTGGAGTCTGAGTAGTTGGCGTTTCTAGCGGATGGCGTAACTCGTCGTTAACTGCGGGAATGTGAAAATCACGCAGACGAGTAAACAGGTGGCGGTTATGAGCCTTATTAACAATTTCACCCCAGTATTCGCGTACAGTAGGAGACATCCACTGCATAAACTCAGAATGCTGCTTAGAAATTGATTCACCACGATGTTTAAATAAGTCAGCGACTTTCATAAAAACCTCAGAAATAGATCATGTTACTCGGTTAATTCCGTAATTTTGAAACAGTTCACACTATTGTGCAACGACTTTTGGGCGTACAGTTGTTGTCTTAAAGTGGTATTTTTTATTAAAAACATGAACTTATAAATAAAACACTATTTTATTGCAAAACTAACAATAGAGCTTTTATCCCATCGATTCCGCCCTTTTGGCTGGCTTTCTGTTGGATACGCCTTCAAAAACTGTTTAGTTTCTCAGCAGTTAAACCATAGTGAGTGAATTAATACTTTACAAGTAGCAGGGCTATACCTAATATACGCCACGCAACGGAGAGATGGCTGAGTGGTTGAAAGCACCGGTCTTGAAAACCGGCATACGTTAATAGCGTATCTAGGGTTCAAATCCCTATCTCTCCGCCACTTATTCTTAGAAAAAAGCCTTTGATTATCAAAGGCTTTTTTCGTATCTGAAGCATAGAAAAGTCACCTAACACAGATAGGTGATACATATGTATTTGCTAAAACTGGCTTCTGTCGTGTACCACACACGTATTACCACCCCTGTTGTTCTACAAAACTCACATGGCTATCCAAAGGAAGTTCGTTGGTTATGCGCGTGCTATTGGGTCGCTGTTTTTAGTTGCAGTAAATCCCATTTGTTCCCATAAAGATCTTGGAACACAACAACTGTGCCATATTCTTCAACGCGTGGCTCTTCATTAAAAACCACGCTATTTGCCTTCATTAGCTCGTAGTCTCGCCAGAAATCATTAGTGTGTAGGAACAAGAACACACGACCGCCCGTTTGATTTCCTACTGCTTGCGTTTGTTCTGGCGTACTCGCTTGAGCTAAAAGCAAGTTCGTGCCATTGGAATTTGGAGGAGAAACTTGAAAAACACCGCATTAGTCGCTATGAACAACCATAGCGTAGTTCAGGTTGTTCATTGGAGATAGTTATTGATAAGTTTTTCGAAAGCTACGCTCGATTGGTCTGTTTGTAACGGTCGAAGATAACCGCCGCTAACAATATTATGCCGCGAACAACATATTGAGAAAATGGTGACATATTGAGTAGGTTCATCGCATTTTCTACCGTTCCCAGAATCAATACCCCAGCAATAACATAGGATACTTTACCTATACCACCTTTTAGAGAGACCCCTCCGAGTACACAAGCTGAAATGACGACCAATTCGAAACCGACGGAGGTCATTGGTTGACCACTTGTCATACGCGCGGCCAAAATAACTCCAGCAAGCGCTGAGATTAACCCTGACACGGTGAAAATGACCATTTTGGTTTTGACTACATCAACACCAGCCAAACGCGCCGCTTCTTCGTTACCACCTATCGCTAACGTATTGCGACCGTAAACAGTACGATTGAGAAGGAAAGCGAATAGAGCAAAAGTAATCATGGTCAGCCATATCGGCGTCGGAATTCCTAGGATGGATGAGTTACCCAAAGCAAAAAATCGCTCTTCTGTGATACCTACTGCTCTGCCGTCGGAGATGATGTAGCCGAGACCACGGGCGATCTGCATGGTTGCTAACGTAGTGATTAACGCATTGATTTGCAGTTTAGCTATCACGAAGCCGTTAAGTAGACCAAATGCTGCACCAGACAATAAGCCTGCACCAATACCAAGTACCAAACTGCTCGTTGCATTAATTGCTACTGCGGTCACGACACCTGAACAGGCGATAATTGAAGCGACAGACAGATCGAGATCACCGCAAGCTAAGCAGAACAGCATCGCACATGCCACCATGCCACTCATCGAAATCGCCAGGCCAAGCCCTTTCATATTGATGAAAGTCGTAAAGTAAGGGACAAATAAGGCACATAGAATAAATAGGCCAGCGAACACGATCAGCATTCCGAATCGGTCCCAAATTCCGGCCAAATTAAATGAGCGTTTTGCGTCCTGTGGTTCAAGAGGTTTTGTAGAGCTTGTTACAGACATAAAATATTCCTTAATTTTTAAGCGTTAAGAGTTAAGCGGCGGCCGAACCTTCTTGGTCTAACATTGCCAGACGAAGCGCAGTTTGCTCGTTAAATTCGTCGCGTTGTAATTCACCGGTCACAGCGCCTTCTTTCATGACAACGACGCGATCTGAGATACCCAATACTTCCGGTAAGTCGCTGGAAACGACGAGTACGGTCACCCCGTTTTCCGCCAGCTTAAAAATGAGTTCGTATATTTCTGACTTTGCTCCAACATCGATACCGCGGGTAGGCTCATCCAACAAGATGACGCTCATTGCTGTTGACAACCAACGGCCAAGAATGACTTTCTGCTGGTTACCACCGGACAGTTTTCCAATAGGTTGTTCTAAAGAAGAAGCTTTTACATTAAGTGCTTCTTTTTGCTTCGAAGCGTTTTTTTTCTCCCAGTCGAAATCAATCAAGCTTTTGAACTTTAGATTCCAAGAGCGAGCGCTAATGTTGGTGTTTTCTTGAACCGACATGATAGGAAAGATGCCGTCGGCTTTGCGGTCTTCCGAGCACAGCGTAATGCCAGCTCGAATGGCATCTTGCGGGGTTTTCACGCCAATTTTGATATTGTGAAGAAACAGGTCTCCTGCACTTTTCTTATCGGCACCAAAAATAAGGCGAGTTAGCTCGGTTCGTCCAGCTCCCACTAAGCCAAATAACCCTAAAATTTCACCTTGTTTGATATCCATTGATAGCGGCTGGCTTAACCCTGGGCCTTCGAAGTTTTCTATACGCAGGCCACTTTTACCTAGTTCACGAGAACGGTAGTTATAGATGTCGTTGATTTCACGGCCAACCATCAGTTCAACCAAGCGGTCATGAGTCAGCTCTGACATATCGTGGAAGGACTGCACATGTTGACCATCTTTAAAGATGGTGATGGCATCACACAAGTCGAAAATTTCTTCCATACGGTGTGACACGTACATGATAATCTTTCCAGAGTCTCGCAATTCGCGTATTACCTTGAATAGATTCTGAATTTCACGCTGTGACAAGCTACTTGTAGGCTCATCAAAAGCAATAATTTGTGCATTGCGGCTGAGCGCTTTTGCAATTTCAACCATTTGCCATTGACCAATGGACAGCTCTTTTAGTTGGCAAGAAGGGTCAAATGTTTCACCTAAACGCTCTAACTGAACACGTGCATTGTTATTAAGAGTTTCAGTATCCACTCGGCCGCCTTTTGTCGGTAATTGACCAAGGTAAATATTTTCAGCAACCGTAAGCTCAGGTACTAAGTTGAGCTCTTGATAAATAATCGCGATGCCGTAATCAAGAGCATCATTGGTGGAGTTTAGAGCGACTTCTTTACCATCAATAGCGATGTGGCCTTCGGTAGGCTGGTGAAAACCACTTAAAGTTTTGAGTAGAGTCGATTTACCAGCACCGTTTTCACCCATTAAAGCGTGAACACTCCCCGCATCCGCGCGAAAGCTAACGTTGTTCAAGGCTTTAACACCTGGAAAGTGCTTCGAGATATTTCGAAACTCTAGGTAAGAGGGGGACTTCGCCATGACATTCTCTCCGTTAAATCAGTTGGCGACGGCCAAAGCAGCCGTCACCCAAGTTGAGCTTATAGCCCTTTTTTAGCTAGTTCGTCTTTGAAGTTTTCACGTGTAATAAGAACAACGTCAGTAACCTCAACAAACTTCTCTGGCTCAACGTCTTCTTTAACCCACTTGTAAAGCGATTCGATACTCTTGTAGCCATGAACGTCCGGGCTAGGTAGTAATGAACCATAAAAACCTGTTGGTTGAGATTTTGCCAGTTCGTTCACTGCATCTACGCCGTTGATACCGATACCGATGACATTGTCAGCACCAAAGCCTTGACCTTCCGTCGCGCGGATGCCGCCAAGCACGGTGTTATCGTTCATGCCAACCACAAGCCATTGCTTGACATCTGGGTATTGAACCAGCAGTGAGTTTGCTGCATCCAATGCACCAGGAATGTCATTGGTTTTGGTTGGTACACGATAGATTTGCCCTTCAGGGAAACCAGCAGCTTTTAGGGCAGAAATAGAACCATCTACACGGCGACGTGCTGTATCAAGCTCATCGGCTGTAATTGCCATGACACCTGTTGTAGAAGCATCCCAGTTACGTTTCTGCATCTCTTTGTATAGTTCGTTACCTTGGCGTTCGCCGATTGCGGTAGCCGCCATCATGACAAGAGGGACATTTGTCATCGGCTCGCCTTTCGCGTTAAGGAATTGGTCATCCACGGTAACCACTTTCAGATCATAGCTTTTTGCTTTTGCCATAATCGCAGGACCTAATTTCGGATCTGGAGTACAGATCACGAAACCTTTCGCCCCTTGCGCTGCTAGCGTATCAATAGCGTTTAGGGTTTTTTCGCCATCAGGCACCGCCATCTTAACCACTTCAAAGCCGAGATCCTTACCGGCTTTTTCTGCAAACGACCATTCGGTTTGGAACCAAGGTTCTTCAGGTTGTTTAACTAGGTAACCAAGTCTCATTCCATCATCTGAGCCGAAAAATGCGTTAGCAGACGCGCTGAGCATTGTCATGCCAGCTAGAGCTGCAATTGTGAGTAGTTTTTTTAGTTTCATTGTTATCCATCCACTGGTAGAGGTGAGTGTTCGCTATACATATTTGAACATTCTGACAAGATTATTAGTGACGAGAATCACAGCAAAAAAATGTAGCAATTTTGTCCATTCATTTAGCCACAGAGGATATGACACAGTTCCCAATTATTCTCCATTATGAGAATAAATCACGATTATAGCGTGGCAAACGTTAAAATTTATCTTTTTTGAGCAAGAAGTAAACACCTTCAATAATTTGATGCAAGTGCCACAAAACATCACGCTCGACGTTTTTGTCCATGAATATAGCGGTGTTCTTTATGGGATAAATGGCAAGCTCTAGCTATAACTTTATGTAGATTTAATTTGCTGACCAAACGTTGGAGTTGTCATGGATACATTGAACACACAGCAGCATGTAATTGGTTTGGATTTCGGATCGGATTCCGTACGTGCTCTTATCGTAAATGCAGTAACAGGCCAAGAAGTTTCCTCTTCTGTCGTTTACTACCCCAGATGGATGAAAGGGCTTTATTGCCAGCCAGCTCAATCGCAGTTCCGACATCACCCGCAAGATTATTTAGATGCAATGACTAGCGCAATTCAAGAAGTGCTAACCACGGTTCCAGCATCAATTGCGGCTTCAGTTGTTGGTATCGGCGTTGACACAACTGGGTCAACACCAGCTCCAGTTGATGAAAACGGTACCATTCTCGCGCTATTACCCGAATTCGAAAACAATCCAAATGCGATGTTTGTGCTGTGGAAAGACCACACATCAGTGACCAAAGCGGATCTGATTAACGAGCTTGCGCATTCAGGCCAGTTTACCGATTACACACGCTATATCGGTGGAATTTATTCATCTGAGTGGTTCTGGGCAAAAGCTGCATGGGTAAGCGAACAGGACGATAAAGTCGCCGAACGAGCTTATAGTTGGGTTGAACTCTGTGACTGGATTCCAGCAACTTTGGCAGAAACTCAGCATCCAGAAAAACTGCGGCGCGGCATTTGTGCGGCAGGACACAAGGCAATGTGGCACGACAGCTGGGGTGGTTTGCCAGACCAAGAGTTTTTAAGTGCAATTTCACCAACTTTGGATGGCATGCGTGAACGCATGTTTACCGAAGTGTTTACTTCGGATCAAGCTGCTGGTTACCTGTCTCAAGGCTGGGCAGAAAAATTAGGGCTGCCAGAAGGTATCGCCATTGCGATTGGTGAATTTGACTGTCACATGGGCGCCGTTGGTGCGGGTGCAGGTGCCAATGATTTAGTGAAAGTTATCGGCACTTCAACCTGTGACATTCTCATGGTTGACGCTAACCAAGTGGGCGACCGCACAATTCACGGCATCTGCGGCCAAGTAGAAGGCAGTGCAATGCCTAACCTGCTCGCTCTAGAAGCTGGTCAATCTGCTTTTGGTGACATGTATGCGTGGTTCAAAAATGTCCTGATGTGGCCATTGCAAGCTTATGCGGAGAAACATCCAGACTTCGCTAAAACAGCAGACGAAATTGCTTCTGAGCTACTGCCAATGTTGTCAGATGCCGCTGCACAGCAAGGGATCGATCAATACACACCAGTGGCCATGGACTGGCTCAATGGACGAAGAACGCCTTACGCCAATCAACGCCTAAAAGGTGCAATTTGCGACTTAAACCTTGGCAGTGCTTCACCCGCGATTTTCTCAGCCTTAGTTGAATCTACCGCACACGGCGCTAAAGCTATCGTTGATTGTTTCATCGATCAAGATGTCAACGTAGAGCGCGTCATTGCTATTGGCGGCATCGCCCAAAAATCACCTTACGTAATGCAAATGTGTGCTGATGTGATTGGTCGCGAGATCATCGTTGTCGAATCTGATCAGTGTTGTGCTCTCGGTGCAGCGATATTTGCCGCGGTTGCCGCTGGTGTTTACCAAGATACCAATGCAGCGCAAGCCGTCATGGCAAGCCCTGTCCGTCAAACATACCAACCAAATCCAAGCGTTCAAGAACTGCGCGCGCAGCGCTACGATACTTATCGCCAATTTGGTCAACATATGGAGCAAATTGCGGAATTCCATCAAAAGCAGGAGCGAAAAGATGCCTGAACAAAGCATTTTGAATGAAGTGTCGTCACTATCTGACAGGCTCAAAGCACTTCGTCATCAAGTATGGCAAGCCAATCTCGATTTGGAACGCCATAACCTCGTGACCTTCACTTGGGGGAATGTCTCAGGGATTGATCGCGAATCTGGGCTCGTAGTCATCAAACCAAGCGGGGTGGAATACAGCGATCTCTGTGCAGAAAATATGGTGGTGGTTGACTTGCAAGGGCAAATTGTCGAAGGCGATCTTAATCCATCGTCCGATACCACTACACATCTGGAGCTTTATCGTCAGTACCCAGAAATCGGTGGCATCGTCCATACCCATTCACCACAAGCAACAGCGTGGGCTCAGGCAGGTAAAGCTATTCCAGCTCTAGGTACAACGCATGCAGATTATTTCTACGGACCAATTGCATGTGCACGCGCATTAAGTGATGAAGAGATTGCGACGGATTATGAGCTCAATACTGGCAAGGTCATTGTCGAAACCATCGGTGATTCTGATGTCATGGCGTCACCTGGGATTCTTGTTAAAGAGCATGCGCCGTTCACTTGGGGCAAAGATCCCCATCAGGCGGTTCACAACGCAGTTGTGGTTGAGGTTGTTGCAGGTATGGCACTGCAAACCCTGCAAATCAACGCTAACGTCAGCGCAATAAATCCAGCTCTTCTCGATAAACACTATTTACGTAAGCACGGCGCCAACGCCTACTACGGTCAAACCAAAAAATAAGGACACAAGATGAAAGCTTTCAATGAAAAACAAGTATGGTTTGTAACAGGCTCTCAGCACCTTTACGGCCCCAAAGTACTAGAAAGTGTTGCCAACAACAGCGAAGAAATTGTTGCTGGACTTAATGCGGCTGAAAGCATCTCGGTTTCTATCGCAAATAAAGGGACGGTAAAAACACCTGACGAAATCCTAGCGGTATGCCGTGCAGCCAATAACGACCCTGACTGTGTCGGTTTGATGTTGTGGATGCATACGTTCTCTCCAGCAAAAATGTGGATTGCTGGCCTAACACAGCTCAACAAACCATTTTTACACCTTCACACCCAATTCAACGCAGCACTGCCGTGGGATGAAATCGATATGAATTTCATGAACCTAAACCAAAGTGCGCACGGTTGTCGTGAGTTTGGTTTCATCGGCACGCGTCTTAACATTGAACGTAAAGTCGTCGTAGGTCACTGGCAAGACGAGCAAGTGCATAAAGACGTTGATGATTGGTGCCGTGCTGCAATCGGTGTGAACGCGGGTCAACAACTGAAGGTCGCACGCTTTGGTGACAACATGCGTCAAGTAGCGGTCACAGAAGGCAACAAAGTTTCTGCGCAGATTCAGTTTGGTTACGAAGTCAATGCCTACGGACTCGGCGAGTTGAGCGATGTGGTGAATTCAGTTTCTGACGCTGACGTAAACAGCCTGTTGGATGAATACGCCTCAACATACGAAATGTCTCCAGAGCTATTCAGCGATGCTGAGCTGAAAAAACTAATGGTTCAAGAGGCGCGCTTAGAACTCGGTATGGAGTCGTTCTTGACGTCAGTCGGAGCAACTGCTTTCACAAACACATTTGAAAACCTAACTGGCATCACAAATCTTCCGGGCTTAGCAACACAGCGCTTGATGAGCAAAGGCTTTGGTTATGGTGGCGAAGGCGACTGGAAAACCGCAGCGATGACTCATATTATGAAGGTCATGGCGCAAGGTAAAGAAGGCGGTACGTCTTTCATGGAAGACTACACCTATAACTTTGGAGGTAAAGGCCAGGTACTTGGGGCGCACATGTTAGAGGTTTGTCCGTCGATTGCTGCTGCAAAACCAAAACTGGAAATCCACCGTCATACTATCGGTTGCCGTTGTGATATTCCACGATTGATTTTTAGCGGCGCGTCTGGCGAAGCACTCAATGTCTCCATCATTGACCTTGGTGACCGCTTCAGAATGGTGGTGAACTTATTAGATACAGTAACGCCACCACAATCACTGCCGCACCTACCAGTCGCACATGCTCTGTGGGAACCACAACCGAATCTAAATATCGCGGCGGCAGCTTGGATTCATGCTGGCGCAGCACACCACTCGGTATATAGCCAAGCGGTAACATTGCCAATGCTTGCTGACTACGCAGAGATCCTGGGTATTGAAATGGTTGTTATTGATAACAACACCAACCTACGTCAATTTAAACAAGACCTTCGTAACAACGGGGTTTACTACCGTTGTTAATGTACCCAATGAACGTGCTCCCTGAGGGGAGCACTTTGGAGCCTACTTGTGAATGATACAGATGTAGTTACTACTCCAATTTATCAATTGGATAAATCATGCTGGGTACTTAAGCTCGCCAGTGCGCACCCCACGAGTTTTGAACTTCAATACGATGGTGAAACTCATTATGTTGGTGTTATTGAGGTTATGAATAACGGAAACCTGATTTCTGTATCGGAAGCTAACTGGAAGTTTCGTCACAAAACGGATCGGCTAGAGCAGTGGTGTCAGGTGCAACATTCAGAAACGTTGTCGATTAACATGAATTACCATTTTTCGGACGATGCACTGGTGATTGAATACCTAGCGCGCAATAGCGTACCTACACGTTTAGATATCCGCCACGAAATCCAACATCTACCGTGCCCTATTGATAAGGAAGCAACCCCTAAACCTCACTTCCCTTGGCAACATAGAAGAGACGGTCTGCCGAGTGACTTTCTATCCAAAACGGAGAAGACCGATTTTTTCAGAGAAGCGTTTTCTGCTAAACAGTGGATTATTCTGGATAAACTGTGAGGAATCACGGTGACACTTTATTGTAGTCAGAATAAACTGACATAAACCTCAATGTAGATAACGCATGCAAAACAATGATCCATTAAAGCCCGGGTATAACTTTGACGCTCACCTTGTGGCTGGCCTCACTCCTATTATTGAAGGAGATGAGCTAGATTTTGTCATTGATCGACCAAATGGTATGAAAGGTTTCATTATTAACCTCACCAGCCAAGGAGAGGGTACTATTTTCCATGGTGATGACGCTTTCGATGTAAAAGCGGGTGACTTACTGCTCTTTCCACCGAGTACGACTCACTTTTATCATCGCAAAGAAGACAATGCCTCTTGGTTCCACCGATGGATTTATTTTCGTCCACGTGCATTTTGGAACGAGTGGCTTTGCTGGCACGAACAGCATAAAGGGGTATATCTAACCAAGGGAATAGAAAGCAGCACGGTTTCAATGCTAGAGAAGCTATTTATCGATATAGAATATATTTCTAAATCCGATATGCCTTATCGCGATGATTTAGCGATCAACCTTCTTGAACAACTGATTATTCGCTGTAAAAGTATCCAGCCAGATGTCGTCAATAAACCTCTCGACCCACGTGTGATTGAGGCGATGAACTATATGGCACAAAATTTAAGTCAAAGTTTCTCTCTAGAAGACATTGCGGATTTTACTTGTTTATCCGCTTCACGTTTAGGTCACCTATTTCGTGATGAAGTTGGTATGACGATTACTCAATGGCGAGACGACCAACGAGTCAGCCGAGCTAAGCAACTCTTGGTGACCACCAACTATTCGATCAACAGGATAGGCAGGGTTGTCGGCTATACTGATCCCCTCTATTTTTCACGAGTCTTTAAACGCAAGTCTGGTGTTAGCCCTAAGCTTTATAGAGAGCAAATCACTTAGTCGCGGCAAGAAAATATCTTGCTTTTCCACATAATAAACGCGGTATATGGTAAGGCTTAAAGCACAAGGCTTAAAGGACAGGCACCATTAAATGTTAATAATTTATTGCGAGTATCCATTGTTACCCACTGCATACACAATTTAGTTCTACTCGTCGTTAATGTTCTCTATTTTGAGATCGAGGGTAACTATGCATTACCTTCTTTGGATAGTTCACCATATATACCGAGCATCCCCCAAGTCGTTGCGATTCTTTTTTTAGTGATCTTTTCAAAGTACATCTATCGAAGCATTATTAAGTAACTGATCCTCAGTGCGACCGCATGAGTGTTTAATTTTTACCCACCGCGTTTAGGCCTTCACTCTTAAAGGACAGGCACCATTAAATATATCGTGATACACCTTCGCCAATTCAAAATATGCATTATTTAGCCTACAGATTTCCGTAGAGAGTTGAGCCTCTAATTTGGTAAGTTTGTTTAAGGATTTAACTGGTAGACAATGATTATTAAAGGTAAGTATGAAAGGTAAAAGCCTAGTTGCCAATTAACTCGGTGTCCAAAACTGCTGGTGCGGATAAGTGCTTGGCAATGCAATGCGCTTTTAAGCTGTAATTCATTTTCTAACGATTCATCTGCTCTGCAAGGCTACTTTACTTCCAGAAATAGCTTCTAATGGAGAATCTAAGTGTATGGTATTTGTTTTAAAGGGTAAACTTTCGAATTGAACATCATTGAAATAATGAACACCGACTTTTGATAGGATTATGTTAAAAAAGTTTATGGATGGAATATGGATTACAAATACCCCCCAAGAGAAATCATAGACCCAGAAGAAGAGAAAAAATCTATGGTGGAAAGTCAGGTTAGGCGTTCAAATGCAGCGATAGCTGAATATGATGAAAGGGAAAGAAGAAGAGCTAAACTATTGGCTTCTTTGCCCAAAGAGAACAAATCTCACGTGAATCACGGGCCCGTTCTCAAATCAACGCTGTTAAAGAATGAATATAATATGAATGCTTTAGGGAAAGGTTCGTTTTCTTCACTGTCTATGGGGATGAAAAGCTTTGAAGTATTAAAAGCTCAAGAAGCATTGAAAGCAGTGGGAGTCTATCAAGGAAAGGTTGAAGGAATCTTTGGAAGTAAAACAGAGCAAGCGGTTAAATCTTTTCAGCAGACATACAAACCAACGCATACAACTCATGCTCATTACAATCTTGATAAGACCGATGGTGTTGTAGGTAGAAATACTGTACTAGCACTAGATGAAGCGGTCGTTGAGCAATGGGATAGCACTTTTCATCTTGGTTGGATGCAATCGACGACCACTCAATCACAAGATGAATTGTGGGCAAACCTCTTTACGTCAGAGACAAGTGAGGAACAAAAGCAGACCATCAAGCGCTGTAATCTTCATTTGAACGAGCCCGTTCGAGAGGGTGAAATTGTCCTTCTTCCAACTACAGAGCCTAAAACAAAGGATGAACGAGAGCTGCTCAATCTTTGGATTGAACAAGCGAAGATTGCCAGTAAGGAATTAGGAAAACTATTGGATGAGGAGGTAGCGACACTCAACCGTCACTTCGAGCTTTTCTCTCATCAACTGGAAGAGCGGATTGAATCGGATGGTTTGCCTCTTGATTTTTATGCTCAGGTAGCGGTGGGGGTTGGTGCAACGTCTGCAATCGTTGAGCAAAACCTTAAGAATATTCAAAATGTCCTATTAGAAATAAATGGCCTGTATGTGCAGCATGTCGAAACCAATCAAAAAGTGGGCTATGCCAATAATCAGCGATTTTTTGATCAGCGTTCCGCATTGTTTAAAAAACTGGATGGTTCCTTTGCAATGCTATCCAAACGTAGCGTTCAATTGCCCATCTACACCCAAATTAAACGCAATTTAAGCCTCTCTACTAAATCAGTTGTTCACAATGCGGATGAAATATTAAAGACTGGTTTTGTAAAAGAATTAGGGAAGCGGATTGGTAATATTGCTCTTGGAATTTCTGCCGCCAGAGGTGTGGGTTATGTAGGTTTACTTGTGGGTGCCGTCAGTGGTGTTGATAACATTTTTGAAGCGTGCAAGGTGGATGGTTCGGGAGAATGTGGTAAGACAACGACACGTGAAGTCGTTGGGTTTATTGGTGGTATATATGGTGGAGTCAAAGGTGGAGGTGCTGGAGTGGGGCTTGCTGTTACAGCTGTTTCTGGCATTGCTTTGGCTATCGGTGTGACTGCCTCCGCACCTGTGCTGGCTGTTGCGGCAATCGGTGGGGCTATTGTAGGTGGTGGTGTTGGTGGGATGACCGGTACTCTAGTTGGTAAATGGGGAGCGGACTTTGCGTATGAGTGGGCTACAGAATGACAGAACTCATTGACATTTTATTGCTTTCAGCTCGGAAAATTATTGCAATCTATGCAATTGTTTGGTGCTTTCCAGCGATAGTTATATTGCCAGTAATTTCATTAGGGAGTTTTAAGTATATTATCTTTATGGATAAGCAGTTAGCAAAAGGCCTTGGCAAATACTATGACGATAACGGTTATATGCGCCCTAAATATCAATTGTCTTGGGAGGTAGGGAGCCGCTGCTTTGATTATTGGGTTAAGTACCCATTTATTCGTAAGCGGGTTACAACAAAATCAGTCAAATTTAAGGCGTTTATGTGGTGGAATGCTTTAGGAATGTGGAGTTGGATAGCGGTTTTTTTTCTGGCTTTTCTTGAGAAGGGGCTAGGTATTTCATTCTGATTTAACTGTGTGATTCATAGACATCCTTTCAACTATACTGGGTGTCAATGAACAGAGAAATGCAACAAAGGCTACAGTGAGTAAAAATGTACAACGAATGTGCTGATGCAGAGAGCGTATGCCGTTGGCTGGGCTTATGTTGCAAATGGATGGCAGTCCACATTGCTGGTTCGGTAATGAACGCTCTTGCCTCATGGCTATCGTGGATGATGCAACGAGTGGTATTCATGCGCAGTTTTTCCCTCAGAAACATGATTCACCCAGTGCTGAAAAAGTATTGGGCTAGTCACCGACTTATGGGTATGAGTGTTCTCAATACCAATGTATAGCGCATTATCAGCCTTGTGACTTTGCTAGATAGGAACGCATTTCCTGTTCGGGTACCATGCCACCGCCGGTTGCCCATACGAGGTGAGTCGCATTGTTCATAACGGAATTGGCAAACTTCATTCTCAGCCGATATTCATGACTGTTTGTCACCACGATTGGCCCCATCATGCCAGCTAACGCCGATGGTTCGAGCTGGATGTTTTGATGCTGATTGAGTTGACCCAACAGTTGGTACATACGCTCATCCGTCACCGTGAAATAGCCATCGATCATCCTTTCCATCGCTCGTCCAACAAAGCCTGACGCGCGACCGACAGCTAAGCCGTCTGCTGCGGTTATGTTATCAATCCCTATATCTTGGACGCTGATTTTGTCGTGGAGTCCAGTATGGACCCCAAGAAGCATACATGGAGAGTGGGTGGGTTCAGCAAAGAGGCAATGTACATGGTCTCCGAACGCCATTTTTAGACCAAAGGCAACGCCACCTGGCCCTCCACCGACACCACAAGGTAGGTAAACAAACAAAGGATGTTGCTCGTCGACGACGATACCTTGCTGGTCAAACTGCGCCTTCAAACGCTCACCAGCGACGGAATAGCCCAAAAATAGAGTTTGAGAGTTTTCGTCATCAATGAAGAAACAATTAGGGTCACTTTCAGCTTCTTTTCTACCTTGTTCAACCGCGACGCCGTAATCTTGTTCGTACACCACGACATTCACTCCGTGATCGCGAAGCTTATCTTTCTTCCACTGGCGGGCGTCAGCAGACATATGCACCGAGACAGAAAATCCTAACTTGGCACTAATGATACCGATAGACATTCCAAGGTTACCGGTAGAGCCAACCGCAATGCTGAACTGGCTGAAAAACTGACGAAAAGATTCGTTCAGCAGTAGGCTGTAATCATCGGATTTTGTAAGCAAGCCTGCATCAAGTGCGAGCCTTTCAGCGTGCGTCAATACTTCATAAATGCCGCCTCGGGCCTTGATCGATCCAGAAATCGGTAAGTGGCTATCTTTTTTAAGGAGTAGATGACCTGCGATGCTGGTGTTAAATCGTCGTTCAAGTTCCATTTTCATGGCAGGTATGGAAACCAGTTCAGATTCGATAATGCCTTGTGCTGGCGCTGTTTCTGGAAAGGCTTTGGCAAGGTAAGGAGCAAAGCGTAGTAATCGCTCACTTGCATCTCGAATATCCATCGCATCAAGTCCGACATGCGGTAGTGCTTCTTCGACAGAAGTAATCGAAGGATTAAACCAAGATGTTTCGTTGAGCCCGATAAGCTCTTCGACGAGCGGATATTGTTGGATAAGCAGATCAATCCGGAATGTCATTACATTACCTTGCGTGTTATCGAATAGGGCCCAATATAATTCAAATTAGTACTTCTGTGTCAGAGGCTACTGAGAACGTTTTGCATTCATTGAGGTCAGGATAGAGCCGGTTATTTAGCGTGGAAAATCTGCTCGGTTTCCAGTGCGGTCATGGCACGGATTTGGCGCCAAACGTAGTAGAAAATACCGAACATCATTAGCATGCTTGGAATCGCTATAATTGGATAGCTGTAAAGTGTCAGTTTACCTAACTCTTCATTGAATTCTGCTGTTCCTGCGGGGCTTGTTACAATCCAAGTCGCAAGGAAGTAGTTCATTGCCGATGAGAAGGCGAATGTGCTCGCGAATAGATAGTTTGATGACATCAAGCAGCGTTCGAACGCTTGCGTTTTATTATTCTCTTTTAAACGCTCAGTGATCAGTTCTAGGTTGAGTACGGTGTCATTTAGAACCATCTTCTGCATAAATGGGTAGCGAGTAAAGGTTGACCCTAGCACGGCCAAACCGATCAGGCCTGGAATCAAAGCCTCTTTAAGTGCTAACCAACGAGTATCGAGTTCGAGTAGACCGATCCCCCCCGTTAATAAGACACTGACAAAGCCAAGCGCTGCGATAAAGTTAAATTTCTTATTGCGAATCAGATCCATGGCGCCATAAGCGATCGGAAACGCCAGAGCAACAACCAACGCCATCGCCGTTCCTAAATGTTCGTCACCGCTGAATTTCATTAAAATAAATGACGGTATGACGACGTTAAATAAGATTTCGAATAGAGGATTCGATTTTTTTGGGGTGGTGCTGTTCATAATTTTCTACTGACTCTATAGGGCTGGCTTACATACAAATTTCGAATGGGAGTGTTCATTGTATGAGGTCAGATGTAAAGCACTAAAGTACCAGTTATGTAACGACTTATGAAAGAGATGCGATCAAAACCTGACGCCATTCCCTTGATTATTATAGCGTGATGCTAGGTTAGACGTGGTTATGGAGGGGGGGGCGGGGTAAAGAGAAATCGTCACAAAGTTGCTCTTTTGGGGACTATCAGGCTGTTCAATAATGGCGAGAACGTCGTCAAATGAGGAGTTATTTAGGCTAATTTCACATTTACACTCCCATCTCGGCGTTAATGCTCTATAATCAGCGACCGTAATTTGGGTTACGCTTTAAATTTGTCGTTAGCTTTAGGAACAAGATATGTCATTTGCATCACAAAACTTTTCTCCAGAAATCGTGAAAGCTCTTACTGAGTGTGGGTATGAGAAACTCACTCCAGTTCAGCAACAAGCGATTCCTTTAGCTCGCCGTGGACATGACATTCTAGCTAACGCACAAACGGGTACGGGTAAAACAGCCGCGTTTGCTTTGCCTATCGTTCAGAATATCCTTGATAGTGCCAAATCCGCTAATCGCCACCAAACGCGTGCCGTTATTTTAACGCCGACACGCGAACTGGCAGAACAGGTTGCGACAAACATCCAAGATTACACAAAGTACACCGACATCAAGACCGTTGCGATCTTTGGTGGCAAGAAAATGGCAACGCAGCAAAAAGCCCTTGAAGCGGGTGTAGATGTGCTTGTTGCTACGCCGGGTCGTCTGATTGAGCATATTGAACTCAATAACGTTTCTTTGGCTAACCTAGAGTACCTAGTATTCGATGAAGCTGACCGTATGTTAGACATGGGTTTTATCGCTTCGATCGAAAAGATCATGGCTGGCGTCACCACTAAACCTCAGACTATGCTTTTCTCTGCAACTTTCTCAGCGCAGATGAACAAGCTGGCAGGCCAAATTCTGCGTCAACCAAAACGCGTTTCTGTTGCTCGAGAGAACGTGACCGCTGACACCATTGCGCATGTTGTTTACCCTGTAGAGCAAGAGCGCAAGCGAGAGCTATTGTCGGAGCTTATTGGCCGTAAGAACTGGAAGCAGGTGCTGGTTTTTGTTAACTACAAAGAGACGGCAAACGAGCTACTTAAAGAGCTGAAGCTTGATGGTATTAAAGCCGTGCTTTGTCATGGTGACAAAGCGCAGAGTGCTCGTCGCCGTGCGCTGGAAGAATTCAAAACCGGTAAGGCTCGCGTGATGATCGCGACGGACGTTGCAGCCCGTGGCCTTGATATTCAGAACTTACCTCATGTTGTGAACTTTGATATGCCATTTTTGGCTGAAGATTATGTTCACCGCATTGGCCGTACGGGTCGTGCTGGCCAGCGTGGTAATGCGGTATCGTTCGTTAACCGTGAAGAAGAGCTAACACTTCAACAGGTGGAAACCTTAATTGGTCAACGTATCTACCGTAAAGAGCTAGAAGGTTATGAGCCAAAGAACCGCGACGCTCTAATAGAAAAAATGCACACTAAACCTGCATTTAAAAACCGTAAAACCCGTACTAACAATCCAAGTGATGCCAGCCAGGGTGAAGCGGAGCGCCGCTCACGTCTACGCCGAATGATTCGCAACAAAAATGGTAAATAGTAAAAAAGGAGCCTTTCGGGCTCCTTTTTTGATCTGAGTGCGAGGCTATCGCTACTGTTTGCGTAACTGATAACTCTCAGCCAGCTCACCTTTAACACGTTCGCCATTCATATCGAGCTTGAACAAGACATTCTCACCAACGAAGTATTGATTTGCGCCACTTTCACTTTCTAGGGTCACGGTATTGCCTTTGTCATTCCAGTGGAATTGACCTTGCGACTCGATATATCCATCTTCTTTACCTAGATAGGTCTGCGTTGCAGTGTAACTTCCATCATGATTCAAAGTAATATGAGTCTCGATGCCACTACAGTCAGCACAAGGTAAAATACCGACATAAGTTCCGTTCCAGTCTAATGCGTTGCTTGCTGTGTGCGCGCTATCTGCTGGCGCATCTAGGATGATTTCTGCTTGAGCTTGAGCAACAGGTTGAGTCGCCTGTGGTGGTTGTTCGTCTTGGCAACCAGCCAGCACAAATAGGGTAACAGTTAATAGAAATAGAGCCTTTTTCATATTCAGTTCCTTTACCTACGGGGGAGTGTGTCTATCATATCTCTCCACCGATCCTACTCGTCAATAGCAGGTGAGATTTCCGTTAAGGTTGTTTGGCGTTCTGGTCAGTTTCTTGTCCGAGTGACGTGGGTATTGCATCAGCGTCGTCTCAGTGGCGTTAGCAAATGTTTTCCCAGCACATTAATCAGCGCCCTGTGACAATCAAGCTGCCGCCCAAAAATGTTCAGACAGATGGGACTTCATTGGTTGACCAAGCAGCACTATTTACGTTGGTTTAACCTGACCATGGCCTTGCTGCTGGTGGTGTCAATTGTGCCAGTAATCCGAGGTGTGATTGAACAAATTATCGCGTGAGAAGCGGTTCACCCGTTGAGCATCAAGCTCCTGCTCTGGAAAGATTTACAGTTAAACTCGAACGCGTTAGATTGCCACTGGCATGACAATCTATGGAAAGAAAAATGAGCATCCATCTAAAACAGCTATGTACAACCCATTTACCTGGAAACAAAGAAGATTCGCCGGCAGTCCATTTTTCTAAAATGGCGCAGTGGTGTGAACAGCATAATGTTGCCCACGATGTTTACGGTGAAGGTGAAACTATACAGGCTTTCGAGCAAAAAGTGGCCGACCTACTGGGTTACGAAGCAGGTCTATTTGTTATCACCGGTACTATGACCCAACCGACAGTACTTGAGTTAGTGACCAGACAGAAACGCAATCCGATTGTTGCGATGCACCCTTCAAGCCATATTTATGTTCATGAAAGGCAGGGCTACCAGCTGCAAAACCGATTCAACATCTTGCCAGTAGGGAATGAGTTCAAGCCGTGGAAGCTTGAAGATCTTCAGGCCTGGCCAGATGAAATCGCTGCGGTTTTGTACGAACTGCCAATGCGAGAGATTGGCGGGCAATTACCATCATGGCAAGAGCTCGAACGTATTAAGCAACACTGCGCGGAGAACAACATCCATCTACACATGGATGGGGCGCGTCTTTGGGAGACGGCCGCTTATTACCAAAAAGAGTATCAGCAGATTGCTCAAGGCTTTGATACGGCGTATGTCTCTCTTTATAAGGGCATCAATGGATTAGGTGGTTCGATGCTACTAGGTTCAAAGGCGTTTATTCAACTTGCCTCGATGTGGATGAAGCGACAAGGTGGCAATGTTTACCATAGAACGCCTTACGTGGTGTCAGCCGCTATGCAATTCGATGAGAGACTGGTTCGGCTCCCTTCTCTGTTTGAGCGTACCAAACAGGTCTATGAAATCATTGCTGAGTTTCCAACTTTGGCGGTGAATCCTCCCAAGCCACAATCGAATATGTTACACCTGATATTACCGTTTAGCTTTGAACAGGCTCAGGCGTTACAACAGGCGTTTGCAACTGATCGAGGCATTTGGTTTGGGAATCCTCAAGTGACTTCTCACCCGAATCAGTCGCTTATCGAGTGGTATGTCGGTGATAACCTTCTTGAGATCAGTGATGATGAACTGCGGGCGTTTTTCGCAGAGTTGACGGCAAATTAATCATCTTGGAGTCGGGAGTTTTCGACGCGACTAACGCACCGCTTACTTTGGAGAGAGCATGCTAGACAGAGACAATACCGGATTGATCATCGTCGATGTTCAAGGGAAGTTAGCCAGTTTGGTTGATGAATCTGAGGCGCTGGTAAAAAACTGTGTCACCTTGATTCAAGGTGCTCAAATCTTAGATTTGCCTATTGTCTGGCTTGAGCAAAATCCGACCAAACTAGGTGATACGGTAGAGGCGATAAGCCAGCATTTGCAAGGTGCGTCGCCTATAAGTAAATACACATTTGATGCTTGCTCACAGCCTCAGTTTATTCAAGCTATTCGCAGTGCCAATGTCGGCACTTGGCTAGTGTGTGGTATTGAAGCGCATATCTGTGTGTACCAAACAGTATTAAGCCTTTCCCAACGGGATTATGATGTACAGCTCGTGACAGACTGTGTTTCGTCTCGAAATCCCCAACACAAGCAATTGAGCATCAGAAAATTACAGCATAAAGGAATAGATATCACATGCGTTGAAATGTGCCTTTATGAATTAGTTAAAGATTGCCGTAGTGATGAGTTCAAACAGATTTTGCAACTGATCAAGTAACCGCAAACTGAGCGGTGTTAATCGATGTGAGGTTCTGGTATCGCTCTCTGGTGCTCGCTTCGCGACTCGTCAAACTCTTTACAAACCCATGATTTCAGCTTCATGACATTGTCATTGCGAAGTTTCTCTGGTCGACACACAAAGAAAAACTCTTGATGAGGATTAGTGACAGGCTTGCCGATCTCCACTAAAAAGCCATGCTTGATCTCATCTCTCACAAATAGGCGGTGAGTAACGAAAACCCCCAACTTTTGTATGGCGGCCTGAATAGCATGGACAGAGACCATGAAGTTCAAATTGTTGTGCTGCTTAGGGGCGGGGACGTTATTTCCCTGACACCAGACACTCCAGTCATTTTTCCTTCGCAAGTTTTGTGCATAGATAGCGGGGTAGTGCTGCAACAATTGCGCTGCGCTTGGTTTGGGTTGAGATGAATCGAGCAGTTGGGGGCTACAAACCAAAAGAAGCTCATCATCGCCAAGTTTTTCACAGTAATAATCTTGCCATTCATCCGTTTTTCCATGAATGATGGCGACATCAACACCTTCTTGAGTCAGATTAAAAGGGCCAGCTAGATTAGACAGGCGAATATCGACATTGGGAGCAAAATGTTGGAAGTTATTCACTCTTGGAACCCACCAATGAATCGCCAATGAGTTGATCATATTTAAAGTGATTTGATGGGAGTGCGGTTTTTGGGTTACCGCGTCCGTTGCATCGACGATCGTCTTTAAGGCAGGGGCAATGTCATTGTAGTACTTTTGACCAATCGGATTGAGACGAACTTGCCTGCCTATACGCTGAAACAACGGCTGCCCGATAAGTGACTCTAGGCTTTTGATTGCCTGACTGATCGCAGAGTGGCTGACACTAAGTACCTCAGCAGCCTTAGTCATGCTACCGGTGTCAGCAACGGCGATAAAAGCGTAAAGAGACTTAAGAGGTGGTCGTTTGTTCATGTGTAAGTTTATCTAACATGTTTGTTTAAATATATTCGTTTTTTAAGCCCTTGTCATTCCTTTACTATAGGCACGCCTATAGGGAGGAATCATGTTGATAAATAACCTTGCTGTACCTTATATGCTCGTTTCAACCTTTAGTTTGTCGTTAACGGGTTTAGCTTTAAAAAAACTAACAGAAATATTGAGCCTTGAATGGCTGACATTTCTCAGATTTATTTTGCCGACATTGCTCCTGTTTGCTTTGGTCGCTGCAACAAAAATTCGTTTGCCTCCTCCGGCTCTGTTGAAGCCGATCGTGATTAGAGGTATGTGCATTGCGGCATGCCAACTCTGTTTTATAGCATCACTCAACCGATTGACACTCGTGGAAAGCTCTGTGCTGTTTGGTACAGGGCCACTCTTTATTGCTGTGTTGGAGAAGATCTTTTTTAAGGTCAAGATTAAGACCGAAACCAAATTTAGCTTAGCAGCCACGTTTGCTGGTGTCGTGTTGCTCGCTGGTGATGTCAGCGGCATTCAATTAAGTCCTGAGTTGCTGATTGGATTAGCCTCTGGGCTATTTAGTGCAGGCTCCCAAGTCTGTCTATTTCGTGCCAGTAAAAAGGAGGTAACGCCGGCACTGCTTAACAGTTGGACATTTTTGATCGCGGCGATAAGCGTATTGCCACTGTGTCTTGTGTCGGGGCTGTCAAAGGTCGACGTTTCAATCGTATTAGAACCACAACACAACTCGCTTGTTTGGGCGTATTTATTGGTTCTCTCATTGGTTGTGGTTGCCAATCAAATCTTGCGCTCTAAAGCCTATAAGTTGGCAGATAGCAATTCACAAGTGGCACCGTTGATATTTACTAGCTTGCTGTTCACCGCTCTGTGGCAGGCGATGTTTTTTGATGAAAGTTTCTCAACCTATCAGATCGCGGGCATCGCAATCATTATAGTGGCAACCATCATGAATAATTTTGCGACGCCGTTGTTCCGATGCCTTGGTGTTAGTCGCATCTTTGGCCGCAGTTGATGATGGTGCGCTTAGTGGACGCCCCAGCAATGGCGCTAGCCCCACCACTGCTTAGCAGAGAATTACCAGCGAGGCTGAGCAAAATAGTCTGCTAGATAATCGATTAGTGCTCGAACAGCGGGTCTCATGTGCTTTCTTGAGGAGTAAAGTGCATACACCGTCATGTCGTCTGGCTTCCAGTCGTGGCGACGTCAACAAAGACTTTGGCTGCGGTGAGTTTGTCCATTTATATGCTCGAAATAAGAAATAATCATGTTCAGTTTGGTGACAGTGAAGCAATGGTCGTGGATACCGGTTTTACCAAAGCGGATGCAATGCGCATTGCGGCAAAAGTGCTTGATAGTGGAAAAGAGCTCAAAACTATCTTTATTAGTCAGGCTGATCCTGATTATTACTTTGGTGCGGAAGTCTTACATGGGCTATTTCCAGAAGCGAAAATTCTAACGACACCAGCTGTTAAAAAAGTAATCGAGACAAAGCTGTATTAGGTAACGTCTCCGTATATGGCATGGTTCACCTTTGGATGGCAGATGCACAGTCGGATGAGAGTCAGCAAGCGTGGCAGGAACAATTAACGGAGATCCAGCAATTAAATCCGGCCCTCGTGATTCCTGGTCATATGAAAACGGGCACTCAGCTTGATGCCTCGACAATTGCTTACACTCAAGCGTATTTGAGCGATTTTCAGCGTGCAAAGAGCACCAGTCGTAACAGTGATCAACTGATTGACAAAATGTCTGCAAACTATCCGGATGCGCAGCTTCCGATGGCTCTCGACATTGGAGCAAAAGTGCATATGGGTGAAATGAAATGGTAACGGAGTTTCAAAAGCCAAGGCAGGCACTTCGCAAGTCTCAAGGTCGTTTATTAACGAACTCTGCAAGCAGTGATGAGATGTTTGAGCGCATTGATACCAACCATGACGAGTTCATTGATATGAACGAGTTCCAATCACACAGAGGTTTTATGCGATCTTCAGATCAATAAGTTCCTCACTGTAAGAGAGGTAACATATGTTACCTCTCTCTGAATATCGACTGCGGACATTCGTTTTTCACGGCTCATGAGCAGCGAGAGCATGATAATGTCGTTTGATGGCGTCTTTACAATTTAAAGTCCTTTTTCAAATTGAGATCTTAGTGGCTAAGATAAATATTCAACTTGGTATACTCACACAAAGAATCGTAACGAGAGTGTGATGATATGTCTAAAACAGCAAAGCTCCAGAACGAAGATAAGCTAGTAAAGAAGGCGTTAGAAATTGGCGAGAAGATGGCCAAAATGCAAGGCTTTGACTTACCCAGTACGCCACAGCCTGTCAGGGTGAAGGCCATCTACTTGTTCTTAGTTGATGCAAAGCAAATTGCACCACTACCAGATAACAAACTGGATGGTGCTAGTATCAAACACCGATTGGCGATGTGGATTCATAAAGCACTACCTGATAATGACCCACTGAAGTAATTCCCTCTATGCAAAAGCAAAAAGGATGGAGTGAGCGTTGGGTACAAATATACGAATGGCTTCTATTGGTCAGTATTTATTTCCTTTATTATTGTAGGTAAAGTCTGAAATTTAGCCTAATTAATTATCGGGATACATACGGTAGGATATTAACGGTACTTTATCTTGATAAAAGAATATCCGCTATAAGCGGAGCGATGTGTTTTATTGAATCGACCAAGCAATAAGGCTTATAGTCGGGCTAAACAATCTGAAAAATAATTAGTGGAACTGTAATTAAGTCGCTCGTTGAGGTGTAAAAACAGTTCTGTTATGTATTTATTTTTTGGATATTGTGCTTTTGGGTTAATTGACCATTTAAGACGCTACTTACCATCAATATTATGTTTTGGTAGAGTGGTGATTGGTCAATCAGGTGTTACAATTGGGCGAGGTTTAGATTTAGGAAATCCACCCACAGGAGCGACGGGACAATCACCTGCTAAGTTGGACTTAAAAGCGCTATTTCAAGAGGAGGAATTAATCCCTGAATTATCGGATTGGTTACTCAGTGTCGAAGGGGTTAAAAGAGCAAGTGCCCTAGAGTCTCTTGATAGTTCAGGGTTGACTGATGATGAACTGACAATAACACGTAAACAACAACACTTAATGTTTAATGATGTTTATGATTATATGGAAGAAAAGACTCGCATCTTGCTGACTAAGCCAGATGTTAAAGCCAAATTTGGAGTGGTTGATTGGGATAACTTACCTCGTAATGTTAAGGATGTTTTAGTCGACTTGACATATCGAGGCGATAACAGCCCTAGAACAAGGGAAGGTTTTGTTCCTGCATTGGTTGATTTTGAGCTTCTCATTTTTAAAGAGAAAGTTATGGATGTCAATAATACCTTGTGGCGTGGTGTTGATTTGAATAGGAGAGAAAGACGTGAAAAATATTTATAAGAGCATGTTTTGTTACCTGCTTGTTTTTTCAAATATAACGCTTGCTAGCAATAATCTTCCTAATAGTTTAGAAATTAGAGAGTTAAAGCAAAATTATGACAATAGAACTGGTAACACTGGGGAGCTTATAGCTTATATCCCAATTAAAAGGCCTTGTTTAAACGTTTTGTCTGGAGAAAAATATAAAGAATTTTGCTTTATTGATTCTACGACTGAAGATTTAAGTAAGAGTGATGGAGCTGGTTTTTTCATTACACTTACAAACCTTTCAAATGAGAGAGTTTCTTTTGAATACCATACACTGTGGTATTCAAAAAAGTGTAAGTATTACATATATAAAGAAAAGCCGACCTGTGATGAGCCTTACACTAATTAATACAATTAACTTAAATTTCATGGTGTAAGACGATTCATACGCTTAACGCAAAAACTCACTTTTTAGTGATATTTAACCTAACACAATAATGACCGTTGTTACTGAACTTCTTATTCACGATTAGATTGTCTCGATAACATACCAAAGATTACACCTTTGCTATCTCAGTAAGATATTAAAGGTTTCTGTGATGTATCGAGGTGATCACAGCCCTAGAGCAAGGGAAGGGTTTGGAGCTAATTTTGAGTAACATCATCTGCCAAGTTGGACTTAAATGATTACCAAATTTTTTATTACGCTCTGAAAGAATTAGATAACATTCCGCCAGAAATTTTGAAACTGAGGTTAAAGTGATTAATTTGTAATGGTTTTTTGTTTATATTGCATAAGTTTTCAAATAATCGCGATGGGTGAGTCTAGTGCAAATTGGATTTTCGAAAAGCAAAATCAATGTGAAATAAAGATAAGTTCCTTAAAGAAGGATATACAAATCAATGCTGATAATCTAACTAAAGGTAACTATAACGAGGCTATCGTTTCTAGTCTGATTTTAACTAAGTATACCCCTGATCATTGAAAATGCTTGATTTTATTTAGAATCAGGATCATGCTACGAACCATGAAAATTACACTGACTCCTCAGCAGAAACTGCAACTCGAACAAATGCACGATTCTACTCGTGATGGTCGAGTGCGTGACCGTATTAAAGCAGTATTGCTTACCACAGAGGGGTGGAGTCAGACCATGATTTCTCAAGCTCTTCGCATTCATGAATCAACCGTTGCACGCCACCTTAGTGACTACGTTCTTTCTGAAAAACTTAAGCCTGAAAATGGCGGAAGCCAAAGCAAGCTTTCTGCTACTCAAACCATGCACCTAATCGAGCATTTGACTGAGAAAACCTATTCTCACACTCATCAAATTGTCGCCTACGTTAAAGAGGCATTTGGACTTGATTATACGGTCTCTGGTATGAACAAATGGCTTCACCACAATGGCTTTAGCTACAAGCAACCGAAAGGCGTTCCACACAAGTTTGATAAAGCAAAACAGCAAGCATTCATAGAGGCTTATGAAGCTCTAAAG
>NZ_QEWN01000113.1 GCF_006124995.1 Vibrio sp. Hep-1b-8
AAAAAAATGCGGGCTTTATTCAGGGGGATTTTACTCTCCTTGCCAAATGCCACCCGCATTCCCCTGCAGTTCGATTAGTCGCCTAGAGTTGCCACCATTACCGCTTTGATAGTGTGCATGCGGTTTTCTGCTTCATCGAACACGATAGAGTGTTTAGATTCAACCACTTCATCGGTCACTTCTACACCGTCTTTCAGTTGTGGGTACTCAGCCGCTAGCTGTTTACCAACGGTAGTATCTTCACCGTGGAACGCTGGTAGGCAGTGCATGAATTTCACATCTGGGTTACCCGTCGCTTTGATCATGTCCATATTGACTTGGTAAGGCATCATTAGGTTGATACGCTCAGCCCAAGCTTCTTTCGCTTCACCCATAGATACCCAAACGTCAGTGTATAGGTAATCACAGCCTTGAACGCCTTCTTGAACGTCTTCTGTCATGGTGATCTTAGCACCAGTTTCTTCAGCGATTGCACGACATTGAGCAACAAGCTGCTCTTCTGGCCAGAATGCTTTTGGCGCTACAAGGCGAATATCCATACCCATCTTAGCCGCACCAACCATGAGTGAGTTACCCATGTTGTTGCGTGCATCACCTAGGTAAGCAAACTTCATTTCGTGAAGTTGGTTACCACGGCCGTGTTCCATCATAGTTAGGAAGTCAGCTAGGATTTGAGTTGGGTGGAATTCGTCTGTTAGGCCATTCCATACTGGTACACCAGCGTAAGCGCCTAGCTCTTCAACGATCTCTTGACCAAAGCCACGGTATTCGATGCCGTCATACATGCGACCAAGAACACGCGCAGTATCTTTCATTGATTCTTTGTGACCGATTTGAGAGCCAGATGGGCCTAAGTAAGAAACTTGAGCACCTTGGTCAAATGCCGCAACTTCAAAGGCACAGCGAGTACGAGTCGACGTTTTCTCGAAGATTAGCGCAATGTTTTTGCCTTTTAGACGAGGTTGCTCATAGCCGTTGTATTTTGCTTTTTTAAGTTCCGCAGAAAGATCCAATAGGTGTTGGATTTCACGTGGAGTAAAGTCTAGTAGTTTTAGGAAGTTACGGTTGCGTAGGTTGAAAGCCATGATGTTTTCCTTCTTATCGTTTAACGCTTTCTGGTTGCAGGGAAAGAGGTAGAAAGCGCAGTAATAAATTGAGTATTTTTGCCTCTGATGACAGTTGGGGTTCAGAAGCCTCGCTAATTCAACGAGACACAAGGCTTCTGACCCGATTCAAACTGTCAGCAGTGTTAACCTTTAGTGATATTGGTGCCCGCAGTGCCTTGTAGGATGCGAAGACCATCTTCTAGTGAGCCGATGCCGACCACTTTGCCGCCTTGTTTAACGAACTCACATGACGCTTCGATTTTTGGTCCCATTGAGCCAGCATCAAATTGGTATTTGGCCAGTTCACTAGGAGTGGTGCTGCGCAGTGCATGTTGAGTTGGTTTGCCCCAGTCTAGGTAAACCGCGTCGGCGTCAGTCAGGATAAGTAGCGCATCCGCATCCAGCTGTTTTGCTAGGAATGCTGCTGACATGTCTTTGTCGATAACGGCTTCGACGCCAACCAGTTTGCCGTTTTCACGTTTAACTGGAATACCACCGCCGCCAGTACAGATAACTAGGTGACCTTCATCGATGAGCTTAGTAATCGCTTCGTGCTCGATGATGCCAGTTGGTTGTGGGCTTGGTACGACACGGCGGAAGTGTTTGCCATCTGGTTTGATAGTCCACTGGTACTTCTCAGCCATTTCACGCGCTTCAGCTTCTTCGTAGATTGGACCGATAGGCTTAGTTGGGTCAGCAAACGCAGGATCGTTTGGATCAACCGTCATTTGAGTCAACATGCAAGTCGCGTTGATGTCTGGCATTTGGTTCTTGAACTCTTGCATTAGCATGTAGCCGATCATGCCTTGTGTTTCGCTACCCAGTACGTCAAGTGGGTATGGAGATACTTTCTTGTATTCCAATCCTTGAAGAGCGAGTAGACCTACTTGTGGACCATTACCGTGTACCAGTACCACGTTGTACTCTTTGGCAATTTCAGAAATCGTTTTTACCGCGATTTCAATGTTATGGCGTTGAACTTCTGCTTCTAGTGGCTCACCGCGACGAAGTAGGGCGTTACCGCCAAGTGCTACTACTACTGTTTGTTTAGTCATTGCTTTAATCTCTCTGCAGGGGCAGGAGCAATAGGGCTCCTGCCACAAATCACTTAGTTAGATACCATCACGCTCGATTGGGCAGCTCATGCAGCGCGCACCGCCACGACCACGACCTAGCTCGTCACCTGGGATAGGTAGAACCGTGATACCTGCTTTGTCGTATTTCTCGTTGGTGTAAGTGTTGCCTTCGTAGCCAATGACCACGCCTGGTTTCACCGTAAGAACGTTGTTAGCGTCGTTCCATTGCTCGCGTTCTGCGTGGAAGTTGTCACCACCAGTGGTGATTAGATTTAGCTTGTCTACGCCTAGTGCTTTCTCGATAGCAGTAACGAAGTAGCCTTCTTCTTTCACATTTACTTTGCCTGATTCATCGCCAGTTAGGCTCCAGCACTTAACGTCTTTACGAATAACTTCTGGGTAGACAGAGAAGGTATCTTCATTCATGTGCGTCATTACAGTATCTAGGTGCATGCAAGAGCGGTGTTTAGGTAACTCCATTGCAATGATCTGTTTCGCTTGACCGTTTTTGAACAGGCCTGACGCTAGATGTTCAACACCTTGAGCGGTTGTACGTTCAGACATACCGATAAGCACTGAACCGCGGCCGATAACGAGTACATCACCGCCTTCAATCGTAGAGTTGTCGTAGTTGATGTTTTCATCGTCGCCGAAGTACTTAATGAAGTCTTGGCCAGCGAAGGTTGGGTGCCAGCGGTAGATAGCACGTACGTGGTTTGTTTCACGTTGACGAGCCGGTTTCGCCATTGGGTTGATAGATACACCACCGTAAACCCAGCAAGACGTGTCGCGAGTGAATAGATGGTTTGGAAGTGGTTCGATGATGAAGTCAGTTGGAGCATGCAGACCTTGCATCATTGAAGATGACTTCATTGGCATTTCTGCGTATGAAAGACCACCAGTCAGGATTTTTGCAAGTTCTAGGTTTGGTAGATCACCTAGGTAGCAGCGAACATCGTTAGCGAACGTTTTACCCAAGCGGTAATCAGAAACCTGACGGCTTAGAAGCCAGTCTTTTGCTTCAGGAACTGCTAGAGTATCAGCAAGCAAATCAGTAAGAAGAAGAACTTCAACACCTTGATCGCGCAAAGTTTGAGTGAATACGTCGTGCTCTTTACCTGCACGCTCTACCGCTAATACGTCATCAAATAGCAGGTCGTGACAGTTAGAAGGCGTCAGGTGAGTTAGAGCTCGTCTTGGACGATGAACAAGAACGCGACGTAATTGACCGATTTCAGAACCTACGTAAAACTTACTCATGATCGTATCTCTCTTATTTTATAATTAGTCTTTATTTAAAAACTAATAATTAATTTGTAGGGAATTGAGGTGTGAATTTATTTATTCACTTATTTTGTTTCTGGAATTCATATTACGCCTGTTGGTGTAGGTTTCTTAGAGATCAATCACAGAACGTTTTTTATGCTCCAGCCCTTATTCTATAAGGCTTTTAACAATATCTATGCAGTTGTTATTGAGCTGTAACACCCCTAAAAAGCCGCTTGTTAGGGAAGTTTATGCATTCTATTATTCAACAGGCCAAGTAAATGTTGAATATGAGGAAAAATATGCATGGCAATTATATTGATTAATGTCTGAATAAGATTGAAATATGCAGTAAATCGCCCTAGTTAAGTGCTTTTGTAAGTGTATTTAATCGTTTTATAACAAAATATTTGGTAGTAAATGTAATCTCGATCACATTAAGGTTTTTGATTTCAATTATTCGATATTGGTGAGTGGATTAATTTAATTCATTATATTTGATACTTTTTCTAATTAACGGATAAACATCGGCATACTGATGAACGCTTGGTACGGATAATAGGTAACGCCATAGGGGAATTTGGACCTGACTTCTAGGTAAGAGAGGTCACAGCGGCTTGTAAGGGAGCGAGAAGCTAGGAGGTAAAGGTATTGAGCGAGCCTGTTTCTGAACAGAGCAAATCCTTTATTCGCTACAAAACAAAAAAACCGCCCGAAGGCGGTTTTGAGTGGGCTCACTACCTTGTGAGCCAGGGCTAGGAAAAGAAACCTAGATTAGAGCGCCAATACTTAGCACAGCAATACAGAATAGAGTCAGGATGGCAAGTAGTGGTGCGACCCATTTAACCCAACGAACATATGGAACACGAGCGATAGCTAAGCCACCCATAACGACAGCAGAGGTCGGGGTAATAAGGTTAACCAAGCCTGATGCTGATTGGTATGCAGTGATAACCAGGTCGCGACCAACGCCAGCAAAGTCCGCTAGTGGCGCCATAATTGGCATTGTTAGTACCGCCAGACCAGAGGTAGAAGGCACTAGGAATGACAGTAAGATCTCAAGGAAGAACATCACGTTAATGAACACAACAGATGAAAGACCAGTAACCATTTGTTCAGCAGAGAACAGAATCGTGTCGGTAATCATACCTCGGTCCATGACCACAACAATACCGCGCGCGATACCGATAATCAGTGCGACACCTAGTAGGTCACGAGCACCATCAATAAAGCTGTTAGTGAAGTCCTCTTCGCTCATACGAGCCACCAGACCTACCAGGATTGTAGCCGCGAGGAACATCGCAGAGATTTCTGCCATCCACCATCCAGCAACTGATACGCCGTAGATCATCACACCAAATGAGCCGCCAAAGATAGTCAGGATAACTTTGCGAGTGGTAGTGAACTCAAGACCTTCGTCAGATTGGTTGCCTAAGAAGTGAGCCTTATTCTCTTCGTATTTGTCGTAAACGATTGATTTAGATTGGTCTTCACGCACCATACGAGCGTAGCGCATAACGTATGCTACACAGATGCCGTAGCCGACAACCAACATAATCGCACGTAACATGATGCCATCGGTAAATGGAATACCAGATGCATTCGCTGCGATAACAGTAGCAAATGGGTTGATGGTTGAGCCTAGTACACCGATACCTGCGCCGAGTAGTACCGTTGCCGCTGCAACAAGTGGGTCGAAGCGTGCAGCCATCATGACAGGGACAAGAAGGGTGTAGAATGGTAATGACTCTTCAGCCATACCGTAGACAGTACCACCTGCAGCGAATAGCGCCATCAGGATCGGTATCATCATCTCCTCACGGCCTTGCAAACGATGGGTAACGCGTTCGATCCCCGCATCAATGGCACCTGTTTTGGTCACAAGACCAAGGAAACCACCGATAACAAGGATAAATAAAGAAACGTCGATAGCCGCGGCTTCATAGCTATTGTGGTCATAGAAACCATCAATAGGCGCTAGAAGTACATCGATAACACCTTGCGGGTTTCCTTCAACCGCTTTATAGGTTCCGGTGACTGGGACTTCACGGCCCAGATCTTCGTTCATTGCACGGTCGTATTGGCCTGCTGGAACAATCCAGGTCAGCATTGCAACCAGAGCGATTAAGACAAAAAGAATGGTGTATGCAGAAGGGAATTTAAAGTTGGCAAAGAAGCCGCCTTTTTTTGCTTCAGTCGGTACAGTTTGGGTTGTCATGGCTATCTCCTTACTTTTATTTATATACCAATAAATAAAAGTGAATCAGCGACTCATTGTTATTAATAATTAAATAACTTATTGGTAGGGTAAGTTATTGGTATTCGTTTAAATATTTAGAACGTTATATTTCCGTTCTTTGTTGTCATTTTATAAGTATTAAGATGAGATTAACCTTGGTGATCTTCACAAAAACATACAGATGAAAATCGCTTGAGTCAGGATGTGTTTTTTTCTTGGGTTATTTGTTTGAAATAGGCGGATTAATATTCTTATGTGCCTGACTGGAACAAGGGTGTAACAAGCACTTATTGGCTGTTTTTGATTTGACGGGAATTTTATTCAAACGTTGGGATTAAAATGCATAAAAGGTTTTTGAACACTTTATTGATTAAAGTCAAAAATAAAATGTGATCTTAATTTTTTACGAGAAACAAAATAAAAAAGGGAGCCGAAGCTCCCTTTTTAATCGTCGTGTTTATTAGATGAATAAACCACCGAATGTAAAGCCAAGAGCAACCGCTGACGCAATAGTCACCACACCAGGGATAAAGAATGGGTGGTTAAATACGTATTTGCCAATACGTGTTGAACCTGTATCGTCCATCTCTACCGCTGCAAGCAGAGTAGGGTAGGTAGGCAGAACGAACAGTGCACTCACTGCAGCGAACGAAGCCACTGCCGTTAGCGGAGCAACACCAATAGCAAGTGCCGCAGGCATTAGAGCTACGGTAGTTGCACCTTGTGAGTACAGCAGCATTGAAGCAAAGAACAGTACCATTGCTAGCATCCATGGGTAATCAGCAAGCAACTCACCCGCCACCTCTTTAATGCCTGCAACGTGCGCGTTGACAAACGTTGAACCAAGCCATGCGACACCTAGAACACAGACACATGCTGTCATACCTGAACGGAATGTTGCAGCAGATGGGATCTTAGATGCATCAATTTTGGTAATAAGCACGATTGCCGCTGCCGCTGCCAACATCACTGTCATGATCGCCTCGTTACGACCCAGAGCAGGGTCTTTGATCAGACCAATTGAGCCAGAGATTGCAGCGGCATAACAAACCACAAAGCCAATTGCAGCAAGGAAGATGTAAGTGGCTGTTTTTGCAGTTGGTAAGATTTCACGTTGGGTTTCAGTTGATAGCTTGATCAGACCTTTTTCAAGACGTTCTTGATAAATAGGGTCATCTTTAAGTTCACTACCCATGAAGTTCGCGACGAATGCACCAATCATACAAGCAAGGAATGTTGTTGGAATACATACAGCCAGTAGCGTCAGGTAATCAACGCCCATAGGCGCTAGCATAGCCGCAAATGCCACAACAGCCGCAGAGATTGGCGAAGCAGTGATAGCAATCTGAGAAGCAACAACCGCGATAGATAGAGGACGAGAAGGACGTACACCTTGACCTTTAGCAACTTCAGCAATAACAGGCAGTGTTGAGAACGCAGTATGTCCCGTACCTGCCATTAGCGTCATGACGAAAGTTACAATTGGCGCATAAAAGGTGATGCGCTCAGGGTGTTTACGCAAAAAGTTTTCTGCCACTTGCACTAGCCAGTCCATACCACCGGCAACTTGCATTGCGGCAATTGCTGTGATTACAGACATGATGATGAGAATAACATCGACCGGAATAAACGCTTGGCTGGTTGGTACGCCAAGCACTAGAGAGAGTGCGATAACACCTGCACCACCCGCCAAACCAATTCCGATACCGCCAATTCTTGCTCCTAAATAGATAAAGAGCAGAACGACAAACAGTTCGACTGCCACCATATTGATACCTCTTAAATGTAAATGATAATTCGAATTACCTAACGACTCAGTGTCTAAGTGGTTAGATAATAGGAATAGAAAACCTTGTTCGTTGTGTGGTTAACGTGTAAGCGTCCAAAAAAGGGCTCCTTGGGAGCCCTTTCTTGCGGTGATTATTCGTAGCGTTTGGCTTTATACGTTGGGTGCATAAAGTTTTCAACAGAAAGAATATCGTCCAGTTCTTCCGCAGTGAGTAGGCCTCGTTCAAGGACAACTTCACGAACACTCTTACCTGTTTCTGCACAGATCTTACCGACGATATCGCCTTCATGGTGGCCAATGTATGGGTTTAGGTAAGTCACGATACCAATTGAGTTGTAAACGTAGTTTTCGCAAACTTCTTTGTTCACAGTAATACCATCGATACACTTATCACGTAGGTTGACACAGGCATTGTGTAGTAGAGAGATAGACTCAAATACACTTTGTGCAATCACTGGTTCCATAACATTTAGCTGTAGCTGACCACCTTCTGCTGCAAAAGAAACCGTGTTGTCGTTACCTAGAACTTTAAAGCAAACTTGGTTTACTACTTCAGGGATAACTGGGTTTACTTTAGCTGGCATGATTGAAGAACCAGCTTGCATTTCAGGAAGGTTCAGTTCGTTTAGACCTGCACGTGGACCAGAAGAAAGCAGACGAAGGTCGTTACAGATCTTCGATAGTTTCACCGCTAGACGCTTAAGTGCACCGTGTGTCATTACGTAGGCACCACAGTCAGAAGTCGCTTCAATTAAGTCTTCAGCAGGAACGACTTCAAGACCAGTTACTTCGGCTAGGTGTTTTACCGCTAGAGCTTGGTAACCTGTCGGAGCATTTAGACCAGTACCGATTGCTGTCGCACCAAGGTTGATTTCTAGCAGCAGCTTAGATGTGTAATCTAGGGCACGAATTTCTTCGTTTAGCGTTACTGCCCACGCATGGAATTCTTGGCCTACTGTCATAGGAACCGCATCTTGAAGCTGAGTACGACCCATCTTCAGTATGTTTTTGAATTCTTGTGCTTTAAGTTCGAATGCACCTTTTAGGTACTCAATCGCTTCCATCAACTGGTGTACACTGTTGTAAACCGCAATGCGGAAACCAGTAGGGTAGGCACAGTTCGTTGATTGGCTCTTGTTTACGTGATCATTCGGGTTGATGAACTCATATTGGCCTTTTTCCTTGCCCATAAGTTCTAGTGCAACGTTCGCGATGACTTCGTTGGTGTTCATGTTCACTGAAGTACCAGCGCCACCCTGGAATACGTCTGATGGGAACTGATCCATGCACTTACCTGTTTCAAGGATCAAATCACACGCTTCAAGAATGTAGTTTGCAACGTCTTTAGGAATAGCACCCAACTCTTTGTTCGCAAGTGCAGCCGCTTTTTTCGTCATTACCATACCGCGAACAAACTCAGGTACATCTGAGATGGTGGTACTTGAAATGTTGAAGTTTTCGATAGCGCGAAGAGTGTGGATACCGTAGTAAGCGTCAGCAGGAACGTGACGTTCACCTAGTAGGTCTTCTTCAATACGAGTTGCTTGGTTCGCCTTTTTTGGGGCATCAGTTAGGGTAGCCATACAGGATCCTTAGAGATTTATTCTGATAATTAAGTTCAATTCTAGCCATTCTGTAGTTAAGGAATCCATTCGGCAGAGTTTTTGGCTGTATAATCCGTCCTGACTTATGTGGCACATGATACTGTACCTAGCATTTAAAAATAGTAACTTGATCACCTTTTTTGCTTTTGTTTAGTTAAAGTTTTGCAAGATATGAACAGGGTATTAATAGCCCTTTAGTGGTAGTGTCTTATTGAGTTTTTTATCACATTCTTGTCACGTTTTTTTACTGCTTTAATTTGAGCTCACCCTGCTGAACACGTACACTGAAGCGAACAAAGGAGGGCGTGTGTTTCCTATCTTATTATTGCTGTTTATCTTCGTACCTATTATTGAAATAGGCCTATTTATTCAAGTGGGTGGCTACCTAGGTTTGTGGCCAACCATTGCCTTGGTGCTGATCACTGCATTTGTCGGTGCATCTTTGGTACGCAGTCAGGGTATTCAGACGTTAATGTCGGTACAACATCGCCTTCAGCAGGGCGAACTCCCTGCACAGCAGATCTTTGAAGGTGTGATGTTAGCGGTTGCGGGTGTGTTGCTGTTAACACCTGGCTTTATGACTGATGCATTGGGGATGCTTGTTCTATTACCAGCGCCTAGGTCTGCAATCGCTAAATATCTGATGAGTAAAATGGTGGTTAAATCTGTAGGCGGTGGATTCCATGGCAGTTTTCACGGCGATCAGTTTGGACAGAACCCTTTCAATCACGATACCTCCTATCGACATGATCAAAGCCAAGGCTCGACATTTGAGGGCGAGTATGAACGTAAGGATGATGACGAACATAACAGGCTGAAATAGCTTTAATACCTTCTCCAAAAGGCGCTGTATAGCGCCTTTTTTAATACACATAAAAGACACTGCTGACTAGAGCTTTTATTCTATTAATTAGCGAAAGCTTAATTAATTCAGTGCTCTAATCTCAAAAATGAAACTTCTGTTATCCCGTTTTGTTGAAAGTTTGACTGTGCTTCAATTATTCATCACATCTATGAGATCAGCATCTCACTGTCATTGAATGTAATTTTTTGTTTCATAAAAAAGGACAACACTGGACATGGTTTATTAATAGGTAGTCACACAAATAGTGATTTGGAACACGCTTTCTCGTTGTTGTTCGACATTGGAAGCGATGCATGGTGGATAACATGAAACAAAAATTTACTCCAACGCTACTTGCAGCAGTGGTAGCAGGTGCTCTCTCGTCTCCAGCAATGGCTGACGTAATTATTTCTCAGTATGTCGAAGGTGGCAGCAACAACAAAGCGATCGAAATTGCCAATACGGGTGATAGTTCGGTTTCTCTGGATGGCTATGAACTGGCGAAAATCAATAATGGTGTCGGTGATTGGGGCAGTAAGTTGTCATTAAGTGGTCGTGTATTAGAGGCGCAAAGTGTTTTGGTTGTCGCAAATACCAGCGCGAGTAATGAGATCAAAGCCGTTGCCGATATCCTAAATGGCTCAGTTATGAGCTTTAATGGTAACGATCCTGTTGCGCTACTCAAAGATGGTGTGGCACATGATGTACTTGGAGTGATGGGTGGCAGTTCTTTCGCAACAGACATCACCTTAGTACGTAATTCGGATGCGATGACGCCATCTTCTACTTATGACGCTTCTCAATGGTCATCACTACCGAAAGACAGTATTCAAGGTTTAGGTGTTCTTGATGGCGGTACGGCTCCACAGCCGTTTGCTTGTACTCAAGACGGTGCTGAGCCAATCTTTACTTCTATCCAAGAGATACAAGGCGAAGGTGATACCTCTCCATTCATTAGTGGCTATCCATACATCACCGACCAAGAGTTCTTTGTTAAAGGTGTGGTGAGTGCAGTGACGACAGGGCTAACTAAAGGTTTCTACCTTCAAGCTCTGACCGATGATTACAACCCTGAAACGTCAGAAGGACTATTTGTACATACTAATCAGTCAAGTTCGGAACTTCAGGCTGGCGATATCGTGTGTGTAAAAGGCAAAGTACAAGAGTACTACAACCATACGCAGCTAAAAGCGGAAAACAACAACTGGGTTAAGCAGGGTGAGCAAGCAGCTCCGAGTGCAACGGATATCGAAATCCTTGCCACTGACGCTAACTTTGATCGCACTCTTGAACGCTACGAGGGCATGCTAGTTAGAACAACGGAAGCGTTGGATATGCGAGTCACTCGTACTTTCGGTTATGACTATGCAGCGCGTCGCAACAACATGGTTCTCGCTCAAGGTCGCATTAGCATGCAGCCTAACCAGAACTTTGCCGCGGGTTCAGAAGAAGCGAAACAGCAAAGTATCGAGAACGCGGAGCGTCGTCTATTTGTTGAGTCTGACGCTAAAGCGCCAAATGGCTCAATCCCATATTACCCAGACTTTGGTCGTACAGATGTAGATCAAGATGGTTCGACGGAAGATTACATCCGTATCGATGATACGATTGTTGGCCTAGAAGGTGTGATTACCTATAGTTACGGCGATTACCGTCTGATTCCAACCAATACTCTAACAAGTGAAAGCTTTGTTCGTAATGACCCGCGAACTCAAGACATTGAGATGAAAGAGGGCGACCTACGCATCGCGACTTTCAACGTATTGAACTACTTCAACTCACCATTCGGTGGTAATACCAACCCGCATGGCGATAGCCGTGGTGCGAACAATTACGAAGAATTTGAAGTTCAACAAGCGAAAATTGTGAATGCTATCTTGCGTCTTGATGCTGATATCGTTGGCTTAATGGAAATTGAGAATAACGGTTTTGGTGACAGCGGTGCGATCCGTCAGTTGGTTGATCAATTGAATGCTCGTATCGAGAAGAAGAAAGATCGTTACGCTATTGTTGCTATCGATTCAAATGGCGACAAGGTGACGGATGAAAATGATTACATCGGTACAGATGTCATTACCACAGGGGTTATTTACCGTCCAAAAGTGGTTAAGCTGCAAGAATCTCGAGTTATTGCCATGCCAAGCCAACAAGCTCCAGAAGTCGTGGATGATAAAGGTAAAGTGATTGAAGATGGTAAGAACTACCAGCGTGATTCATTGGCACCTACCTTTAAAGTCAAAGGTACCAAAGAGCAGATCACTGTTGCTATTAACCACCTTAAGTCAAAAGGTTCTAAGTGCTGGGAAGATGCAGCGCCAGTAGAACAAGGTGGTCAGGGCGGTCAAGATCTAGATAAGCAAGGCTCATGTGAGAACTTCCGTGTTGCTGCGGCTGTTGCTCTGGGCGATGCTCTGAATGAAATCGACGGTCACAAAGTGATTCTTGGCGATATGAACTCTTACGGTATGGAAGATCCAATGCTGGTTCTGACTGACTACAGTGAAGAGAAATACGCTAAGACAATCAAAGCAGCACGTAACACTTACATTAATGGTGAAGTGCAATACGGCGATGAAGGTGCGTTGATTTCACACAACTACGGTTACATTAATGCGGTAGCAAAAGCACATCCAAACAGCTGGAGTTACTCGTTCAATGATGAGGTTGGTGCACTGGATCACCTATTAATCAGTTCAAGTCTAGAGAAGCATTTTGTTGATGCCACTGATTGGCACATCAATGGTGGTGAGTCGACATTGTTTGACTACAACGATGAGTTCAAAGGTGATCTACCTAAGTACAAAGACCACTTCCGTTCTTCTGACCACGATCCTGCGGTCCTGGAACTTAACATGGCAGGTTCATTTGGCTTTGGCGCCATGATGTCACTGTTTGGTCTAGCTCTATGGCGTCGTCGTAAGTAATAAGCCTTAGCTTTAGTCAAAAAGAACACCGCCACACTATGAATGATGTGGCGGTGTTCTATTTTCTGAATCAATTTCATTCTATTAGCTTTATTCTGCACTTATGATTTCCTGAATGACGGTTTTTACTCGCGTTTTGTTGCGATTATATTGTCAATCACCCTAATACCTTCCTCATCGCAACTTGAATCAATCATTACAGGTATTTCAGCGATAAATGCACTAAGAATTAGTGACTTAGCCATATCATAGACTTCACTGTTACTTTTTAATATCCACGCGCCAACACCATTTTCTCCTTCACAGTTTATGCTTCCCCCAAGTTCAGACGAGACCTTTATAGTGTCCCCTGATAGCTCGACCTCAACATCTCTAATTAGATAAAAATCATCTATTGCATATGAAAACGTCGAATTTAACATTACAAGTAATAGAAGTGTTATGTATTTCATTGTGACCTCTCTGTAATATGTGAAAATCTTAATCACTTTTTATTATCAAATTAATAGCTTAGATCTTAAATTGATACCTCCAATACATTGAAAACCATTGATAATAATTTATCACTTATTTTTCTTTTAATTTGTAGGTGTTTTCTTTTTAAGAGGGAGGTAATTTCTCACATCAAATCTGAACGCAATTATCGAAATACTCAGGTGTTTGTTTTTTAAAGGTGGATTTTAAAATGCTCATTTACTTTTTGATGAATATGTTTTGGATTCTTTTTTTGTAAGAAAATTACTATTTTTTAAAGTTTGAATTAGCTTTGTCTTTTTGTTGTTATCATTGTTATCTTTGTTTTTTTTAAAGTAAGTTGTTTTTATTGAGTTGATGTTTTACATATTTAAAGCACTTTCTTTTAGGTTTAAGAGGTGGTTCCATGAAGAATAATCTAATGAAGTTATTACTACTACCTTTATTTGCTTCCTTTGCTTCCGTTATTTTTAATGAAAATAATAAGGATGCCGAAGATTTATCTACAGTTAACATAATTAATCCAGAGAAGCATGTTTTGAGCCCGAATGCTAGTTTTCCCTCGCCTATAATTCAATTGCAACAGACATTGGCGCACGGTTTGATTGAAGTTGAACCGGATGATTTTCCTATGTTAAGTAAAGATATTGTGGATTTATATCAGAAAAATATAGAACACAGTACCTTACCTCCAGCACCAGAGCTTGAGGAACTGAAAAAAAAGTTGAAGAGTCTTAAAACTTACATCCAAAAGAGTAATTAGGAGATGGCTTTCCGAATAACTTGCTTCGTCATTGGTATTTTAAATAGTGGTGGTCAGTATGAAACTAGCTCGTATATCTGAATACTTTACAGTGCTATCGTTTTTATTACTTTCGTCGTTTTACTCCAATTCAGTATTTTCACTGACTGCTGATGGAGGTAAAAGCATCGAGCTATCGGGGAGTTTTTCGGTCTCTGGTGGTCAGGCGAGTTACTCGTTACCTATATCTGTTCCACCTGGGCGCGCAGGGCATCAGCCTTCATTGAGTATAGAGTATCGAAGTGACTCACCTAATGGCATATTGGGAGTAGGTTGGAGTCTAGGTGGATTGTCGTCAATAGCACGCTGTGGAAAAAACATTTATAAAGATGGTGCTTGGGGTGGGATTAACTTTGATAACAATGACCGATATTGTCTAGATGGACAGAGATTAGTCGCTATTTCCGGACGTGATGGAGGTAACTTAACTGAGTATCGAGTTGAAAATAATGGCTATGCAAAGGTTGTTTCCTTTGGGCAAGCAGGCAGTGGTCCTGAGAGTTTTAAGGTTTGGTATAAAAATGGTTCAGTTTATGAGTACGGTGTTACTCAAGATTCACGTGTAGAGTTACCTCTACGAGCGGATATCTACAAGTGGGCGCTAAACACAATCACTGATACAAGTAAGTCCAATCATATTAACTTTATCTATAACGAAGAAAATGCATCGGGTATACATAAACTCACGCAAATAATTTACGTTGGAGGTAAAGTCGATTTTGTTTACGAAGTTCGAGGAGATAGCACGTTTCAGTACCTTGAAGGTAAGTTACTTAGAAAAACAGAGAGACTCAAAGAAATAAAGGTATTTGATAGTGTAGACAATAATATTGGTAATTATAGACTAACTTATCAACTCTCTAGTGCCACTTCTAGAAGCCGACTTTCCAGCGTCGACTATTGTACTAATGGACTATGTTCTAGCGATATCCGCTTTGAATGGAATGAACGCGATGTGGTAGAACTGCAAGGGTCCAACAATACAGGTTTAACAAACCCAAGATATATAGAAACTAATGGTTCAGGTTTTGCGATTGCTTATGGGGAAGTCAGTCGTAATTCTAATAACATAATGTCTGTATTAGATCTAAATGGTCGCGTTCGACCAAATATTAGGTCATTCAGTGTACATGGGAGTATAACCTCCCCCTCCATTGCATTAAATATCTGCCCTATCAATACAGCAAGAGCTTATAGTCAAGGTAATGGCCAATATGGTACTTATTGTCAATTCAACTCTTGTTCTGGTAATAGCTGTAAATATGGTTCTAATGGAGTTAATTACGGTGATTTTGATGGTGATGGCGATGAAGAACGTATAACAGGCTATTCTAGTATTGATATCAATGGTGATGGTATCGATGATTTACATAAGTTTGATATTCCTGGTGGTAACTACCGTTACCGAATTAGTCAGCAGGGGTCTTGGTTGACTCTTCCATCTGCTGGTGGCCGCATTTTAAAGTCTTTTACTGATATCAACAATGATGGTTATCTGGATGCTGTTATGGGGTCTTCTAATGCTCAAGGAAACCTTTATGTCCACTTGTTTAACGGAATAACATTTAATCCTCCAATCTTTATTAATCACAGTGTGTCTCATCAAAGTGATGTTTACTTTGCTGATTTAAACAATGATGGGTATCCGGAGTTAGGCTATGGTCGTTATTTTTACAAAAACAATCGAAACAATAGTTTCTCAAATAGTATATTCCTTGATGCAGGAGCAAAAATATACTCAGTGCAAGATGTTAACGGTGATGGATGGGTTGATGTTATTACTCGTGAAAATGGAAAAAATGTTAAAGCACGGATTCGGTATTCTACAGCTCAAGAGCAGGACAAAATAATCACGTTTTCTGAAGTAGGTATCGATTATACAGTGACTTACCTGCATGCTTCTACGGGGGTTTATTCTACACATGTATCTAGCTCAGATATAGCAACAGCAGTGCCTTATACTGAACCAGGGCAAGGGGTTGTTTCCTATCCATATAAAGTGGTTACGCCAAATCGTTATTTAGTATCTAGTGTTATTAAATCCCCTAAGGGCTACATGCCTACAACTTATACTTATCGCTATGAAGAGGCCAAAAAGCATCTTAGAGGAGGTGGTTTTTTAGGTTTTAAAACTATTACAGAAACCGAAAATGCTGACGTGGTTACTGTAACTAAAACTACGTTTGAGCAAGATCGGCTTGAAGTGGCTGGTCGACCATTAGCTGTTGAAGTACAAAAAAACGGTAAGAAAGTTTCAGAGGTAAACTATCAGTATAAACAGCATACGCGTGAAGGCTACAGTGCTAATTATTATCAAGTTTACCCTGAACAAGTTGTTGATATTAAATTTGGGTTAGGCAGTGATGTTGCCGAAAGAATAGAAACTACAACGCGTGAATTAGATCGTTTTGGTAACGTACTTAGTGAAACATCGGTCGTATCCAGTGATATAGAAGGAGCTGGTCAGTTTACCTCCACTAAAAAGTCTGATTATCTTTCAACTAATTTTAGCGAATCAGGCGACAATTTTTGGAAAATCGGCGCAGCGATAAATTTGATCTCAACTCTCACAGATAATACGACCAATCTTACTCGTCACGTTAATAATACCTACAATTATGATAGTCGCGGTTATTTAACTCAAAGCACGGAGATGAGTTCAGACTACGAGCGCACTGATGATATTTCTACTAGGGGTAAAACTATTACCAATCGTTATAGCTATGACCAGTGGGGAAATATTGTATCACAAACTATTGAGGGCACAGATCTTCCTGCGCGAACTTCGACTACTCAGTATGACAATCAAGGTTTATATATAACCACATCGACAAATGCGTTAGGGCATACGACCACTAGCAAGTTTAACGTACGAGGAAAGCTAATAGAATCAGTTAGTGCGCTAAAAAATAGGACTACAAGTTTTGACTATGATTCTTTTGGGCGTGTAATTAGTGAAACTCTACCAGGAGTGGACAACATCAAAACTACTCAATATCGGCTTGGTTCACAGTGTAGGGGGCAGGATGAGCGCTCTTCAAGTAAGAGTGTTAGCTGTGTGACGATCAATTCTGCATCTGGAGGCGAAGTGAGATTGTACTTCGATTATGCAGGTAGAGAGGTGCGTAGGTTTCGTACTAGTTTTGATGGTCAGTTAATTGTGGTTGATACCACTTGGGACCGCAATGGGCGTAAACTCAGTGTGACTCGGCCACACTTTTTTGACCCACGGGGGTATACAATGGCTCCTTCTGTCAGGTTTACTTATGACGCCTTAGATCGTGAGGTAACCAAGCAAGAGCCTACCAGTGATGGTGGAATCGCAAACTTTACAACTGCTTATGAAGGTTACACGACTAGTGTTACCGATGCTCGAGGATTTATTCGTAGCACAGTGACCAACGTTATGGGCTACATACTGCGTAAAGATGAACCGCTCGGAGCTTATCAAACGTATCAGTATTACCCTGATGGGAAGCTTAGATCGACTATCGATTCAAATGGCAACACAACACAAATTCGATACGATAATTTAGGGCATCGTAGCTACCTTAATGACCCGGATGTCGGCCAATGGTCATACACTTACAACGCAGCGGGTGAGTTGATCTATAAGCGTGATGCAAAAGGTACGGTAACAACTATTGAGTACGATCTTTTGGGCCGTAAGATAAGTCAGACGGTAGACGGCAAAGTTTCAAGTTGGCGATATGACGAACGTGGTGCACTAGGAACGTTATCAGGTTTTTCTGGAAACGGTAGTGAAACCGATTATTACTACAACGAATCTGGTTTAACCGAAGAAATTGCTGTAGAAGTCAACAACGAAAAATTCAGCACTAACTACTTTTACGACATGTATGAGCGAATTTCTCGAGAGGTACGTCCTAATGGAATAGTTACCTCTTTAGCTGGGTCTGTGGCGCAAGTAGCTAACATCAATAGTGGTCAGAGGTTGGCTATTGAGTATGTATATAATCCAAATGGTTATATATCTGCTGTTCGTAGCCCGAAAAACTATGCGGATGACGTTTTTACTAGTGCGAGTTTCCGTGAAGGTATCAGACAGCTTCTTGATCAAGCGGTTGCTTTGGCCAGCGAGTATTTAGCTAAAGCAGAGCGCTACCTTAATCAAAGAATCTTTTATGAATCAGTAGGAGTACGGTACTTTACTAAAAATATTAGGCGGTACTACATAGTAAATGAAGTTTTATTGGCAATGCAACGTGATGGTGATCGCTTCAAACTTTATTGCACCGATCAGTTTGAATGTTACTTGCGGCCAATAAAATGGGCCGTGATAGCAGGCGATGTTTCAATTCCACTCAAGTTGATTTCACAAGATAAGATATATAGATTTATCTATGTCGCGGATTATTCAGTTATAAGGCCAGCTTCGAAAGAAGAGTTTGCCTCTAAGTCATTCACTCGTTTCGATGAGCTGTTATTGGTTGAAGATCGATACGGTTATTTTGTTAATCACCATCTAGTTAGTACTAGCGAAGGTTTCGTTGATGATCAAACAAAAAGCGAGCTAAGTTTTACTTCAAATGATTTGGCTGAGGCAGAAAGTATAGCTAATTCGCGTTATAAGAGTTATCGTGATTTAGCTTATGATTTGTTTGGTTTGGCTTTAAAAGTAGCAGATCTAAGTGGTGTGTACTGCGAATACGCTAACCAACTTGGTGGTAATCAGTTAGATTATAATCAACGTTCTAGGTGCCAGAATACTCAAGAATCAAGTCAGGCTGATCATTTGGCCCTTATCCTCACTCAGTCAGAGTTAGAGGAATCAATAAACAACCCTGCATATATCTACTATTGGCAGCGACGTGAAACGGATGCTTATGACCACACTTTGTCTGAAACTTTAGGCAATGGTCTAGTTAACACTTATAACTACGATGCTAATACTGCGCGCCCTAGCTTCATAACCACACATAAGGCTAATGTTCTATTTGATCCTCATTTATCTGGTAGCAAGGCAAAAGGGCGTAATTTGCGTTCGATTCAATACCGCTACGATAGCCACAACAACGTGACTTATCGTTATGATGATCAGCTTGGAATTACAGATACATGGCAATATGATGCTTTGGATCGTGTGAGCAGTAACCGTGTGTCACTATCGAACCCCGCCGAATATGGAGTGGGCAGTCCAGACTTTGCTGGTACATTTAATTATCAATACGATAACTTGGGTAACTTGATATTTAAGACCGGTATTGGTGACTATGTTTATAGCGCTCAACAAGCTGGGCCGCATGCGGTAACCAAAGCCAATGGTTTAAATTACCAGTATGATGCTAACGGTAATATGCTACGTGCACGAGCGGATAACAGTACCGAGAATGAGCGTGAACTCGAATGGACTGAATTTAACAAGCCGAGCAAAATCACCCGTAACGGCAAGAGCGTCGAATTCTATTATGATGCTAACCATAACCGTTATCTGAAAAAGAACAGTGATGGAATCGAAACCTTCTACTTTGGAAAAACCTATGAGCGTGTAACCGACACCAATACAGGCATCGTGCAGCATAAACACTTTATTTATGCCGACGGTAAGCTCATTGCTCTGAATACACAGACAAAAGAGGCAGACAATAGCCTTAAAGATAAACAAGTACGTTATCTGCATTACGACGCGCTGAATTCAGTAGACATGATCACCGATGGTTATGGTTTAGTCGTAGAGCGTCGTAGTTATGATACTTGGGGTAAAAAGCGTAATGTCCTCTGGCGTGAAGATGGTCCATTAGATGTGGTACAAGCCGCAATCACAAACCGAGGATATACAGGGCATGAAGAAATAGTCGAGGTTGACTTAGTGCATATGAATGGTCGTGTCTACGATCAGGAGCTAGGTCGATTTATTAGCCCCGATCCCATCATTCAAGCGCCGTATGTCACAAATAGCTTTAACCGTTATGCTTATGTGATGAATAATCCGCTCAAGTATACGGATCCTACAGGGTACTTCTGGGAGGGAGGAAGTTGTAATACCGATGGTACGATGCGTGATCGTGGCGGGAGGGTTACAGGACGTTGGGATAGGGATAGGGATAGAAATCGCAACACTCCAGCAACTCCGCCTCGCACCAAACCTAAGGTAAAAGAGGAAGAAGTGCCGAAAGTTGAGCCTACAGTAGAGCCGCCATCCCAAAAATATCAGTGGGGTAATGAAGACTTAGCTGGAGAGATGGATCAAGAGGTTAGAAATGAGGCTTTACGTGGTACAATGAACTCGCTGACTGGAGTTGAAGACTTTGTTGATGCGGCGGAAACGGTTCTAGATGCGAATGCGACTATTGCTGATAAGGTGGTTGCAGTAGGTGGTGCTTTTGCTAAGAGAACGCCTCTTGGCAAAGTGGTTAGTAAGGCTGTTACAAACAGTGCAGACAAATGGAGTAGAACCCCGAAAAGCATCCAAGATCAAATGACATTGAAAGCAGCTCAGGAAGGTCAAGGTAATGTCATTATCAAAAGCTTGAATGATCCTAAGTTCAAGGGAATGGAGAAGATGGAGCTGAAGGTTAAGTCTGCGAACGGTAATGATTCAGTTGTTCACTATGTGCGTGATCCAAACACCGGCAACTTAATGGACTTCAAATTTAAAAAGCACAATACTGATGGCTTGAATAATATTGAAAGAGTTTCTGATCCCAGGAAAGGTACTTACTAATTTTAAGAAGTGATTATGAAAGTTGTATGTAAAGTGAATAACTTGAACTCGTTCTCTGATGAAAATGTGTTGAAGCGTTTAAAGAAGTATATCTCTATGCCCGAAGGAGAAGTAGATCTTGATATAGGCAAGGAATATACGGTTTATGGCGTGGTATTTTGGGATAACAGCCCTTGGTACTATATCTGCGTTGAAGAGTATGATGAATATCCTAAACCTTTTGCTGCTGAGTTTTTCAATGTATCAGATGATCGTTTATCGTCGTATTGGAAACTATCAGCGGTAGCACAGGAAGATAGAGAGGTTTTATCATCACTTGTATTTGAAGAGTGGGCTAAAGATTCCTTCTTTTATGAGCGTCTTATAGAAGATGATTCAGAAGCTTCTGCACTGTTCAACAATTATCGTCAGTTGATGGATCAAGAATAAAATAAATCTAAGCCCGCTTCTGCGGGCTTTTTAATGCGCTGCTTGTTGGAGCACCGTATCTAGCATTTCCATCACAAACTGCTGTTTTGCCCTTGGCAGTAGCCTTACCTGTTCGATCTGCTGTTGCAGTTTCGACGCAGGCCCGCGTTTATTACTTCCCTTAGCCGCTTCTTTACCGTGTAGCAGTTCGTCTACTGAGCTATGTAAGATCTCTGCCAGCGGCACCAGTGTCGATACCGCTATCCTTAGCCGCCCAACTTCATAGTGAGCAAGCGTCTGCTGTGAAATCCCCAACTGCTCAGCAACCTGAGTCTGAGTCAATCCTAATGCCTTACGTGTTTGAGCGATCCGCTGGCCTAGTTCCTTATAAAGCTGCTTGTCTTCGGGTGTCATTTGGCTGTTCCACAGTTGTGCTGAAGCCATAATCATCCAGTTGGCCATTCTCGGGGAGGACGGTATCAGGTGTGAGTACATCGGTTGAGCCGTCAGGTGTCCAGGTAATGGTGATACCATTATCCAACTCAGCAATAAAGTGTTGCCCTTGCTGCACTGCCTCACGCTTCGCCACGCGATCACCGTACGCGCTTCCTTCGCCCGTTTTTATACCAACGATTTGTTGCTTGCCATTTTCATTTGTGTACAGCTTCAGTGAATGATTAACCTATAGTCTCTAGCCATTTCACCAATAGGGTAAAGCAATGAGTGATATAGAAGTTTCACAATTGGATATGGGTCTAATAAGGACAGGCACTGAGGGATCCCCACAAAATCATATAGTCGCCTCCAATAGCAACAGAAATCCAGGTCGTGACAGAGATCCTGAACGTAACCCAGGTACTGGTGGTACGAACAAACCTAAGGAAGTAGGAGAGCCCAAAGTTGAGCCTACAGTAAAGCCGAAAGTTGGGCCTACAATAGAGCCGCCATCCCAAAAATATCAGTGGGGTAATGAAGACTTAGCTGGAGAGATGGATCAAGAGGTTAGAAATGAGGCTTTACGTGATACAATGGACTCGCTAATCGGAGTTGAAGACTTTGTTGATGCGGCGGAAACGGTTCTAGATGCGAATGCGACTATTGCTGAGAAGGTGGTTGCAGTAGGTGGTGCTTTTGCTAAGAGAACGCCTCTTGGCAAAGGGGTTAGTAAGGCTGTTACAAAGAAAGGACTTCCTGAAAATCCCAACGATTTGTTAAAGCGAGGGTATAAAGAGACAAGTCACCCAGATGCTGCGAAGCGCGGGCATAGAACTTTTGAGAATTCAGATGCAGGTGACAAGTTAAGGTTTGATCAAGGTAAGCAAGGTGCGAATGGTTTTGAAGGTAAGGATCATTATCATCGTTATAACCCTGATGCGACAGGTAAGCAAAATCAGTATTTAGATAAGAATGGGAATCCATGTGCTCGTGGTTGCGATGCTTCTCATTTACTGCCGGGAGATTAAAACATGCAAGGCGTTAACTTTCACGAGTCTACAGTAACTGGATTTACCTTTGAGGGTTCAGAGGTAGTCTTGGTTCTTGAAGATGTTAATTGTAATGATGCTAAAGCTGATGCTAGGTTAGTCGTAGAAAATGTATCTATGGTAAAAATCGATAAAATATCATCAGATGTGATTACGATGAAGGCACCTGATGGAGAGGTTTTAGATCTTGATGTGAGTGATGGTAAGTTATTTGTATTGATCGAATGGAATGATTTTGAGGAGAGTAGTTCGTTTACGAATAGTTATGATATTAGTGGTGAGAAAGTAACTTTAGCTATTAAATAATTGTTACAAAGGGGGAAGGTAAATCAGCTAGGATACCTGTTGGTCGAGCCGGTCAACAAAATAACTTCCCTAACCCTAATGCACCAAAGCCTAGAAATCCCCCAGAGACTATCAATGGCCGGAATTATAGTGGTCATGCTATTGATAGGATGCAAGAGAGAGGTTATACCCCTTCAGTTGTTGAAAATGCGTTGAAAAATGGTACTCAGTCTGCTGGTAATAAACCAAATACAGCAGTATTTACTGATACGGCTAACAAAGTGAGGGTTGTAACGAATTCTGAAACAGGAAACGTTGTGACGGTAATTACTGGGCTTAAGTGATGACATCAAATATAGATTTAGATTTTTATAACCTTCTTCGCGAGGCTGTCCATAAAAAGTGGGATCCTATTGGGGTTTGTTCTTATTCAGAAGAAATGGGGGAATATGATGGTTATTTACCCAATCTATATAAGCTTTTGAAAGATGGAAGCTCTGAAGAAGAAGTTTTCAATTTTTTGTGGTCGGTTGAAACTGATGCAATGGGCTTGTCGGGAGATGAACACGCAACACGAAAATTTAGCAAGTTCTTGATTAAATTGAACAAGTAATACTTGGAAGCCCGCTAATGCGGGCTTTCTTTTATCTCTTAGCTGCTTGCCTTCCCGAATTCCATCTTCTGGACTGATACTTAATTATCAGACTTTCCAACACTTCCTGTATCACCATCTGCTCACCTTCAGGCATCTGACTGATCGCTTCTAGCTGTAAGGCAAGATCGTCACCAGGGCTACGTTCATGTTCTTCAAATAGCAAGAAGTCGGTACTTACATGTAGTCCGCAATTTTGGTTGGTATGTACTGCCCTTGCCCAGAATCTGTAGCTTTCCCAAGCCAATAACCATCCTCCCACTTGACGTCTTTTCCTTTTCCCGTTACCACCCCAGACTCATCACGCGCCGCTTTTTGGAACATCAGGTAAAGAGGAGGCAACCCAGCATCCGCAGGGAAGGTGACAATATATTCGGCTAGATCTTCTTCTGGGTAGAGAACCGTGCCAATTTCTTGCTCGTGCTCTTCAATTGGGTGAACCAAGATATTGTGAACATCCAGTTGGTCATTCTCGGGGAGGACGGTATCAGGTGTGAGTACATCGGTTGAGCCGTCAGGTGTCCAAGTAATAGTGATACCATTATCCAACTCAGCAATAAAGTGTTGCCCTTGCTGCACCGCCTCATGCTTCGCCACGCGATCACCGTATGCACTTCCTTCCCCCGTTTTTATACCAACGACTTGTTGCTTGCCACTTTCATCGGTGTACAGCTTCAGTGAATGATTAACCTATAGTCTCCAGCCATTCCACCAATAGGGTAAAGCATGGAGTGATAAAAAAGCTCCATATGCCAATACAATTAACCCACATAAACAGTCTGAATTTTTTAGATTTAGTGGTCACTCTATGCCTGATAAAAGGATAGGCAAGCCAGTAACCCATCAATCGAGTTCCAATTGCGTAGGACATTTGATAGTTCCATTTCATATACCCTTGGTCGTCGTAATATTTATCTAAATCCTTAGCTACCTGCTTATCAATAAATACAATTTTTTCAATATCACCTAATGAAACCATAGAGAGCATAATTGCACCAGGGATAGACCAAAGAACTAAATATCCACCAAAAGTCATACCTAAAACAATCGCAATAATCTCATACCAACTCATAGTAACTCTTCTTCAATATATTCAGATAGCTCAATACTCTTCTCATACAAGAAGTAAAAACCATCACCGATGGTTTTACCTATAGTCGAACCTCCAATTCCACCAACCGCACCGCCTGCAACAAAAGCACCAATTGAAGCAATTGCTAACACAGGCGCAGAGGTAACTCCTACAATACCCAACACCAAAACAGTTCCGCCAGCAGCGATATTTCCACCAGCAATCCCCCCACCGATACCACCAATAAATCCTGTTATTTCACGAGCCGTCACTTTGCCGCATTCTCCTGAACCATCGATAGAACAGGCTTCATAAATATTCTTCGTACCACTTGCTGCACCAAGCACTAGCCCTACGTAGCCGACTCCACGAGATGTCGCGATACCAATCGCCACGTTCGCTATACGCTTACCTAAATTCGGTACCATACCTTTTGCAATAATTTCATCAGCATTATGGATAATAGAATGAGTAGAGAGTTTTAAGTTACGTCTAATCTGAGTGTAAATAGGAATTTGAACAGAACGTTTCGATAATGCAGCAAAGCTACCATCTAGCTTTTTGAATAGCGCAGCACGTTCTGCGACAAAAGAACCATAGTTAACACCACCAACACGGCTTGCCATCGCAACTTGAGAGACGTAAAGGTGGTTAATTTCAAGAAGCACACCATTGATGTTTTTTAAATGTCGCTCAACACCTGTGGCTATAGCACCGACTCCCAATGAAGCATAAGCGTATAAGTCACCTGGAAGGCCATCTGAGCCGACTTTTTTAATTGTTTCATCAGAATAATAATCTAGCACTTCAAAATGGCGATAAACGGTAGCAACTTGTTCCTCAGTCAGTTTCGCTAACTCAACACTGGCTGTTTTCGCTTCCTCTATAAGAGCATCAAGTTTACTTGTCTGCTCTTCATTAATCGGCTCTTTGGTCGGGACAACTACAATCTCCCCTTGCCGTACAGGGTTGTTCAAGTGTGCGTTGTATTTTTTTAATAGTTTTTGAGTATCTTCGCTTGTATCTGAAGAGAAAAAGCTTGACCAAAAATCCTCTAGAGGTTGGGTTTGATCTACTTGGGTAAAACCAAGTTCAAATTCTGTCGCAACGTCAGAGACTGTTTTGATATTTACCACAGGGATGTCTTTTTCGACCAACCTTTCGTTATTAATTGAGACTATCGACGTATCAACTAAACATCGCTCTGTGTAGTTATAGAAAGTGTTTAAAGGTTGATTAAATCGCTTGGGGCTCTCCGGTGGTATCTCGTAAACAGGCTCTTTTTCAATGCTTAGCGGTTGCTGTTTTTCTACATTCAGAGAATCCCCTACCGATAGAGACATCGGGTCGGCATCGTACTGTGGATTAAGTTCCAACAACGCTTTTGGCGCTAGACCATACTGCTTGGCAATCTTCATCCACGTTTCTCGCATACCCGTTTCGAGATCAGTTTGAACAATATGCTTAACGGGCTGAGGTTGGGGTTCGGCGGGTTTCTCTGATTCAGCTCGTTTAATGATGGGTTGTTTTGTTGCCTCAAGTAACTGAGGCACATCTAATTTCACCCCATGCTCGTTCAACCACTCCTCGCTCAAATTATCCAGTTCATCACGGGTAATTTGTCTCTCTAAATAAACAAGATGTTGCCCCTCGACCACTTTGCCACCGAGTTTCCACAACACCAATATCGCGTTTTGGTTCTGGTTATAGCCTCTTTCGGGATCAAGGCGGTGATGCATTGAGTGAGTGGCATAAAAGCCCCAGTTTTTATCACCGAGAATACGGTACTCTTGGATAAGTTTGTCGTTATGAAAGTGGTAGTAAAAACCGTGAGTGGGAAAGCCTAGCCGCTCGCCGAGCTGCACAGCGGGAAAAACGGGAATAAAGCCCTCTTGCGCTACGCCACTGCCTATCGGTCTGACTTTTACTGGCTGACGAGGCGAGAGACCTAACGACTTTGATGCCACTTCTCCGACCAATTTTTTAGGCTCATCAAACGCGGTGAATAGGGTGTAGCGTGTCCCTTCTTTGATTTTGGTTTCACGCCAGCGCCCTAGTAACACTTCGTTTGTCGTTTGGGCTAAAACAAACGAACAACCAACATTGCGCTGAAAGGCATCAGCGGAGCACGCGATATCGAAATTGTACTCGTATTTTTCCTTTGGCGGCGCATCGGGATTATGAGTACGAACCGGCTCAGGGACGTAAGGGGGCATGGGAAGTGGCGGGTGTAGGCTTGTAGTGTGAGTGGTGCTTGATGCACTCCCACTCCCGCTCATCTGTGTGCGAGTTAATAGTGCCTTTTGTGCCAATGGGTCGAGGTTGTCGCGAACATGGGGATTTAACTCCCAATCTGAATGATCTAAGCCATCGCTCTCTTTTATCAACAGCGGAACTCGCGGAGAATCATTGAGTAGCAGAAAATGGCCTTGCTGTAATTGCTCAATAAATCGCTCATATCCCATGCCAGATGGGGTCACCTCTTTGAGTTCACTTTCAGACAAGGAGTCAAAACCCCCTTCCACTTGCTGAAATTCGTGCGCCATCAAATGGATAAGTTCAACGGTCTTATACCCCACGTCATGCCCTATTGAATCGTTTATGAGTGGCTCAAAGGTTACCTAGCTTGCGCTTTTATATCTATAGTTTGGATATAAAATCAATTGAATAGATGTCACATGTGTCGCAATTAAACTTCCTTTGTATCAATACTTTATAAAAAATGACACGTACACTGCTCGGTTAATCTGTGCTACGTTTTTCATCATAAGAATCATATCAACTTGTCGGGGCTTTTACGTTTCATTGGTAGTTGAGTCGGAAATTACCTTTATGATAACGCTTGCCTTTCTTTCCTCATATTGCACAATACCCGCCCTTAACCACTAAATTTGTCAACGCTAGTCCTGAAGTCATGCTGCTGATTATCGATAATTACGACTCTTTTACTTACAACCTTTACCAGTACTTCTGTGAACTGGGTGCAGAGGTTAAAGTTGTGCGCAATGATGAAATCACCCTTGATGAAATTGAAGCCTTAGCCCCGACTCATTTGGTTATATCTCCAGGGCCTTGTACTCCCAATGAGGCGGGTATCTCTTTAGATGCGATCAAACACTTTTCAACCAAGCTACCGATTCTAGGTGTTTGCTTGGGGCATCAGGCGATTGCGCAAGTGTTTGGTGGTGAAGTTGTGCGAGCGCGTCAGGTGATGCATGGTAAAACCTCGCCAATTCGCCATAATGATCGCAGTGTCTTTGCTGGCTTGAATAATCCGCTGACGGTCACTCGATACCATTCATTGGTGGTGAAAAACGGAACGTTACCTGACTGTTTTGAGCTGACCGCTTGGACCGAGTTCGAAGACGGTTCAATGGATGAGATCATGGGTTACCAGCACAAGTCTTTACCGATTGATGCAGTTCAGTTTCACCCTGAGTCGATTAAAACGGAGCAGGGACACCAGATCTTGGCTAACTTTCTCGCTCGAAAACCGATTTAAACGCTCTATTTCTCTTTATCTTATCCAGACAAAGCCGGACTTAGATCACTTTTCTTAACATTTCTTTCATATTTCCCATCGCGAATATTATGTGAAAAAGTATGCGTGATCTTTACCTCGCCTACGTTAGACCCCTTATCCGAACTATGATTAACCATAGCTTATCGCACCTATAAGAATATATTGCTTCATAAAAGTCGCAGCGTGATGCATAAATACTCAGAGGTGATGAGTATTGGGCTCCGTATCGGGTGCTAAAAAGAATAAATCACTATTGAAATGGTTAATTAAATGTAAATACAATGCCGTGATTGCTTAATGGCAAAACAATATCTTATTTCATTGATTGGAAGTAAGGACACCATATTCGCTATGCATGCGGTATCTAGAGGGAATGTGCAATGACTGAACAAAATAAAGTAGAACGCGGTTTGTTTGATGAGGTAATGGTACCTTGTTATAACCCAATGGAAATGATTCCAGTCAAAGGCGAGGGTGCTCGAGTTTGGGATCAGCAAGGCACAGAATATATCGACTTTGCGGGTGGTATTGCCGTGAGCTGCTTAGGTCATTGTCACCCAGCGATGGTCAATGCACTGACTGATCAAGCTCAGAAGATTTGGCACTTAAGTAATGTTATGACTAATGAGCCAGCTCTGCGTTTAGCGAAAAAGCTAACAGAGGTGAGCTTTGCGGAAAAAGTATTCTTCGCGAACTCTGGCGCAGAAGCCAACGAAGCAGCTCTGAAGCTTGCCCGTCGTTACGCAGCAGATAAGTTTGGTCCAGAAAAATCAGAAATTATCGCCTTCAAACAAGGCTTCCACGGTCGTACATTCTTTACGGTAACTGTGGGTGGTCAAGCGGCATACTCGGACGGTTTTGGTCCTAAACCAGGCGATGTTACACACCTACCATACAATGATGTAGAAGCTCTACGTGAGCATATCTCAGATCGTACGTGTGCAATCATGATGGAGCCACTGCAAGGCGAAGGTGGCATCATCTCTCCAACCGATGAATTTGTTCAAACGGTTCGTGAATTGTGTGATAAACACAATGCTCTACTTATTTTCGATGAAGTACAAACAGGTAATGGCCGTACCGGTCATTTCTACGCATACCAAGGTCTAGGCGTAACGCCAGATATCCTGAGCACAGCGAAGTCACTTGGTGGCGGTTTCCCTATCGGCGCAATGCTAACGACGACAGAGCTAGCTCAACATCTGAAAGTGGGTACTCATGGTTCTACATATGGCGGTAACCCATTAGCGTGTGCCGTTGCTGAAGCCGTCGTGGATGTGGTGAGCGCACCAGAAACATTAGCGGGTGTTGCAGAGCGTGAAGTTTTGTTCCGTGAAGGACTAGCGAAACTGAACGACAAGTACAACATGTTCTCTGAAGTTCGTGGTAAAGGTCTGCTGCTTGGTGCAGCATTGAATGATGAGTGGCAAGGTCGAGCTCGTGACGTACTTGTTGCGGCGGGCAAAGAAGGTCTAATGGTGCTGGTAGCAGGAACAAACGTTGTTCGCTTCACCCCATCACTAGTCATCACTAAAGAAGAAATTGAAGAAGGTCTAGCAAGACTGGATAAAGCTCTAGCGACGCTAGTTAAATAAGAATAAAAGCGTCGAGTTACGAGTAGCGAGATAGCGGTTTCTAGTCTCGTTACTCGCTACTTTTCGACTCGAAACTTAAGTTACTTGCATCAGGAGGGAGTATCGATGCTGGTTGTTCGCCCTATCGCAATGTCGGACTACGATGCGCTGCACACGTGCGCAGTGGAATCTGGTCACGGATTCACATCTCTACCAATTAACGAAGAACTGTTAAAAAACAGAATTACTCATTCAGAGTACAGCTTTACTAAGCCTGACGTAACCTCACCGGGTGACGAAGGTTATCTAATGGTTGGCTTTGATAGTGAGACTGGCGAAGTTGCTGGTTGTACAGGTATCGAAGCGTCCATCGGTTGGGATGTTCCTTTTTACTCATACCATATTAGTACCATCGTTCACGCATCAGCTAAGCTAGGCGTAAACAACGTCGTGAAGCTGCTGACATTTGGTAACAACTACACGGGTTGTAGCGAGATCTGTACTCTGTTCTTACGCCCAGACTTCCGTCGTGGTTTGAATGGTCGTTTAATGTCTAAATGTCGTTTTTTAATGATGGCTGAGCATCCACACCGTTTCTCGAAAACGGTATTTGCTGAAATGCGCGGCGTCTCAGATGCAGAAGGCAACTCACCATTCTGGCAATGGCTACAAGAACATTTCTTCTCCATTGACTTCACAATGGCGGACTACCTTACAGGTATAGGTAAGAAAGGCTTTATCGCTGACCTAATGCCTAAACTACCAATCTATATCAACTTGCTAAGTAAAGAAGCACAGGCAGTGATTGGTCAAGTACACGAAAATACTAAACCCGCTTTACGCTTATTAGAGAAAGAGGGCTTTACTTGCCGTAACTACGTCGACATCTTCGATGGCGGCCCGACGGTAGAGTGTGATGTGCGCAATATTGAATCGGTGCGTCACTCTTTCCGAGCCAAAGTGACGATCGCGGAACACTCAAGTTCTCAAGACTACTTAATCTCAAACACTTCGTTTGAAGATTTCCGCGCGACGGCAACGAAAGCCGCTTATGACCAAGCTTCAGAGACAGTTATTCTTTCTCCAGAAGTGGCGCACGCGCTGAGAGTTGGTGAAGGCGAATTCGTTCGCATGTTGGCTCAGTAATAGAGCCAGATATTACGCAGAATCTGAAGGAACATATTATGACACATTGGATTGCCGGAGAGTGGGTAGCAGGTCTGGGTGAGTCAATGAACTCAACCAGCCCTTACAACAATGAAGTAATCTGGCAGGGCGAGAGTGCAACGCCAGAGCAAGTTGAACAGGCGGTTTCTGCCGCGCGTAATGCATTTGTTGGCTGGAAAAAACTAAGTTTTGAAGAACGTGAAGCCTTCGTACTCGCTTTTGCCGAAAAGGTAAAAGAGAACAGCGAAGAAATCGCGCAGATTATCGCGAAAGAAACGGGTAAACCAATTTGGGAAACTCGTACTGAAGCAGCAGCAATGGCTGGCAAGATCGCAATTTCGATCCGTGCTTATCATGAGCGTACTGGCAAAGCACAGCGTGAAGCTGCGGGTAACCAAATTGTTTTGCGTCACCGTCCACTAGGCGTGATGGCTGTGTTTGGTCCATACAACTTCCCAGGTCATCTTCCAAATGGTCACATCGTGCCTGCATTGCTTGCAGGTAATACAGTTGTATTCAAACCTTCTGAGCAGACGCCATTTACGGGTGAATTTGCCATGAAGCTGTGGGATCAGGTTGGCTTGCCAAAAGGTGTCATCAACCTTGTCCAAGGTGCGAAAGAGACAGGTATCGCTCTAGCCAGTTCTAAAGGGCTAGATGGCGTTCTCTTTACGGGCAGTGCCAATACTGGTCACATCCTTCACCGTCAGTTCGCAGGTCAGCCGGGCAAAATGCTGGCTCTAGAGATGGGGGGTAACAACCCTATGGTTATCTCTGAAAATTACGGTGATCTGGACGCAACGGTTTATACCATTATTCAATCTGCATTCATTAGTGCTGGCCAGCGTTGTACATGTGCTCGTCGCCTATATGTTCCTGTTGGTGAGAAGGGTGATCTATTGGTCAATAAGCTTGTACAAGCGACCAATAAGATTCGCGTCGATCAGCCATTCGCAGAACCTGCACCATTCATGGGGCCGCAGATTTCTAAAGCAGCGGCAGACTTTATCCTTGCTGCACAGGCAAACTTGCAAACACTGGGTGGTGTCAGTTTGGTTGAAGCGAAAGCGGGTGAAGCCGCCTTTGTTACTCCGGGTATTATTGACGTTACTGCGATTGCAGAGCTACCTGATGAAGAGTACTTTGGCCCTCTGCTACAGGTCGTACGCTACCAAGGTCTTGAAAAAGCGGTTGAACTTGCCAACGACACACGCTTTGGGTTATCTGCTGGCCTAGTCTCGACAGACGATAGCGAGTGGAACTACTTTGTTGACCATATTCGAGCAGGCATCGTTAACCGTAACCGTCAGCTCACTGGAGCAAGTGGTGATGCACCGTTCGGTGGCCCAGGCGCTTCTGGCAACCTAAGGCCAAGTGCTTACTATGCAGCGGATTACTGTGCGTACCCAATGGCTTCGATGGAAGGTGGCGAGACACTTCTTCCTGAAACATTAAGCCCAGGTGTTGAACTGTAGAGCGTGAAGTTCGATTAGATATTTCCCTTTTTGCCTCCCTGAGCCAGGAGGCATTTTTGAACGTAAACAACCCCTATACAAGGAGGCGTTATGACGCCAGATGTTTTATTCCAGCAGTTATGGAATGACTATATTCAACGCTTGTGTCCCTCTGCTGAAAAAGTACACCAACTTCTGCAAGAAGACGAAGCATTGATCAATGACCATATTGCATTACGTACTTTCAACGTTGAGCCGTTAGGTATCGCGACTCTAGCACAACCTTTTCTAGATGCTGGCTACAAGCCGTGTGGCGATTACGTTTTTGAAAGCAAAAAGCTCGCGGCGAAACATTTTGAACATCCCGATCCAAAACAGCCAAAAGTATTTATCAGTGAACTAAAAGTTGATGAGTGTTCTAGTGAACTTCAAGCGATTGTTACCAAGCTAGTCGAGCAAGTAGACACCGATAAGCTAAAAGGTCATGAGTTCTTGTATGGTGGCCGACTATGGGATATTAGTCATGCGGATTACCAGACGCTGGCTAAAGAAAGCGAATACGCGGCTTGGTTAGCGGCACATGGCTACGGAGCAAACCACTTTACCGTAAGTGTGAACCAGCTAAATGCTTTTGATGAAGTGAAAGGTGTGAATGATCATCTGCGCTCTGCCGGCTTTACTATCAATGAGTTTGGTGGCGAAGTAAAAGGCACGCCAGAAGTGTTGCTTGAGCAATCTTCAACGATGGCTGATAAAGTGCCGGTTCAGTTTACTGAAGGCAGTGAAATCATCCCTGGAGGCTTCTACGAGTTCGCTAAACGTTACCCAATGTCTAATGGCGAGCTTTACCCAGGATTTGTGGCAGCGTCTGCTGACAAGATCTTCGAAAGCACTAACGGGTAAAGAGCAGAAGCGAGAGTCGAGACCGGACTTCGTCCTGCGAGCATTTAGAACGGGCTGCGCCCTTCGAGAACAATGTGTTCCGAGATGGGGCTTCGAAAGATAGTGGCGGGTAGAAGTTGATAACAGCTTTGTGGTTAAAGGTGTTGACGAAACTAGTCCTCAATAAGCCATAATTTTCTCGATTCTCGAAAACAAAAAGCCACCAATGTTTCCATTGGTGGCTTTTATAATTTAGTGCTTAATCGAAATTAACGAGTACCGTAAACAACGATTGTTTTACCGTGTGCAGAAATTAGGTTCTGCTCTTCAAGCATCTTCAAGATACGGCCAACTGTTTCGCGAGAACAGCCAACGATTTGACCAATCTCTTGGCGAGTGATCTTGATTTGCATGCCATCTGGGTGAGTCATTGCATCAGGTTGCTTCGCTAGGTTTAGTAGCGTTTGAGCAATACGACCCGTTACGTCTAGGAATGCTAGGTCGCCCACTTTTTGGCTCGTCACTTGTAGACGACTTGCCATCTGCGCTGAAAGGCGCATTAAGATATCTGGGTTCACTTGGATAAGCTGACGGAACTTCTTGAATGAGATTTCCGCAACTTCACAAGGAGATTTTGCTCGAACCCATGCGGTACGCTCTTGGTCTTCTTCGAATAGACCAAGTTCACCGATGAAGTCACCTTGGTTTAGGTAAGAAAGGATCATCTCCTTACCTTCTTCGTCTTTGATAAGAACCGCAACAGAACCTTTAACAATGTAGTACAAAGTTTCCGCTTTCTCGCCCGCGTGAATTAGCGTGCTTTTTGAAGGGTACTTATGAATATGACAATGTGAAAGGAACCACTCTAATGTTGGGTCGGTTTGAGGTTTACCTAGAACCATAATATCTCACTTCCTCTGCAGGGTACGCTTGCCGCTTTCCATGTTTAAGCTAAGCCTTAATTAAGACCTACTAGGATAAGAGCACTTTATAAATGCTGCAAGCCAACTTATGTGTCGGTTACAAATAGTATCCTTTTTCTGGCATGATTTCTTGATTTTAATCGGGTACAACAGGCTTTTTGGTACGCAAAACTGTGCACATGATCACGGTATGAAAAGTAATCGTGTTCTAGTTGTGAGCCTTAACCGATTTTGCCCGTTTCTATCAATTGTTGCAGGATAGGGCGAACAATTAATTCCATCGCAAAACTCATTTTTCCGCCTGGTACAACAATGGTGTTGTGGCGAGACATAAACGAACCATCAATCATAGCCAGTAGGTATGGGAAATCGACATTCTTGATACCACGAAGTCGAATGACGACGAAACTTTCGTCCAAACTCGGTATCCCTTTCGCATTTAAAGGGTTTGATGTATCAACGGTCGGAACGCGCTGAAAGTTGATATGAGTTCGGGAAAACTGTGGAGTAATATAGTTTAGATAGTCGTCCATTGAACGTACTATTGAGTCCATGACGGCTTCACGAGAATGACCGCGATCGCGAGTATCACGAACAAACTTTTGAATCCATTCTAAGTTGACGATCGGCACCATGCCTATCAGAAAGTCGACATGTTGTGCGACGTTAACGTCACCATCTACCACCCCCCCGTGTAGCCCTTCATAAAAGAGTACATTGGAGTTTTCTGGTAGGTCTTGCCAAGGCGTAAAAGTACCGGGCATCTGGTTATAAGGTACTGCCTCGTCAAACGTATGGAGGTAGCGACGTACCTGACCATTACCTTCGTGTCCGTATTTACGGAAAAACTCGGCTAGGCCACCAAAGTCGTTCGCTTGTGGGCCAAAGTAACTGATGTGACGGCCTTGCTCGCGAGCCTTACGGATTTCGACATCCATTTCAGGGCGAGTAAAGCGGTGGAAGCTATCCCCTTCGACCCACGCGGCTTTAACGTTCATCATATTGAACATTTTGCGGAAGGCTTCCGAGGTAGTCGTTGTGCCAGCGCCAGATGAACCAGTCACGGCAATAATAGGGTGTTTAGCGGACATGACAAACCTTGTCTGTAAGTTACATTCCATGAATCAATGCCCACTATAACATGCTTTAGCAGACATTGACTGTATGCAGTTCTCTAAATCAAAAACGGTTCTTTAGTTGGATATCGACACTTTCATGCAGTTCTGAATAAACCACAACAGCTTCCCCTGACTCTAGTTGAGAGTGGATTTGGTCAACTTTGTCTTGTAGTGAAACCTCGACATCACCATAGTCTGTTCCTTCGCGAAGAATAAACTCGCGTATCAGATTCTCCAGTGTCTCCGGTGCAATTTGTTGCCATGGGACGATCATAAAGACCTCTTCATTTTATGTTCGGTGAATTGTGCGCGCTATTATGCCGAAGCGGCAAGACTTTCATAGTAGGCAGGCAGAGCTTCTTCTAACCAAAATCTTGGCTTGAGTGCGCTACCTGTAACAAATCCCACATGGCCACCTTGTTCAAACAGCCGATAGTCGATGTTATCGGGCAGCACGTATTTGGGGATGACATCTTCGGTCATGAACGGGTCATCCTTGGCGTGGATGATCTGTGTTGGCAGCGTGATTTCTTTGAGTCGATGTATCCCTGAGCACTGGTGATAATAGTCGGCTGCATCTTTGAAACCATGCAAAGGTGCAGTGATAAGGTCATCGAACTCGTACAATTTGGTGACACGCTTGATATTCTGATAGCTTAACCCCAACTCGCCTTTTAACAGATGGTGTTTTTGTAAGGCGCTTTTCTTTAGCGATGACAGCAAATAGTTTTTGTACAACTTGGAAAAGCCTTGCTCGATACGTTCTGAGCAGGCAGATAGGTCGAGTGGCGCAGAAACAATGGTTGCGGCATCGAGTAAAGGCTGGCTGTTGTAGGTAGCGAGATAGTTGGCCAGCATATTTCCACCCAAAGAAATGCCAACCGCGACCTTGGTCTGTGTTGGGAAACGTTGGTTGAGGTGCTCTAAGAAAAAGCGTGCGTCTTCCACCTCGCCGGAGTGATAGGCGCGGGCGAGTCTGTTGGGCTTACCACTACAGCCACGAAAATGCATCATCACAGAGAGCCAACCTTGTTTGGCGAAGGCATCCATTAGACCATTCGCATACGGACTGTAAAAACAGCCTTCCAAGCCGTGAAAAAGAACAAAAATAGGCTTGTTAGTGTTTGACTGCTGATCGACGTTTTCACTCCAAGCAATATCAAGAAAGTCACCATCAGGCGTGTCTAAAGTTTGCCAGACGGGTTCAAATAAGGCTTTCTTCCGAATAAATCGCGGTGCGAGTGTTTGTAGGTGAGGATTTGTTAATCCTTTAGCAGCAACAAATTGAGTCATAAAGGCTCTCTACAGGTTGGCAATGTTGTCTATGGGGTCGGCAAAGGCTGAATAGAGTTGTTCGCCACCTAATTGACGGCAGTAGCGCAAGGTCAGGGGTTCTGCGTGATTCGTACTCAATTCGATGGTGTTAATACAGTCAACCAGATCGGATTGTTGCTGCTTTTCAAGTTGCAACTCAAATTGGAGTGACTCGCGATACAGAGTGTCAGGTAGGTGGAACTTCAACTTACGTCGTAACTCCCTATAGCTCAGAAGTAAGGCTTCGGAACGGCCTAAACACTCTTCTACGCGATGCCAGTCCTCTTCGCCAAAGCAGACCTGCTGTTCATCAAGCCACTTGAGTAACAACAGCAGGTTAACGTTGCCTTTAAATTGGTTTTGCAGATGTAAGCACGCCTCTTTTACTTCTCGCACGCTATAGTACTGTAGGCTAAATTGCCATAAGCGTTCGAGTGTTAGAGAAATTGAGGCGGGCTTTGAACTCATTGACTATTGAACTCCTGTTCCATCTGCTCTAGCTCTTCCTGTAGAGCCATCCACTCTATTTCGACCTCTTCAAGCAAGCTTTTACTTTCTGCTTGAAGCGCTAGTACTTGGTTAAGTTTAGCTTTATTTTCGGCGTCATAAAGTGAGTTATCTGATAATTGGGCCTCTGCTTGTGCTAAGGCTTCTCCCAACTTATCCATTTTCTCTTCAAGTTTTGTCAGGTTTTTGCGAATAGGTGCAGTCTGTTTGCGAAATTCTGCTTCACGGCGTTTTTGGTCTTTTTTCGCCGCCGCACTGTTTTCAGACTTTTTCTCTGGTTGTTGTGCTTGCGCTTCACGGCGTTCCGATTTTTGTTGTTCAGTCAGCCACTTGTAGTAATCGTTTAGGTCACCATCAAATGGAGCCACTTGGCGATCGTGAACCAAGTAAAGATCGTCTGTTGTCGCACGAAGTAAGTAGCGGTCGTGGGAAACAATGACCATTGCGCCTTCAAACGTTTGTAGCGCCATAGTTAAGGCTTGACGCATATCGAGATCGAGGTGGTTGGTTGGTTCATCGAGAAGTAAAAGGTTTGGTTTTTGCCAAACAATCAGAGCGAGAACAAGACGCGCTTTTTCACCGCCAGAGAAGGGGGCTACTTTTTCTAGTGCTTTATCACCCTGAAAGCCAAAACTGCCGAGGTAGTTACGTAGCTCGAGTTCGTTTTTGTCAGGCGCAATTTGCATCATGTGTTGCAGAGGGGTTTCCTCTGGGTGCAAAGTTTCTAGCTGATGCTGCGCAAAGTAGCCAATCTTAACCCCTTGAGAGTAGGTTAAGTCACCACCTTGAGGTTTGAGTTCTCGAGAAAGGAGCTTAATCAGGGTCGATTTACCCGCACCATTACGTCCAAGTAAGCCAATTCGACTACCAGGCACCAAGTTAAGGCGAATCTTTTCTAAAATCAGATTGTCACTATATCCCGCCGAGACTTCGTCCATCATGATGATTGGGTTAGGAAGTGCATCAGGATCGCGGAACTGGAAACTGAATGGGTTATCCAACTGTGCGGGCAGAACTTTCTCCATACGCTCCAGCGCTTTGATTCGGCTTTGAGCTTGACGCGCTTTCGAGGCTTTGTAGCGGAAACGGTCAATGTAGCTTTGCATGTGGGACATCTGCTTCTGCTGTTTCTCAAACTGAGCTTGTTGCAGAATCAGTTTTTGAGCACGCTGCTCTTCAAATGATGAGTAGTTACCCGTGTACTCATTTAGTCTTTGGTTCTCGACGTGAATGATTCGACCTACGATAGGATCTAAGAAATCTCGGTCGTGAGAGATAAGAACCAGCGTACCTGGGTAATTTTGTAGCCAGCGTTCTAGCCACATAACCGCATCAAGGTCTAAGTGGTTGGTTGGCTCATCGAGTAGCAGTAGATCTGAGCGACATAGAAGAGCTTGTGCCAAGTTAAGACGCATACGCCAGCCGCCGGAGAACTGAGTTAAGTTCCAACTCATTTGCTGCTGGCTAAAACCAAGACCATCAAGGAGCTCCGCTGCTCGAGCACGAATGCTGTAGCCGCCAATGGTTTCTATTTGACCATGTATTTCAGCGACCAATGTGCCGTGATCTTTTTGCTCAGCATCGAGTAACTCCGATTCTAGACGGCGATACTCTCGGTCACCATCAATGACGTATTCAATGGCGCTGCGCTCTAACGCTGGGGTTTCCTGTGCTACCCAAGCCATCTCCCAATGTGCGGGTTTGCTAAAGTTACCCGCATCAATAGAAAGTTCATCCTTGATCAGGGCGAATAGTGTCGATTTACCACAACCATTTTTTCCGACCAAACCGACTTTATCGCCAGGCTGGATGGTTGCTGAAGCTTGTTCAAGAAGTGGTTTACCACCGCGAAGAAGCTGGATGCCAGAGAAGGTAATCATAATCTTTTGCTTTGTCGTTACTCGTATTGCGTCGAATAGTAGGGCACTTAACAAGCTATGTCGATCATTGCGTTATCACGACTAACAACGTATAACAAACTGATAACGATAAATAATGCTTAGTAGGCTATAAACAGTAAAAGGATTGCTGTCGAACGAATGCAAACTCTATCCTCCGATAAGCCCAAGGTATTGGTGTTGTATGCTCACCCTGAGTCACAAACGTCTGTGGCTAACCAAATGATGATCAAGAAAATAGAATCGCTTGATCACGTCACTGTGCACGATCTTTATGCACATTATCCAGACTTCTTTATTGATGTCAGTGCTGAACAAAAATTACTGGCTGAGCATGATGTGATTGTCTTCCACCATCCGCTCTTTATGTATTCCTGTCCGGCGTTGCTTAAAGAGTGGCTAGACCGTGTTATTGGAAAAGGCTTTGCCTTTGGTAAAGGTGAAGCTTTAAAGGGTAAATATTGGCGAAGCGTGATCACGACGGGGGGCCAAGAAGGAGCTTTCGGTAAGACAGGTTATAACCGCTACCCGCTATCGGAAATTTTGCAACCATTTGAATTGACGGCGGCCTTGTGCCAGATGCATTGGATAGAACCACTGGTCTTGTACTGGGCACGAAATGTGTCTGAAATGGAACGTTGTCAGCATGCTGAGCGTTACCGCCTATGGCTGAGTGATCCACTTCGGAGTGAAGTTGCGGAGATGGTGGGAGGTGAAAATGGCGCTTGAGAATGATTTTCTACAGAGTAGCGTTATTTTTCTGACCGCAGCTGTTGTTGCTGTTCCTCTTGCTCAACGCCTTGGTCTCGGTTCCGTTCTTGGCTATCTATTGGCGGGTGTTGCCATCGGCCCGTGGGGGCTTGGTTTAATCAAAGATGTCGACGCTATTCTTCATTTTGCTGAGTTTGGCGTGGTGTTGCTGCTGTTTCTGATTGGACTCGAATTAAATCCGAAAAAACTGCTTCAAATGAAAGGCCCTATCCTTGGATTAGGTGGTGCACAAGTCGTGGTGACAACCTCAGTCATCGCCAGCGTTGCCTATGTTGTGGGAGCATCTTGGCAAACCAGTTTAACTATTGGCATGGGACTCGCGTTGTCATCCACCGCTATCGCCTTAAAAGTCATTGAAGAGCAAGGTTTGGGAGGCAGTGAAACAGGTCAATCAGGTTTTGCGGTCTTACTATTTCAAGACATTGCTGTGATCCCAATGCTTGCACTGCTTCCTGTCTTAGCTGGGAATACCGCCGGAGATTGGCTTGATGCGATATGGATGCTTGCAGGCGTAGGGGGGTTATTAATTGGCGGCCACTTCCTACTGAGACCTCTGTTTCGATATGTTGTACTCAGTGGTGTACGTGAACTCTTTACCGTAGCTGCATTGCTGCTTGTGATTGGCATTGCCTTATCAATGAAGCAACTCGGTCTGTCTATGGCGTTGGGGACGTTTCTTGCCGGGGTTCTCTTGGCGGAAAGTGAGTATCGACATGAGCTAGAAATTGCCATCGAACCGTTCAAAGGGCTGTTGCTTGGGTTGTTCTTTATCGCTGTTGGTATGGCGGTGAATCTTGGTCTGTTGGCTTTGCAACCCATTGCCGTGCTGTCTGCGGTCATTGGTTTAGTGGTTGTAAAAGGTCTGATTCTTTACCTACTTGCGCGTTTGTCTGGTAGTCGAGCGAAATCTCGCAGCAAAATGGCGGCAATTCTTAGTCAGGGTGGCGAGTTCGCATTCGTTATTTTTACCGCAGCAAGTAGTGAAGGATTACTCGACCAACAGCAAACCGCGTTTCTTTTGGTGGTGGTCAGTTTATCCATGGTCACGACGCCATTATTATTGATGGCACAAAGCCGCTGGTATGCACGAGGACTTAACACCGACCTTGAGGGTAGGTTGCAAAGTGATGTCGTCAACAAGCAGCCAAGAGTGATTATTGCGGGCTTTGGGCGTTTTGGGCAGATTGTCGGCCGTCTGATGTATGCCAACAAAATTAAAGTGACGGTACTCGAAAGTGATGCGAGCCAGATTAAGTTACTGCGTAAATATGGCTACAAAGTATTTTATGGTGACGCGACCCAACTTGACTTATTACGAGCTGCCGGTGCGGATAAAGCTGAGGCAATGATAATCTGTACCGATTCACCTGATGAAATCATGAAGATTATTGGATTGTGTCAGACGCATTTTCCGCGCTTGAAACTATTAGCCCGAGCACGAAGTCGTGTTGAGGCATACCAATTACTGAGCCAAGGTGTTGACAGTTATTCCCGTGAGACCTTCTTAGGGGCGCTTGATCTTGGTCGACAGGCTCTCGTTAGTTTAGGTATGCACCCATATCAGGCAAAGAGAGCGGAAGCTCACTTTAGAAAACTTGATAATGCTATGCTGAAAGAGCTGCTTCCTCAGCATAATGATGATAAACAATTGGCCCAAAGAGCCAAAGAAGCCCGAAAAGAACTGGAAGAGATTTTTGGTCGTGAGTTAGAAAACGATCAGCAATCAAAAAACTTCTGGGATTAACAGTGAAACGAGAGAAATGAAGAAAAGATTTATCGCAGGCGCTAGTTGTCCAAAGTGTTCACAACAAGACACTTTACGCTGGTGGATAGAGAATAATATTGAATTAGTAGAGTGTGTTGAGTGCGGTCATCAGGATCAACGTACACCACAATCGGTTGATAGTAGCGACCATGGTGGGCAAAATATGATCGGTATTTTTAAGCCGGATTGATTGTGTTTCTCTAAATCATCCCCATAATATGCCCCGTAGAAAGTATGCCGACACTAACGAATGTTAGGGTCCTTTATCCTCCTTGGAGTCAATATGAAAATTGAAAAGAACGTAGTTGTAAGTCTTGCTTACCAAGTAAAACTGGAAGACGGTGTAGTCGTTGATCAATCTACAGCTGAAGCGCCACTAGATTACCTTCACGGCAATGACAACCTAATCACTGGTCTTGAAACAGCGCTAGAAGGTAAAGAAGCAGGTGCTAAGTTCTCTGTGACAGTTTCTCCAGAAGAAGCTTACGGTGAGCACAACGACGCACTAGTACAACGCGTTCCAGCGGAAGTATTCCAAGGTGTTGACCAGATTGAAGTAGGTATGCGTTTCCTAGCGGATACAGACCAAGGTCCAATCCCTGTTGAAGTAACAGAAGTTGATGGCGATGAAGTGGTTGTTGATGGCAACCACATGCTTGCAGGTCAAACGCTAACATTTGACGTGGAAGTTGTAGCGGTACGTGAAGCGACTCAAGAAGAAATCGAACACGGCCACGTTCATCAAGCGGGTGGCTGTGGTCATGACCATGACCACGAGGGTGGCTGTTGTGGTGGCGAAGGTCATGACCACGGTGCTGAGAAAAAAGATGGCTGCTGCGGTGGCGGTAGCTGTGGCTCACACTAATTGTTAGTGTCTAGCTAAGCGTTAGAGAAGGCGTTTCCCATTATGTTGGGAAGCGCCTTTTTTTATGATTAAACCCGCGAGATGTACTGGAGATATCGACGATGACTCAACCTTTCTCTATCGCTATTCATGGCGGTGCAGGGACTATTTTACGTGAGCAGATGAGTGAAGAGCTGAAAGCTTCGATTTTGGCCGATCTAGAAACGTCTGTTCGTGCTGGTCATAAAATACTACTCGAATCAGGCGATGCACTAGATGCGGTCGTCGCTGCGGTCAAGGTTTTAGAGGATTCGGTAAACTTCAACGCTGGTAGAGGATCTGTATTGACCCACAAAGAGATGGTTGAAATGGATGCTTCAGTCATGCACGGTAAAGAGCTAGATGCAGGCGCTGTTGCTGGAGTTCGCCATGTTCGCAATCCCATTGAGCTTGCGCGTGATGTTATGAAAAACAGCAATCATGTATTGCTGATTGGCGACGGAGCAGAGGAGTTCGCTTTTGAACTCGGCTATGAGTATACCGAGCAAGACTACTTTTTCACCGAGCGTCGCTATGAGCAGCTACTGTCAATGAAAGAGAAAGGGCTCTTTGCTCTCTCAGAATCTAAATACCCAGATGATAAAAAATACGGCACCGTTGGCGCCGTGGCCTTAGATCAGTATGGAAATCTAGCCGCAGCGACAAGCGCTGGTGGCATCACCAACAAAAAGTATGGTCGTGTTGGTGATTCATCGATCATTGGTGCGGGAACTTACGCAGAGAATGGTAATGTTGCGGTCTCAACAACCGGTATGGGTGAATACTTTATTCGTAAAACGGTCGCTGGTGATGTAGCAGCTAGAATGCGTTATTTGAAACAAGATGTTCATACCGCGTGTGAAACCGTTATTCAGGGTGAATTAAAACAAATGGGTGGGGAAGGCGGCTTAATCGCAGTTGATGCTCAAGGAGAGCTACATTACTCGATGAATAGCTCGGGAATGTATCGCGCAGGTATCGATGTTAATGGTGATTTGACCGTTAAAATCTATGCTGATGAATAGCCCAAAAAAAGACGATAGCTCTAAAAGTTTACCTAACGGACTGATTTATTTCGGCCTTATATTAATCTCTAATGGAATAGCACCATATTACACTTGCATGATTAAAAAATGACTGCAAGAAATGTGATTCGGTGCTAGAATCCATTTTTAACTAGCAATCAGAACTGGAAAGATGGGAAATAACGTAGTCGTTCTAGGCACCCAATGGGGTGACGAAGGTAAAGGTAAAATTGTTGACCTTTTAACTGAAGATGCAAAATATGTGGTTCGTTACCAAGGCGGTCACAATGCAGGCCACACTCTAGTCATTGACGGTCAAAAAACCGTTCTTCACTTGATTCCATCAGGTATCCTTCGCGATAACATCAAATGTGTTATCGGCAATGGTGTTGTACTATCACCTGAAGCTTTAATTAAAGAAATGAAGCCTCTAGAAGAGCGCGGTATTCCGGTGCGTGAGCGTCTTTTCGTTTCTGAAGCTTGTCCTCTAATTCTTCCTTACCATATCGCTATTGACCAAGCGCGTGAAATCGCTCGTGGTAACAAAGCAATTGGTACAACGGGTCGTGGTATCGGTCCAGCTTACGAAGATAAAGTTGCTCGTCGCGGTCTACGTGTTGGCGACCTATTCGATAAAGAAGTATTCGCAGAGAAGCTAAAAGAAGTAATGGAATTCCATAACTTCCAGCTAGAGCACTTCTACAAAGCTGAAACAGTAAGCTATGACGAAGTTCTAGAGCAATGCATGGGTTACGCTGACCTACTTACTTCTATGGTTATCGACGTAACTAATGAACTTGATGCAGCACGTAAGCGCGGCGACAAGATCATGTTTGAAGGTGCTCAAGGTACACTACTAGATATCGACCACGGTACATACCCATACGTAACTTCTTCTAACACAACTGCTGGTGGCGTTGCTGCGGGTTCTGGTTTCGGTCCTCGTCACATCGGTTACATTCTTGGTATTACTAAAGCGTACTGTACTCGCGTAGGTTCTGGTCCATTCCCAACAGAACTTTACGATGGTCTAGATAAGCAAGACCCAGTAGGTAAGCACCTTGGTAGTGTTGGTCAAGAGTTCGGCGCGACAACGGGTCGTCTACGTCGTACTGGTTGGTTCGATGCTGTTGCAATGCGCCGTGCGGTACAAATCAACTCTATTTCTGGTTTCTGTCTAACTAAACTAGACGTTCTAGATGGTTTGGAAGAGCTAAAAATCTGTACTGGCTACAAGATGAAAGATGGTTCTATCCTAGAAGTTTCTCCAATGGCTGCAGAAGCATTTGAAGAAGCGACACCAATCTACGAAACTATGCCAGGTTGGTCAGAGAACACATTTGGCGCGACATCTATTGATGCGCTACCAAAAGCGGCTCTAGATTACATCAAGCGTATTGAAGAGCTAACAGGCGTAACGGTAGATATCATCTCTACTGGTCCTGACCGTAACGAAACAATCATCAAGGTTCACCCATTCGAATCTTAATTATTGATTGTTATCAGTTATTAGAAACCGGTGCTAAGCACCGGTTTTTTTATGTCTATTTTTCTTGCGATTCTCGATACTTATGGCAACAATTTGCCATAGAGCGGCAATTTTGATTAAAGAGTTAGCACCAATTGCCGATACTAGTATCAAGCTTGCCGCGTAAGTGGCAAATCTGATGCTGACCTTGGGTTAGTGTCCATAGTCGAAGTTAAGAGTGCAGAAAATGAAGCTAAGAAAATTAGCTGCTTCGATGGTGTTGGCGTTTAGTGCCTCAGTGGTACAGGCAAATGAGTTGTCTGAGATCGGTGAGCCGATACCAATTTATACCGAAGCCGAACTAATTAACCTTATCAACAACAACCAGCATTTAGAACGCGTTAAAGCCGATAACTGCCAGCTTGTTGAGGATATTGTTGCACGTGCGACTCGCATTAGCTTACCTGCGTATGAGTTTTTATACGGAGATATGCTAGCGTGGGGGGTCTGTGTTGATCAGGATGTAGAGCTAGGTCTCTATTACATGGAAAATGCTGCTCATCAAGGTTTGCCCGCCGCACTTGAACAAATTGGTCGTTACTATTCTCGTGGAACATTAGTTCAGCAAGATAAAGAACGTGCGATTCCATATTTGCGTGAAGCGGCATCGATGGGAAACCTCAATGCTCGTATTCATTTGGCGGAGCTATTGCTGCGTGATTATGGGAGTCCACTTGATTACGAAGATGCTTATCGCTGGCTTTATAATTCGGTGACGGCAGACCAGCGAACCCATAAGCGTATTAGTGTACTTAGGCAGGGATTAGAGCGACGAATGCCGCAGAACATTGTTGCCCGAGCTAAGAAGCGCGACACATTCTGGTAGAGAGTTATCCGATTGCACTCCGGTGACCATAACCTAACAACACAATGCCTAGCTTTCGCTGGGCATTGTTGTTTTTTAGCAAACTATAGTGCTGATGAAAAGGCAGTGAAATTTCAAGAATTTGTTTCGACTTACCTGTAGCTTAATCAGTGAGTCAGATATACTAGATTTAAATTCCTTCCTTTATTAGGCGCGCCTATGTCAGACATTATTCCTAACGACCCATTTGCAGATCGCGAGTCGGAGAACTACGAAAACCCAATCCCAAGCCGAGAGTTTATTCTTGAGTTTTTGCATCAAGCGGGTGTTCCCATGAACCGAAATGATCTATTTGACGCATTGCAGTTGAATGGAGAAGAGCACTATGAAGGTCTGCGTCGTAGACTGCGTGCGATGGAGCGTGATGGACAACTGGTCTTTACGCGTCGTCAGTGCTACGCCTTGCCAGAAAAACTGGAGATGGTGAAGGGCTACGTAATTGGCCACAAAGATGGTCATGGTTGGGTTCGTCCAGAAGGCAGTGTGGGCAAGGATAATGATATTGTTCTGCCTCATCACCAAATGAAAAATATCATCCACGGTGATTATGTACTGGTTCAGCCAACAGAAAACTCTAAGCGTGGACGTAAGGAAGGTCGGTTAGTTCGCGTTTTAGAAGAGCGTCAGACACAAATAGTAGGACGTTTCTTTATGGAATATGGCTACTCATATGTTGTGCCTGATGACTCTCGAATCTCACAGGACATTCTGATCCCGAACGATTTACGTGCAGGTGCACGTATGGGTAATGTCGTTGTTATCGAGATCACCGATCGCGGAACGCGCTCACGAGGTATGATGGGTAAGGTTATTGAAGTACTTGGCGAAAACATGGCGCCGGGTATGGAGACACAAATTGCGATTCGTACACATCAGATCCCTCACGAATGGCCTGAGGCTGTTGATAAGCAGATTGCCAACTTAGGCGAAGAAGTGCCTGAAGAAGCCAAAGTAGGGCGTGTTGACCTCCGTGAGCTGCCACTCGTGACAATCGATGGCGAAGATGCGCGTGACTTCGATGATGCCGTTTACTGTGAAGCGAAAAAAGGTGGCGGTTGGCGTTTATGGGTCGCCATCGCAGATGTGAGCTACTACGTAAGACCAGATACCGCTTTAGATAAAGAAGCAACAAATCGTGGTAACTCAGTTTACTTCCCATCGCAAGTTGTACCTATGTTGCCAGAAGTACTGTCAAATGGTCTCTGTTCACTTAACCCACAGGTTGACCGCTTGTGTATGGTGTGTGAAATGACAATATCAGAGTCCGGTAAGCTGTCGGGCTACAAACACTACGAAGCGGTGATGAACTCTCATGCTCGTCTGACTTACAGCAAGGTGCATGACATTCTTGAGGGAAATGAAGAACTACGAACTCGTTATGAGCCATTAGTTCCTCACCTAGAAGAACTGCACAAAATGTATAAAGTTCTGAAACGCGCTCGCGATAACCGTGGTGCGATTGAATTCGAAACGGTAGAAACCAAGTTCATTTTCAATGCGGAGCGCAAGATTGAGAGTATTGAGCCCGTCATTCGTAACGATGCGCATAAGCTCATCGAGGAATGCATGATTTTGGCAAACATCGCGTCAGCATCTTTGGTTGAGAAAGCAAAAGAAGCTGCACTGTATCGTATTCATGAATCTCCAGGTGAGCTTCGCCTACAAGGTTTCCGCGATTTCTTAGGCGAGTTGGGCTTGCACCTCAATGGTGGTTTGGAGCCTTCACCAACAGACTATGCCGATCTGGTTAAACAGATTGCTGAGCGTCAAGACAGGGAGCTCATTCAAACCATGTTGCTCCGTTCAATGAAGCAAGCGGTGTACAACGCGGATAACTGTGGCCACTTCGGTTTGGCACTGAAACGTTACGCGCATTTTACCTCTCCTATTCGTCGCTACCCAGACTTATTGTTACATCGTGCAATCAAGTATCTCATCGCGAAAGAAGAGGGGCGTAATCAAGACCGTTGGACACCGACAGGGGGATACCACTACTCATTCGATGATATGGATTTTTACGGTGAGCAGTGTTCGATGACAGAGCGACGAGCTGACGATGCGACTCGTGAAGTCTCTGATTGGCTGAAATGTGAATACATGCAAGATCACGTCGGTGAAGAGCTAGAAGGCGTTATTGCCAATGTTACCGGTTTTGGATTCTTTGTTCGTTTAACGGATTTGCACATTGATGGTTTAGTGCATATTTCGGCACTTGCTAATGATTACTACCAATTTGATCCTATCGGTCAAAGACTTATCGGTGAAAGCTTTGGTGCGATTTATCGCTTGGGTGATGCGGTCAAAGTGAAAGTCCTATCGGTCAATCTGGATGACAGACAAATAGACTTTGAATTAGTAGAAACAAGTCGTAAGCTACGCGGCGAAGGAAAGACGGCCAAGAAACGTGTCGCAGAGGCAAAGAGAAAAGCCAAAGAGAAAAAACGTGTTGCGACCAAGGGTGGACGAGCGGCGGCTGAAGTCGAGCCGACTAAGCGACCTGAACCTAAAGAGGCAGCGAAAAAGCCTAAGGTGACAAAAGCTCGCAAGAAGAAAGCTGGCAATAAGCCGAAGAAGACCAAACGTAGCAAAAAAGCAGCACAGTGAACTAAACGAACAGGTTTTTAAATGAGTAACGAATATATTTACGGTATTCACGCAGTTAAAGCAGTACTAAGTCGTGAACCAGAGCGCTTTATTGAAGCGTTTGTGCTTAAAGGTCGCCAAGACGATCGCCTGATGCCGATCCTCAATGAACTTAACGTGTGTGGTGTTTCGATCCAACAGATGACGCGCAAGACATTGGACGAAAAAGCGAGTGGGGCAAACCACCAAGGTATTATGGCTCGTGTTAAGCCAGCGAAACAGCTCAACGAACATGACCTTGATGACATCCTTGCTCAACACGAAGCTCCGCTTTTATTGGTGTTAGATGGTGTCACTGATCCGCATAACCTAGGTGCTTGTTTGCGTAATGCTGACGCGGCTGGCGTGGCTGCGGTGATTGTGCCTAAAGACCGCTCTGCCAACATTACGGCGACAGTAAGTAAAGTGGCTTGTGGTGCGGCTGAAATGGTACCGCTAGTTCGAGTTACAAACCTCGCTCGTACAATGCGTACGCTACAAGAGCAGGGCATTTGGTTTGTAGGCACAGCGGGTGAAGCGACTCATGACATTTATCAAGCGAAACTGACTGGCCCACTTGCTATTGTTATGGGGGCTGAGGGTGACGGCATGCGCCGACTAACGCGCGAAACCTGTGATGACCTGATTAAAATCCCTATGGCCGGAACCGTTTCAAGCTTGAACGTATCAGTTGCTTCAGGCATCTGTTTGTTTGAAGCAGTACGCCAGAGACTCGCATAGCGGCTAGAACGCTTCGCTCCGAGATCGGGCTTCGCCCTACGAGATTTTAGAACGGACTTCGTCCTTCGAGAGGAACTTGTGGTGAGCGAGTCGAAAGTTGCAGGCAGTGTAGGCTAGTCTTTTGGTCTAATTGTCTGAATCTAAAAAAGGGTTGACCCACACTGTCAACCCTTCAAAATTTTCTCGCATCTCGTCCCCCGTTTATTTTTCCAACAACCTATTGCAACTAAAACTGTGATCTGTATAATACAGCGCACTGGTTAAGCCAGTTGTGAACCAATGAGCAGCGAGGAGCTGACTTATCTTGTTGATTTGTCGGGTAATGTAAACTCAGCTTATGTTCGCGGTTAATACAATTAGCTATCTATTCTTCGGAATAACTATTCCCAGAGGTGACTCTGACATGTAGGGATGGTTGATCGAAAATTAACTGACAATGCGTCCTAATCTTGGATGCTACGGTTTCACATAAATCAATCGGCATTCTCTCGTTTTAACGAGTCTGAGTGGCGATATTGTTTGTGTAATTTTTAATATTGGAGCTCTGTCTCATGCAGAACCAACGTATCCGTATCCGCCTAAAAGCTTTCGATTACAAACTAATCGATGCTTCTACAGCGGAAATCGTTGAAACAGCTAAGCGCACTGGCGCACAGGTTCGTGGTCCAATCCCACTACCTACTCGTAAAGAGCGTTTCACAGTTCTTATCTCTCCACACGTTAACAAGAAAGCACGTGACCAGTACGAAATTCGTACTCACAAGCGTCTAATCGACATCGTTGAGCCAACAGACAAAACTGTTGATGCTCTAATGCGTCTAGACCTTGCTGCGGGCGTTGACGTTCAAATTAGCCTAGGTTAAGGGAGATTAGAAGAATGATTGGTCTAATCGGTCGTAAAGTGGGCATGACCCGCGTATTTACTGAAGAAGGCGTTTCTATCCCAGTAACAGTTGTTGAGGTTGAAGCTAACCGTGTTTCTCAAGTTAAAACTCTTGAGACAGATGGCTACGCAGCAATCCAGGTTACTACTGGTGCTAAGAAAGCTAACCGCGTAACTAAACCAGAAGCAGGTCACTTTGCTAAAGCAGGTGTTGAAGCTGGTCGTGGTCTTTGGGAATTCCGTTTGGAAAACGGTGAAGAGTTTGCAGTTGGCGCTGAGCTAACAGTTGAACTATTCAACGATACTAAGAAAGTAGACGTTACTGGTACATCTAAAGGTAAAGGTTTCCAAGGCGCTGTTAAGCGTTGGAACTTCCGCACTCAAGATGCTACTCACGGTAACTCATTGTCTCACCGTGCTCCTGGTTCTATCGGTCAATGTCAGACTCCAGGTCGCGTATTTAAAGGCAAGAAAATGGCAGGTCACATGGGTGCTGAGCGTGTAACGACTCAAAACCTAGAGATCGTACGTGTTGACGCTGAGCGCAACCTGCTTCTTATTAAAGGTGCAGTCCCAGGCGCAACTGGCGGCAACGTGATCGTTAAACCAGCTGTTAAAGCATAACGTCTCAGGAGTAAGTAATGGAACTAATGGTTAAAGGTGCTGATGCACTAACTGTTTCCGAAACTACTTTCGGACGTGAGTTTAACGAAGCTCTTGTACACCAAGTAGTTGTTGCATACGCAGCAGGTGCTCGTCAAGGTACACGTGCTCAGAAAACACGTTCTGAAGTATCTGGCGGTGGCGCTAAGCCATGGCGTCAAAAAGGTACTGGCCGTGCTCGTGCTGGTACAATTCGTAGCCCAATCTGGCGTACAGGTGGTGTTACTTTTGCTGCGAAACCACAAGATCACAGCCAAAAAGTAAACAAAAAAATGTACCGTGGTGCTATGAAGAGCATTCTTTCTGAGCTAGTTCGTCAAGAGCGTCTAATCGTTGTTGATAACTTCTCAGTAGAAGCACCAAAAACTAAAGAGCTTGTAGCTAAGCTGAAAGAGCTTGAGCTAACAGACGCTCTAATCGTGACTAGCGAAGTAGATGAAAATCTATTCCTAGCTGCTCGTAACCTATACAAAGTTGACGCACGTGACGTAGCTGGTATCGACCCAGTGTCTCTAATCGCGTTCGACAAAGTTGTAATGACTGCAGACGCAGTTAAGCAAGTTGAGGAGATGCTAGCATGATCACTGAAGAGCGTATCCTAAAAGTTCTACGTGCACCGCACATCTCTGAAAAAGCAACTATGGCAGCTGAGAAAGCGAACACTATCGTTTTCAAAGTAGCTAAAGATGCAACTAAAAAAGAGATCAAAGCAGCTGTAGAAAAGCTATTTGAAGTTGAAGTTAAGTCTGTAAATACTCTTATCAATAAGGGTAAGACCAAACGTCAAGGTCTACGCCAAGGTCGCCGCAGCGACGTTAAGAAAGCGTACGTTACTTTGAAAGAAGGTCAAGATCTTGACTTCGTTGGCGGCGCGGAATAACAGGAGTAGTTGAGAAATGGCTATTGTTAAATGTAAGCCGACTTCCCCTGGTCGTCGTCACGTTGTTAAAGTTGTTAACGCTGACCTACACAAGGGCAAGCCATACGCACCTCTTCTAGAGAAAAACTCTAAGAATGGTGGTCGTAACAACAACGGTCGTATTACAGTACGTCACATCGGCGGTGGTCACAAGCACCACTACCGTGTAATTGACTTCAAACGTACTAAAGACGGTATCCCAGCGAAAGTTGAGCGTCTAGAATACGATCCAAACCGTAGCGCTAACATCGCTCTAGTTCTGTACGCAGACGGTGAGCGTCGTTACATCCTAGCACCTAAAGGTGTTCAAGCTGGTGATGCTATCCAGTCTGGTGTTGATGCACCAATCAAAGCTGGTAACACTCTACCAATGCGTAACATCCCAGTAGGTTCAACTGTACACAACGTTGAACTAAAACCTGGTAAAGGTGGTCAGCTAGCTCGTTCGGCTGGTGCATATGCTCAAATCGTTGCTCGCGACGGTGCATACGTAACTATCCGTCTACGTTCTGGCGAAATGCGCAAAGTACTATCTGAAGGCCGTGCAACAATCGGTGAAGTTGGTAACTCTGAGCACATGCTACGTGAACTTGGTAAAGCTGGTGCTAACCGCTGGCGCGGTGTTCGTCCAACCGTTCGTGGTGTTGTGATGAACCCAGTAGACCACCCACACGGTGGTGGTGAAGGCCGTACTTCTGGTGGTCGTCACCCAGTTTCACCATGGGGTCAGCCAACTAAAGGCTTCAAGACTCGTAAGAACAAACGCACTGACAAGTACATCGTACGTCGTCGTAACAAGTAATCTATTTAAAGAGGAATCGCCATGCCACGTTCTCTCAAGAAAGGTCCATTTATTGACCTACACTTGCTGAAGAAGGTAGAGAAAGCGGTGGAAAGCGGAGACAAAAAGCCTATTAAGACTTGGTCCCGTCGTTCAATGATCATCCCTACGATGATCGGTTTGACCATCGCTGTCCATAATGGTCGTCAGCACGTACCAGTATTCGTAACCGAAGAAATGATCGGTCACAAACTGGGTGAATTCGCACCAACACGTACTTACCGCGGCCATGTCGTGGATAAGAAAGCTAAGAAGCGTTAAGGAGTAGATGATGGAAGCACTAGCTAAACATAACTTTGCTCGCATTTCGCCTCAGAAAGCTCGCTTAGTTGCGGACCAAATTCGTGGAAAATCTGTAGACCAGGCTCTAGAAATCCTGACTTTCAGCAACAAAAAAGCTGCTGAACTGATCAAGAAAGTTCTTGAGTCAGCTATCGCTAACGCGGAGCACAATGAAGGCGCAGATATTGACGATCTAAATGTCGCAAAAATCTTCGTAGATGAAGGCCCAATCATGAAGCGTATTATGCCTCGTGCTAAAGGTCGTGCGGATCGTATCTTGAAGCGTTCAAGCCACATCACTGTTGTTGTAGCAGATCGCTAAGAGACTAGGAGAGTAAGCAATGGGTCAAAAAGTACATCCTAATGGTATTCGTTTAGGCATCGTTAAGCCTTGGAATGCTACATGGTTTGCTAACACCAAAGAATTCGCTGACAACCTAGACGGCGACTTCAAGGTACGTCAGTTCCTTACAAGTGAACTGAAAAAAGCATCACTTTCACGCATCGTTATCGAGCGTCCTGCTAAGAGCATCCGTGTGACTATTCACACTGCTCGTCCAGGCGTAGTAATCGGTAAGAAAGGTGAAGACGTAGAAAAACTACGTGCAGCTGTAGCTAAAATCGCAGGTGTACCAGCGCAAATTAACATCGCTGAAGTACGTAAACCTGAGTTAGATGCACAGCTTGTTGGTGATAGCATCGCGTCTCAGCTAGAGCGTCGTGTTATGTTCCGTCGTGCTATGAAGCGCGCGGTACAAAACGCTATGCGTCTAGGCGCTAAAGGCATCAAAGTAGAAGTAAGCGGTCGTCTAGGCGGCGCTGAAATCGCACGTTCTGAGTGGTACCGTGAAGGTCGTGTACCTCTACACACTCTACGTGCTGACATTGATTACGCAACTTCTTCGGCTCACACTCAATACGGTGTGATCGGCATTAAAGTTTGGATCTTCAAAGGTGAGATTCTAGGCGGTATGCCAGCAGCTAACGCTGTAGAGCCTAAAGGCGATAAGCCTAAGAAGCAGCGCAAAGGCCGTAAGTAAGGAGTCGACAGATGCTACAACCTAAACGTACTAAGTTCCGTAAGGTTCAGACTGGTCGTAACCGTGGTCTAGCTAAAGGTACTGATGTAAGCTTCGGCGAATTCGGTCTTAAAGCTGTAGGCCGTGGTCGTCTAACTGCTCGTCAAATCGAAGCGGCACGTCGTGCAATGACACGTCACGTTAAGCGTCAAGGTAAAATCTGGATCCGTGTGTTCCCAGACAAACCTATCACAGAAAAACCACTTGAAGTTCGTCAAGGTAAGGGTAAAGGTAACGTTGAGTACTGGGTAGCCCAAATCCAACCTGGTAAGGTTATGTACGAAATGGGTGGTGTACCTGAAGAATTGGCTCGTGAAGCGTTCCGTCTAGCGGCTCGCAAACTGCCATTCAAAACTACATTTGTAACTAAGCAGGTGATGTGATGAAAGCACAAGATCTACGCGAGAAAAGCGTTGAAGAGCTTAACGCTGAGCTATTGAATTTGCTACGCGAACAGTTCAACTTGCGCATGCAAGCTGCAACTGGTCAGCTACAGCAAACTCATACTCTGAAAGCTGTACGCCGTGATATCGCACGTGTGAAAACTGTTTTGACTGAGAAGGCAGGCGCATAATGAGCGAAGTAAAACGTACTCAACAAGGTCGTGTAGTTAGCGACAAGATGGACAAGTCTATCGTTGTTGCTATCGAACGCATGGTTAAACACCCAATTTACGGTAAATTCGTAAAGCGTACGACTAAAGTACACGCACATGACGAAAACAACGAATGTGGCCTAGGCGACAAAGTTGAAATCGCAGAGTGTCGTCCACTGTCTAAGACTAAGTCTTGGACTTTGGTAAAAGTTCTAGAAAAAGTGAAAGGTTAATCCTTAGCTAATTCTATGAAATTAAACGGCTCCAAAATTATTTTGGGGCCGTTTATTTTTTGACTACCCAATCACAAAAAAGGGTGGTACAATTCGCGTCCCTTTTAAAGAGGCAGCCCGACCCGTGATGGGTCTAGTTATTAATATTTAGCGGAGCACTAACAATGATCCAAATGCAAAGTACACTTGACGCAGCTGATAACTCTGGCGCGCGCAAGGTAATGTGTATTAAGGTCCTGGGTGGCTCACACCGCCGTTATGCACATATCGGTGACGTCATCAAAGTTACTGTGAAGGAAGCTATTCCTCGCGGTAAAGTTAAGAAAGGTGATGTTCTGAAGGCGGTTGTCGTGCGCACTCGCAAAGGCGTTCGTCGTCCAGACGGTTCTGTCATTCGCTTCGACCGTAATGCTTGTGTATTGCTTAATGACAATACTGAGCAACCTATCGGTACACGTATCTTTGGCCCTGTGACACGTGAGCTTCGTGGCGATAAGTTCATGAAGATCGTTTCACTGGCTCCAGAAGTTCTGTAAGGAGCACGTAGAAATGGCAGCTAAAATCCGTCGTAATGACGAAGTAATCGTTCTTGCTGGTAAAGACAAAGGCAAGAAAGGTAAAGTAACTAAGGTTCTAGCAACTGGTAAAGTTATCGTTGAAGGTATCAACCTTGTTAAGAAGCACCAAAAGCCGGTTCCGGCTCTAGGTCAACAAGGTGGCATCGTTGAACAAGAAGCAGCTATTGATGCTTCTAACGTTGCAATCTTTAACGCAGCTACTGGTAAAGCTGACCGTATCGGTTTCCGTTTTGAAGATGGTAAGAAAGTTCGTTTCTTTAAATCTAACAACGAAATCGTTTCTAACTAATAGAAGTAATTTGGAGTTCTACTATGGCGAAACTGCATGATTACTACAAGTCGTCTGTAGTCGCTGAACTGACCAAACAGTTTAGCTACACAAGCGTCATGCAAGTCCCTAGAATCGAGAAAATCACCCTAAACATGGGTGTTGGTGAAGCAATCAACGATAAGAAACTGCTAGAAAACGCAGCTGCTGATATGGCAACGATCTCTGGTCAAAAGCCTCTTATCACTAAAGCGCGTAAATCTGTTGCAGGTTTCAAAATCCGTGAAGGCTACCCTATCGGTTGTAAAGTAACCTTGCGTGGCGAACGTATGTGGGATTTTCTTGAGCGTTTAATTTCAATCGCTCTTCCACGTGTACGTGACTTCCGTGGCGTTAGCGCTAAGTCTTTTGACGGACGCGGTAACTACAGCATGGGCGTTCGCGAGCAAATCATCTTCCCGGAAATCGACTTTGATAAAGTTGATCGAGTACGCGGTCTAGACATCACTATTACGACGTCTGCTGGTACTGATGAGGAAGGCCGTGCTCTGCTGGCTGCCTTTAACTTCCCATTCCGTAAGTAAGGTGAAGGGTTACTGTTATGGCTAAAAATTCAATGAAAGCACGTGAAGCAAAACGTGCGAAGCTTGTAGCTAAGTTCGCTGAAAAGCGTTCAGCGCTTAAAGCTATCATTAGCGATGTAAACGCATCAGAAGAAGAACGTTGGAATGCGGTTCTTAAACTGCAATCTCTTCCACGTGATTCAAGTGCATCACGTCAGCGCAACCGTTGCAACCAAACTGGTCGTCCACACGGTTACCTACGTAAGTTCGGTCTAAGCCGTATTAAGGTTCGTGAAGCTTGCATGAAAGGCGAGATTCCGGGTCTTCGTAAGGCTAGCTGGTAATTGCCACTTAATCATTTGGAGTAAATCATATGAGCATGCAAGATCCGATTTCGGATATGCTGACCCGCGTTCGTAACGGTCAGGCAGCAAACAAAGTTGCTGTTAAAATGCCTTCTTCAAAGCTTAAAGTTGCAATTGCTGCACTACTAAAAGCTGAAGGTTACATCACTGATTTCGCTGTTGAAGGCGAAGTTAAACCTGAGCTTGAAGTTACTCTTAAGTACTTCCAAGCTAAACCAGTAATCGAGCAACTTAAACGTGTTTCTCGTCCAGGTCTACGTGTTTACAAGAAGAAAGATGAACTTCCTTCTGTAATGGGTGGTCTTGGTGTTGCTATCGTTTCAACTTCCAAGGGTCTTATGTCAGACCGCGCTGCACGTAAAGCAGGTCTTGGTGGTGAAATCATCGCTTACGTAGCTTAATAAGGAGTAGACTATGTCTCGTGTTGCTAAAGCACCTGTCGCTATTCCAGCTGGCGTAGAGGTGAAACTAAACGGCCAAGAAATCACTGTAAAAGGTGCTAAAGGCGAACTATCTCGCGTTCTTAACAACGCAGTAGTTGTAGCTCAGGAAGAAAACAATCTTACTTTCGGTCCACGCGAAGGTGTAGTTAACGCATGGGCTCAAGCAGGTACTGCTCGCGCTCTAGTTAACAACATGGTTGTTGGCGTTACTGAAGGCTTTACTAAGAAGCTTACCCTTAAGGGTGTTGGTTACCGTGCTGCTATCAAAGGCAACGCTGTAGGTCTAACTCTAGGCTTCTCTCACCCTGTTGAGCATGAATTGCCAGCGGGTATTAAAGCTGAGTGTCCAAGCCAAACTGAAATCGTGATCACTGGTTGTGACAAACAACTTGTTGGTCAGGTTGCGGCTGACATTCGTTCTTACCGTGAGCCTGAGCCTTACAAAGGTAAAGGTGTTCGTTACGCAGATGAAAATGTGCGTACTAAAGAAGCTAAGAAGAAGTAAGGTAACACTATGGATAAGAAAGCATCTCGCATCCGTCGTGCTACACGTGCACGTCGTAAGATTGCAGAACTGGGTGCAACTCGCCTAGTAGTACACCGTACTCCTCGTCACGTGTACGCACAGGTGATTGCAGCTAATGGCTCTGAGGTTATCGCAGCAGCTTCTACTGTAGAAAAAGCGATCCGTGAGCAAGTTAAGAACACTGGTAACATCGATGCAGCTAAAGCAGTAGGTAAAGCTGTTGCTGAGCGCGCTCTTGAAAAAGGCGTAGAAGCAGTTGCATTTGATCGTTCTGGTTTCCAATACCACGGTCGAGTGGCGGCGCTAGCAGAATCTGCTCGCGAAGCTGGTCTGAAATTCTAAGGTAGGGTTGGAAGATGGCTAAAGAACAACAAGTTCAAGCGAATGATTTGCAAGAAAAGCTAATCGCAGTTAACCGCGTTTCTAAAACGGTTAAAGGTGGTCGAATCATGAGCTTTACTGCGCTAACAGTAGTTGGTGACGGTAACGGTCGTGTAGGTTTCGGTTACGGCAAAGCTCGTGAAGTACCTGCAGCGATCCAAAAAGCAATGGAAAAAGCTCGTCGTAACATGACTACGGTCGCGCTTAACGAAGGTACTCTTCACCACCCAGTGAAAGGTCGCCATTCGGGCTCTAAAGTTTACATGCAGCCTGCTGCTGAAGGTACTGGTGTTATCGCAGGTGGTGCGATGCGTGCAGTACTAGAAGTTGCTGGTGTACACAACGTTCTATCTAAAGCATACGGTTCTACGAACCCTATCAACATCGTTCGTGCTACGATCGATGCACTAGGTAGCATGAAGTCACCAGAGATGGTTGCTGCTAAACGTGGTCTAACTGTTGAATCTATTTCGGAGTAAGAACACCATGGCAACTATTAAAGTAACTCAAACTAAAAGCTCAATTGGTCGTCTACCTAAGCACAAAGCTACGCTTCGTGGTCTAGGTCTTCGTAAAATCAACCACACAGTAGAACTTGAAGATACTCCGTGCGTACGCGGTATGATCAACAAGGTTTACTACATGGTTAAAGTTGAGGAGTAATCAGAATGCGTTTGAATACTCTATCACCAGCTGCTGGTGCTAAGACTACTGCTAAACGTGTAGGTCGTGGTATCGGTTCTGGCCTAGGTAAAACTGGTGGCCGCGGCCACAAAGGTCAAAAGTCACGCTCTGGCGGCACTGTTCGTCCAGGTTTTGAAGGCGGTCAGATGCCTCTAAAACAACGTCTACCAAAATTCGGTTTCACTTCTCGTAAGAGCCTAGTGTCTGCTGAAGTTCGTCTAGCTGAGCTAGCGAAAGTAACTGGTGACGTAGTAGATCTAAACAGCCTTAAAGCTGCTAACGTTATCACTAAGAACATCGAATTCGTAAAAGTTGTTCTATCTGGTGAAATCAACAAAGCAGTGACTGTTAAAGGTCTACGTGTGACTAAAGGCGCTAAAGCTGCAATCGAAGCTGCAGGCGGTAAAATCGAGGAATAATCTCGAGGAACGAGGTACAGATGGCTAAGAAACCAGGTCAAGATTTTCGTAGTGCTCAGAGCGGCTTAAGTGAACTAAAGTCGCGCTTATTATTCGTAATTGGTGCACTTTTAGTATTCCGAGCAGGCTCTTTTGTGCCGATTCCTGGTATTGACGCTGCTGTACTTGCCGATTTGTTCGAACAGCAAAAAGGTACCATCGTAGAAATGTTTAACATGTTCTCCGGTGGTGCTCTTGAGCGTGCATCTATATTAGCGTTGGGCATCATGCCGTATATTTCGGCATCTATTGTTGTCCAACTGCTAACTGTAGTTCATCCAGCGTTAGCTGAACTCAAAAAAGAGGGTGAAGCAGGCCGTCGTAAGATCAGCCAATACACACGCTACGGCACGCTTGTACTTGCAACATTCCAGGCTATAGGTATCGCAACAGGCCTACCGAACATGGTCGATAATCTGGTTGTTATCAACCAAACCATGTTTACGCTTATTGCTACCGTAAGTTTAGTAACCGGCACCATGTTCCTAATGTGGTTAGGTGAACAAATTACTGAGCGTGGAATTGGTAACGGTATTTCGTTACTTATCTTTGCAGGTATTGTTGCTGGATTGCCTTCTGCAATCGGTCAAACAATCGAGCAAGCGCGTCAAGGTGAATTGCATGTACTTCTTCTGTTGTTGATTGCTGTACTTGCTTTTGCAGTTATCTACTTCGTTGTTTTCATGGAGCGTGGTCAACGTCGAATCGTTGTAAACTACGCGAAGCGTCAACAAGGTCGTAAGGTATTTGCTGCACAAAGCACTCACTTGCCACTTAAAATTAATATGGCAGGTGTTATTCCAGCAATCTTTGCGTCAAGCATTATCCTGTTCCCAGGAACACTGGCTCAGTGGTTTGGTCAGAATGGTGAGAGCAGCGCGTTCGGTTGGTTAACTGACGTGTCTTTGGCTCTTAGCCCAGGTCAGCCTCTGTATGTAATGCTTTATGCAGCAGCGATAATTTTCTTCTGTTTCTTCTACACGGCGTTGGTATTCAACCCGCGTGAAACAGCAGATAACTTGAAGAAGTCAGGTGCATTCGTACCCGGCATCCGCCCAGGTGAGCAGACAGCTAAGTATATTGATAAAGTAATGACGCGTTTAACCCTTGCTGGTGCGCTTTACATTACCTTTATCTGTCTGATTCCGGAGTTCATGATGGTCGCGTGGAACGTACGTTTCTACTTCGGCGGTACATCGCTACTTATCGTAGTTGTTGTAATTATGGACTTTATGGCACAGGTACAGACTCATCTGATGTCTCAACAGTATGATTCTGTGTTGAAAAAGGCAAACCTAAAAGGCTACGGTCGTTAATTTAGGTTTCATTTACGGAGTTTAGCAATGAAAGTTCGTGCTTCCGTTAAAAAAATCTGCCGTAACTGTAAAGTTATCAAGCGTAACGGTGTCGTTCGCGTGATTTGCAGTGAGCCAAAGCACAAGCAGCGCCAAGGCTAATTAGCAGAAATTTTTACTTGAAATATAAGGTAGTGTCGAGTATATTCCTCGGCCTACCTTTTGCGTGCAAAAGAAGTAGTATTCCGCAGCGTATCCGAAACGGGCTTTGCTGCGGCTAATTCTTTTATGAAACACTAGGAGTGAATAATGGCCCGTATTGCAGGCATTAACATTCCTGATCAAAAACATGCTGTAATCGCACTAACTGCGATCTACGGCATCGGTAAGACTCGCTCTCAAGCTATCCTAGCTGAAGTGGGCATTGCTGAAGATGTTAAGATCAGTGAACTAACTGAAGAGCAGATCGATCAACTGCGTGATGGTGTAGCTAAGTACACTGTAGAAGGTGATCTACGTCGTGAAGTATCAATGAACATCAAGCGTCTTATGGACCTTGGCTGTTACCGTGGTCTTCGTCATCGTCGCAGTCTACCACTACGTGGACAGCGTACTAAAACCAATGCTCGCACCCGTAAGGGTCCGCGTAAGCCGATCAAGAAATAATCGGGAAGGTAGAGTACAATGGCTAAACAACCAACTCGCGCTCGTAAGCGCGTACGCAAGCAAGTTGCAGATGGCGTTGCGCACATCCATGCTTCTTTCAATAACACAATCGTAACTATTACTGACCGTCAAGGTAACGCTCTAGCATGGGCTACTGCAGGTGGTTCAGGTTTCCGTGGTTCTCGTAAGTCTACTCCGTTCGCTGCACAGGTTGCTGCTGAGCGTTGTGCTGAAATGGCTAAAGAGTACGGTCTAAAGAACTTGGAAGTTATGGTTAAGGGTCCAGGTCCAGGTCGTGAATCTACTGTTCGCGCACTGAACGCTGCTGGTTTCCGCATCACAAACATCGTTGATGCTACACCAATCCCTCATAACGGTTGTCGTCCACCTAAGAAACGTCGTGTATAACGTTTTTTAGATTACTGGAGAAAGATCATGGCAAGATATTTGGGTCCTAAGCTGAAGCTTAGCCGTCGCGAAGGTACTGACTTATTCCTTAAGTCTGGTGTACGCGCGATCGATACCAAGTGTAAAATTGATAACGCACCAGGTGTACACGGCGCTCGTCGCGGTCGTCTATCTGAGTATGGCGTTCAGCTTCGTGAGAAGCAAAAAGTTCGTCGTATGTACGGCGTTCTAGAAAAACAATTCCGTAACTACTACAAAGAAGCTGCTCGCCTAAAAGGCAACACTGGTGAAAACCTACTTCAGCTCCTTGAAGGTCGTCTTGATAACGTAGTTTACCGCATGGGCTTTGGTGCAACTCGCGCAGAAGCACGTCAGCTAGTTAGCCACAAAGCTATCCTAGTTAACGGTAAAGTTGTAAACGTTCCTTCTTTCAATGTTGCGGCTAATGACGTTGTTTCTATCCGCGAGAAAGCTAAACAGCAATCTCGTATCAAGGCTGCTCTAGAAGTTGCTGAACAACGTGAAAAACCAACTTGGATTGAAGTAGATGGTGGTAAGATGGAAGGTACGTTCAAGCGTCTGCCTGAGCGTTCAGATCTATCTGCTGACATCAACGAACAATTGATCGTCGAGCTTTACTCTAAGTAAGGTTTAAACTAAAGAGAGGACACAATGCAGGGTTCTGTAACAGAATTTCTTAAGCCACGTCTTGTTGACATCGAACAGGTTAGCACGACTCACGCAAAAGTAACTCTTGAGCCATTAGAGCGTGGTTTTGGCCATACTCTTGGTAATGCACTTCGCCGTATTCTTCTATCTTCTATGCCAGGTTGTGCTGTAACAGAAGTAGAAATCGAAGGCGTACTTCATGAGTACAGCACTAAAGAAGGCGTTCAAGAAGATATTCTTGAAATCCTACTTAACCTTAAAGGTCTTGCTGTACGCGTTGCCGAAGGCAAAGATGAAGTGTTCATTACTTTGAACAAATCAGGCTCGGGCCCTGTGGTTGCAGGTGACATCACCCATGATGGTGATGTAGAGATCGCTAACCCTGAACACGTAATTTGTCACCTAACAGATGACAACGCTGAGATCGCTATGCGTATCAAAGTTGAACGTGGTCGTGGTTATGTTCCAGCTTCGGCTCGTATCCATACTGAAGAAGATGAGCGTCCAATTGGTCGCCTACTGGTTGACGCTACGTACAGCCCAGTAGACAAGATTGCTTATTCTGTTGAAGCAGCTCGTGTAGAGCAGCGTACAGACTTAGACAAGCTTGTTATCGATATGGAAACGAACGGTACTCTAGACCCTGAGGAAGCAATCCGTCGAGCAGCTACTATCCTAGCTGAACAATTGGATGCGTTCGTAGATCTTCGTGATGTACGTGTACCTGAGGAGAAGGAAGAGAAGCCAGAATTCGATCCGATCCTACTGCGTCCTGTAGACGATCTTGAACTAACAGTTCGCTCTGCTAACTGTCTGAAAGCAGAAGCGATTCACTACATCGGTGATCTTGTACAGCGTACTGAGGTTGAGCTACTTAAAACGCCTAACCTTGGTAAAAAATCTCTTACTGAGATTAAAGACGTACTTGCATCACGTGGTCTGTCTCTGGGCATGCGTCTAGAAAACTGGCCACCAGCGTCTATCGCTGAAGATTAATCGATAAAGTTAGAAGGATTAGGTCATGCGCCATCGTAAGAGTGGTCGTCAACTCAACCGCAACAGCTCACATCGTAAAGCGATGTTTAGCAACATGGCTAGCTCTCTAGTACGTCATGAAGTTATCAAGACTACACTGCCAAAAGCAAAAGAGCTACGTCGCGTAGTTGAGCCTTTGATTACACTAGCTAAGACTGACAGCGTTGCTAACCGTCGTCTAGCATTTGCACGTACTCGTGACAACGAAGTAGTTGCAAAACTATTTAACGAACTAGGTCCACGTTTCGCTGCTCGTCAGGGCGGTTACACTCGTATCCTAAAAGCTGGCTTCCGTGCTGGTGACAAAGCTCCAATGGCTTACATTGAGCTTGTAGATCGCCCAGCTGCTGAAGAAACTGCTGAGTAATCAGGTTCGTACGAACAAAAAAGCCGAGCATATGCTCGGCTTTTTTGTTTCTGGCAGACACAAACGTATCGGATTTATTTTCTAATGGAATGTTTGTTGCCGAAAAGTGCTTGAGATAGTCGCCCAACTATCGCGGTATAAAAAAGATTGACCTAGTGTGCCAACCCTTCAAATTTATCGCTACTCGCTACTCGCTACTCGCTACTCGCTACTCGCTACTCGCTACTCGCTACTCGCTACTCGCTACTCGCTACTCGCTACTGCCAAACAGCCCTTAAGCTATCCAGCAGTCCATTACTTGCTCCTTGGCTCTGCAGTGCGCTGATAATAATTGGAGCAAAGGTAGAGATGAGCGATGGGTCCATGCCTAATGCTGAGAATGCACTTTTAACTGTTTCATTATTGGCAATCATTGCTGTTAAGCCGCTTGATTGTAGAGAGTCAAAACCAGATATCAACCCCGCCATTTCATTGCTTTGACTGCTATTAAGCGAGTTTTGCGCCAGCGCTAACATTGAGCCTAGACCGCCAATGGCTTGTTCAGAAGAAATGTTGGCACTATTTTGCAGTGTAGAAACTAAATCGATGCTGCCTCTATTTTGTGAAGACCATGTCTGAACCGCGCCCATTAAAGCGGCATTTGCTAAGCTGCTGTAGGCATTATCACTGCCTGCGTTGGTGTTGCTACCTGATGTAGTTTGGCATCCCATTAACGCCATGCTCACGATCGCTACCAGTACAATTTTCTTATTCATCTTCTTTCCTTAATAAAACGAGATCATTGATAGATCTGTCGAATAAGTATCATACATAAAAAACGGCGACACAATGGCCGCCGTTTTGTTCGCTTTAATTTGCTGGAAATTAAAGGATATCTAGTAGTTCTACTTCAAATACTAGAGCTGCAAATGGTGGAATTGCAGCGCCAGCGCCACGTTCACCGTATGCAAGATCTTGTGGGATGTATAGTTTCCACTTAGAACCAACAGGCATCAGTTGTAGTGCTTCAACCCAACCCTTGATAACGCCAGTCACTGGGAACTCAGCTGGTTGACCGCGAGATACTGAGCTGTCGAAAACGGTACCGTCAGTTAGCTCACCGTGGTAGTGAACGCGAACTTGCTTGTCTGAAGTTGGGATTTCACCAGTACCTTCAGTGATCACTTCGTATTGAAGACCAGATTCAAGAACCGTTACTTCTGGACGTAGAGCGTTATCTTTTAGGAACGCTTCGCCGTCCGCAGCAGCTGCTTTTGCTGCTTCTTGGCGTGCAGCTTCAACACGAGTGTGTAGCTCTTGAAGAGCGTTGTTGATTTCGTCGATTTCGATAGCTGGTTGCTCACCAACTAGTGCTGTAGCGATACCGGCAGCGATGGCGTCAACGTTTAGACCTTCTAGACCAGAACCAGCAAGTTGCTGACCCATCTGTAGACCGATACCGTAGCTAGCTTTTTGCTCTACAGTGTCAAATTTAACTTCAGACATGATGTCTCTCTTTGTATGGTGTATAAAGCAGTAAAGGATACCAGCAATAGCGCTATGATGAAACGGTCGTTCCCATATAGTCTGTCGAGTAGGGTAATGTGAGATTAAGATCGACTTTCTATGACTTGATAGCAAGTTTTGACCCAGCGATTACTTTGTTGAGCGAAAATTCCTATACTCATGGGGGCTTGGTTTTTTATACTTAGAGCGAAACCCGTTTGGAGACAAGGTGCGATGAATCGCAGAAAAAAGAAAAAACAGCAGCAAGTTGATTACGTTGATGTAGTGAAGAAAAAGTTTAGTGCTATTGATTGGCTCAAACTAAAGGGTGCAGTCCTACAACGCTGGAACCTGCTTCCTCAACTTCACCAACGTGGTTTAATGATCTTAGTGCCTGTCTTGCTGGTTTTATTGGTGATTCCGTTACCCGATTCGACGGGTGGTACTGAATCACAAACCTCGCCAGTCCAACGAGTCGAGATTGACATTGATACACGTAGTTTGAGCGAGCAACAAAGCAGACAGCAGCAATCACTAGCTTCTGACACTTGGAAGGAGTATCAGGTTAAGAGTGGTGATACATTGGCGCAAGTGTTTCGCAGCAATGGTTTAGCAATGGCGGATCTCAACGCTTTAGTAAAAGTTGAAGGTGCGGACAAACCTCTAAGCCAGATTAAGCAAGGGCAGCTTGTCCGCTTTAAGTTAGCGGAGAATGGGCAATTGGATATCCTTCAACTCGAAAAGAACAATCAGTCTGTTATGTTCTTCCGTCTTTCTGACGGTGGCTTTGGTCGCAGTAAGTAACTCATCCTTCCGCTTTTTATCAGTGTTTGCCACGGGACAAGGGGTAGCATAATCATGGTTATCCCTATCACTGTCAGCCAGTCTGGCACTTCGTCAAAATAAACCACGCCAATAATAACGACGAACACTAACCCTGAATTTTCTGCTACAGAAATCTGGCTTGCTGGCGCTCGTCGATAAGCCATGACTGCCAATCCGTTGTAACTCAAAATTAATCCAGCACTTGCCAAAATCAGCATGATTTGCTGATAGGTTATCGGCGCCCAGTAAATCAAGGCTAATACCGATGAGAGAGGCAGAGATAGCAACGATGTCCAAAATAACGTGCTGATGATGGTCTGTTCCGCCGGTAATTTACGCGCAGTGACGTTGAAGAGTGCCAGAGTTAACGTTGTTCCTAAGGCAAACGTCGCCGCCCAATGAAATTCTGAAGGCCTGAGAACCACTAATACGCCGACAAAACCGAACAGTGATGCGGCCGCACGCGTCCAAGCGATTTTCTCTCCTAGAAGCAATACAGCTAGCGGTAGCATCAATAAAGGGGCGGCATAAAAGACTGCGTTTGCCGTCGCTAGGGTCAGGTGAGTGATGGCAATGACCATGCATCCACTGCCAATCAATATCAGTTGTGCACGGAATAAGTTGAGACCTGGGCTATAGAGCTTTTTCTGAGTCGGCTTTTGTTGCCACCAAAAGGGAAAGATCACTAAAGTTGAAAGCAGTTGGCGAACGAAAACATACTGGAAGGTAGATACATCACCATCCAGTAATTTTACTGCGACATCAGACAAAGATGCCGCTAAGTTGCCTACGATAAGCAGGAGGATCGCGACATAGGTCGCTGAAGCTGCCACGTCTATTTGTCCAACTTCATATCAATGTGTGGGATATCGTCTTCAAGATACATATCTGAGGTTTGGACAAAGCCATGTTGCTGATAAAAGTCAGCCAGATGCTCTTGTGCACCAATCTCTATTTTCTCTCCTGGCCACAAAGATTCACACCCAGCCAATGCTTGCTTGAGTAACTGATGGCCAAGCCCGCCACCTCTATGGCTTGCTAAGGTAGCAACGCGTCCAATGCTGACACTTGGATAGCTTAATCCCTTCGGTATCAACCGAGCGCACGCAACCAACAGCCCATCTTTATAACCAAGTAGATGATATACACCCTCTTGATGATCTTTGTCATCCAGCTCGGGGTATGGGCATGTTTGCTCAACGACAAATACATCCACTCTGAGTTTAAGTAGTTGATAAAGCTGAGTGGTTGTCAGCTGTGAAAAGGGAGTTAGTAGCCAAGTGACCATAGGTGTTTTGCCTTGTTGATATCTGTTAAGGCGAATGTAGCAACTCAATCGCTTGGCGACATTAACAATTGTTAATTTTGGTGGCGATTTTTGATACGACTCAAGCTGATTGGTGTGATGCCTAGGTAAGCAGCGACTTGATAGTCATTGAGCCGTTCAAGCAATTCGGGGTAATGCTGGCAGAAAAGTTGGTAACGTTCCTCCGGGCTGTAGAGCAGCATAAATCGTTCTTTGTTTTCTTTATACATTAACTGAGTTTCGAGCAGCTTTAGGTAAATGCTGTGTTTTTCATCTCGCCACTGACGGAGGGCGGCAATAGGGAGAGAAATCATGGTGCAGGGCGTAAGAGATTCGAGTAGATAAGGTGAGGCCTGCTGTTTGATTAGGCTTTCAAAACCGATAAGCCAGTCATTTTCCCAATAGAACTCTTTGCTGAACTCTTTGCCTTTTTCCGTCAAGTAACATGAATGACAGATACCTGATACGAGAAAATAGATCTCTTCTGCCACCTGCCCTTGATGTAGCAGGATATGACGGGTCGGCAGCTCAAGTTGTCGTGCTGACAGAATCAGTTGATCAACTTCTTGACTGGTAAATCCATTGTGGGTCGATTGCTGTCGAAAGTTTTCAAACATGGCGTGTTTATCTTTGAATGGGATAGGTAGAGATTCTAGCGCACTTCCCCAATTCGCTACCATTGACCTGTGATGAAAAAAAAGCCGCAACGAACAGTGCGGCTTTGTTTCAATGGAAAAGAGGGTTATTTCTGAAGGTCGATTTGATAAACCGCGAAACCTACATCATCAGTGCCGATGCGTTTCATTGGATACTGGCCTTTTTCTTCGATGAACTTCGCCGCCTTATCACTTGGTGAAGTTTCAAAACGGATGTCCAGTTTCTTATCTGACTTAATTGGTGCAAATGACCAGTTGTTGTCTGCGCTTGGCGTGAATTCACCTTTTTCGTTGCTTACGCGAGTAATGTAAGCCGCGATTACTGAACGGTTTTCATCTGGTGAGTCAAACGCGACAAAATCAGATCCTGTGCCAGGGAACTTATTGCTGTATGCACGGTAGTTGTTTGTCGCAATGATGAAGTCTTGCTTCATATCGATTGGCTTACCTTGATAAGTAAGATTAACAATACGTTCAGCACCTTCGTTGATCACCTTGCAGTCGCCGTCATATTTCGCCGGCTTAGTGACATCAATTTGATAGTTCAGGCCATCAATAACATCGAAGTTGTAGGTACGGAAACCATCCCAGTCAATCAGACTTTGTGGCTCAGTGCTATTGACATCAATTTGCTTAAACTGACCTGCTGTACACTCTAACCACTCTTTCACTTCAGTTCCGGTTACTTTCATCGCCACGAGAGTGTTCGGGTATAGGTAAAGGTCTGCTGCGTTACGGAAAGTCAACTGACCAGATTCTACTTCAGTGAAGTTACCCGGATCATTTTTACGACCGCCAGCTTTAAATGGTGCAGCAGCAGAAAGAACAGGAATGTCTGCTAGGTCAGGATCGCCTTGGATAAAGCGCTCAACGTAATCTTTTTGTGCAAGGTTAACAATTTGTACTGTTGGATCGTCTTGTACTAATGCTAAGAAGCTGTACATCACGTCGTTAGCTTTACCGATTGGCTGGTTAACGAAATCGCGAGTCCCTTTGTGGTCAGCTTCAAGCGCTTTAACCATCTCAGCATCTGCTTCTGCAAGTGAAGTTTTTGTTTTCTTGTCGTAGATCGGACGAGCTTCAGTTTGGCCTTTTACCACCGTCCATTTACCGTCTTTTTCTTTCAGTTCAAGATCAATGACACCAACGTGGCTACCCCAGCGACCTGGCATAACTGCTGCTACACCATTGATGGTACCGTTTGTGTTATCAATACCTGGAATGTTATCGAAGCCTTTTCCTGGGAATACAGCATGAGAGTGACCAAAAGCAATCGCGTCGATACCATCTACTTGAGAAAGGTAGTACGTAGAGTTTTCCGCACCTACTTTATGTGGGTCTGAAGATACGCCAGAGTGCGGAATCGCAACGATGACGTCAGCACCTTCAGCTTTCATTTGAGGCACTAGCTTATCAGCCGTTTCTTTGATGTCTTTAGCGAAGACTTTGCCTTCTAGGTTTTTCTTATCCCACACCATGATTTGCGGTGGAACAAAACCGATGTAACCCACTTTGATTTGGTGTTCTACGCCATCAACGTCTTTAAATGTATGAGATTTAATGATGTATGGTTTGAAGTAATGCTCGCCAGTTTTCTTGTCGAATACGTTTGCGCTGACATAAGGGAAATCAGCGTCGTTGATAGTTTCTGCAAGGAACTCTAAACCGTAGTTAAACTCATGATTACCAATGTTACCCACATCGTAGTTCAACTGGTTCATCGCTTTGTATACTGGGTGTACCTCGCCTTTTTCAATGCCTTTCGCTGCCATATAGTCTCCCATAGGGCTGCCTTGAATTAGGTCACCATTATCAACAAGTACACTATTTTCTACTTCGGCACGAGCTTGTTTAACCAGAGTAGCAGTGCGAGTAAGACCAATCTGTTGCGATGGCTTGTCTTTGTAGTAGTCATAGTCCATGACGTTAGTGTGAATATCAGTCGTTTCGACAATACGAAGTTTGATCGTATCTGCCATTACTGGACCAGCCATGGCCAACATACCACCAAGTACTGCAAGAGACAGGGGGTTCACTGCTGCTTTCATTTTTTAAGCTCCGATAGCGTTAAATAAGACCCGTCTAATTTAACAAAATGAAGTGAAACAATTGTTTCACTAGGTAATTAATTGTGATCTAGAGCGGTTATGTATTGGTGTTATGCAAAGAATCTCTCAAAATTCGATAAAGGGACTATAGTACGGTTTATCGTTCTTATCAGAAATTGATATAAAAAATGAAATTTTAGAATTTCAGGTAATAAAGATACAGATACATAATGCTTCCATAGACATTGAAGGATGACATTATGGCTCGCAAGGAAACCGTTTCTCAATTCCCTTTGAACGCTCAACGTGCACAGCGTAGCAATCAGGTGGTTTTAAATACTTTTGGTCGCAGCGTGCTCGGTAAAGGTGAAGTGGCACTTATCGGTGCAGGCCCTGGTGACGTAGAGTTGCTAACGCTGAAGGCAATGCGTTTCTTACAGCAAGCGGATGTCGTGCTATACGACTATCTTGTTTCTGAAGACATTATGTCTCTCCTTCCTAGTGACACGATTACGGTGTGTGTTGGTAAGCGCGCTGGCCACCATAGTGTCCCTCAAGAAAAAACCAATCAGCTATTGGTGGACTTTGCTAAACAAGGTCACCGTGTCGCTCGCATCAAGGGCGGTGATCCGTTTATTTTTGGTCGCGGTGGTGAAGAGCTTGAAGTATTGGCGGACGCTGGAGTTTCTTTTCATGTTGTTCCTGGTATTACCGCCGCTGCGGGTGCGACAGCTTATGCGGGCATACCGTTAACCCATAGAGATTACGCTCAATCAGCTATGTTTATACCGGGCATTTGAAAGCAGAAAGTGACCAGATGGACTGGTCTACGTTGGCTCGCGGCAACCAAACGCTGGTGATCTATATGGGCTTAATGAAGTCTGAATATATTGAGCATCAGTTGATTGAGCACGGCCGTAGCCCTGAGACTCCAATCGCCATTATTGAGCGTGGGACTCAGTCAACCCAAAGAATATTCAAAGGTCAGCTATCTCAACTGGCTGAACTTGCAAAAGACGCGCAATCGCCGTCTCTCATCGTCATTGGTGAAGTGGTGTCACTGTCAGACAAGCTGGCGTGGTTCACTCCACAGCCTAGCGTACAACAGCGCCAATTCGCATAACTCATTATTTGATTAGTCAGAAGCTCGTATTGAGCCGTAAAGGAAGCACTAACATGGACCAAGAACGTTTAACCCACCTCAAGCAACTCGAAGCGGAGAGTATTCATATCATCCGTGAAGTGGCGGCTGAGTTTGATAACCCAGTGATGATGTACTCGATCGGTAAAGATTCGTCGGTAATGTTGCATCTCGCTCGCAAAGCTTTCTACCCAGGAAAGATCCCGTTCCCGTTGCTGCACGTGGATACCGACTGGAAATTTAAAGAGATGATTGAGTTTCGTGATCGTACGGCTGAAAAGTATGGTTTTGAGCTTTTGGTGCATAAGAACCCTGAAGGTTTAGCGATGGGATGTAGTCCGTTTACGCACGGCTCATCTAAGCATACCGATATTATGAAAACACAAGGCCTGAAACAGGCTCTGAATAAATATGGTTTTGATGCGGCTTTTGGTGGAGCTCGTCGAGATGAAGAGAAATCACGTGCTAAAGAGCGTGTCTATTCGTTCCGCGATAAGAACCACACTTGGGATCCAAAGAATCAACGTCCAGAGTTATGGCGTACTTACAACGGTCAGATCAACAAAGGTGAAAGCATTCGTGTCTTCCCGCTATCGAACTGGACTGAACTGGATATCTGGCAATACATCTACTTGGAGAACATCGACATTGTTCCGCTGTATCTAGCAGAAAAGCGTCCTGTTGTTGAGCGTGATGGCATGCTGATCATGGTGGATGATGATCGTATGAAGTTAGAGCCGGGAGAAGTGATTGAAGAGAAGAGCGTACGTTTCCGTACTCTTGGCTGCTACCCGCTTACGGGGGCGATTGAGTCAGATGCGAATACGTTAACTGGCATTATCGAAGAGATGTTGGTGGCAACATCGAGTGAACGTCAAGGCCGCGCGATCGACCACGATCAGTCTGGATCGATGGAACTGAAAAAACGTCAAGGCTACTTCTAATTTAGGATCTAAGGAAAGAAACATGAACAGCGTAGTAGAAGCTCAATTAGAAGAGCTAGGTATCGAAGGTTACCTTACACAGCATCAATACAAATCACTGCTTAGATTCCTTACCTGTGGATCAGTAGATGATGGCAAAAGTACTTTAATCGGCCGATTACTGCATGACTCAAAGCAGATCTATGAAGATCAGTTAGCGGCCGTACATAACGACAGTCAACGTGTGGGCACAACTGGCGAGCGTCCTGATCTAGCGTTGTTGGTCGATGGATTACAGGCAGAGCGAGAGCAGGGGATCACGATTGATGTCGCGTACCGTTACTTCTCTACTCAAAAACGTAAGTTCATCATTGCCGACACTCCGGGGCATGAACAGTACACACGCAATATGGCAACAGGGGCATCAACGTGTGATCTGGCGGTGATCTTAATTGACGCTCGTAAAGGTGTGTTGGATCAAACTCGTCGTCATTCGTTTATCTCAAATCTATTGGGTTTAAAACACTTTGTTGTTGCCGTGAACAAAATGGATCTTGTCGATTACTCACAGCAACGATTTGAACAGATCCGCGATGAATATTTGGAGTTTTCTAAGAATCTACAGGGTGAAATCGATATTCAGATTTTACCGCTGTCGGCTTTAGAGGGTGACAATGTTGTAGATGCAAGTGAGAACTTGAGTTGGTTCGAAGGTCCATCTTTGCTTGAGATCCTTGAAACGGTAAACGTTGATCGTGATAAGGCCGTTGGTGAGTTCCGTTTCCCAGTCCAGTACGTGAATCGACCAAACCTAGATTTCCGTGGTTTCTCTGGCACGATTGCGTCAGGTTCTATCAACGTTGGTGATGAGGTTAAGGCGTTACCTTCAGGCAAAACATCGAAAGTTGCTCGTATTGTGACTTTTGATGGCGACCTAGAGCAGGCACAAGCTGGACTGGCAGTGACGCTCACTTTGGAAGACGAAATTGATGTTAGCCGTGGTGATCTAATTGTTCTAGAAAAGGCGCAGATTGAATCGAGTAACCATCTCCTAGCTGATGTGGTTTGGATGACAGAGCAACCGCTTCAGCCGGGGCGTGAGTATGACATCAAGATTGCTGGCAAGAAAACAGTGGGTCGTGTTGAGTCCATTCGTCATCAGTATGACATCAATAACCTTTCAACCCATAGTGCGGTTGAATTACCACTCAACGGTATCGGTTTGTGTGAATGGACGCTGACTGAGTCAGTGGCACTCGATAGCTACACCTCATGCCAAGATACTGGTGGGTTTATCATTATTGACCGCTTAACCAATGTGACAGTTGGTGCTGGCTTGGTACGTGAAAGCTTGACTCAGGTGGAAACGAAAGTCGGTGATTTCTCTGCATTTGAGATCGAACTTAACGCGTTAATCCGCAAGCATTTCCCACACTGGGAATCAAAAGATATCAGTCAGTTACTTAAGTAACCGTCTTACTGGTAGGGAAGTAATATGTGGCAACAAGGATTTGTGTTAGCAATATTATTAGGCATAGTAACCTGCCTGTTGGCTACGCGGATTAAACCGAGTTATATCTTCGCAGGTGCAGCATTCATTGCTTTTCTTGGCGGAATGATTGAGCTCGGTGATGTTGCCACGAATTTTACTAACTCTTCTCTACTGACTTTGGTGCTGCTGATTTTGGCTTCAGCAGCATTGGAGAAAACGCGTTTGGTGAGTTGGGTCAGTCGTTCATTGTCTAATGGTCGTCTAGCCACTGTGGTTGCAAAACTTGGAATTTCAACCGCGTTACTCTCTTCATTTACCAATAACACCGCGGTGGTAGTATCTCTGATTGGTGCCATTAAGCGCAATCAGCAGCATGCCCCATCTAAGCTGTTGATCCCTCTCTCTTATGCGGCGATTTTGGGTGGTACGCTCACTTTGATCGGTACATCCACAAACTTGATCATCAATAGCTTTGTTGAAGATGCCGGTTTGCCGAGTTTAGGTTTTTTTGCCCCCACGTTGATCGGTTTGTCTGTGCTGCTTGGTGGCTTGATGATCTTGATCCCCATGAGTTACTTTCTGCCTGATTATGAAGATCATACACAGGATGAGCTGCCTTATTTCTTAGAAGCGCGTGTCGAGCCTGGTTCGCCGTTAGTAGGACGGAGCATCAGTGAAAACAACCTACGTGCGTTACGTAAGTTGTTCTTGGCTGAAGTGGTTCGTGATGGTCAGACTATGCCTTCGGTCGAACCAGACTTTGTCCTTCAAGCTCGTGATCGATTGTTGTTTTGTGGTGATATCGAAAGTGTCGCCACTTTACAGGAGATTCAAGGTTTAACCCTATTTGGTCAGCACCACCTTAATGGACAAGGGTTTGTTGAAGTCGTTGTCAGCTCTTCGGCCAGTTTCTGTAATAAGACGCTGAAATCGAGTCATTTTCGAGATCGATTTGATGCAGTAGTGGTAGCTATTCGTCGTGGCCACGAGCGTTTGCAAGGTGGCTTGGGGAATATCACTCTAAATGCAGGGGATACCTTAGTACTTGTTCCTGGTAAGCGTTTTGAACAAGAGCGACAAGCCCATCGCAAAGAGTTTGTGTTGATCAATGCGCTTGGTTCAAGTGCTCGTCTAGACACGAATAAATCGACTTGTGTGTTATTGGGTTTTGCTGGTGTCATATCCTTAGCTTTGCTTGACTTGTTTCCATTGATAAAAGGTTTGTCCGTCTTTCTTTTAGCGGCGCTCTTTTCTGGCGTCATCCAACTTGCCGAATTGCGTAGACGCTTTCCCATCGATATTGTTGTGATCGTTGGTTCGGCACTGTCAATCGCACAACTGATGTTGTCATCCGGTTTATCGGTCAGTTTGGGTCAGATGTTTATTGAAGGATTCAATGGGTGGGGAGTCTTTGGTGCTTTGGTTGCGACTTACTTGCTTACTCTTATTTTAACTGAGCTTGTTACTAACAATGCTGCGGCCGCATTAGCATTTCCAATTGGTTACAGTATGGCTTTGGGCTACGGAGTCGATCCTATGCCATTTATTATGGCGGTGTTGTTTGGTGCAAGTGCGAGCTTTATTTCACCCTACGGTTATCAAACTAACCTTTTGGTTTATAGCGTAGGAAATTACAAAATTACTGATTATGTTCGAGTGGGAATTCCTTTATCGATTGTTTACTCCGTGTTGGTGTTAACGCTGATTCCACTCTTCTTTCCGTTTTAAAAGGACTCAATTATGACTACGGAAACACCGACTAAAGACGAAAATGTTGTTTGGCATCATCACTCGATTGACAAAGAATTTCGCGCCAAACTCAAAAGACAGCAACCCGTTGTGCTTTGGTTTACTGGCTTGTCTGGCGCAGGTAAGTCGACCGTCGCAGGTGCTCTAGAAACGCGTTTGGCTGAATTGGGGCATCACACTTACTTGTTAGATGGAGACAATGTTCGTCATGGTTTGTGTAGTGATCTTGGGTTCTCTGAGCAAGATCGCCGTGAAAACATCCGTCGCATCGGTGAATTGGCTAAGCTGATGGCGGATGCTGGTTTGATCGTCTTGTCCGCTTTTATCTCTCCTCATCGCGCAGAGAGGCAGTTGGTACGTGAAATGCTGCCAGAGGGCGAGTTTTTAGAAGTGTTCGTCAATACTTCATTGGAAGTGTGTGAACAAAGGGATCCTAAAGGTCTGTATAAAAAAGCGCGTGCAGGGGAGATTACTAATTTTACTGGTATCGATTCTGAGTATGAAGCACCACTCAATCCAGAAATTGATCTTCGGGCAGGTGAAAAGTCAATTGATGAGCTGGTTGATGACTGCTTACAAGTATTAAAAGCCCGTAAGGTGATTGCATAAATAAAAAACGCTTCTCTAGAGAAGCGTTTTTTATTTGTTTATCTGTTAAGGGTTATTCAAAACAGATCTCAATAAATGCGTTACCCCATTGAGAAGTGAACGGCATGATAATGATAGAACCTTCGCACTTGTGACGGATGGTGTGGCCTTTACCAGAGACAACGACAGGCGTCGCCATATCAAAATCAAAACCACTTTCGGCTAGGATACGTTTTGCACCACCCGTTACCATGTTAGTGATTTCACCCACCATGTCTGTCACTTCATCGTTCAGCCCATTAGGGCGTTCACCAAGCATATTCTGCATAATTTCAAGAGCGAGGTTTTCATCGAAAGTAATCGACATAGAACCGCGGCTTTGCGGGCCTACCATCCCGATTAAACCTGAAACATCTCCACGTGCAATTTCATCTTTTTTGACACGAGGTTTCTGTGGCTTCAATTCCAGTGAAGCCATCGTTTTCAAAACATTCATCAATGAAGCTAAAAACGGGTTTACAAATTCAGCGCGCATAATCTTCTTCTATATCTTATTTCGCTTTGTCAGAGGCACATGACTGACAAATACCATGTGATTCAATAACGTGATTGTTGATGGAAAAACCATGTACTTCCGCATTCTTCTTTAGCAAGGCTACCAAACTATCATCTTGCAGTTCAATAACGTTGCTGCATCTGTCGCAAATCAAAAGATGCGAGTGATGCTTATGGGCATTGCAGGAGCAGCATTGAATATAGCTGTTGGTTGATTCAACACGGTGGATGAATCCCTGTTCGAGCAAAAAGTCCAAGGCTCGATACACAGTAGGTGGTTTGGCCTGGGGTTCACTTACTTTTAACTCGTCTAAAAGCTCATAAGCACTTGCAGCCTTTGGACTTGAGCAAATCAGCTCAAACACTCTTTTGCGTTGGGCGGTAAGCCTTACGCCTCTGGCTGCACATATATCTTCTATTTGCTTTACTAACTGCTGGTCCAAACTTATCACCGTTACCAATGGACATTTTTAATAATATACCATTTCTTGCGGTTTATCGTCGCTCTGTAGGTAATATCAATTCGCTATGTCAGCAGGTTACTTATTCGAAGGATGAATAGTAGTAGCCTGACTTTAATGGCATAAGTTACATTATCTACAATAAAAACGATACAAATTACAGCATTTTACTCACTTCTCATTGCCGGCTTGTGTCCAAGATCTGTAAACCGCGCTCAAAATCAAATTCTTCCAGTGCCTTAGTCAGCTCAGAGAGCTGGTTTCGCGACAAACCAATTTGCAGCCCAGATTGCAGTCCATTGATGATAGAAATTAACACGCTACCTCGTTAGTTTTATTTTTTTATTGATTGTATTGACAATATGGTGATGGTTTCACATATTTATATCAGCTTTGATTCATCAACAGAGGCTAGGTTGAGACTTATGGATAGATCAAACTTAAGGACGTTGGTCGATAGCATTCATGCTGAAATCAGTAACGATAGGCTACACGGGTTACACCGAACCAGTGTGGCATTGGAAGAAGCGATGACTGAATCAGACCGTAGAGAGCTTGTGCAGTATTTTAACTATTTCTCGGTTTGTACGTTCACTGACAACGAATTGATCTTGGAGTATCCCAGTCTTACACTATAAAAATGTTGGCTAACCGAAGGGTTGGCCTTTTTTATTTCGACACAGTGTTGATTCAATCACTACGTCATGGTGGCATGCTCTTATGCACTTTAACTGGTGTAGATAGACAAGGACATGATCTATCAATAGAGAACTTAACCGCTTATTGTCATTCCTTAGTATTCCCTCATTTTTCCTGAATGTTTTCTCTTCTGTGTGTATAATCGCGGATTCTGTTTTGACCACGATGCTCACTGTATAGCGAGACTCACCTTATGAAACCTGATAACACTAGTAAATACGCGGCTAACCGCTTTTCCATTGCACCCATGCTCGATTGGACTCACTTTTAAGCTATAGCAAGGCTCGAAAGCGAGTCATACGTACTAAATAAGTACTATTGCAAAATTCTCACTGGCCCCACAAACGCTGTAGATTTAGAACCGGTGTTGAAATTAATCGATTCCACTTCTTTTAACGGCTTATGTGTCTCCAAAGACCATATCGACGCTTTAGTTTTCTCTTCATTTTTGTATAGCTCTATCATTCCCGTTCCAGTCTGGTTTATACGGATATCATATTGTTCGTCCGTAAATGCTGAAAAGGTAACGGTGCCCGCATCTATCAGACAACCAATTGTCTCGAACGATGAACCATCATTTTTCTCAAATGACAGTGTTACACCTTTTTCGTCCTTTGCTTGAAATACAGCTCTCATATTTTCCTCTTACATAAGTAATCTCACAGGATTAACTATTTACATTCTCTGCCCTGACCAAACCACTTCACCAATGATTTCAAAGTCTGCCCTGTGAACATCTTCTTTGCTTAGTTCCCAAGGTTCGTATGATGGATTGTCACTCACCACCTTAATTCCATTGGGTAGGAACTGAAGTCTTTTCACCATCAAGCGACCATCAAACCTAAACACGTAAATTCCATCAGTGGAAAAGCCGTCCACACGATTAACCATCACAATGCTTTGGTTCTTAAGGGTTGGGCTCATGCTGTCACCTCGTACCGGCATTAAGAAGATATTATTTGGGTTGAATCCAAGCTCTTGCCTAATGAATTTTTCACTAAACACCATCGCTTGAGATTCTTCTTCTTTCTCGATTAGAGCACCATGACCAGCACTTACTTCAATATCATAAAACTTAAGGTCTAGATAGCCCTTGGGTGTCAGTGAGCCACTTTTGGGTATCTCATTAGTTTTCAAAGAAATATCTTCAGGAATTTTTCCACGTGTTCGCTATGTCTGGATTGTTGAAGTTAAGAAAGGATCTGCCGCGCGGCGTTCGCAATAACAACCCTCTGAATATTCGCGAGTCTAAAGGTGACCGAACTCAATGGGAAGGAGAGCACGCGCTAGATTTGGACAAGTCATTTGAGGAATTTAGTCATTCTGTCTATGGGTTTAGGGCAGGTGCGCGCGTGTTAAGGAGTTATTCACGACAGGGTTATAAAACCTTGTCTGAAATAATTCATCGCTTTGCTTGGTGCGAGTGTGGCGCTGGTCACTGGTCACCCAGAACTGCTCACAGCCAGTGTTACTGCTGAGGGCGTTCAATACGGTGGTATTATTGGTACCACGTTGCCGATTCTGCTGGGTGCATGGGAAATGATTCGAGATGAGTTTAAGTGATGGCTGAATACCAAACTTTGATTATCGCTGTTGTTAGCGCTCTATCTAGTGGTATAGGTGTCGGCGTAACCCTTAAAACGGATGTTAAGTGGTTACGCTTGATGATGGAGAAGATGGATGAGAGGCTCACGAGGCTTGAAACGCGAGGTTCAAACTATGACTAAGGATTATTTACTTGTATATGGGGGGGAATTGTGCGGCCCTAAGAACTTGTCCCCATTAAAATGAATCATATGCTCTGGCTTATCAGCTAGCCAAACTTCTGTTTCCCATGCTATATCGCTTATCCACCTAGAGAAGTCCTTGCGCGTTAGGAATGCAGTCACAAATACAATTCCTGCTTTGCAGTCATTCAGCACTGTTCTTCTTAGCTCAATGCACCTTTCTGGGTTTAAAGGATTTGATGAGTGAACTGCTTCTATGAGGTATAACCAATTCTTTTCCTCGCTGTAAGCTATAATATCTGGCAGCATACCCCGATCTTCAATATTAAGCCCTAACTTTACCATTTCATTTGTAAACTTGAGCATCTGTTTATTAGAGGTATCCCCCACGTAAAGTACTTTTGCGTTATGACCAAAGATAGGAAGGAACTCTTCAATGACAGCCTTCTGAATTTTGTTATGTGGGCCGTCATCAAGTTTTATTGTCAAGCCTTCTGCTACCTGTACTTGTAGTTTGGTAGATTCGCGCTTCGCTTCAAGTTGTTCTAAATATTCGTAATCCACTTCGAAAGAGTTAACAGATGCTTCCCATTGTGGTGTGCCAAATGATCTAGCTAGTTCACCAAAGTCATCATGTATTGCATATCCCCTTGTGCCGTCATTTGTATCAGCCTTGGGGTTGTTAGCACTTTTAAGCACTAATCCCATTCCAACCGGCCGAACTAAATCCTTTCTTCGAATGTCATCGTAGCTACCTAAACTAATGCTTTCTTCAAAGTGTTTATTGATAAACCTAATTATATCCCTTGTCTTGAGTGAGTGACCATCTTTGAAAGACTTTGCCTCACCCCAGCTTTTACCTGGGGTTAGATCAAAAAGAGCTAGAGTACACATTGCAATTTTCTCTAAGCCTCTTTTTGTATAATCATCTAGCTTTACGCCAGCAGAACTCAATACCTCTAGGGCTTCCAAGATTAGTTGCTTTATGTCTTCGGATTTTTTTTCAGCCACTTTGTCTTTTTTCATAATCTACCTACAAAAGCATTAGCTGCTTCTCTGCGGAATTAACCTGTTGCCCATCCAAGTAGGAAACAATACTTTTGGCGATATGATATGACATTAGTGGCGGAACAGCATTTCCAACCTGTTGAAACTGTGAACTTTCGGAGCCCTTAAAATCAAACCAGTCAGGGAAGCTTTGTAAACGAGCTCCTTCTCTTACATTCAAACGTTTACGTCTGCCATCAGGAAGCCTTATGCGGTGCATATCGCCTGTTGCTCCAGCTAAGTTCCTACAGGTAACGGTTCGAGCTGGCCTATCCATATGAAGATCGCGAGGATTCTTACATTTTGAGGCCTTTTCATACTTTGCTATGTAAGCGTCTTGGTTTGGAGTAACAAATTTATGCTCAGGTAAAACAACGTGCGCAATATCTGATAAAGCATCTCCAGCTGTATACTTGTATTTAAAGGTGTCTGGGAATTCATAATTACCATCATGTCCAACTACTATTAGCCGTTCACGGTTTTGAGGTACCTCGTAGTTTACTGCTTTAACAAGCTCAAAGCTCACCGTGTAGCCCAGTAGTTCTAACTCCCTAATGATTTCATTTAGATACTCCCTATTTCTGTACATCATGCCTCTAACATTTTCGAACAGGCATATTTTGGGCTTTACTGTTTTAACAGCGTGAAGGAATATAGGGAAACCGTCTCTAGAGTCTTTGAGGCCTTGCTGCTTTCCTCCCACGCTAAATGGCTGGCATGGTGGACCACCGATAACAAGATCAGCTGATGGGAAAAGTGTATCCGTTGTTAAAGTGACTTGGTGACACTTACCACTCAAATTAGCGTTATAGGTGTCAACAGCATCTTTATCTTGTTCATACCCAATAGTTTCTATTCCTGCTGCTTCAAAGCCTAAAGCTAAACCACCGCAACCAGCGAATAAATCCAAGGCTATTAAACCGCTGTAAGGTGCTCTTTCAGGTTTCAGTTGTTCTAAGCAAGCAAAGTAAGACTTCATATGAACCTATGACTCCAAGGGGATCATGAAATAAATAATGGCCGATGATACTAACATTATTGTTCCTAGTTTCGCTCTCTTTTTATTTACGAGTTATGGGTTGTTACTATCGCTCTTGTTGTGAAGTCGGTAAGGGTAGAGCTGAGTATAAACTTGCCAAAACACGTTCAAGTTTCTGTGCCCCGTCACCTGAGCAACTTCTTCAATTGAATACCCTTTTTCAAATAGTCGGCTCGCGCCTTCTCTTCTCATATCGTGATAGCGCAAGTCTTCGATGCCTAGTTCATTGCATACACGCTGAAATCCTGCGGTAACGCTCCGCGCGTTGTAAGGGAAGATGCGTTCTCCCTGCTTAGGTTGCCTCTTAGCAATATCGAAGGACTCAGCGAGTAAGGGAACAAGCATATGGTTGCCGCTTTTTTCCTGAATGTTTTCTCTTCTGTGTGTATAATCGCGGATTCTGTTTTGACCACGATGCTCACTGTTTAGCGAGACTCACCTTATGAAACCTGACAATACTAGTAAATACGCGGCTAACCGCTTTTCCATTGCACCCATGCTCGATTGGACGGATCGACACTGCCGTTACTTCCACCGCTTGTTGACTAACGAGACTCTGCTTTATACAGAGATGGTCACCACGGGGGCAATTATTCATGGTAAAGGTGACTTCCTAGCATATAACCAGGAAGAGCATCCAGTCGCCCTGCAATTAGGCGGTTCAAATCCTAAGGACTTGGCTACTTGCGCTAAACTGGCGGCAGAGCGTGGCTACGATGAGATTAACTTAAACGTTGGCTGTCCATCTGACCGTGTACAGAATGGCCGCTTTGGTGCTTGTCTAATGGGCGAGCCTCAGTTGGTGGCAGACTGTGTTGCAGCTATGCGTGATGTGGTTGATGTACCTGTAACAGTAAAGACCCGTATTGGTATTGATGATCAAGATTCGTATGAATTCCTGACAGACTTTGTTTCGATCGTCTCAGAGAAAGGCGGTTGTGAGCAATTTACTATCCATGCCCGTAAAGCTTGGCTTTCTGGCCTTAGTCCAAAAGAGAACCGAGAGATCCCACCACTGGACTACCCACGCGCATATCAACTAAAGAAAGACTTCTCTCATTTAGTGATCGCTGTGAATGGTGGCGTTAAAACTCTGCAAGAGACTAAAGAGCACTTGCAGCATCTTGATGGTGTGATGGTAGGGCGTGAAGCATATCAGAATCCCTATATCTTAGCTGAGGTCGATCAACAGATCTTTGGATTAGATAAGCCAATTAAAAAGCGTACTCAGGTTGTGGAAGAAATGTATCCATACATTGAACAGCAGCTTTCGAATGGGGCGTACTTAGGTCATATTACTCGTCATATGTTGGGTTTGTTCCAGAACATGCCGGGTGCTCGTCAGTGGCGCCGCCATATTAGTGAAAACGCTCATAAGCCAGGATCGGGCATAGAAGTGGTCGAAGCGGCACTAGCGAAAATTCCAAAAGAGTTGAATGTGTAAAAATTACCAACGGGGTTGGTGAAAATTACCATTATCTATCGAAGAAAAGAGCGCTATTTAATAGCGCTCTTTTTTATTTTTCTATATTTTCAATGCCTTAGCATGTTGGTCAAGGTTGGCACGCATCCTGAAATAGAGGTTAGTAACAACAAAGGAGATTGATATGTTTGAGCTAATCTTTATTTTGGTATTTGTAGCAACATTACTGGTCACTGGAGTGACTATGGTTACCGTGTTTGTCGGAGTTGCTTTTTCTCTGGCAGTCATGGTGCTTTTAGGAATGGTTGGCGCAGTGATCAAGCTCATTCCATGGTTGATTGTGATTGCTATTGGCGTTTGGTTCTTCAAGAACTATGTGGTTCAGCCTCGATAACAGGACTCTACTGAGAAATATTTACTGGCTAGAGGTATGTCTATGTTAGAATTTGACGAACATCATACTTATCTAGCCATGTGCAGCTCGATTCGGGGCTGTCTGAAGTGAATACTTGGAGAACTAATCCCATGGGTTTTAAAACCGCCAGTGCATTCGCCATCGCGGCAGTCGTTTCTGCGTCAGCTTTCGCTGAGTCCTCTCTAACAACTAAGTTTGGCGCTGAAGCGTGGCTAACAGACACTAAAGTGAACGAGGTCACTCGAGATGGTGATACAACACCAAGTGTTTATGTAGCGGTTGAACACGGTATCAAATATGTGCCTGATGCACGTCTTCGTTACACCAGTGTTGATGCTGATTACACGGCGTTTGATAAACTGGATCTAACTTTGTACTACCGTATTATGGAGCATGATTTGATGCACTTTGATGCGGGTATGACGTTCAGCGATCTGAGTGGCACTAAGTACATAAACCCAGAGAACAACGCTCGCGCTACGTTCGATAAAATGATTTGGGCTTGGTACGGCTATGCTGAGATTACGGTTCCTAACACCAACTTTGATGTCATTGGTGAGATGAACTTCGGTAACAGTGATGGTATTAAGAGCACTGACTTGATGGCTGGTATGCAGTACCGCATGCCTGTAGGCGAAAATACGCTAGCATTCCGCGGTGGCTACCGTGTGATTGATTTAGAGTCTGAAGAGTTCCCGAATACTAAAGGCGACCCGTTTGTATTCGCAAATGGCTTCTTCGCTGGTGCAGAGTTCTCGTTCTAAACCACAAATTGATTTCTTTAAAACGCCGGTTTCTAAAGCGGCGTTTTTTTATACCTATTAATTATATCTCATCATTTCATTTAGAACTTTCGCGGTTTTTAGCCATGCTTAAGAAGGAATTATGTTTTTAGCCAGAGAAAGGAATCTCATGACTATCACTGAACTTCGAAATCTATACCGCGAGCATCAGTTAGTAGAAGCCATTATCGAGCCTTCGGCGCAAGAAGGAAGCTGGATTGTGGAATTTCGCCATGCTCGTGGTGGCTTTGTTCTTTTGACCGACTCTCACGGTGAAGAGTGTCATTATATGGACCTCGATCTAGCGTCAAAGTCAGCAATGGCGGTAGGTTTCAAACAGGTTCGCGTAGAGGCAAAATAGCATTTGTTGATTGTTGTCTCCCTATTCTTTAATTCAAAAAGTTATAAAACATTCACTTCTATTCTTTCTTGTTATTAAAGAGAGTGGTTAATCTATCATCACGCAATGAATAGGGATGTCGAGACCATGTCTTTAAACAAGAACGTGTCCTCTCAAGGAAACACGCCACAAGAACTACCATCGATCGCAGCTCCTCTGAATGATCAACAGCTGAACTCGCTACAACAGACCGTTGCAGACTTGTCTTCTCAGCAGTTGGCATGGGTGAGTGGATATTTCTGGGGATTGGCCCAAACACAGACCGTGTCTGCTGCCGCACCAATCAACCAAGCCGTTGCTGCTGTAGCGGCAAAGCCTGCTGGCAAACTATCAATTATTTTTGCTTCACAAACCGGCAATGCTAAAGGTGTTGCAGAAGCGCTAGAGCAAGAAGCAAAAGCCTTGGGTATTGAAGCAGAGCTATTCGATGCCAGTGACTATAAAGGTAAGAACCTAGCCAAAGAAACACATGTAATTATTGTGGCTTCAACGAATGGTGAAGGTGAAGCGCCGGACAATGCGATTGAATTGCATGAGTTTTTGCAGTCTAAGAAAGCACCTAAATTAGCGAACCTGAAATATGGTGTGATTGGTCTGGGTGACTCTAGCTATGAGTTCTTCTGCCAAACTGGTAAAGATTTTGACGCTTACCTTGCGAAGCAAGGCGCGACGGCTTTCATTGATCGAATTGATTGTGATGTTGACTATGAAGCGTCCGCGTCTGAATGGCGTGCTAAAGCGCTGGAGACAGTGAAAGAAGATCTCTCTTCTGGGCAAGAAGCGGATATAGTCCAGCTTCCAGTGGCTCAGGCTGCTGGACACTCTCAGTACAGTAAGCAAAAACCTTATACTGCCACTTTGCTGACTAGCCAAAAAATTACAGGCCGTGATTCAGGGAAAGATGTTCGTCATATCGAAATCGACTTGGACGGCTCGGGCTTAACATATCAACCGGGTGATGCGCTTGGGGTATGGTTTGAAAACAGCTCTGAGCTCGCTAACGCAATCTTAGCAAAAGTGGGTTTATCTGGGGTGGAAAGCGTTGAAGTGGATGGTGAAAGCCTGTCAATTCATAGTGCGCTGGTGGCTAAATATGAGATCACTGCATCTAACCCACAACTGGTCGCGAAGTACGCCGAACTGTCCGGTAGTAAAAAACTACAAAAACTGGCTCAAGATAAAGACCAATTGCGAGAATACGCAACAAATACCCAGGTCGTTGATGTTCTTGATGAAAAGAAAACCAAGTTAACCGCAGATCAACTGATTGGTTTGCTGCGTCGTTTGACCCCTCGCCTATACTCAATCGCTTCGAGTCAGGCAGAAGTAGACCAAGAAGTTCATCTAACCGTTGGCCTTGTTGAATATGATAAAGGTGACGATAAGCGCTACGGCGGTGCCTCAAGCTTCTTGTCACAGCGACTGGAAGAGGGCGGGGAGGTTAAAGTGTTTGTTGAAAACAACAATAACTTCAAATTGCCTCAAGATGACAACACTCCCGTCATTATGATTGGTCCGGGTACTGGTATTGCGCCTTTCCGTAGCTTTATTCAAGAGCGAGATAACCGCGATGCTGAAGGCAAGAACTGGTTATTCTTCGGTGACCGCACCTTTACTCAAGACTTCCTCTATCAAGTGGAGTGGCAGAAGTACCTCAAATCTGGATTACTTAATCGTCTAGATGTTGCTTTTAGCCGTGACCAAGTAGAGAAGGTCTACGTCCAACACCGCATCCTAGAAAATGCTGAGCAGGTTTGGCAGTGGATTCAAGATGGTGCCTATATCTATGTTTGTGGTGACGCAACTCGAATGGCAAAAGATGTGCACGAAGCATTGGTAATTGTTGCTGAGCAACAAGGCAAGATGTCTCGTGATGATGCAGAAGAATTTATTAACGACTTACGTAAAGCAAAACGTTACCAAAGGGATGTGTACTAATGAGTAATAAGCAGGAAGTATTGGGTGAAGTTCTAGGACCTCTTTCGGATAACGAACGCCTCAAAACTCAAAGTAATTTCTTACGTGGCACAATCGAGCAAGATTTACAGGACCGTATTACTGGTGGATTTACAGCAGATAACTTTCAGCTGATTCGTTTCCACGGAATGTACCAGCAAGATGACCGCGACATTCGAAATGAACGTGCTAAGCAAAAACTCGAACCATTGCACAATGTAATGCTACGCGCGCGCATGCCAGGTGGCATCATTACGCCAAAGCAGTGGCTAGCGATCGATAAGTTTGCAACCGAACATTCGCTTTACGGCAGTATCCGTCTGACTACACGTCAAACGTTCCAGTTTCACGGTGTGCTTAAGCCAAATATCAAGCTTATGCACCAGACTCTAAACAGCATTGGGATTGATTCAATTGCGACTGCGGGTGACGTAAACCGTAACGTACTATGTACCACCAACCCAATTGAGTCTGAGTTACATCAAGAAGCTTATGAATGGGCGAAGAAGATCAGTGAACACCTGCTTCCTAAAACCAAAGCGTATGCTGAAATCTGGTTAGATGGTGAGAAAGTAGAAACAACAGAAGATGACGAGCCAATCCTGGGTAAGACTTATCTTCCTCGTAAGTTCAAAACAACGGTTGTGATTCCGCCACAAAATGATGTCGACGTACATGCGAACGACCTTAACTTTGTCGCGATTGGTGAAAACGGTAAGCTGGTGGGCTTTAACGTATTAGTCGGTGGTGGTCTGGCAATGACTCACGGTGACACTTCTACTTATGCTCGCCGTGCCGATGACTTTGGTTTTGTTCCACTAGAAAAGACACTTGATGTTGCCGCTGCGGTAGTAACGACTCAGCGTGACTGGGGTAACCGTTCAAACCGTAAAAATGCAAAAACTAAATACACACTAGACCGTGTTGGTATTGATGTATTTAAAGCAGAAGTAGAGAAGCGAGCTGGTGTGAAGTTTGGCGATAGTCGTCCATACGAGTTTACTGATCGTGGTGACCGCATCGGTTGGGTTGAAGGTATCGATGGTAAACACCATCTGGCACTGTTTATTGAAAACGGCCGTCTACTGGACTTCCCGGGAAAACCACTCAAAACGGGTGTTGCTGAAATTGCCAAAATCCATAAAGGTGATTTCCGTATGACGGCAAACCAGAACTTAATTGTTGCTGGTGTGGCTAAGAGCCAGAAAGCTAAGATTGAGAAGATTGCCCGCGAGCACGGTTTAATTGATGACAGCGTGAGTGAACAGCGCAAAAACTCAATGGCGTGTGTCGCATTCCCAACCTGTCCACTGGCGATGGCTGAAGCTGAACGTTTCCTTCCGCAGTTTGTTACTGACGTAGAAGGTATCCTTGAGAAACACGGTTTACCTGAAGAAGACAACATCATTCTTCGTGTTACGGGTTGTCCAAATGGCTGTGGCCGGGCAATGTTGGCTGAGATAGGCCTGGTTGGTAAAGCACCTGGCCGTTACAACCTTCACTTAGGTGGTAACCGGGCAGGTACACGTATTCCGAAGATGTATAAAGAGAACATCACAGACAAACAGATACTAGAAGAGATTGATCAGCTCGTAGGCCGTTGGGCTAAAGAGCGTGAAGCTGGCGAAGGATTTGGTGATTTTGCTATCCGTGCTGGCATCATCCAAGAAGTCAAAGTATCTAAGAGGGACTTGCATGCTTGATTCTGTCGCTTCCAAACCGAAGTTAGCAGAACTGCTCTCATTAACTAAGACGGAGCAAATACTCCGTCTTGCACAAATTAATGGTGAGCTAGAGAAGCTAACCGCTGAGCAAAGAGTTGCTTGGGCATTAGAAAACCTCGAAGGTCAGTTTGCGGTCTCTTCAAGTTTTGGTGTTCAAGCGGCTGTGATGCTACACCTTGTGACTCAACAGTCCCCAGATATCCCAGTCATCTTAACCGATACAGGCTATCTATTTCCCGAAACGTATCGCTTTATCGATCAGTTAAGTGAACAGTTGACTTTAAATCTCAAAGTTTATCGAGCAGTAGAGAGTCCAAACTGGCAAGAAGCGCGTTACGGAAATCTGTGGGAGCAAGGTATAGAGGGAATAGAGAAATACAACAAGATAAACAAAGTCGAACCAATGCGTCGCGCGTTGGATGAACTAGAAGTTGGAACTTGGTTCTCTGGCCTACGCCGAGAGCAATCTAAGTCACGTACCAACTTGCCGATCTTGTCTATCCAAAATGGTGTGTTTAAATTCCTACCCGTAATCGACTGGACTAATAAAGATGTTCATTACTACCTAGAAGAACATGGTCTGCCATATCACCCGCTAAGAGATGAAGGTTATCTGTCCGTTGGTGATACCCATACCACGAAAAAATGGGAACCAGGAATGAGTGAAGAAGAAACTCGTTTCTTTGGTTTAAAGCGTGAATGTGGACTTCATGAAGATGATGGTAATGAGCAAGATGGTTCCGGTATCTAATCTGCTCTCTTATATATAAGAAGAAAGGTCGCAATGCGGCCTTTTCTTTTGTCTAAAAAATAGCAATTGTGGATAACTCTGTGAGTATGATGTTTGCTTATTTTGGGTAAAGTTGGATAAATAAAACTTTGAGCGAAAAAACGACATTTAGATGTTATTTTTGCAATTTTTTCAAAATAACGCTTGCCAATGTGAGCGCGATCTCTATAATGCCACCTCGTCGACAGGGCAAGAGCTCACAAGGGTTCAAGCGAAGTCGATACGGTTAACTAGCCAAGCAAGTTGCTTGAAAAAAAAGTTTGAAAAAAGTGGTTGACACTAAAACTTAAATCGCTAGAATGGCCGCCTCTTCCGAGTGATACAAATCACGCAGAAGAGAAGCTCTTTAAAAATATAGACCTATCAATCTGTGTGGGCACTCGTTGATGATAATCCAATTAGAAATTTCTCTAAATAAAGAGGGGTTTCAAATTAGGTTTCAATGAAACGAAGTGACCATTCGAATTGGGCAACAGCCTTGAGCTGTTTTGTTTTACTTTTTCAAAAGTAAAGACCAATAAGAGCACAGTCAATTCAAACATTACTTATGTAATGTTCAGTATTCATTGAGCCGAACAAAATCTTAAATTGAAGAGTTTGATCATGGCTCAGATTGAACGCTGGCGGCAGGCCTAACACATGCAAGTCGAGCGGAAACGAGTTAACTGAACCTTCGGGGAAC
>NZ_QEWN01000114.1 GCF_006124995.1 Vibrio sp. Hep-1b-8
GCTGAAAGTACTTTACAACCCGAAGGCCTTCTTCATACACGCGGCATGGCTGCATCAGGCTTGCGCCCATTGTGCAATATTCCCCACTGCTGCCTCCCGTAGGAGTCTGGACCGTGTCTCAGTTCCAGTGTGGCTGATCATCCTCTCAGACCAGCTAGGGATCGTCGCCTTGGTGAGCCATTACCTCACCAACTAGCTAATCCCACCTGGGCATATCCTGACGCGAGAGGCCTAAAAGGTCCCCCTCTTTGAGACCAATTCCGAAGAACCGGGCTATTATGCGGTATTAGCCATCGTTTCCAATGGTTATCCCCCACATCAGGGCAATTTCCCAGGCATTACTCACCCGTCCGCCGCTCGACGCCGTTAACGTTCCCCGAAGGTTCAGTTAACTCGTTTCCGCTCGACTTGCATGTGTTAGGCCTGCCGCCAGCGTTCAATCTGAGCCATGATCAAACTCTTCAATTTAAGATTTTGTTCGGCTCAATGAATACTGACTTCAAAACTGATATTTATGAAAACATAAACATGTAATTTTAAAGCTATTATCGTTCCAACAGAACGATAATGAATTGACTGTGCCAAGTCCTCTGATGTTTCCAAAAGAAGTCTCGTTTGGTCACTTCGTTTCATTGAAACCTAATTTGAAACCCCTCTTTTATTTAGAGAAATTTCTAATTGGATTATCATCAACGAGTGCCCACACAGATTGATAGGTTTATATTGTTAAAGAGCTTCCCTTCTTTGTGACCAACATCACTTCGGAAGAGGCGGTCATTTTAGCGAGATAAAGTTTAGTGTCAACCACTTTTTTCAAACTTTTTTCAAGTGTTTCCACTTGGCTAAGCGACCTGCTAACTGGGCTTTCATTCTTTCGAAACCTTAGCTTCGAACTGTACCCGTGTCAGCGAGGGGGCATTATAGAGATCGCCATCACATTGGCAAGTGCTTTTTTGAGTTTTTTTTGATTTTTTTGCTGTTTGGGTATTTTCTATTCAAAACCATCTGTTTTTGTCACTTTTCTACGCCAATATTGGCAAATTCCCCCTTCTTACTAGGAGATAAAATGAGCTCTCTGCGCAGTTATAAAGGTATCAAGCCCCAAATCGGCCAACGCGTCTATATAGATAGTAGTTCTATTTTAGTTGGCGACATTCAAATTGGCGATGACTCTAGCGTTTGGCCTTTGGTGGCCGCTCGCGGAGACGTTAACCATATCCATATTGGCGAACGTACTAATATCCAAGATGGAAGCGTACTTCATGTTACCCATAAGAACGCAGCCAACCCAGAAGGCTACCCTCTTATTATTGGCAATGACGTAACCATAGGTCACAAGGTGATGCTTCATGGCTGTACCATCAAAGACCGTGTTTTAGTTGGTATGGGCGCAATCGTACTGGATGGTGTTGTAATAGAAGATGAGGTAATGATAGGAGCAGGCAGTCTGGTTCCACCCGGAAAGGTTTTGCAAAGCGGTTATCTTTATGTAGGCAGCCCAATCAAACAAGCACGCCCTCTTAATGATGCCGAGCGTGCTTTCTTGCAAAAGTCTGCTGATAACTATGTACAGAACAAAGAGGACTACCTACATCAGGTAGAAGACCTTAATTAGTTACCTCTACTTTTCCATCAGCGTTGAACTCTTCATCTTCGATAAGTTGCTCGGCAAGTTCCTCTAGATCAAAACGATATTGAGTAAAGAGGTCTAGGGCTTGTTGAGCATTGTTGATGGTTTGTCCGGATAATTTTTCCAATTCAGCCTGAGTAATGACACATTCAATGAGTGCCCCAGCCAGCTGAGCAGGGAACGTCATCTCTTTATGTTGCTCATCCCAAGACCGTAGATCTGGAAATAGGATCGACTGATTCAATTTTACATTCCTTCTAGATTCTTACGCAGTTCGCGCAGAATTTGTTTGGTTCCTGGTCGAAGTCCACGCCACAACATAAAGCTTTCTGCGGCCTGACCAACCAACATACCCAAGCCATCGTAGGCAACGGCTACCTTATTATCTATAGCCCATTGATTAAACGCTGTGTTGCCCGCACTGTACATCATGTCGTAGACATGCGTGTGCTTAGTAAATATATCAGGAGAGATTTCAGGAAGTTCACCACTTAGACTCGCCGACGTAGAGTTAATCACCACATCAAAGCCATCATTTATCTCTGACATTGCTACGGAATGGACTCGTCCATATGGAGAAAACATCTCTTCAAGCTGCAACGCCTTGGAGAATGTTCGGTTGGTAATAACGATTTCACTTGGTTGTTGATCAAGTAATGGCTTTATTACCCCTCTCGCTGCGCCACCAGCACCAATGATAAGTATTCGCGCACCTTTCAGCGGCACTTGGTGTTGCAACAGATCTTGTACCAGCCCTTCCCCATCGGTGTTGTCACCAATGATTTCACCATCATCCAGCTTCTTTAAGGTATTGACCGCACCAGCGAGTTTCGCTCGCTCAGTCAGTCGTGTCGCGAATTGGTAAGCATCTTCTTTGAACGGCACTGTCACATTGCACCCTTTGCCGCCAGTAGAAAAAAACATCTTTGCGGCACTGTTAAATTCACCAACAGGCGCAAGCTCTGCTGTGTAAGTAAGAGACTGGTTAGTCTGGCGGGCAAATAGAGTGTGAATAAATGGTGATTTACTGTGTCCAATGGGATTACCAAAAACGGCATAGCGATCTATTTGCTGTGTCATATCCTTACCTGCAGAAATAAAAAGGGTCAACTAAGTTAAGTTGACCCTATCACTATCTATATAAGGAAGAAAGCCTTACCACTCTCTTGGTTTAAGGTAATGATCATAGAGCTCCGCTTCCGGTGAGTTAGGTTCAACTTGATAAGCATACTCCCAACGCGCAAGCGGAGGCATCGACATTAGGATCGACTCAGTCCGGCCACCACTCTGTAGGCCAAATAGAGTGCCACGGTCAAACACTAGGTTAAACTCAACATAGCGACCTCGGCGATATAACTGGAACTGACGTTCACGCTCGCCGTATGCAGTCTCTTTACGACGCTCGATAATAGGCAAATAAGCTTGAGTATAACCTTCACCTACCGCCTTGATGTAATCAAAGCACTTGTCGAATTCCCAATGGTTGAGATCATCAAAGAACAAGCCGCCAACACCACGAGTTTCATCGCGATGAGGGAGATAGAAATATCGGTCACACCAAGCTTTATGTTCTGGATAAACTTCGCTACCGAATGGGGCACACACTTCCTTAGCCGTATTGTGCCAGTACTGAGCATCTTCTTCGAATGGGTAGAATGGCGTTAAATCGAAACCACCACCGAACCACCAGATAGGGTCTTCACCCTCTTTCTCGGCAATAAAAAAACGTACATTAGCGTGAGAGGTTGGTACATAAGGGTTATTCGGGTGCATAACCAAAGAGACCCCCATCGCTTCAAAACGACGCCCAGCCAGTTCAGGACGATGCGCTGTTGCTGAGGCCGGCATCTCTTTCCCTTCAACATGGGAGAAGTTAACTCCACCTTGCTCAAATACCGCACCATCTTTCATGACACGAGTACGGCCGCCCCCGCCCAATTTCTCTCCAGGTTCACGGTGCCATTCATCTTCGACAAACACCGCTTGTCCATCAGCCTCTTCCAATTGCTGACAAATTGAATCCTGAAGTTTCATTAAAAACTGCTTAACCGCTAGTTTATCTATGGCTGACATACGACTTCCTTAACTGCAGGGTTATCCCTGTCTTAATACTTGTGAGGTTTTAGCATCGCGAATCTCACTGGGTTTATTACGCCCCCCTGTTTCCCCCTCCAAGACAGCAACCAATTGGCTACCCAATTGCTGGTAGACTTCATCAGTCGTCATACAAGGTGGCTGACCGGTCAAGTTCGCGCTGGTAGAGGTTAACGGCTTTCCAAATGCATTACACATCTTTTGTACCAAAGGATGATCACTCACACGAACTGCAATCGAATTATATTGACCGCAAACCCAGACAGAGACTTTATCGCTACAAGGCATGATCCAAGTTACCGGTCCGGGCCAACTTTGCTTTACTTGCTCTAACTGCTTTGGCGTCAACTGAGATTCATCAATATAAGGCAGCAACTGCTGGTAACTTGCTGCGATGAGAATCAGCCCTTTGTCCTTTGGTCTCTGTTTGAGTTTTAGTAGCTTATCAATGGCTTGAGGATTATCGGGATCGCATCCGACCCCAAACACGCCTTCGGTTGGGTAAGCGATGACTTCACCATTACGCAAAGCGCTGAGCGCCTTATCAAAGTTATCCACCAAATCACTTCCTATTAATCATCAATCCGCACAAGTGTACAAATATTCGCAACCACACACTAAAGCTATTTGTCGACAAATTCATAGGCGTCGCTTTCAAACCCAACGCAAACGTTTGCTTCGATCGAAAATCCCCGTATAATGCGCTCAAATTATTTGCTCACTATTCTATGTGCTTTGAAGGAGTTTGAGATGAAAGTCGGTATCATCATGGGTTCAAAATCAGATTGGCCAACAATGAAGCTAGCCGCAGAAATGCTAGACAAGTTTGGCGTTGAGTACGAAACCAAAGTTGTGTCAGCGCACCGTACCCCTCAGCTTCTTGCAGATTACGCAACCACCGCAAAGCAACGTGGGCTAAAAGTGATTATTGCTGGCGCAGGTGGCGCAGCACATCTACCAGGTATGGCGGCAGCCTTTACATCTCTACCTGTACTGGGTGTACCCGTTCAGTCTCGTGCACTGAGTGGATTGGATTCACTGTACTCCATCGTTCAGATGCCGAAAGGGATTGCCGTTGGTACTCTTGCTATTGGTGAGGCTGGCGCAGCAAACGCAGGCATTCTCGCTGCTCAAATCCTAGGTACTCACGATGAAGAAATCATGGCGAAAGTGGAAGCTTTCCGTCGTGAGCAAACTGAAACCGTTCTAGCAAACCCAAATCCAGCAGAGGATTAAGTCGATGCATGTTTTAGTGTTAGGCGCAGGCCAACTGGCGCGAATGATGTCACTTGCTGGTGCACCTCTTAACATTGAGATCTCTGCCTACGATGTCGGTAGTGAAAATATTGTTCACCCACTAACACAAGCTGTTATTGGCCACGGGTTGGAAAATGCGATCGAAAAAGCGGATGTCATCACCGCAGAGTTTGAACATATTCCACATCCTATTCTTGAGATCTGCGAGCAAAGCGGAAAGTTTCTCCCATCAACACAAGCGATTAAAGCTGGCGGCGATCGTCGACTTGAAAAGTCGCTTCTCGATCAAGCGGATGTTCGCAATGCTAAGTATTATGTGATCGAGACGCGCGAAGATTTCGATCAGGCTATCGACCATGTCGGTATTCCAATGGTGCTCAAGAGTGCGCTAGGTGGCTATGATGGCAAAGGTCAATGGCGTTTGAAAGAGATGGCTCAAGTAGAGCAAATCTGGACTGAGATGGCTGATTGCATTGCGGCAACGCCTACACAAGCGATCGTTGCAGAACAGTTTGTTCCTTTCAACCGAGAAGTCTCTTTGGTTGGTGCTCGTGGTAAAGATGGTTCAATCGCCGTCTACCCACTCGCAGAGAACATCCACACAGACGGCGTGCTGACTCTCTCAACCGCGATTGCAGATACTGAACTGCAAGAACAAGCAAAGGCGATGTTTACTGCGATCGCAGAGCGACTCGAGTATGTGGGTGTATTAGCGCTGGAGTTTTTTGATGTCGACGGCACCCTGCTGGTCAATGAAATCGCCCCACGAGTACACAACTCAGGTCACTGGACTCAGCAAGGTGCAGAAACCTGTCAGTTTGAAAACCATCTACGTGCAGTGTGTGGCTTACCACTTGGCAGTACAAAACTGATCCGTTCGACCTCAATGATCAACATCTTAGGTGAAGATACATTACCAACAGAAGTGCTTGCGATGGATGGGTGTCATATCCACTGGTACGGCAAAGAGAAACGTGCAGGACGCAAGATGGGACATATCAATGTCTGTGGAGACTACAACGGTGAGCTTCAGCGCAAATTATGTGCACTGGCCAACCTGCTTGATAAGCAAGCTTTTCCTGCGGTGCATGAATTTGCCGAGCACTTCACGGAATAGAGAATAAGAAGCAAAAACGGCGCTTTATGCGCCGTTTTTTATTGCTCTGATTGGGTGTGATGACATTTCCGATTTGCGCACTGGCGCTTATTGCCACTGGCGAGTTTCTTCTCGACTAATAGTGGATAACCACATTGCTCGCAACTGCCTGCAACTGGGGGTTGATTCACGGCAAACTTGCATTTTGGATAGTTGTCACAAGCATAAAAGAGTTTGCCAAAGCGCGTTTTACGTTCGACAAGCTGTCCTTTATGGCATTCAGGACAAGTGTACGTTTGTGGCGTTTGCTCTTGTTTTGGCTTTTCGAGCGACTCAATATGTTGGCACTGGGGATAGTGACTGCATCCAATGAACATGCCATAGCGACCCTGACGCAAAACCAGTTCATTACCGCACTCTGGGCACGCTACACCTAACTCTTTAACGATATGGCCATCATTTTGATGCAATGGCTTAATGTAGTCGCAGGCCGGATACTGGTTGCAACCGAGAAAAGGACCATGCCTACCATGACGAAGCTGAAGTTCACCCTCACGGTGCTGTTCCTGACACTTAGGACATGCTTGATGCTCTAACGCATGTTCATGGGCAGAGAACAGCTGATGATCTATTTTGTTACTCATATCTACTCTTGAAGATTAATGCAGAATACCTTGCTCTTTGGTATACAACAGCTCTTCCATAAGCGTATAAGCGTTTTCATTACCTGGCACATTAAATAGCACCATCAACACAATCCATTTCAGATCGTCTAACTCAAACTCATCGGTTTCTAAACCCATAATACGGTCGACAACCATTTCACGAGTTTCTGTCGTCAACACATTAACCTGCTCTAAAAAGGTTAAAAAACCACGACATTCAAGGCTAAGACGTTCACACTCTTTAGCCGTATAAATACGAGTTGAGTTTGAAGTGCTACACACTGAAATCGCCGAGTGAGTTTCACTTTGCTGCAGTGCTGCTAACTCTTCTAGCCAGACGAGAGCTTTGTATATGTCTTTTTGATGAAAACCAGCGCGAAGAAGCTCTTCTTCTAGCTCATCTTGATTAACCTGTAAATCTGCATCGCTATGGATGTAGGTCTCGAATAGATACATTAGGATATCCATCATCATAGCTAGCCCCTCCCCTTAAGAATATAGCCACCACTAACTGCAACAACATGCCCTGAGAGCTCAAGCTCCAAGAGCTGCATCATGACTTCCTGCACAGGTATATTGGTCCTGTTTGCAAGAATATCAACTGGTGTAGCCTTACTTCCTACGTTAGCTAACAGCTGAGAAAATGGCAATTGTTCTTTACCACCAATTTCATTGAATAGCTCATTTTGAATCGGAGGCTCACTTTTGTTAGACCACTGCAAAAGCGTTTCTACTTCACTCACAATGTCATCCACCGTTAATACCAAGCAAGCCCCCTGTTTAATCAGAAGGTTACATCCCCTCGCGTTCACATTGTGAATTGAACCTGGCAAGGCAAACACTTCTCGCCCTTGTTCAAGAGCGTAACGAGCAGTAATAAGGGAACCACTCTTTTCCGCCGCCTCGACAACCAAAACACCAACAGAAAGACCACTAATTATTCTGTTACGACGCGGAAAGTGTGCCGACTTTGGTTTGGCATGAGGATGCAATTCAGAAACAAGCGCGCCTCCAGCATCAAGAATTCGACCCGCCAAATCACGGTGGCGTGTAGGATAAACGGTCTGTAAACCACACCCTAGAACGGCAAGAGTTTGTCCGCCCCCCTGTAGTGCACCATCATGTGCGTATCCATCTACCCCAAGCGCTAGCCCACTGGTCACAGCTAAACCCTGCTTCACCAAATGCTTGGCAAATTGACGAGCCGTATTAAGCCCTTCATGACTGGCGGATCGACTGCCCACTATCGCTATTTGAGGTTGCGACAAGCTCTCAACACTCCCTTTAACAAATAAAATTGCGGGTGAACCTGAAGCCTGTTTTAAAAGTTCGGGATAACCTTGATCAAGTAATGTGACGATGTGGTTATTGCCCATCTGTGCCTTCCAACCCAAACACTGCTCTACGTCTTTCCGTGCGCGATGGTGAAGATAGTCAACCTGCCTGTCGTTCATTCCTAGAGTTAACAATGCGGTCGCTTTAGAGGTAACGATATTGATGGGAGAATCGTATTCCAATAAGCGAGTAAAGCTCTTAGAGCCAATTCCGGGAGTAAAATACAGTGACAACCAAGCACTGAGTTCTTCATCAGATACCACTGTTATTCCTTGATGTTTTACAAGCTTGCCTTAGGGGTACGTAGGCAGCTTGAAGTTTAAAGATTTCCTACCCCGTAAATATGCATCAAGCACTCAATCACTTAACAAATCCACCACAATTAGCAGCTCTAGTTGCGTGGTTGTGTCATCGACATCTCTAGCTTCATGAACAAGAAGCGACTCAAAAAGCCGCATTGATGCTGTCATTTGAGATGTAAAATGTCTAGAATTGAGCCAACAAGGTTTATCCTGATTTGGCACAGTTCAACATTCGAGTGTATATGTCTGTATTACAAGTATTAACATTCCCAGATGATCGCCTGCGCACAGTGGCAAAGCCCGTAGAAGCAGTGACACCTGAGATTCAAAAGTTCGTTGATGACATGATTGAAACCATGTACGACGAAGAAGGTATCGGCTTGGCTGCAACCCAAGTAGATTTCCACCAACGTATCGTTGTTATCGATGTTTCCGATACCCGTGACGAACCTATGGTTCTGATCAACCCAGAAATCATCGAAAAACGCGGTGAAGATGGCATTGAAGAAGGCTGTCTATCGGTTCCTGGCGCACGTGCACTTGTGCCACGAGCAGCTGAAGTAACGGTAAAAGCACTTAATCGTGATGGCGAAGAATTCACTTTTGAAGCTGACGATCTATTAGCTATTTGTGTTCAGCATGAGTTGGACCACTTAGAAGGCAAACTTTTTGTTGATTATCTTTCGCCTCTAAAGCGTAAACGCATCCAAGACAAGCTTGCGAAAATTAAACGCTTCAACGAGAAAAATACGAACGCTTAATCGCTAACTAATAGAAGGAAGGTACCTTGAGCAAACCTTTAAAAATTGTTTTTGCTGGTACTCCGGATTTCGCCGCCCGTCACTTGGCGGCGTTGTTGTCTTCGGAGCACGAGATCATTGCTGTTTACACTCAACCAGATCGCCCAGCGGGTCGAGGTAAGAAGCTGACAGCAAGCCCAGTTAAAAATATCGCTCTTGAGCATAACATTCCGGTATATCAGCCAGAAAACTTCAAATCAGATGAGGCGAAACAAGAATTGGCAGAACTGAATGCCGATCTCATGGTTGTGGTTGCTTACGGTCTACTTCTGCCTCAAGCGGTACTCGATACACCAAAACTCGGTTGTATTAACGTTCACGGTTCAATTCTTCCACGCTGGCGTGGTGCGGCTCCGATTCAACGTTCTATTTGGGCGGGTGACAAAGAGACTGGCGTGACCATCATGCAAATGGATATCGGCCTTGATACTGGCGATATGCTAAAAATTGCCACTCTACCTATTGAGGCTAACGATACCAGCGCATCAATGTACGAGAAGTTGGCAGAACTTGGTCCTCAAGCTTTGGTGGAATGCCTAACAGATATCGCGAATGGTACGGCTGTGGCAGAAAAGCAAGACGATGAACTGGCAAACTACGCGAAAAAACTCAGCAAAGAAGAAGCTCGTATCAACTGGAATGATGAGGCTCAACACATCGAGCGTTGCGTCCGTGCGTTCAATCCTTGGCCAATGAGCCACTTTGATGCCGCTGAAAATAGCATCAAAGTTTGGCAAAGCCGTGTTGAAGAGCAAACTTCAGCGAAACCTGCGGGCACAATTTTGCAAGCAGACAAGTCTGGTATCTATGTCGCGACTGGCAAAGGTGTACTTGTCCTAGAACAGCTACAGATACCGGGTAAAAAAGCCATGCCAGTACAAGATATTCTTAACTCTCGTGCAAACTGGTTTGAAGTGGGTAGCGTACTTAGCTAGTCCCCATTCGAGCCCAGTCATTATCATTGGGCTCACTATTACGAACTTTTCGAGAGCAGAGATGCTCTCGCACCATTAAGGTACTCAACATGAATGTTCGCGCTGCTGCAGCCAACGTCCTATTCCAAGTGGTCGACAAAGGTCACTCTCTTTCGAGCGCACTCCCTGCGGCTCAACAAACTATCAAGCCTCGTGACCACGCACTATTACAAGAGATTTGTTATGGTGCACTACGTTACCTCCCACGCTTGGAATCCATTGCCAACGAGTTGATGGATAAGCCACTCAAAGGTAAACAACGTGTCTTTCACCACCTGATTCTGGTCGGTATCTACCAACTTAGCTTTATGCGTATTCCCGCGCATGCGGCGGTAGGTGAAACGGTAGAGGGAACAAACACTCTTAAAGGCCCACGTCTACGCGGCTTGATCAACGCAGTTTTACGTAATTATCAGCGTCATCAGCAAGAGTTAGACGCAATAGCGGTGAGTCACAATGCTGGCAAATATGGTCATCCAAGTTGGCTACTGAAGTTACTTCAAGAGAGCTATCCAGAGCAGTGGCAAGAGATTGTTGAAGCGAACAACAACAAAGCACCAATGTGGCTACGTGTTAACCACCAGCACCACTCGCGTGATGAATACCTTGAATTACTTAAAAATGAAAACATTGATAACACGATTCATAGTGAAGCCAAAGACGCCGTAAAATTGGCCGCGCCATGTGACGTGACAAAACTGCCTGGCTTTGAAAAAGGTTGGGTGTCCGTTCAGGATGCGGCCGCGCAGTTATCGATTAACTACCTAACACCGCAAGATGGCGAATTGATCTTAGACTGTTGTGCGGCCCCTGGCGGTAAAACAGCACACATTCTGGAACGCACTCAGGGTTGTGAAGTGGTTGCCATTGATTGCGACGATACACGTTTGAAGCGCGTTCACGATAACTTGCAGCGTTTGAACCTCAAAGCCAAAGTGATTTGCGGTGACGCACGAAATCCGCAAGATTGGTGGCAAGGTGAGCAATTTGATCGCATTCTACTCGATGCACCTTGTTCTGCGACTGGCGTTATTCGTCGTCACCCTGATATCAAGTGGTTACGCCGAGCTGACGACATTGCCGCCTTGGCCGAGCTACAAAGCGAAATCCTTGATGCAATGTGGCAACAACTGAAGCCGGGCGGCACTCTAGTGTATGCAACCTGTTCAATCACACCTCAAGAGAACAAGGAGCAGGTGAAAGCTTTCCTAGCTCGCACTTCAGACGCTCAGTTGCAAGGTTCAGATGTGAGTAACCCTGGACGTCAGATTTTACCAGGTGAAGAGTCTATGGATGGCTTCTATTACGCCATCCTAACTAAGAACGCGTAAGTGATAGGACGGCAGCAACCCTGTCGCCTTTTTAAGTAGTTAAACGAGAAAACGGTATGAAAATCATCATTCTTGGTGCGGGTCAAGTTGGCGGCACGTTGGCAGAAAACCTTGTCGGTGAGAACAACGACATAACCATCGTCGATAGAGACTCAGATCGTCTGCGTGAGCTTCAAGACAAATACGATCTCCGTGTGGTTAATGGTCACGCAAGTCACCCAGACGTACTGCGCGAAGCCGGTGCACAAGATGCTGATATGTTGGTTGCAGTAACCAACATGGATGAAACTAACATGGCCGCTTGTCAGGTGGCTTTTTCTCTGTTTAATACACCAAACCGTATCGCTCGTATTCGTTCACCAGAATACCTCGCTGAAAAAGAAGCACTATTCCAATCTGGCGCCGTACCCGTCGATCATTTAATTGCACCTGAAGAACTCGTCACCAGTTACATTGAACGCTTGATCCAGTATCCAGGAGCTTTACAGGTTGTGAGCTTCACAGAACAGAAAGTCAGCCTGGTTGCGGTGAAAGCCTATTACGGAGGCCCATTAGTGGGTAACGCGCTGTCGGCATTGCGTGAACACATGCCGCATATCGATACTCGTGTAGCGGCGATTTTCCGTCAAGGTCGACCTATCAGACCTCAGGGTACAACCATTATCGAGGCTGATGATGAAGTGTTCTTTGTCGCCGCCAGCAATCATATCCGCTCAGTCATGAGTGAACTGCAACGTCTTGAAAAACCTTATCGTCGCATCATGATCGTCGGTGGGGGTAACATCGGTGCCAGCCTAGCGCGTCGTCTTGAGCAGTCCTACAGCGTCAAACTTATTGAACGAAGCTATCAGCGAGCTGAAACGCTGTCTGAAGAACTAGAGAACACCATTGTTTTCTGTGGCGATGCTGCCGACCAAGAGTTGCTAGCTGAAGAGAACATCGATCAGGTTGATGTATTTATTGCTCTAACCAACGAAGATGAAACCAACATTATGTCAGCCATGCTCGCCAAACGTATGGGAGCAAAGAAGGTAATGGTGTTGATCCAACGCGGTGCCTATGTTGACCTTGTACAAGGCGGTGTTATCGACGTTGCGATCTCGCCACAGCAGGCCACAATATCAGCACTGCTAACCCACGTGCGTCGAGCAGATATTGTCAACGTATCTTCACTACGTCGTGGAGCCGCTGAAGCAATCGAAGCAATCGCCCACGGCGATGAAACCACGTCCAAGGTGGTTGGCCGAGCGATTGGCGACATCAAACTACCACCGGGTACCACTATCGGCGCAATCGTCCGTGGTGAAGAGGTACTCATTGCCCATGACCGTACGGTTATCGAACAGGATGATCACGTAGTGATGTTCCTCGTTGATAAGAAGTACGTACCAGACGTAGAAGCACTATTCCAGCCAAGTCCATTCTTCCTATAGGCTCGGGTTATGGTTAACTTTCGTCCCGTACTTTTTGTAATAGGGTTAGTACTTTCTAAACTAGCCCTATTTATGTACGTCCCCACCTTAGTCGCCTTCATCACTGGTACTTCGGGTTTTCTCGAATTTGGTCAAGCGGTTCTAATCACTCATCTGGCCGCTTTTATCTGTCTCAGTATTGGCCGAACCAAAGATTTTAAACTCAGTGTGCGCGATATGTTCCTTATCACCAGTCTGGTGTGGACCATAGCCAGCGCGTTTGCAGCTCTGCCGTTCGTATTTATCAACCACATCAGTTTCACAGACGCTTACTTTGAAACCATGTCAGGCATCACTACTACTGGGTCTACGGTGCTAAGTGGGCTAGACAATATGGCGCCAAGTATCCTGCTGTGGCGTTCAATATTGCAGTGGCTGGGAGGCATTGGCTTTATCGTTATGGCCGTAGCTGTACTGCCGATGTTAAACGTCGGTGGTATGAAGCTGTTCCATACTGAATCGTCAGACTGGTCAGATAAAAGTAGTCCAAGAGCCAAAACGGTAGCGAAGAATATCGTCGCGGTTTATTTAGCATTAACCGGGCTGTGTATTGTCGGTTACCTGCTGACTGGCATGAATCTGTTTGAAGCGATAAACCACGCCTTTACCACGTTATCGACGGGTGGCTACTCCACTTCTGATGGTTCAATGAACCACTTCTCAAATGGCGCTCATTGGGTCGCGACCTTGTTTATGTTTTTAGGTGGACTGCCCTTCTTACTGTTCGTTGCCGTCATCAGAAAACGTCGCTTGAATGAGCTGCTCAATGATGCTCAGGTGCGTGGATTCACTTATTTATTTCTTATAAGCAGTCTAATTATATCTGCCTGGTTGGTGATTCGAGATGGCTACGCGGTGCTCGATGCCCTGCGAGTATCCATGTTTAACATCGTCTCCGTTGTCACTACCACCGGATTTGGTCTTGAAGATTTCACCGCTTGGGGAGCTCTGCCAACCACTCTATTTGCGTTCTTAATGATGGCAGGCGCCTGTTCCGGTTCTACCTCTGGCGGCATCAAAGTGTTCCGCTTTCAGATTGCTGTAACCCTACTCAACAAGCAGATGATGAAACTAATTCACCCTTCTGGTGTATTTGTTCAACGCTACAATAACCGTCCGGTCAATGATGATATCGTGCGTTCAGTAGTGGCTTTCGGCTTAACTTTTTTTATCACTATTATCGCGATTGCTGGGGGACTGAGTGCCATGGGCCTTGACCCAATTACCAGTATTTCGGGCTCTATTACTGCGGTTGCAAACGTTGGGCCTGGGATGGGTTCTATTATCGGACCAACTGGCAACTTTGCTCCCCTACCTGACGCTGCTAAATGGCTCCTCAGCCTAGGAATGTTAATGGGACGCTTAGAGATACTGACTCTACTGGTGCTTTTCTTCCCTGCCTTCTGGCGACGTTAAGGAATAAATATGAAAACGACGATTGGACTTTCATGCTTGCTTGCGAGCACTATGATTTACGCGGCGCAGACAGTCACTCTTGCCGATGGGCGCCAAGTACAGCTGAATGATGATTTTACTTGGCAATACATAGTTGAAGCGTCAACTGATACCCGTCTATCCCAGTAAAAACCGTCGCGGCTATTCCTGTGATTAACCGACAAGTGGGCAGCGTAATTCAACTTGGTAGCCAAAAACCAGTAATGCAGCTATCTGACTCTGGCGTTGATGTACTGCTTGGAGCTGCACAGTATCAATCTGATCAGTTGGTTATTGAGACCTCTTTGACGAACCAAAGCACTCAGTCTGTCGTACTGGTTGAAGTAGAGGTAGAGTTATTAAACATGTCTGGAGAGGTTATCTATGAACAAACATTTGCGGTTTGGACTTCCATCAAGCGCCTTGCTGATACCTACCTAAGACCTCAACAGGCCATCGCAGGTAAAACAATCAAGATCCCTGTTGAACGCGCTGAGCAGTACCAAATCCACGCAAAAATCATCAAAGTCGAAACCCGTTAAACAGGGTCGACATAAAGATAAATCGCGAAAAAATGGCAAGCGCATCCTGCTAAAACAAAGCCATGCCAGATTGCATGATTGTAGGGGATGCGTTTAGCAACATAGAAGATCACACCCAACGAATAGATCACTCCACCAGCAGCAAGCAAAGTTAGCCCTCCAAGCGCTAAATGCATCGCTAATTGATAAATCACTATCAATGATAACCAACCCATGATCAGATACGTGGCAAGAGAAAGCCGTTTAAAGCGATAAACAAACGCCATCTTCATAATGATACCAAACAGAGCAATACTCCAAATCACCACCATCAAACTGATTGCTAAAGGTGTACGCAAACTCACCAGAAGAAACGGTGTATAGCTACCCGCTATAAGTAAGTAGATAGCACAATGGTCGAAGGTTTTCAGTGCACGTTTGGCTTTTTGGTACGGCACAGCATGATAAAGGGTGGAGGCTAAAAACAGCACAATCATACTCGCACCATAAACACTCATACTAGTGATCGTCAGTGTATCGGCGTTGTGTTCTGTCGATTTGATCAGCAGCAGTACCAAGCCAACAATGCTCAGCACCATACCCAGAGCATGGGTTAGCGTATTGGCAAACTCTTCTTTAACGCTGTATGTAGCGGCTGGATTCGCAGACATTCGGCCCTACTCTTGAGTAACGATTGGAATAATTACTCAAGAGTATGGCATATTAAGCTTACGCTTGTAAGCTGAAAATGGTTGCTTTTTGGTTAAGAGTGGTTATCCAAATACTCGATAACTTTCTGCCCCGCTTCTTGAGCTGATGTATGCAGCGGAATCGACATCTGACGCTTGAGATCACCGATACCCAGTAAGCTTGCGAGCATACCTTTGGCACCTTCACGATGACGGTCAATTTCAAACCACATTTGTAACTCGTCATCGCTGCGATAGGCGACCACTTCTAACTCTCGCCAACGACCATGAAAAGGCCCAGTGGTAGGAACAAACTCAAATTCCTGTACAAATGGCATGGCAAAACCGTCTACAGCTTCACACTCCACCTGACGAATACGTAAGCCTTGTTCTTCCAGTGCTGTAAAAATACTATCGAGAAGAGGATCAGGTCGTACCGTCAGGATATCTTTATCGGTTGGATCTTTAGCCATTGCGATGTCTAGACCAGTTTCAAGCCAGACTTTGGAATCACCAATCGTGACTGGAGTATTCCAAGGTACATCCAGCTCTACTGCGAAATCGCGCGTTTCGCCAGGCTCAATGGTGAAAGCGTAAGGCAGTGACCACTCAGCTAATGCATAACTTGCCGGAACACGGCGCATGCGGCCAGCATTGGCTTTATCTTTATCGTGATTAGCTGGCACTTCTTTGATGTAGCGGCAATAAAGCTTGAGATCGATGTTATCTATCTCTTGAGCAGTCGAGCCACCATAAACATGAATGGTAATGTTGAGCTTTTGTCCCGGATACAACACTTCTTGCTGAAGAACAGAGTCGACTTTTGCAGAGCCAATACCAAACGTCGCCAGCGTTTTCTTAAACAACGACATACACACCTCCTTGGCACACACGAGACCATTAAATTGTTTTCATACTAATCTGCTTTGCTGTCTCACTGCTAGTGACTTGTTCACATAATTGTAGCAACCACACATCGATTAGATATCGACCAATCTGACTGATAATGCTAATCTATTTATTGATATGCGTGCATATCAATATTCCTGATTGATTATTTGGATTGGCGTAAGCCAGAAGAGCCAAACTTCAGCAATGGAGCTCAACTCATAGTTAATCAGGCCATTACATTGGCAATGGATATGCCTGACAGTTAGGTAAATTAATGCGCCCAACAACAGTCAGGTTCTCGCACACAAACACAAGTGCGATGCGCCGTCGTAGCGGTTTTGCGACCGCTCCAATGGCAAAACAAGTCGCTACTACCATGACTTTAGTTGAAAAAACAGCCTTGATGGCTGCCGCTTCTCCTAAAGTGGTTAAAGCAGCTTAATTAAAAAGCGCAGTCTAGGCTGCGCTTTTTTCTTACCTTCTCCGCACCTATTTGTTACCTTTAGCGACAAATCATTATAAGTTGTGTGGAGAAAGCCAATGAAATGCCATCGAATTGAAGAGCTGCTCGAACTGCTCGAACCTGAGTGGCAAAAAGATCAGGAAATGAACTTGCTGCAGTTTATCGTCCAACTAGCGCAAGAAGCGGGTTACCACGGGAAACTTGAAGAGTTGACCGATGACGTACTGATCTACCACCTAAAAATGCGCAACAGCAGCAAAGATGAAATGATCCCTGGTCTGAAAAAAGACCAAGAAGATGATTTTAAAACGGCGATTTTACGCGCTCGTGGAATCATCGACTAAAAAAGATCTCTCCCAAAGGCGACCAGTGGTCGCTTTTTTTATACGCATACTGCCCTTAAAACCCAAACTGTTAGGCGATTTATTTATAAAACTGTAATGATTTTTGTTGTTAAAGGTTGATAGTGTTAAAGAAATAATAATGTTATAGCGTATATAATCGCCGAACATAAGAGATTACTAAAATAATAGTCAGCAATGTCTACTGAGCGAGAACATAAGAAATCTCGCCAATTAGCCTAAAGAAGGAAGCGTAATGAGTCAGGATAAAATCGATATCAAAGATGTGACTCCCAAGGCCTTTAACCCTAAGACTCATAAAACTAAGGGGGACAGGTTTAACCCAAGCAACCGAATCTATGTTCGCGAAAGTAAAGGTACCTTTCAAAAATTACGCCGCTATGGTGGTTGGTTCCTACTGCTATTTTTCGCACTCATTCCTTGGCTCTCTTACGGAGACCGACAAGCCATCTTGTTAGACATTGGCCATCAGCAGTTTAACTTTTTCGGTACAACCCTTTACCCCCAAGACCTCACACTACTTGCACTGCTGTTTATGATCGCCGCATTTGGCCTATTTTTCCTCACGACCTTCTTAGGCCGTGTATGGTGTGGCTACCTCTGCCCACAAACCGTCTGGACCTTTATGTACATATGGTTTGAAGAAAAGCTCGAAGGCAGTGCTAATAAACGTCGCAAACAAGACTCTGGCAAGCTCACAGCCAATCTTGCAATGCGCAAAACAGCAAAACATCTCGCTTGGTGGGCGATTGCGCTGGCCACAGGCTTTACTTTTACCGGTTACTTTGTGCCAATCAAAGAACTCGTCGTCGGCTTTTTCACCTTTAACGCTGAGTTCTGGCCAGTATTCTGGGTGTTATTCTTTGCAATTTGTACCTATGCCAACGCAGGTTGGATGCGTTCAATTATGTGTATTCACATGTGCCCATACGCTCGTTTCCAGTCAGCTATGTTCGACAAAGATACCTTTATCGTCGGTTATGACACTAAACGTGGAGAAACACGTGGTCCTCGTTCGCGCAAAGCCGATCCAAAAGCACTAGGCTTGGGTGATTGTATTGATTGTGACCTGTGTGTGCAGGTCTGCCCTACAGGTATCGATATTCGTGATGGTCTACAGTACGAATGTATCAACTGTGGTGCCTGTATTGATGCGTGTGACAACACGATGGAACGAATGGGCTATGACAAAGGATTGATCAGCTACACGACCGAACATCGTTTATCAGGCAAGCACACCAAGGTCGCTCGCCCTAAACTGATCGGTTATGGAGCCGTTCTACTCGTTATGATTGGTCTATTTTTTGTTCAAGTCGCTAGCGTCGATCCTGCGGGTCTAAGCGTACTTCGCGATCGTAACCAGTTATTCAGAGTGAATGGGCTAGGTGAAGTAGAAAACACATACACTCTAAAGATCATCAATAAAACTCAGCAACAGCAAGAGTATCAGCTCAATGTTGAAGGACTGAGTGATGTCTCTTGGTATGGAAAACAGACAGTACAGGTAGCTCCTGGTGAGGTACTTAACCTTCCGATGAGCCTAGGTGTTAACCCTGACAAACTCAGCTCTCCTGTTTCAACAATTCAGTTTATACTGTCGGACAGCGAAGACTTCACTATTGCCGTAGAAAGTCGCTTCATTAAGAAGCTCTAGACTGTCTACTCACCCAATGGAAAGAGGCTCAGCAATGAGCCTCTGTTTTCACCCTAAATTACTGACAATAAAGAAAAAATAAAGAACACCGACCACATAGTGACCACATCTATACAATAACCTCACTATCAAGTACGGCTGCTTATTTGCTAGCCATGCGGTTGCTGTTCAGAAAACAACCTCCTCAACTGCAATCAACCACTCATCCCAAGGTAAACTATCCCCTTTTAAAAAGCCCGCTGTGGCGGGCTTTTTATAATGTACTCTAACTCGTAGCTACTTGGACAAAAGCTTTTCATACCTGATGCTTTATAGTTATGTAGTCGGATTAGAAAAAGTATGTTGATACTTTGAACGGTGTTATGTTCGTTTTGGCAGATCTTGTCTTGCTGCCTCGATTAACTTAGGCAAGTGCTCTTCAGCAATGTCGCGAATTCTTACTGCATGTCTAAACAAGTGATCTGAGTGGGGATTATCAAAGGATTGTTGAGCGGCTTCATGTGCATTAAAATTTTCTGTTCGTAAGGAGCTATTTACAGACTCTAGAAGTTTATAAAATTCATCGTTCATTACCAACCTGCCTGAGACTGTTAATTTTTGGATATCTCTCATGGACTCATCGAAATTAGAGTCTGGGCGACTAGTATACTCACAACAATGTTCAGAGCGAACTTGCTCAGCCCAATACGAAATATCTTCCAGAGCTATAATTACTCTACTGTAGAGTTCCCTTTTCTCATCCCAAATTTTTTCTTTCTTAGACCGAGACAACGTGAAGTGAGCGCCGAATGCTGCACCAAGAAAGCTAGTGACGATTAGTACTACATATTTAATTAGTTCGGTATACATTCCATCCTCTGAACACTTAGCCTTATTAAGCCTACAGCTCTAGTGTTCCAATGGTGTGCTCTAAATTGGAACAAACTGTATCTGACGTTGAGCTGAATTTTTGTTTGTACTTTTTATATGCGCTAATTCGATTATCGCTAGCCAATTTTGAATCTTCCATTGAACTAAACAACGATACTGCTTTCTCTGATAGTTGACGATTAAACTGATGCATAACTTTAGCTTTCGTATTGTTACTCGAATCTTCGTAATAGTGCTGACAATATTCAGCCATCCCTGCCAATCGAGACAATGCAACAATTTCATTTTGCTGCTCCCCTGCTATTGCAGAAAATTGAATAAATATCGAGGATAGGACAACAAACTTGATTGTATTCAGCATTTCAAAATTCCTATGGTAAGCCCAACACTACTTAGGCGACTAACGTTTGCCTTTCATGTTCACATGATGTCGTCTTTCATGTATTCATTCAATTTTTAATCAATAGGTTAATGGCCATATTGTGATCTTAGAATGCTGCGTGACGTTTAATTTCACTATCTTCTAAATCCGGATAACTTTTGGTAGGAAAACTAGCCTTTAAGCCTTTTTACGTGCTGCCATTACGCTGATCCTTTCGTTTCTAAAATCGTGACTCGAGTGTGAAGCTTAAATAGCCCCACCAAAATTAAAATTGTGTTGCCGTCTAAGCCCAGTGCTTGTATTACTTCCATCAAAACCCTCGCTTAACTAATAGGCGATAAACCAAAGATTTAAAGCCGAGTGTGTAGATGATGGACGCCGCCACCACATACTGAAACCAGACGGGCATACTCGCTAAGCTCTTCACCCCTGCAACGGCATAAGGCTGCAAAGCAGGGATAAAGCACGACCACACCACCGCCCAGATAGAGATAATCACAAAGTCATCTTGCTTGAGAGTGATGGCGGGGATATTTTAACGCTTAAGGAGATACTCGGGCATGCTAGTATTAATCAAACGATGACTTACGCACATTTGGTTCCTGACCACTTGATTGATGCGGTTAAACCCAACCCACTAAACAAGTTAAGAGATCCACAAAATGACCACACTTATGACCCAGAGCGCCCCATAGCCATACAAAACAAAACACTAAGTGGTTGTATTTTATAACAATTAACTACAACCACCCATACTAAACAACCTAGGAAACGCTCAGCAATGAGCCTCTTTTATTTTATGATACAGCAAGCCTTTAACTTTGATGCGCTCACCCCAGACTTTATGTGGTATGCGCTAGAGAGTATCGGGATCCGCGCCGAGTCGGGATTTTTAGCACTTAACAGTTATGAAAACCGCGTCTATCAGTTCACTGATGAAGAACGTCAGCGCTATGTGGTGAAGTTCTACCGCCCAGAGCGTTGGAGTCAGGAACAGATTCAGGAAGAGCATCATTTTACGCTTGAGCTGATCGAATCAGAAATTCCCGTCGCGCCACCCGTCGTCATTAATGGTCAAACTCTGCATCACTATCAGGGGTATCTATTTGCCCTGTTTGCCAGTGTTGGTGGTCGTCAATTTGAAGTGGATAACCTAGAACAATTGGAAGGGGTTGGCCGTTTCTTAGGTCGTATCCACAAAGTCGGCTCAAAGCAGGTATTCAAACACAGACCCACTATTGGTCTCGAAGAGTATGTTTATCAGCCGCGCAAATTACTGCAAAACTCAACGTTTATTCCCATGCATTTGGAAAACGCCTTTTTCAATGATCTTGACCTGCTGATCAGCAATCTCGAGACGCACTGGACGGACTCCACCAGCATGATACGTCTGCATGGCGATTGCCACCCAGGCAACATTCTGTGGAGAGATGGTCCTATGTTCGTCGACCTAGACGACGCTCGCAATGGCCCTGCCATTCAGGATCTATGGATGCTACTGAGTGGGGATCGGGCTGACAAAATAATGCAACTCGACATCATCTTAGAAGCGTATCAAGAATTTAATGACTTTAATCTCAATGAATTGAAACTAATCGAACCTTTGCGTGGTCTACGTATGGTGCACTATATGGCATGGCTAGCAAAAAGATGGCAGGACCCGGCATTTCCTCTCGCCTTTCCATGGTTTAATGATCCAAAATATTGGGAAAGTCAGGTTCTCGGGTTCAAAGAGCAGATATCTGCCCTCAATGAACCACCACTTTCACTCATGCCACAGTGGTAACAACAATAATTACACATGGAGTTAAGAATGAAAAAGCTGTTTGCACTCGTCGCAACAATGATGCTGAGCTTATCGGCTCATGCTGCACAATTTAGTCAAGGTGAACACTATAAAGTCCTTGAACTTGAAGCTTCAAAGAAACCGACAGTGACTGAGTTTTTCTCGTTCTACTGCCCTCACTGTAATACCTTTGAGCCTATCATTCAGCAGCTAAAAGCGCAGCTACCTAAAGATGCTAAGTTCCAGAAGAACCACGTCTCTTTTATGGGCGGCAACATGGGAGAGTCAATGAGCAAGGCATACGCCACCATGATTGTGCTAAAGATCGAAGACAAGATGACCCCTGTGCTGTTTGACCGAATTCATAACATGCGCAAAGCACCAAAGAATGATGAGGAATTACGCCAAATCTTCCTTGATGAAGGTGTCGATGCAGACAAGTTCGATGCTGCGTTCAATGGTTTTGCTGTGGATTCTATGGTTCGTCGTTTCGACAAGCAGTTCAAAGATAGCGGTCTTTCCGGTGTGCCAGCCGTTGTGGTCAACAACAAATACTTAGTACAGGCTCAATCGATTAAAACGCTTGATGAATACTTTGCATTGGTCAACTATCTACTGACACTGAAGTAATCGCTACAGATCAAAAAAGGGAGCATACGGCTCCCTTTTTGATCCCAATGATGCAATTACTTTTCCTGATGCAGCTCCTTGAGCACAGCATCTTTTTCCTTCCAAACATCTCCCAACCATTGCTGAAACTGACGTTTATACGGTTTGTCGTTAAAGTAATCACCTCGCACTTTTTCATCAACAGGCAGAACCTGAGTACGAACCACTATTCTTTGCATTCTTCCCATCAAAGCATCTTTAAATGGCTTTTCTGTATTGTCAGGGTAAGCCAGTGTGACATCGATAATATTATCAAACTGGTCGCCCATCGCCGCTAACGTGTAGGCAATGCCACCTGTTTTAGGTTGGAGCAGATAGTCATAGCCAGCTGTACTCTTACGCTGCTTTTGCGGTGTAAAACGAGTCCCCTCTACGTAATTCACCACTGTTGTCGGCGTGTGTTTAAATTTGGCACATGAACGACGAGTGGTTGCGAGATCCTGACCACGCTTTTCTGGATGACGAATCAGATACTCCCGCGAATAACGGCGCATAAATGGCATATCCAACGCCCAGCAAGCCATTCCAATGAAAGGAACATAGAGTAATTGTTGTTTAAGGAAAAACTTGGGCATTGGAATGCGATCTTTAAACACACAGCACAACACGACAATATCAGTCCAACTCAGGTGGTTACTGATCATTAAATACCAACCGTCTTTCTTCAGCTCATCTCCCCCCTGAACATCCCATTCAACTTGGTTCGAAACATTCAGAATGGCCGAGTTAATCGTCGCCCATAGCCACATCACTTTATTGGCTAATTGGGTGCCTTTCGCTTTCAGCGCCGCAGTTGGAAGAAGAAGCTTGAATACAGCGATAATACAGATAGCTACCGAACACAAAGCTGAGTTTAAGATAACTAAGGAAACATTCAGAATAAGAAGTAAATGTGCCAACATAACGCTTAATAATGAGATTTGAAGAAAATTTAATATAGTTTTACTAATGGATAATAAAACAGCGTGTAATTATACAAGCCATTGGAAAGTTTGAAACTAATCTGGCTATGGTCAGAGTAGTTAATCAACACTATTTCCGGTGATGTCACCTTATTTAGCATTACACTTTTGGAGAACTCACAATGAGCACCAAACCTATCATGCTCTCAACTGCCATTTTCTGCTTCTGCGCTGCTCCAGCGATGGCCCAGTTGTCAGACACCGCTGGTATCAGTGGTGAAATTTCGTTGAGCGCCGGTTACCTTTCTTCAACATCCAATTTCAATACCGATGCCAACGCAACCATTAATGACAACACCCAAAAAGATGAAAGTGACAGCAGCTTTATCCCTGTACCTCTCGGTAGCATCGCCTATACGTTTGGAAGCCAGCTAGATAGACAGCTATATGTGGGTACATCTAGAGAAGATATCGCAGTAGGTACCTTAGCGTTAGAGTTGGGCTATAAGCAACTGCTGGCAAATGGAACAGTGATTGATGCCTCTTTCCTACCGACAATCATGTCTGGTGAAACATGGTCAGATCCTTTTAAAACAGGTTCAGCAAGAAGCGTAACCGATGAGAAAGGCAATGCCTTCCGTCTAAAATTCAGCAATATTAATAATTCTGGCTTTAGCTTGGACACCGCTTATGCCAGTCAGGAAGTAGAGAACGAACGTTCAGGTCTATATTCTGGCTACGTATCATCCGCTCACCTTTTAAAAAGAGATGCAGACAAACTCTACCTAAAAGGTGACTATCGGATGCGCATCCAACCCGGTACATTTTTAGCCCCCTCCATTACGTTCGTAAAATCGGATGCTGAAGGGGATGCCTATTCCTTTACTTCATGGAGAGGCGAACTATCCCTATTTAAAGTAATGGAGCGTCACCAGTTTGCTCTCACAGCTGGCTACACGCACTTCAGTTACGACGCCTCTCATCCGGTTTACAATACAACGCGTGCTGATGATGAATTTAGCCTGTTTGCGGCCTATGAGTACCAACAATTAATGGGCTTGCGTGATTGGTCTCTGATCTCGTTTGCGGGTTATGGGCAAAAAGACTCAAACATCAACTTTTACCAAGAACAACAGTTAATATTCTCCATAGGTGTTAACTACAAGTTTTAAGCATCGGAAAGCCCACTGAACACCTTCTGTGGGCTTCCATTCAATCTATACCGCTTGTTCGGTAAGTTGTCGCAGCAGTCGGTCCATAGAACGATAACCAAGGGCCTCAGCAAGATGATTACGCTCTATTTGAGGTGAATCTTCTAAATCAGCAATGGTACGAGCAACTTTAATGATTCGGTGATAAGCACGAATCGATAGACCCAATCGATGCAAAGCATTTTCTAGAAACTGCGCATCCTGCTTTTGCAGTGGACAATAACGCTCGATTTCTCGACTAGTGAGCAAAGCATTAACCTTGTTGGCACGCGAGAGCATTTTTTCACGCGCTAGCAGCACTCGCTGTTTGACAACCGAGGTCGATTCTCCTCTGTCACCCCCCTCTGCTAGGGTCCCCTTTGGTAAGGCAGGGATTTCCAACGACATATCGAATCGGTCAAGTAAAGGCCCTGACAAACGACTCAAATAGCGCAAAATAACTTGTGGGTTAACTCGAGATAAATTGCCCTCGTAATACCCCGTAGGACTAGGGTTCAAAGCGCCAACCAACTGAAAACGTGCCGGAAATCGCGTTTTTCCTTGCGCGCGTGAAATAATAATTTCACCGGACTCAAGAGGTTCCCGCAAAGAATCCAACACTTTGCGTTCAAATTCTGGCATCTCATCAAGAAACAACAAACCATTGTGGGCGAGTGAAATTTCACCCGGCCTCGGAATAGAGCCACCTCCCACTAAGGCTGCCATTGAACTTGTATGGTGTGGAGCGCGAAATGGCCTCTGTTTCCAATTATGAACATTAATCTCTTGTTGTGTCAGTGAGGCTATCGAAGCGGTTTCTAGCGCTTCTTGATCCGACATCTCGGGTAATAAGTCACACAGCCTCGACGCCAACATCGTTTTACCCGTCCCTGGAGGGCCTAGAAAAAGCAAATTGTGGTTGCCAGCAGCGGCTATTTCCAAGGCGCGTTTGCCTTGTTGCTGACCAATAATGTCCTGCATGTCACGCTGTAAATGCGACTGACTCTCCTTGTATTCGCTTTGGTGAAGAGACAAGGGTTGCTGGCCCGAAAGGTCTGCACACACTTCAAGTAGACTGTGAGCTGATTTATGCCGTTCCGCCCCAACCAACGCCGCTTGATCACCATTTTGATGTGGTACAACTAAGCTACGTTTGACACGATTTGCGGCTAAAGCAGCAGGTAGAACACCTTTAACATATCTCAGTTCACCTGACAGTGCCAATTCACCAATAAATTCTCGCTCAGATAACGCGACGGTAGGTATTTGCTCTGAAGCGGCCAAGATACCCAACGCAATGGGCAGATCAAACCTTCCTCCCTCTTTAGGAAGATCGGCAGGAGCAAGATTCACCGTAATTCGTTTAGCGGGAAACTCAAAGCGTGAATTAACAATGGCGCTGCGAACTCTATCTCGTGATTCTTTAACCGTCGTTTCGGGTAACCCAACCAAACAAAAACCGGGCATACCATTACTAATATGTACTTCGACTGTCACCGAAGGTGCTTCAACACCCACACAGGCTCGACTGTGAATAATGGCTAATCCCATAGTGAATCCATCTTGTAGATGCTCATTATTTATCCCCCTGATAGTTAGTTCATTTTCTTATCAAGGTTGTTATATAGCTTGGCTAGATGCTGAAAGAATGTGAAAAAAGAATGAGTTTTTGCTTGTCATTTAACGGATATGTATGTTACCACTAGAGACGCAAACATTTTCGTGCCCTATTCGGCACACATAACTATAGAAAATAAGATGAACTTTAACGCTCGCACTAACGCACTGATTGCCCTGATTATCGTGGTCATTATTGACACCGCGCGGGGTCTAGTGGGCGAAAGATAACCACAGAATAGAAAAAACCCCCGCACTGCAAAGTCCGGGGGTTTTTTTACAATTAGTCGCTGAAAAATTTGGCTGACATAAATTTAAAGCTCATAAATAGAGCTTGCAGGAAGAATGGGAGCGCACATGACGTGCAATAAAACACAACATCAAGATAAGGACAGCCGAGGGGGTAGAGGATGACAGGTGCAGAGCTAGTCGTAGCTGCTCTACAACAGCAAGGAATCAAAACCGTTTTTGGTTACCCTGGCGGTGCCATAATGCCGATATACGACGCCCTATATGATGGTGGCGTTGAACATATCCTCTGTCGTCATGAACAAGGTGCAGCAATGGCTGCAATTGGTATGGCGCGCGCGACCCAGGATGTCGCAGTATGTATGGCGACTTCAGGTCCGGGAGCAACAAACTTAGTGACAGGTTTGGCCGATGCTTTCATGGACTCTATTCCGCTAGTTGCCATTACTGGTCAGGTTGCGAGTTCGCACATTGGTACTGATGCCTTTCAGGAAATGGATGTCATAGGGATGTCACTATCCTGTACCAAACACAGCTATCTAGTCACTGACATCAATGACCTCGCGCCCACATTGGCCGAAGCGTTTGAAGTTGCTAAAACAGGCCGTCCAGGCCCTGTCATTGTCGATATCGCTAAAGATGTACAGCTTGGGCAAGCTCCTGTTGAGCTACTACCACCATTTACCCCACCTGCAATGCCCGTTGCCAGCCAAGAAGCAATAGCGAAAGCTCAGGAGCTTCTTTCACAAAGTTCTCGTCCTGTTCTTTATGTTGGTGGTGGCGTACAACTAGGTCACGCAACCAATGCTGTGCGCGAATTCTTGCGCCTTAACCCAATGCCATCAGTGAGTACGCTGAAAGGCTTAGGCACTATCGAACGTCACGACCCACATTACCTAGGTATGCTAGGTATGCACGGAACCAAGGCTGCAAACCTTGTTGTTCAAGAGTGTGACCTTCTGATTGCTGTTGGCGCACGTTTCGATGACCGTGTTACTGGTAAGCTAGATACTTTCGCTCCCAATGCCAAAGTTATCCATATCGATATCGACGCAGCTGAAATCCATAAACTTCGCCAAGCAAACGCTCCAGTTCGTGCAGAAATTCCAGCCGTTCTTCCTCATCTTGAACTCACTCAAGATATTACGCCTTGGGTTAAACACAGTGAAAGTCTGCGCAGTGGGTTTAAGTGGCGCTATGACCATCCAGGTGATCTGATCTATGCACCGGGACTGCTCAAACAACTTTCTGATCTCATGCCAGATAGCTCGATTGTTTCAACAGATGTTGGCCAACATCAAATGTGGGCAGCTCAGCATATTCAGCCTCGTGATCCACAGAACTTCATCACTTCAGCAGGACTTGGCACCATGGGCTTTGGCTTGCCAGCAGCAATGGGCGCCGCAGTAGCTCGTCCTGATGATCAGTCTATTCTCATTACGGGTGATGGTTCATTTATGATGAATGTGCAGGAGCTTGGGACTCTAAAACGTCGCCAAATTCCTGTAAAAATCGTACTACTCAACAACCAACGCTTAGGCATGGTGCGCCAATGGCAATCATTGTTTTTTGATGGCCGCCATAGCGAGACCATCCTAGATGACAACCCTGACTTTGTAATGCTAGCTAAAGCCTTTGATATTCCTGGTAAAACCATCACTAAGAAAGAAGAAGTTGAGCCAGCACTAAAAGAGATGCTAGAAAGTAACACGTCTTATCTTCTTCATGTTCTAATCGATGAGGAAGAAAATGTCTGGCCACTTGTACCACCAGGTGCATCAAACAATGACATGCTGGAGAACACATAACATGGAAAGATACTTAATCGACATTAAAGCAGACGACAAACCCGTTCTGCTAGAACGTGTACTTCGCGTTGTTCGTCACCGTGGCTTCACGGTTAAACAGGTGGCAGGCACACAAAACCACGAAAGCAGAATCGCCAGCGTAGAGATCATCGTTGATAGCGACCGCCCAATCTCGTTCCTAACCAATCAGATCGAGAAGCTTTGGGACGTGCGCACCGTTGAAGTCACGCAAATTGCGCGAGATGAATTACCAAATAACAACTTACAACAAAAGATTTGTGCATAAGGAAGGCAATAATGGCTACAAAAACAGCAGATTACATTTGGTTTAATGGTGAGATGGTTCCTTGGGCGGAGGCTAACGTACACGTTTTGACTCACGCGATGCACTACGGCACTTCAGTATTTGAAGGCGTACGCTGCTACAACACACCAAATGGTCCAATTGTCTTCCGTCATCTAGAGCATGCGAAGCGTCTGAAAGATTCAGCAAAAATATACCGTTTCCCGATTCCATACACGATTGAAGAAATCATGGAAGCAACGCGTGAAACTCTGCGTCAAAACAAACTGGATAGCGCTTACATCCGTCCACTCGGTTTTGTGGGTAACGTTGGCCTTGGTGTTTGTCCACCAACCGGCACAGAGATGGATCTCATCATTGCTGCCTTTCCTTGGGGTTCTTACCTAGGCGAAGATGCGCTAGAAAAAGGTGTAGACGCCATGATTTCTAGCTGGAACCGCGCTGCACCAAATACCATTCCAACCGCAGCAAAAGCTGGTGGTAACTACCTTTCTTCTCTACTGGTTGGTGGTGAAGCTCGTCGCCACGGATATGCTGAAGGCATCGCACTCAGCGTTGATGGTTACCTATCTGAAGGTGCTGGTGAAAACATTTTTGTGGTTAAAGATGGTGTTATCTGTACTCCACCAGCAACCAGCGCGATCCTACCAGGCATTACTCGTGACTCCATCATGACCATCGCTCGAGATCGTGGTTACGAAGTGCGTGAAGCTAACATCGCTCGTGAAGCACTGTACCTTGCAGACGAAGTATTCATGACAGGTACCGCCGCGGAAATCGTTCCTGTTGCGACGGTCGACAAAATTGAAGTGGGTAGCGGTAAACGCGGCCCTATCACTAAAGAGCTGCAAGAAGCTTACTTCGGCCTATTCAACGGTACGACGGAAGATAAATGGGGTTGGCTAGATTACGTTTACCCAGAGAACGCACTGGCAAAATAAGGAAGTAGTAAGATGCCTAAATATAGATCAGCAACCACCACTCATGGACGCAATATGGCGGGTGCACGCGCTTTATGGCGTGCGACCGGTGTTAAAGATGAAGACTTTGGTAAACCAATCATTGCGGTAGTGAACTCATTTACCCAATTTGTACCAGGTCATGTTCACCTGAAAGACATGGGGCAGTTAGTCGCTCGTGAAATTGAGAAAGCAGGCGGTATCGCTAAAGAGTTTAATACGATCGCGGTAGACGATGGCATCGCGATGGGTCACGGTGGCATGCTCTACTCGCTACCATCACGTGAACTGATTGCTGACTCAGTAGAATACATGGTCAATGCTCACTGTGCTGATGCCATGGTCTGTATCTCGAACTGTGACAAAATCACGCCGGGGATGCTAATGGCGTCAATGCGCCTCAACATCCCGGTAATTTTCGTCTCTGGCGGCCCTATGGAAGCGGGTAAAACCAAGCTTTCTGATCAAATCATCAAACTAGACCTTGTTGATGCCATGATCCAAGGGGCTGACCCGAAAGTTTCTGACGAACAAAGCGAACAGATCGAGCGTTCAGCGTGTCCAACCTGTGGTTCATGTTCAGGTATGTTCACAGCTAACTCAATGAACTGTCTGACTGAAGCTCTAGGCTTATCTCAGCCGGGTAACGGTTCAATGCTGGCAACGCACGCAGACCGTGAGCAGCTATTCCTTAACGCAGGTCGACGCATTGTTGAACTGACACGTCGTTACTACGAGCAAGATGACGAATCTGCACTACCACGCAACATTGCAACGTTTGACGCATTTGAAAACGCGATGGCATTGGATATTGCGATGGGTGGTTCAACTAACACTATCCTGCACCTGCTAGCAGCAGCACAAGAGGGTGAAGTGGATTTTGATATGGAAGATATCGACCGCCTATCTCGTCAGGTACCGCATCTATGTAAAGTGGCGCCATCTACGCAGAAATACCACATGGAAGACGTGCACCGAGCTGGTGGTGTAATGGCTATCCTTGGTGAGCTTGACCGCGCAGGACTGCTACACAGCGACGCACATACCGTACTGGGTCTTTCTATGAAAGAGCAGTTAGCCAAATACGACATCATGCAGACCGAAGATGAAGAGGTTCTAAAATTCTTCCGCGCGGGCCCTGCTGGCATTCGTACGACCAAAGCATTCTCACAAGATTGCCGTTGGGATCGCCTTGATGATGACCGCAAAGAAGGTTGTATCCGCACGAAAGAGAATGCCTTCAGCCAAGAGGGAGGCTTAGCCGTTCTTTCAGGCAACATCGCTCTCGATGGTTGTATCGTGAAAACAGCAGGGGTGGATGAAAGCATCCTTAAATTTACCGGTCCGGCTGTCGTTTTTGAAAGCCAAGAAGATGCCGTTGAAGGTATTCTGGGCGGCAAAGTGAAAGCTGGTGATGTGGTCATTATTCGCTACGAAGGCCCTAAAGGTGGCCCTGGTATGCAAGAGATGTTGTACCCAACGACTTACCTCAAATCGATGGGTTTAGGTAAAGAGTGTGCCCTGCTGACTGACGGTCGATTCTCAGGCGGAACATCGGGCCTATCTATCGGTCACGCTTCTCCTGAAGCAGCTAACGGTGGTGCTATCGGTCTGGTAAGAGAAGGTGATATGATCGCAATTGATATTCCTAACCGTTCAATCTCTCTTGAGGTTTCAGAACAGGAACTTGCTGAGCGCCGTGCAAAACAAGACGAACTTGGCTGGAAACCAGCTGATCGTCAACGTGAAGTATCATTTGCACTAAAAGCTTACGCGAGTATGGCTACCAGTGCTGACAAAGGTGCGGTACGAGATAAATCTAAGCTAGAGGGCTAGCTTATGACGCTTACGCAACAAACTGGCGCAGACTATCTGCGCCAGATCTTAAGAGCTCCAGTTTATGAAGTGGCGACCGTTACGCCACTTCAGGATATGCCCCGTCTTTCGGCTCGTATTGGCAATAACGTTCAAATTAAACGTGAAGACCGCCAACCCGTGCACTCGTTCAAACTGCGAGGTGCGTACAATATGGTCGCGAGTTTGAACGATGAACAGAAATCGGCAGGCGTGATCGCTGCGTCGGCAGGCAACCATGCACAAGGCATGGCGCTATCGGGCACGAAACTAGGCATAAAGACTACCATTGTCATGCCTAAAACGACACCGGATATCAAGGTAGAAGCGGTACGCGGATTTGGCGGCAATGTGGTTCTACATGGCAGCAACTTTGATGAAGCTAAAGCGGAAGCTGAACGTTTGTCTACTGAGCATGGTTACACCTTTGTTCCTCCATTTGATCACCCTTTGGTCATTGCTGGTCAGGGAACAATTGGAATGGAGATGCTGCAACAAAATGGTCATCTCGATTACATCTTTGTCCCTGTTGGTGGTGGTGGTCTTGCTGCGGGCGTTGCTGTTCTAGTCAAACAACTGATGCCTGAGATAAAAGTCATTGCTGTTGAGCCTGAAGATTCCTCTTGTCTGAAAGCCGCTCTAGACGCAGGAGAGCCTGTCGTTTTAGACCAAGTGAGTATGTTTGCTGACGGCGTAGCCGTAAAACGTATCGGAGAAGAGACATTCCGCCTTTGTCAAAAATACATCGATGGACACATCTCGGTATCCAGCGATGAAATCTGCTCTGCGGTAAAAGATATCTTTGAAGATACCCGTGCGATTGCCGAACCTTCTGGTGCACTGGCTCTGGCTGGACTAAAGAAATTTGCAGAAAAGAATGAACTCAAGGGTAAAAACCTTGGAACCGTTTTATCAGGCGCAAACACTAACTTCCACGGTCTGCGTTACGTCTCCGAGCGTTGCGAACTCGGTGAAAAACGTGAAGGCCTGTTAGCTGTCACGATTCCTGAACGCCAAGGGGCATTCTTCGAATTTTGTAACTTAATTGGTGGCCGTGCTGTCACTGAGTTTAACTATCGTTACAATGATGATTCTTTAGCGAATATCTTTGTCGGTGTTCGTCTGCAGGGTGGTCAAGAAGAGTTAGAACATATCATCCATGATCTACGTAACGGCGGTTACCCAGTGGTTGATTTGTCAGATGACGAAATGGCAAAACTGCATATTCGCTACATGATTGGTGGAAAGCCATCTAAACCACTGAAAGAACGTCTCTATAGTTTTGAGTTTCCTGAGTACCCCGGCGCTCTTCTTAAATTTTTAAGTACCCTAGGGACACACTGGAATATTAGCCTGTTCAACTACCGCAACCATGGTGCTGACTATGGTCGAGTACTGTGTGGCTTTGAATTGGATGAGTCAGATCTCTCTCAATTCTCAGCTCATCTGCGTGAGTTGGGTTATCAATGCAAAGACGAAACCGACAACCCGTCGTATAAGTTCTTCCTTTCCTAGTCAGGATACCCTCAATACTCAGCCTCTTGCTTTCAGTAAGAGGCTTTTTTATTTGGCTTTAGTGATTTTTCGCTCTGAACCGTGAGCACTAACCTGTCAGCTTATTGGACAGAATGCATGATACGCATAGATATAATGCTAAAGTTTCATTTTAGTCATGCCTTATTTAGGTCTACACTCAATTCTGTTTTTTAATTGCTGCCCGTGGTGGAGACGACAAATGTTTAACGCACTGATCCTAAACCAAGAAGACAAACGCACTATTGCTTCCATCGAGCAAATCGATGAATCACAACTTCCTCAAGGTGAAGTCCTAATCGACGTCGATTACTCATCTCTCAACTACAAAGATGGTTTGGCTATCACTGGTAAAGGCAAAATTATCCGTAATTTTCCAATGGTGCCTGGTATTGATATGGCGGGAACCGTTGTCAGCTCTGAAGACAACCGCTACCAAGCGGGTGACAAAGTTGTACTCACCGGCTGGGGTGTGGGTGAAAACCACTGGGGTGGCATGGCTCAGCGTGCTCGTTTACAAGCAGACTGGCTAGTCCCACTACCAAAAGGTATCGACAGTAAAAAAGCCATGATGGTAGGAACCGCAGGTTTTACTGGCATGTTGTGTGTGCAAGCTCTGCTTGATGCTGGCATCACACCAGAGTCCGGTGAAGTACTTGTAACAGGTGCGAGTGGCGGGGTTGGCTCGGTTGCCGTATCGCTGCTGGCAGCTTTGGGCTATCAAGTCACAGCTGTCACCGGACGTGTCGAACAAAATGGTCCACTACTAGAGAAACTTGGCGCTAGCCGAATCATTGATCGAGCGGAGTTTGAAGAACCTGCGCGTCCACTAGAAAAACAAGTTTGGGCGGGGGCGGTTGATACCGTAGGCAGTAAAGTGCTAGCGAAAGTTCTTGCACAAATGGATTATAACGGCGCTGTAGCAGCATGTGGGCTTGCTGGCGGCTTTGACCTACCAACAACCGTCATGCCGTTTATTCTACGTAACGTACGTCTACAAGGCGTTGACTCGGTGATGTGCCCAACCGAAAAACGTATTGCGGCATGGGAGAGACTGGTTGAGCTCCTTCCAGATAGCTACTTTGAACAAGCATGTACAGAGATTGAGCTTCAAGATGCGCCAAAATACGCTGAAGATATCACCAATGGTCAAGTAACAGGTCGAGTGGTGATCAAACTTTAGCGACAGCTAAACTCAAAGAGCCAGCACCTGTAATGCTGGCTCTTATTGATTCTGCCTGTCTAGTCTAACCCAATATCTTCTATTCGCTTGGCAATTAAACGACTACATTCTTCTTTAACTATCCCACGCAGCCACTCCTGAGAAGGTGAATGTTCACAGCGGGGATGCCAAATCATTGAATAATCAAAGGGCGTAAACTGAAATGGCAACGGCTTGATGAGCAAGTCATAACGTTCAGCAACTAAGTACGCCAAATCAGCAGGCACGGTAATAATGATTGGCATGGTACCCACAATCGCCAATGCCGCCTCAAGATGATATGCCCTTAACACCATTTTCCGCTCAGGTTGATCAATCAAAGCCTGCTCAATCAGTGCCTTAACTCCATCACTTATCGCTATCATCGCATGCGGATAGGTCAAATAATCCGATAGGCTCATCTCTTTATCTGCTAAAGGATGCTGTTTTGAGAGCAAGCAAAGCACACCTACCCGACCAAGAATTTCACTGCGTAGTGGTTCGACTGGGCCAATAGGTCGGCAGATGGCTAAGTCTGCCCCTTGATAAGTCAGTTGATCAGCGAGTCTGTCATGTTGCAAAGGTAGGAAGTTAAACGAAACATTCGGCGCTTCCTGATAGATTCGCGGTAGAGCAAAGGGCAGTATGGTTTGCATCGCGTAATCTGTGGTCGCTATATTGAACGTCTGATCGCAGCTCCTTGGCTCAAACTCTAATGGTGACAACAACTGACGAAGAGATTCGAGAGGTTCACCCAAAGCCTGATCGATTTCCAGCGCTTTTTGCGTTGGAATCAAGTGCTGACCTTGCCGAGTAAACAGTGGATCGGAGAGCATTTCACGTAAACGCCCAAGCACTCGACTCATAGCCGATTGACTGAGATTGAGGCGGTTTGCCGCTTTGCTGACGCTGCATTCCTCGATAAGAACACGAAGAGCCACCAACAAGCTAAGGTCACGACGATAAATGTCTTCTAATTCCACGTTTAACCATCATTTTTTGAAAAGGTGTCTGCAATTGTACCTTTTTCAGGCAAAAAAAATCCCGCTTTTCAGCGGGGAAGCCCAAGAAAACTGGGGATAGTGTCGGAATGTAGTTGAGCGTAGTGACAGAAATGAATGACGGTTGGAAGCGCAATCATCCATTCTCTTGCTCTTCAGATGCACTCGGCCAGCGATGCATCTCGAGCCAGATCCCTACAACCGTCGCACCCATGCCGAGTAGCGGCATAAACGAAGACGATTCTGCTGGTGAACGTAAAACAAGAGCGCAGAAAGAGATAAAGCACAACACTGAATAGATTGTTAACCGATATAATGCTGTCAACATAATAGCTCCCTTGTTTAAATGTTACCAACTTGTTAACCAAGTTAAAACAAAATGACCCGTTTGCCAAGGGGTTATTGAATATTTTTTCTTCACTAGTATTATCTAGGCCAAATTAAGTAACCAAAGATACGACCATGACATTCAATATCGAGCAGGCAAATCAAACATTAGAGGCAGAAGGACTACGCTGCCCAGAGCCAGTGATGATGGTCAGGAAGACAATTCGAAACATGCAAGATGGTGAGGTTCTGCTTGTTAAAGCTGATGACCCATCAACGACACGCGACATTCCTAGTTTTTGCCGCTTTATGGATCATCAGTTAATCGGCTCTCAGACAGAACAACTGCCATACCTATATTTAATTAAGAAAGGAATGGCATAGAGGCCATTAGCAAGAGATGAAAAAACGGCTGCCCTAGGGCAGCCGTTACTTTATTCGTCGTATTCTATGGTGTGAATTTCAGCCTGAAGTTTATTGATCTGCTTTCTCATGGCACGCATCTCTTCATGCATCGGTATTATGTGAGCGACTCGAATCCAAGCCTCAACCGTCAAGCCAGTCAAAATGAACGTACCCGCAACAATGGGCAACCACATGTCCGTTAGCACCATAGCCAGCAAACACAACACAAGGCCAAAGGTGAACAAGTAACTCTGACTTCTAGGGGTGATCCCCGTATAACGTGTAAGCATCGTATCGCCCTCTCGCTATCAATCACACGGTTAAATTACCATGACAAACATGACACTAATATGTCAGCGATCACGTCTACGAACGATTTCAATCCATACTTTGAACTGACGCATTTTAAAGGCTAGCTATTGATATTTAACACCATATCCTTAGCAAACTACGAGTAAATTGCAGCACCAGTCGCTAAGGCGATGAATAGCAAAGCGGTCACTTTTCGGATCAAATCCAGTGGCATTTTGTCTGCTGACAGCTTACCTATCAGTACCACGGGCACATTGGCCAAAAGCATACCGATTGTGGTGCCAAGAACAACCAAACTCAGAGCATCCGCATATTGCGCACCTAAAATTGAGGTTGCGATTTGCGTTTTGTCTCCGATCTCAGCGACAAAAAATGCAATAAAGCTGGCGATGAAAGGTCCTCGATTCGAAATCTGTTCATCGTCATCAAGTTTGTCTGGTATCAGTACCCAGGCAGCCATAGCGACGAAACTGACCACCAGCACCCATTTTAAAACTTGCGGTGAAAGATAATCAGCAACGACAACACCTAGCCATGCTGCTAACGCGTGGTTGGCAATAGTGGCAAGAGAAATGGCTGCGATAATAGGTATAGGTTTACGGTATCGACTCGCTAACAGGAGTGACAATAATTGAGTCTTATCACCGATTTCCGCCAGTGCGACGGTGGTAATAGAAATAGCTAAAACGCTCAAGACATGCTCTTTTGAGGTAGGGATTATTTTTAACCAAAGACAAACCTCATGCCCCACCCCGGTTCATGATGATTTGTCTAAGGTCTTGCTAAACACGAGTGACGTTTTTGATTGTTATCTGTCACTACTCGTCTCGAACGCCATGATGATTTTGCATCAATTATGTTGACGAACGAACCTATTATCCCAGTGTTGATAAATAGGTAAGCTACTCCCCAAAGACTGCGGAATTCTATCGCTCCCCTTAGCGATTCTCAAGTAGGAAACTACAAATAAACTCCCTTTTAGGAAAATTTGGTTAGATAAGGCAGAAAAATTCTATTAAAGGGGATTTTTGCCTATGAATTAGTCAAGATTACCTCTACTCCCATGCCTAATATCTGGGTATACTTGATTGTTATTTTTTTATCAATTTTAGACACAAGAATCGCGCGAATTACTATGCAAAAATACGATATCAAAACCTTCCAGGGAATGATCCTCGCGCTGCAGGATTACTGGGCACAAAATGGCTGCACAATCGTTCAGCCTCTAGATATGGAAGTAGGTGCAGGCACCTCTCACCCAATGACATGTCTACGTGCACTTGGCCCAGAGCCAATGTCGACAGCTTACGTTCAACCTTCACGTCGTCCAACCGATGGCCGTTATGGTGAAAACCCGAACCGTCTGCAGCACTACTATCAGTTCCAAGTAGCTCTAAAACCATCTCCGGATAACATTCAGGAGTTGTACCTAGGCTCGCTTGAAGTTCTTGGTATCGACCCGCTAGTTCACGACATCCGCTTCGTAGAAGATAACTGGGAAAACCCAACACTAGGTGCATGGGGTCTTGGTTGGGAAGTATGGCTAAACGGCATGGAAGTGACTCAGTTTACTTACTTCCAGCAAGTGGGCGGCCTTGAGTGTAAACCAGTGACTGGCGAAATCACTTACGGTATCGAACGTCTAGCGATGTACATTCAAGAAGTGGACTCCGTTTACGATCTAGTGTGGAACGTCGCTCCAGACGGTAGCAAAGTCACTTACGGTGATATCTTCCACCAAAACGAAGTTGAGCAATCAACGTACAACTTTGAGCACGCAGACGTAGATTTCCTATTTAGCTTCTTCGATCAGTGTGAAAAAGAGTCTAAGCAACTACTAGAGCTTGAGAAACCTCTTCCTCTACCTGCTTACGAGCGCATCCTGAAAGCGGCACACGCCTTCAACCTACTTGATGCACGTAAAGCAATCTCTGTAACAGAGCGTCAACGTTACATCCTTCGTATCCGCAACCTAACTAAGTCTGTTGCAGAAGCCTACTACGCATCTCGCGAAGCGCTTGGCTTCCCTATGTGTAAAAAAGAAGGTGAGGAGAAGTAATCATGGCTAAAGAATTTCTAATTGAACTGGGTACAGAAGAGCTACCACCAACGCAACTTCGTACATTAGCAGAAGCGTTCGCAGCAAATTTCGAAGCTGAGCTAAAAGGTGCAGACGTTGAACACCAAGGAGTGAAATGGTATGCCGCTCCTCGTCGTTTAGCTCTTAAAGTGTCAGCACTGGCTGAAGGTCAAGCAGACAAAGTCGTTGAAAAGCGTGGTCCTGCTGTTGCTGCTGCTTTCGATGCTGAAGGTAACGCAACCAAAGCAGCACAAGGCTGGGCTCGCGGCTGTGGTATCACAGTTGACCAAGCTGAGCGCATGGTCACGGACAAGGGTGAATGGCTACTGTTCAAACAAGAAGTAAAAGGCCAAGCAACCTCAGAAATCGTTGTGGAACTTGCTGCTAAAGCTCTTGCTGATCTACCAATCGCAAAACCAATGCGTTGGGGCGATAAAGCAACACAATTTATCCGTCCAGTGAAAACGCTAACCATGCTTATGGATTCGGATCTGATCGAAGGTGAAATCCTTGGAGTTGCGTCAAGCCGCACTATCCGTGGTCACCGCTTCATGGGTGAACAAGAGTTCACTATCGACTCTGCAGAGCAATACCCAGCGATTCTAGAAGAACGCGGTAAAGTAATGGCAGATTACGAAGCACGTAAGGCGATCATTCTCGCTGACGCACAAAAAGCAGCGGCCGCCGTTGGTGGTATTGCCGATCTAGAAGACGACTTAGTAGAAGAAGTGACTTCTCTTGTTGAGTGGCCTGTTGTACTTACGGCAAAGTTTGAAGAAAAGTTCCTAAAAGTGCCTTCTGAAGCTTTGGTTTACACCATGAAAGGTGACCAAAAGTACTTCCCTGTATACGATGAAAACAAGCAGTTGCTACCAAACTTCATCTTTGTATCGAATATCGAATCAAAAGAGCCACGCTACGTAATCGAAGGTAACGAGAAGGTTGTACGTCCACGTCTAGCGGATGCAGAATTCTTCTTTAACACTGACCGCAAGCGTCCTCTTATCGATCGTCTTCCTGAGCTAGAACAAGCTATCTTCCAAAAGCAACTTGGTACGATCAAAGACAAAACTGACCGTATTACCGCTCTTGCTGGCTACATCGCTAAGCAGATCGACGCTGATGTTGAAAAAGCAACTCGCGCAGGTTTATTGGCGAAGTGTGACCTAATGACTTCAATGGTATTCGAATTTACCGATACTCAAGGGGTTATGGGCATGCATTACGCCAAGCATGACGGTGAAGACGAACAAGTTGCACTGGCGCTGTACGAGCAATACATGCCTCGTTTTGCTGGTGACGAGCTACCAAGCACAGGTATCTCTTCAGCAGTCGCTATGGCGGACAAGCTAGACACTATCGTCGGTATCTTTGGTATTGGCCAAGCACCTAAAGGCTCAGACCCATTTGCACTTCGCCGCGCTTCTCTAGGTGTACTACGTATCATCGTTGAAAACGGCTACAACCTAGACCTCATTGATCTTATCCGCGAAGCAAAAATCCAGTTTGGTAACAAGCTGACCAATGACAACGTTGAGCAAGATGTTATCGAGTTCATGTTGGGTCGTTTCCGCGCTTGGTATCAAGATGCAGGCTTTAGCGTAGATATCATCCAAGCAGTACTAGCGCGTCGTCCAACCAAACCAGCAGACTTTGACCAACGTGTTAAAGCGGTATCTCACTTCCGTGAATTGGAAGCGGCAGAAGCACTGGCAGCAGCGAATAAACGTGTCGGTAACATCCTTGCTAAATTCGATGGTGAACTGGCAGCAGAGATAGATCTAGCTCTTCTCCAAGAAGACGCAGAAAAATCACTAGCTGAAAGCGTAGAAGTGATGACTGAAGCTCTTGAACCAGCATTTGCGACAGGTAACTACCAAGAAGCATTAAGCAAGCTTGCAGACCTACGTGAACCTGTCGATGCGTTCTTCGATAACGTAATGGTTATGGCGGATGATGAAGCGCTTAAGACAAACCGTCTAACGCTACTGAACAATCTACGTAACCTATTCTTGCAAATTGCTGATATCTCACTACTACAGAAGTAAGCATTAATCGTAAGAATCGACTGAAATCACCAAGAGTAAGGGAAGCAAATGCTTCCCTTTTTCTTTACCTTCCAGCGAACTCGCGACAGATTGCTCACGATAACACTCCAAACATCGATCCAATGAGACTGGATTTGTGATCAGAAAGTAAATTATTTTCTGCCATGCTTAGATTGGCTCTTTGCGTTGTACTCACATTAAGGTATGTTCAAGGATTATTCGCTTTACTAGCTGTTTCTAGTAACTCATTACACTTAAAGCAATCACAATGAATTAGGTATAACTACAAATGCAATTCTCGAAGTTTGGTGAAAAATTTAATCAGTATTCTGGTATCACACGATTGATGGATGATTTAAATGATGGTCTGCGTACCCCAGGAGCCATTATGCTCGGTGGAGGTAACCCAGCCGCGATTCCAGCTATGCTCGAAGACTTTCGCCAAACCAGTGAAGAGATGCTCGCCAGTGGCGAATTGATCGCAGCCATGGCCAATTATGATGGTCCGCAAGGCAAAGATGCATTTGTTAAAGCACTCGCTAAATTATTGAAAGAGACTTATGGTTGGGATATCAGCGAGAAGAACATCAGTCTAACAAATGGCAGTCAAAGTGGTTTTTTCTACTTATTTAACCTGCTTGCAGGTCAGCAGCCAGATGGCTCGCACAAAAAAATTCTGCTGCCTTTGGCTCCTGAGTATATTGGCTATGGCGATGCTGGGGTTGATGAGAACATCTTTATCTCTTACCACCCAGAGATAGAATTACTCGATAATGGCCTATTCAAATATCACGTCGACTTTGAGCAACTTAAAGTTGATGAGTCCGTGGCGGCTATCTGTGCATCACGCCCGACTAACCCTACAGGTAATGTTCTAACGGATGAAGAGATTCACAAGTTGGACAAACTCGCACGTGAAAACAACATTCCACTGATTATCGATAACGCTTACGGACTGCCATTCCCAAATATCATCTTCGAAGATGTACAGCCATTTTGGAATAAGAACACTATCTTATGCATGAGCCTATCAAAACTAGGTCTACCGGGTGTTCGCTGCGGGATTGTCATCGCCAATGAAGAAATAACTCAAGCACTGACGAATATGAACGGCATTATCAGTTTAGCACCGGGGAGCATTGGGCCAGCGATCGCTCATCATATGATTGAAAAAGGGAACTTACTAAAACTCAGTTCAGAGGTAATTAAACCTTTCTACCAACAAAAGTCACTTCGTGCTGTTGAACTGCTGCAAAACGCAATTACCGATCCGCGTTTTCGTATTCATAAACCGGAAGGCGCTATTTTCCTTTGGTTATGGTTTGATGAACTTCCAATCACAACTATGGAACTTTATCAGCGTCTTAAAGCTCGTGGGGTTTTGATTGTACCTGGAGAGTATTTCTTTATCGGTCAGGAAGATGACTGGGAACACGCTCACCAGTGTTTACGTATGAACTATGTGCAAGATGATGAGATGATGCAGAAAGGCATTAAGATCATTGCTGAGGAAGTTGAGAAGGCATACCAGCAAGGATAATACCTAGCAGTGACCTGAATAACGATTGCTTTCCAAGTCGCTTGAGCAAGATTCACTACTAGGGATAAGCACTAGCGCAATGTCTACGCATACTTGCCGCAATCGCTACACAGGTCATACATATCCTATAACGCTAGATACAAAAAAGAGCACCGCCTTTTTCAAGGTAAGGGTGCTCTTTCACTCTTCTTCCCGGATATACTCAGCTAGTTAAAGCTGATGGCATTTAGCCCTCAATCAAATTCTTGCCATTAATCGCAATTTTACGTGGTTGCATCGCTTCTGGGATTTCGCGCTCTAGGTCAATATGTAGTAGACCGTTTTCCATGCTTGCACCCACCACTTTTACGTAGTCTGCTAGCTGGAATTTACGTTCGAAATCACGCTCTGCGATACCTTGGTATACGTAGGTCTTTTCAGCTTCTGTTTTACGCTCACCCTTCACGATCAACATATTTTCTTTTTGAGTCAGATCGAGTTGGTCTTCAGCAAAGCCAGCAACTGCCATCGTAATACGGTAGTTGTTCTCGTCTTTTTGCTCGATGTTGTACGGAGGGTAACCGCCAGAAGTGTTCTTCGAGGTATTTGCTTCCATCATGTTGAATAGACGATCGAAGCCAATTGCGTTGCGGTAAAGTGGGGTGAAATCTACAGTTCTCATAATGCTATCCTTTTAGTAAGCAATAGTCTTAGTCGTGAGTTTGCGCGGATCTACCTTGTATAGATCGTTGCCGACTAAGGGATTTATCCTCTACTCCTCGGGCTCTGTTAGCGCTGGGACGTAGTAATAAATCGATTCAATTGTGTGCCTCTAAGGTTATCCTCTCTTGAGCGATACCTTATCAGCGAGTCCAGAGGTTCTGTTTCTTCTCTTTTGAGCAAGACAGCCTCCCTCTTCAACAATAGATATGTGGTTGGGGTAAATTAGTTTCAAGGGATAAAAGTAAAAAAGCGCAAATCTTTCGACCTGCGCTTTTTCTAGAGACTCGCTGCTAGTCACTAGGAACTTTATACATCCAAGTTTGCTACTTTTAACGCATTCTCTTCAATGAAGTTACGACGAGGTTCAACTTGGTCACCCATTAGCGTTGTGAACAGCTGATCAGCACCGACTGCATCTTCAATGGTTACTTGCATCATACGGCGCGTTTCTGGGTCCATAGTGGTTTCCCAAAGCTGATCTGGGTTCATCTCACCTAGACCTTTGTAGCGCTGTAGGCTTAGACCACGACGTGACTCTTTAATTAACCACTCTAGTGCATCAACAAAGCTTGATACTGGTTGAGTACGCTCACCACGTTTAATGTAAGCGCCTTCTTCAATCAGACCTTCTAATGCTTCAGACAGGCTTGCTAGCTTGCCGTACTCTTTCGAGTTGATTAGGTCAATGCTCAGTGCATGCTCATGAGTCACACCGTGAGTACGAACGACAATCTTAGGTAGGCTTAAACCTAGCTCAGCGTGTTGTTCTACTTCGAAGCTGTATTGGCTTGCACCCACTTCTTTAGCATTTAATTGCTCAACAAGCTGCTTAGTCCAAGCTTCTACTGCTGCTGCATCATGACACTGCTCTGCCGTTAGACGTGGCGTGTAGATTAGCTCATGAATCAGTGCACGTGGGTAACGGCGGCTCATACGATCCACTAGCTTGATACCCGCATTGTATTGCTGAACTAGCTTCTCTAGAGCTTCACCTGATAGCGCTGGCGCTTCTGGGTTTACATGTAGAGAAGCATTGTCTAGAGCAAGAGCCACTTGGTACTGGTTCATTGCATCTTCATCTTTGATGTACTGCTCTTGTTTACCTTTCTTCACTTTGTAAAGTGGTGGCTGAGCAATGTACACGTAGCCACGCTCAATAAGCTCTGGCATTTGACGGTAGAAGAAGGTCAATAGTAGCGTACGGATGTGCGAACCATCGACGTCGGCATCGGTCATGATGATGATGTTGTGGTAACGCAGCTTGTCTGGGTTGTACTCGTCACGACCGATACCACAACCAAGTGCTGTGATAAGCGTTGCGACTTCTTGAGAAGACAGCATTTTGTCGAAACGTGCTTTTTCAACGTTAAGAATCTTACCTTTTAGCGGTAGGATTGCTTGATTCTTACGGTTACGGCCTTGTTTTGCGGAGCCGCCTGCCGAGTCACCCTCCACTATGTAGAGTTCAGACAGCGCTGGATCTTTTTCCTGACAGTCTGCCAGTTTACCAGGTAGACCCGCTAGGTCTAACGCACCTTTACGACGAGTCATTTCACGAGCTTTACGCGCTGCTTCACGAGCACGTGCTGCGTCGATAATCTTAGAACAAACCATCTTCGCTTCTGTCGGGTTCTCAACTAGGAACTCAGACAGTTTCTCACCCATTGCCGATTCAACTGCAGATTTCACTTCTGATGAAACCAGCTTGTCTTTGGTTTGGCTTGAGAACTTAGGATCTGGCACTTTCACCGAAACAACCGCAGTTAGACCTTCACGCGCATCATCACCGGATGTCGCTGTCTTCGCTTTCTTCGAGAAGCCTTCTTTGTCCATGAACGAGTTCAGGGTACGTGTTAGAGCTGCACGGAAGCCCGCTAAGTGCGTACCACCATCACGTTGAGGGATGTTGTTAGTAAAACAGTAGATGTTCTCTTGGAAACCATCGTTCCACTGCATCGCAACTTCAACAGCAATGCCATCTTCACGTTCGAAGTCGAAGTGGAAGATCTTGTCAATGATTGGGGTTTTGTTGGTGTTAAGATGCTCAACGAATGCTTGGATACCACCTTCAAACATGAAGTGGTCACTCTTATCTTCTTCTCGCTCGTCGATCAATTTAATCGAGACACCTGAGTTTAGGAAAGACAGTTCACGTAGACGCTTAGCAAGAATATCGTAGTGGAATTCCGTGTTAGTAAAAGTCTCTGCACTCGGCCAGAAACGGATTTGAGTACCCGTTTTATCAGTATCGCCAACCACAGCTAATGGCGCTTGAGGCTCACCGTGATGGTAAGTTTGAGTGTGGATATGACCACCGCGGTGGATAGTTAGCGTAACTTTTTCTGATAGTGCGTTTACTACCGAAACACCTACACCGTGTAGACCACCCGATACCTTGTATGAGTTGTCATCGAACTTACCACCAGCGTGAAGTACCGTCATGATAACTTCAGCCGCAGAGACTTTCTCTTCTGGGTGCAATTCTGTCGGAATACCACGACCATCATCGCTTACAGAAACTGAGTTATCCTCATGAATTGTCACAATGATGTCTTTACAGTGACCTGCTAACGCTTCATCAATTGAGTTATCCACCACCTCGAAAACCATGTGGTGCAGACCGGTGCCATCATCCGTGTCGCCGATGTACATACCAGGACGCTTACGAACCGCATCCAGACCCTTTAGTACCTTAATACTCGATGAATCGTAATTTTCAGACATGAGTTTTCTTCCGCTATTTATTTTGCTCTATTGTGCCATGTTCCACATGGAACATCCTGCCATTTTCGTCTTGCATATCTGCAATTTGACTGTCAGTAATAGAGCTTACAAAAACTTGAGCCCCCGTCGCTTTCAAGCAATCCGCTAGGCGCTTACGACGTTGGCTATCTAATTCAGATGCAAAGTCATCAATTAAGTAGATACATTGCTTGCCAGTCATTTCAGTAAGATGTTGTCCCTGAGCCACACGCAATGCACAAACCATTAACTTTAACTGACCACGTGACAGTACATCCTCAACAGGTGTGCCATTCACTTTAATGCGCAAATCCGCTTTATTAGGACCACTAAATGTGTACCCTAATGCTTGATCACGCTCGAAATTTTTTTCCAGTATATCTTGGTATGGCGTCTCTTTATCCCATCCACGATAATACTTCAGTTGAATCTCAAATTCGGGTAAGAATGTCTGACAAATTTCTTCAGCCTTTACCCTCATTTGCTCGACATATGTCGCACGCCACTGGCTAATATTCTCAGCCAAACGAGCCATTTCTTGATCCCAGTAACTCAGTTCTCGATAACTGGTTGCTGTTTTTAATAACGCATTTCTTTGCTTGTTGAGACGCTTGAAACGACCCCATGCATCATAAAATGCAGACTCGGTATGAAACACACCCCAGTCAATAAATGCACGGCGATGTTTAGGACCATCGGTCAGCAAATCAAACCCTTCAGGGTGGATCAACTGCAGAGGTAATACTTGTGCCAGTTGTGCCAACTTTTGTCCAGACTGACCGCCTATTCTAACCTCTGTTGAGCCATCACGCTGCTTATTAATGCCAATTGGTAGCTCAAATTGATCCGAGTTCAAAAAACGCCCATGAACAAACAGCTCATTGCAGTCATTTTGAATCACTCTGCCTGTCAGAGAACTCTTAAAAGAGCGACCATGCCCAAGCAGGTAGATGGCCTCAAGAATGCTAGTTTTGCCACTTCCATTGGGCCCAATAAGAAAGTTAAAGCCTGCTGATAGTTCAATATCACAGGCTTTAATGTTTCGAAATTGCTGAATAATAAGACGTGAAAGCGGCATGCTAGAGTCGAATTGGCATTACCACGTACATAGCACTGTCATCATCGGCATTTTCAATCAACGCACTGGCGTTGGCATCCGACATTGACACTCGTACTTTCTCACAACGAATTGTATTAAGCACATCGAGAACGTAGCTCACGTTAAAACCAATCTCGATAGGCTCACCTTCAAAACTGACATCTAACATCTCTTCAGCTTCTTCTTGTTCTGGGTTGTTCGCGGTAATACGCATTTCCGCATCAGCAAGATTCACTCGAACACCACGGAATTTTTCGTTCGATAGAATAGCAGCACGAGAGAAAGCTTGACGTAGCTCATCGCAACCTGCTTCAAGTGTTTTGGTCGTACTCTGTGGCATTACGCGTCGGTAATCAGGGAAACGACCATCAACGAGCTTCGAAGTAAATACGTAGTTATTCACCTCTGCACGAACATTAGAGCTACCGATCTGCAAAACAACAGGCTGCTCTGGTGCATCGAGTAATTTAACCAGCTCCAGTACACCTTTACGCGGTACTATAATCTGTTTTTGTGCAAAATCAGCACTTAGCTGAACTTGTGATACCGCCATACGATGGCCATCCGTCGCAACACTGCGTAAGGTGGTACCATCGATTTCAAACAACATACCATTGAGGTAGTAACGCACATCTTGGTTTGCCATAGAAAACTGCGTTTTTTCCACTAAACCACGCAACTCAGCTTGAGTCAGTGATACCTCAACTTCACTTTGCCAATCTTCAATATTTGGAAAATCATTCGCAGGAAGTGTGGATAGCGAAAAACGGCTACGCCCAGAACGAACCTGAACACGATCACCTTCCAACACAAAAGTAATCACCGAGTCATCAGGAAGACCACGGCAGATATCGAGGAACTTACGAGAAGGAACGGTAATGCTGCCAGCTTCGAATTCACCTTCCAATGTCACACGGCTAATCAGCTCAACTTCAAGATCCGTCGCCGTCATCGATAGCACGTTATCTTCTACCTTTAACAGTAGGTTGCCCAAAATAGGCAATGTTGGTCGACCACCTAACGCACCTGAGACTTGTTGAAGAGGTTTAAGCAGGTGGCTACGCTCAATGGAAAATTTCATAGGATGCTCTTATCCGAATTCGTTGGTTATTTCGTTGCTAAGGATACTGCGAATTAAGAAGAAAGGGTACGAATCAAATTCGAGTAATCTTCTTTAATATCGTGGCTCTCTTCACGCAGTTGCTCAATCTTACGACATGCATGAAGTACAGTCGTATGATCACGACCGCCAAATGCATCACCAATTTCTGGCAAACTGTGGTTAGTCAGCTCTTTCGCAAGAGCCATAGCAAGTTGGCGCGGGCGCGCAACAGAACGAGAACGGCGCTTAGATAACAGATCCGCGACTTTAATCTTGTAGTATTCAGCTACCGTTTTTTGAATATTATCAATGGTAACTAACTTCTCTTGTAACGCTAGCAAATCTCTAAGCGCTTCACGAACAAAGTCGATAGTAATTGGACGACCGGTAAAGTTGGCGTTTGCAATAACGCGATTCAATGCCCCTTCCAGCTCACGAACATTAGAACGTAAACGCTTAGCAATAAAGAAAGCAACCTCGTCAGCGAGGTGAATCTGGTGATCTTCCGCTTTTTTCATCAAGATCGCGACGCGAGTTTCTAGCTCAGGTGGTTCGATCGCAACCGTTAGACCCCAACCAAAACGCGATTTAAGACGATCTTCTACACCACTGATCTCTTTCGGATAGCGGTCAGATGTCAAAATTATCTGTTGGTTACCTTCCAGTAAGGCATTGAAGGTATGGAAAAATTCTTCTTGTGAGCGCTCTTTATTGGCAAAGAACTGAATGTCATCGATAAGAAGTGCATCGACACTGCGGTAATAGCGCTTGAACTCTTCAATCGCGTTATTTTGTAGCGCCTTAACCATATCTTGAACAAAACGCTCAGAGTGCATGTAAACGACTTTTGCATTGGGCTTGTTATCAACAATCGCGTTGCCTACCGCATGCAATAAGTGTGTTTTACCTAAACCTGTACCACCATATAAAAATAGCGGATTGTACGCTGAGCCAGGATTATCAGACACCTGACGCGCCGCCGCTAAACCTAACTGGTTTGATTTACCTTCAACAAAGTTGGTGAACTTATGTTTTGGGTTAACGTTTGAGCGATGGTTGATGTCAGCAATCGCTTGAGCGTCATCATCCCAAGTTTTATGAACAGGTTTACGTGCTTGAAGTTGCGCAGGAGCAGAGGATTCTGCCGCCACATCCGCAGGTGTACGTTTCGGTGCAGGGGTCGGCGCTGCCACACGACGGCTACCTACCTCAAAACGTAGGCTTGGTACGTCGTTACCACAGTATTCCTGCAACAGACGATTAATGTTGTTTAGATATTTGTCACGTACCCAGTCCAATACGAAACGGTTTGGGGCAAATAAAGTGAGCGTATTGTCATTGAGCTCCGCTTGTAACGGACGAACCCACATGCTGAATTCAGTTGCTGGTAGCTCTTCTTGAAGCTGTTGCAAACATTGCAACCAAAGCGAAGATGACACGGTGCCCCCACTCGAAGTAATTGATCTGAAAAGATTGGCAATTTTACCTGTTGATAACCAAGATCGCCAGCAAATGATCGACGATCCAGTGAATAAGATCCAAGTTATTCACAATATTTTCGACATTATTCGATGGATCCTCACAACCTGCCCCATTTTTACTCACACATTGATCCACATATCTCCAATATTGGCTTGATCTTTGGGTTGGTGATAAGTCTGTGAATTAAGCGTTTTCTCTTCGCTTGATTTCATGCTGATTTGTGTCTTTATTCACCAATAATTTCCACCACTGATGGAAAAACAGACAGCTTATTACTCTAGTTTCTAGTTTATTTCTCTTGGTTATTTATCTATTCATCTAAACTAACAGTAGTATTTATCCCCATAATCATGTGGAGTTGTAAAATGAAAAACTGGATTAAGGCTGCCGTTGCAGCTATCGCGCTTTCTGCGGCTACTGTACAAGCTGCTACTGAAGTAAAAGTTGGCATGTCGGGTCGTTACTTCCCGTTTACCTTTGTTCAGCAAGATAAGTTACAAGGCTTTGAAGTCGATCTATGGGATGAAATCGGCAAACGCAACGACTACAACGTAGAATATGTGACAGCTAACTTTTCTGGTCTATTTGGTCTGCTAGAGACGGGGCGCATTGATACTATCTCTAACCAAATCACTATGACTGATGCACGTAAAGCAAAATACCTTTTTGCTGACCCATACGTGGTAGACGGTGCTCAAATCACCATTCGCAAAGGTAACGATAGCATTAAAGGTATCGAAGACCTTGCGGGTAAAACAGTAGCAGTAAACCTTGGTTCAAACTTTGAGCAATTGCTGCGTGCTTACGATAAAGATGGCAAGATCAACATCAAAACTTACGATACAGGTATCGAACACGATGTTGCTTTAGGTCGCGCTGATGCGTTTATCATGGATCGCTTGTCAGCACTTGAACTGATCAAGAAAACAGGCCTGCCGCTAGAACTTGCTGGCCAACCATTCGAAACCATTCAAAACGCTTGGCCATTCGTTAATAACGAAAAGGGTGAAAAGCTTCAAGCTGAAGTAAACCAAGCGCTTGCAGCAATGCGTGCTGACGGTACTCTAGAGAAAATCTCTCAAAAATGGTTCGGCGCTGACATTACTCAGTAAGCCTGTATACTCTCTATCTCATCTGAGATAGGACACCTTAACCCACTGCCTCCCTTCATTTGCAGTGGGTTTTGCTTTTCTAATGCCGTCATTTATTTAATCAATGGGACACGTTTATGGGATTCGATTTTAATTACATGCTGGATCTGATGCCGATACTGCTTAAGTATTTAGGCACAACCATGGAAATGGCGACATGGGGACTGGTATTTTCACTGTTCCTTGCCGTGATTCTGGCCAATATTCGCGTGTTTCGCATCCCGGTTCTCGATCAACTGAGCCAGCTTTATATTAGCTTCTTCCGCGGTACGCCTCTATTGGTGCAGTTGTTTCTGCTCTACTACGGATTACCTCAAGTCTTCCCATGGTTAGTTGGGTTAGATGCATTTAGTGCAGCGGTCATCGGCTTAACTTTACACTTCGCTGCATATATGGCCGAAAGCATTCGAGCAGCCATCATTGGTATCGATCGCAGTCAGATGGAAGCTAGCTTGTCAGTCGGCATGACGACGACTCAAGCGATGCGCCGTATCATCCTACCGCAAGCGACACGCGTAGCACTACCATCACTAATGAACTACTTCATCGATATGATTAAATCAACCTCGCTTGCTTTTACCTTAGGTGTGGCTGAAATCATGGCTAAGGCGCAAATGGAAGCCTCATCGAGTTTCCGATTTTTTGAAGCCTTCTTGGCGGTAGCGCTAATCTACTGGGGTGTCGTGGTTATCCTGACTCGCATTCAAATCTGGGCTGAAGCTAAATTGAATAAGGCATACGTAAGATGATCAAATTAGAGAACATCCATAAAAGCTTTGGTGATACACAAGTATTAAAAGGCATTGATATTGAGATCAACCGGGGTGAGATCATTGTCATTATCGGCTCGAGTGGCACAGGAAAATCGACGCTTTTGCGCACTGTAAACTTTTTAGAGAATGCGGACAAAGGCATCATTACCATCGATGATGTCAGCGTCAACGCTGAAAAACACTCTAAATCAGAAGTATTGGCTCTACGACGTAAAACAGGCTTCGTATTCCAAAACTATGCCCTATTCGCGCATATGACAGCGAGACAGAACATTGCTGAAGGCTTAGTTACCGTGCGCGGTTGGAAGAAGAGTGATGCACTACAGCGCGCTCAGCAGATTCTCGATGATATCGGCCTAGGCGATAAAGGCGATAGTTATCCAGCTGCGCTTTCAGGGGGCCAACAACAGCGTGTGGGTATTGGTCGAGCTATGGCACTTCAACCAGAGCTGCTGCTATTTGATGAACCAACATCAGCACTTGATCCCGAATGGGTTGGCGAAGTTCTTAATTTAATGAAGGACTTAGCGACAAAACACCAGACTATGCTGGTGGTGACACACGAAATGCAATTTGCTAGAGAGGTCGCTGATAGAGTGATCTTTATGGCGGAAGGAACAATTGTTGAGCAAGGTTCTCCACAGGATATTTTCACTAATCCACAAGATCCTCGTTTGCAAAAGTTCCTACGACAGGTAGGCGCTGAGTAAAGATCATCAACAAGGATCGATCGATCCTTGAGATTTTGCTCACACTACGTATAATCGCTCGGCCGGAATTTAGCACTCGCACAGAGATTGACACTTTGTGTGACTGTGATTACAATTCCGCCTCTTTGTTGAGAGGCGTCGGTTAGTCCTCTTTATATATAAAGAAGACGTTAAGCGCCCACGCCGGGTTAACATTGACCTAAAACTACTGATCAGTAAAGGTAATTATCATGAAACGCACTTTTCAACCTACAGTTCTAAAGCGCAAGCGTACTCACGGTTTCCGTGCTCGCATGGCAACTAAGAACGGTCGTAAAGTAATTAATGCACGTCGTGCTAAAGGCCGTGCGCGCCTATCAAAATAATCATTAGTTTATTTTGAATACGTACACGTTCAATCGGGAGTTACGTTTGTTAACTCCCGAGCATTATCAAAATGTCTTTCAGCAAGCTCATCGAGCTGGCTCACCTCATTTCACCATCATTGCTCGTAAAAATAGCCTATCTCATCCTCGACTAGGTTTAGCCGTTCCCAAGAAACAGATCAAAACCGCAGTAGGTCGTAACCGTTTTAAGCGCCTTGCTCGTGAAAGCTTTCGTAACAATCAACATCAACTTGCTAACAAAGATTTTGTTGTTATTGCCAAGAAAAGCGCGCAAGATTTGAGCAATGAAGAAATATTCAAACTATTTGATAAGTTATGGCAGCGTCTGTCTCGCCCTTCACGTGGTTAGCGATCGGATTTGTCCGTCTCTATCAAGGCCTAATTAGTCCGCTTATTGGACCGCGTTGTCGTTTTACTCCAACCTGTTCTACTTATGCCATTGAAGCGTTGAAAGCTCACGGTTTTGTAAAAGGGTGTTGGTTATCAAGCAAACGTCTATTAAAATGCCATCCTTTGAATGAAGGGGGGTATGACCCCGTTCCACCAGTCCAAAAACAAGACAGAGATAAATAACGATGGATTCTCAACGTAATATCCTGTTAATCGCGCTAGCACTGGTTTCTTTCTTATTGTTCCAGCAATGGCAAGTTGCAAAGAATCCAACGCCTCAGCCGGTTGAGCAGGCTCAATCAAGCAGTACTCTACCTGCACCATCTTTTGCGGACGAGCTAGATCCAGCTCCAGCGCAGCAAGCTTCTGCTAAAATGATTACCGTGACAACTGATGTATTGACTCTGTCGATTGATACGGTTGGTGGTGATGTTATTCAGGCAGACCTTAACCAATACTCAAACGAGTTGGATTCATCGGATCCATTCGTACTGCTTAAAAACGAGCCAGGACACCAGTTCATTGCTCAGAGTGGTCTAGTTGGTCCTCAAGGTATCGACCTTAGCAGCACTAACCGCCCTCTATATGCAGTAAACGGTGATAGCTTCGCTCTAACTGATGGCCAGGACGAACTACGCGTTCCAATGACATTTACTGCCAATGGCCTTGAGTACACGAAGACATTCATTGTTAAACGTGGCAGCTACGCTGTTGACGTTGAATACGATATCGTCAACAAGTCAGGCAACAATGCGACATTCGGTATGTACGCTCACCTACGTCAAAATCTACTTGACGCTGGTGGCAGCATCACAATGCCAACATACCGTGGTGGTGCGTACTCAACAGAAGATACTCGTTACAAGAAGTACAGCTTCGAAGATATGCAAGATCGCAACCTGTCTCTCAACCTAGTTGACGGCCAAGGTTGGGCTGCCATGATTCAACACTACTTCGCATCAGCATGGATTCCACGCAATGAGCCAGGTACTAACCTTTACACACGTGTAATCGGTAATCTTGGTGACATCGGTGTTCGCATGCCGAATAAGACCATTGCAGATGGTGACAGTGCTAACCTTAAAGCAACACTTTGGGTTGGTCCTAAACTTCAAGACCAGATGGCTGAAGTTGCACCAAATCTAGATCTAGTAGTGGATTACGGTTGGCTATGGTTTATTGCTAAACCACTACACTCATTACTTTCATTTATCCAAAGCTTTGTTGGTAACTGGGGTGTCGCAATCATCTGTTTGACGTTTATTGTTCGTGGTGCGATGTATCCACTAACTAAAGCACAATACACGTCTATGGCGAAAATGCGTATGCTTCAGCCTAAGCTGCAAGCAATGCGTGAACGCATCGGTGATGACCGTCAGCGTATGAGCCAAGAGATGATGGAACTGTATAAGAAAGAGAAAGTGAACCCACTTGGTGGCTGTTTACCTCTTATTCTACAAATGCCAATCTTCATTGCACTGTACTGGGCGCTAATGGAATCTGTAGAGCTACGTCATTCACCATTCTTTGGTTGGATCACAGACCTTTCAGCCCAAGACCCGTACTACATCTTGCCACTGCTGATGGGGGCATCTATGTTCATGATTCAGAAGATGAGCCCAACCACAGTAACGGATCCGATGCAGCAGAAGATCATGACCTTCATGCCGGTTATGTTTACCTTCTTCTTCCTGTTCTTCCCATCAGGTTTGGTTCTTTACTGGTTAGTATCGAACGTAGTAACGCTGATTCAACAGTCGCTTATCTACAAAGCACTGGAGAAAAAAGGCTTACACTCTAAGTAACCTTTAAGCGGAATTAACTGTGAAAGGCGACCTAAAGGTCGCCTTTTTTATTTGAGCTGATTACAATTCAGCTAAACATGATTTGCCACTATCGGCATACAAATAAGACAGGCACATTTATGACAACTGATACCATTGTTGCTCAAGCAACCGCCCCTGGTCGTGGTGGCGTCGGCATTATTCGAGTATCCGGCCCATTGGCATCAAAGGTTGCGCTGGAAATTACCGGCAAAGAACTTCGTCCTAGATACGCGGAATACCTGCCATTTACCGCCGAAGATGGTAGCCAACTTGATCAAGGTATTGCGCTGTTTTTCCCAAATCCCCACTCGTTTACCGGAGAAGATGTATTAGAACTTCAAGGGCATGGTGGGCCAGTCGTTATGGATATGCTGATCAAACGTATCCTAAAAATATCAGGGATACGAACAGCACGTCCTGGTGAGTTCTCTGAACGCGCCTTTCTCAACGATAAGCTAGACCTAGCACAAGCAGAAGCCATCGCTGACCTTATTGATGCAAGTTCAGAAGAAGCAGCAAAATCAGCGTTACAGTCGCTTCAAGGCGCATTCTCGTCACGAATCAACACATTAGTCGAATCTTTGATTCACTTGCGTATCTATGTTGAGGCTGCAATTGACTTCCCAGAAGAAGAGATAGACTTCTTAGCTGATGGCAAAGTTGCTGCCGACTTACAAACGATTATCGACAATCTTGCTGCGGTCCGTAAAGAAGCCAATCAAGGTGCGATCATGCGCGAAGGGATGAAAGTTGTCATTGCAGGCCGACCAAATGCGGGGAAATCAAGCTTACTCAATGCACTCTCAGGTAAAGAATCTGCCATCGTAACGGACATTGCCGGTACGACGCGTGACGTGCTTCGAGAGCACATTCATATCGATGGTATGCCTCTTCATATCATCGATACAGCAGGTCTACGTGACGCATCTGATGAGGTAGAGAAAATCGGTATTGAACGAGCATGGGAAGAGATTAGTCAAGCTGATCGCGTACTGTTTATGGTGGATGGTACGACAACCGATGCCACCGATCCGATCGAAATCTGGCCAGATTTTGTCGATCGTTTACCAAACAATATTGGTATGACGGTGATCCGCAATAAAGCCGATCAAACGGGTGAGGAACTGGGTATATGTCATGTCAATGATCCTACTCTTATTCGTCTATCAGCCAAAACAGGAGCGGGGGTTGAATCTCTGCGCACACACCTCAAAGAGTGTATGGGCTTTGCTGGTGGGCATGAGGGAGGCTTTATGGCTCGACGTCGCCACCTAGAAGCACTAGACAGAGCCGCTGAACACTTGGACATAGGCCAGCAGCAACTAGAGGGTTACATGGCCGGAGAAATCTTAGCTGAAGAGCTACGCATCACCCAGCAGCATCTCAGTGAGATCACTGGCGAGTTTAGTTCTGATGACCTACTCGGTCGTATTTTCTCTTCTTTCTGTATCGGGAAGTAAAGTGGGCAAATAACGGAAAATAACAGCAAGCAACGGTAGATAACACACTGATTTTATTAGATCGTCATTTGCCGTTTGTTTCCATCTATTGCCGTTAATTGCCAAATCTAGTCCCCAGTTGGCCCCCAATGACATGATAAGTGCCGTATTGGGGACCAATTGGGGGCTAAAATGAAAATTTCCATTGAAAAACGAACACTTAAAGCAGATGGAACGCGCACATTGCGTCTCATTTATGACCACGGTTATACCATTAAATCAAACGGATCTCGTCAGCGAAAACGTGAACACGAAGTGCTAGATCTGTTTGTCTATGAAAAACCTAAAACACCCACCCAGCGCCAACACAACAAAGAACACATGCTTCTCGCCGAAACCATTAGGAGTAAACGACTGGTTGAGTGGCAATCCCAAAAGCATGGTTTTGAGGATCGAACCAAGCGCTCAGCTAGCTTCATTGATTACTTTCAACGGCAAATTGATATCAAAGAACAAACCACCTCAACCTCCAACCATTCGATCTGGCTTTCAGCTCGTAAACACCTGCGGTTCTACTGCGGAAAACATGATCTTAGTTTTGATGAGCTGGATAAAGACTGGTTAGACGGGTTTTTAGTATTACCTAACCAATGAAGCGAAAACCAAAAGTGATACCGCGTTATCTCGCAACACACAAAGCTCCTACTTCAATAAAGTTCGAGCGGTGAGCAACGCAAAGGCGCGCGGTGCTCAGGCCCATTTTGGGCAGTTTCGCGTGAAAAGAAGCCAGTCGAATTCATGATTTAGAATTACAGAAGCAGATAATGAGGCGGTAATGGGATTAGGCGTTGCTTCAGCGTTATTCACCAAACCACAAAGCGCTATGCGTTAAGTAACCCGCTAATGCGTTAAGTTGCTTACCATAACGCATAGTGATTAGATCCTCACTTTCACTTGTGAAAGTGTGTTTTCAGCAATCCCTCCCTATAGACAAGCAACACCAGCTATATCTCCTCTCGAATAATTTCATTTCAACTCTAATTTTTAACCATTGGCTGGCATTTCTGTTATAGTTGCACCTACGTTCAGAATGCCTGCATGGATAGGAACACATGATCAAATGCCACCTCGCCCGTTTGATGGGAGAGCGCAAATTAAGAATAGCGGATGTCATTCGTGAAACGGGTTTAAGCCGCAACACAGTGACACTTCTGTATAAAGAAACAGCACAAAAAGTGGACTTAGAAGCCATCGACAAACTGTGCGTGCTATTTAATTGTCAAGTTGGTGAGCTCTTAGAACAGTCACCAGAGAATGATCAATAAAAACAATAACGAAGGACTGATATGAGCTTCACAGAAGATTCAAGAGTAAAAATACCAACGATCCTACATCTCATGCGTTTGGGTTATGAGTACTTATCCCTAAAAGGAACACACTGGGACAAGGATACAAATATCTTCCCGGAATTATTCTCCTCAGCGGTCAGCCGTATCAATCCCGACATCACATCTGATGACGTTGCCCGTTTGCTCGAAGAAGTGAAACTCTCTCTGGATAACCAAGACTTAGGCCGAGCTTTTTTCAATAAGTTGAATGCTCGATCTGGCACTAAGCTTATCGATTTCGAGAACTTTTCCAACAACAGCTTCCATGTCGTTACTGAGCTAACCTACAAAAACGGAGACGATGAATTTCGTCCTGACATTATCTTGTTAATCAACGGCATGCCGCTGGTGTTTATTGAGGTGAAAAAGCCTAACAACCGAGACGGTATCATCGCGGAAAGAGAACGCATCAATAAACGTTTTCAAAACCCGAAATTCAAGCGCTTTGCTAACATCACTCAGTTCATGATTTTTTCCAATAACATGGACTACGTCGATGGTGATCCAGAGCCAGTACAAGGTGCGTTTTACGCGAGCAGTTCATATGACAAGCCAGTGTTTAACTACTTTCGTGAAGAAGAAGTGTTAGATCTCACTGCGCTTTTAAAACCACTAACTGATGAGCAAGAGCTGTCAGTACTCAAAGACAACAACTTAGAAGTGATCCGCAGCAACCCGGAGTTTTTGAGCAACAAAGAGCCCAGCCGCCCAACCAACCGAATCTGTACCTCTTTACTCAGCAAAGAGCGTTTGTCCTTTGTTCTACGCTATGCATTGGTCTACGTATCAGAGAGTGATGGCCTGCAAAAACACATCATGCGCTACCCACAGATGTTTGCGACCAAAGCTATTGAGCGAAAGCTAAACGAAGGGGTTCGTAAAGGGATTATTTGGCATACCCAAGGAAGTGGTAAAACTGCGTTAACCTATTACAACGTTGGGTTTTTAACGGACTACTTCCAAAAACGAGAAATCATTCCAAAGTTCTATTTTATCGTCGATAGACTAGACTTGCTGCAACAAGCACAGCGAGAGTTCACTGCACGCGGCTTGATTGTTCATACCATAAACTCCCGTGAAGCGTTCACGCGTGACATCAAAGCCACACAAGTGATTCACAACCACTCAGGCAAAGCCGAAATAACCGTCGTCAACATTCAGAAGTTTAAAGATGACCCCGACGTTATTTCAACGCAAGACTATAACGTCACCATCCAACGTGTTTACTTCCTGGATGAAGTTCATCGCAGTTATAACCCGAAAGGTAGCTTTCTAGCCAACCTGACTCAGTCTGATAGCAACGCTATCAAGATAGGCTTAACGGGTACGCCATTACTGGGTGAAGACTATAACTCACGAGTTCTTTTTGGCGATTACATTCACAAGTATTACTACAATGCTTCCATTGCCGACGGCTATACACTGCGCTTAATTCGTGAAGAGATCGCGACCAATTACAAAATGACGCTTCAGCAAGCGCTGGAAGAAGCTGAAGTAAAAATGGGCGATGTAGACCGCAAAGAAATATACGCACATCAAAGTTTTGTTGAGCCAATGCTGGACTACATCATTAGCGACTTCGAAAAGAGTCGCGGCACGCTAAATGACGCAACTATAGGCGGTATGATCATTTGCGATAGCTCAGACCAAGCAAAGAAAATGTTTGAGCTGTTTAATGCTGTGTACGCCTCAAAGCCCCTGTTCAGCAGTGACAGCGCGGAACTTCAGCAAGCAACATCGATAGCAGAACCGATCCCAACTTACGTTCAAACGGCGAGCATGGAGCCAGCCAAGCAAGCCCACAAAGTGAGCAATGCTGCGCTGATTTTGCATGATGTCGGCACAAAACAAGAACGCAAAGATTGGGTTGAAGATTTCAAAGCAGGAAAAATCGACTTACTGTTTGTTTACAACATGCTACTCACAGGCTTCGATGCTAAACGCTTGAAGAAACTCTACCTTGGCCGCGTGATCCGCAAACATAACTTGCTACAAGCACTGACACGCGTCAACCGCACATACAAAGACTTCCGTTATGGCTATGTGGTTGATTTCGCAGACATCCGCAAAGAGTTTGACGCAACTAACAAAGCTTACTTTGACGAATTACAGTCAGAGTTGGGCGACGAAATCGAAAGCTACTCCAAGCTATTCAAATCACAGGAAGAGATCAAACAAGAGATAGAACACATTAAAGATGTGTTGTTCCGCTTTGATATCGACAACATGGAGACCTTCTGTGATCAAATCAGCCAGATACAAGACAGAGAAACTGTCTTAGCGCTTAAAAATGCCCTAGCTGATGCACGAAGCCTGTATAACCTTATTCGCCTGCAAGGTGAGTACGACTTCCTTGATGAACTGGACTTTGCCAAGCTAAACGTGCTTTACCGCGAAACCAGCAATCATTTGGACTTACTCAACCTCAAGCAAGATCTTGAACAAGGCACAGACACCACACACCTGCTGCACCGAGCCTTAGAAGATGTCATCTTCAAGTTTGTTAAGGTCGGTGAAGAAGAGCTGGTTTTGGCTGACCAGTTAAAGAATACACTGCGCCAAACACGCGAAGCACTGGCAAGTAACTTTGACCAACAAGACCCGAAATTCATCAACCTGAAAGATGAACTAGAGCGATTGTTTAAGAAAAAGAATCTCAGTGAAGTCACACAAGATGAAATGGTCGCCAACATCGATGCGCTCAACAAAATTCACCAACGAGTGAAAGAGTTGAACCGACAGAACAACCAATTGCGTCAGAAGTACCTAGGTGACGCCAAGTATGCGCGTTTACACAAGCGTTTATACGAACGCCAACAAGAACGACGCGACATTACAGACTCTGAAAGAAAGATTTTTGAGGCCCTGCTCGGAGTCAAAGAAGACGCAGATAGCCAAGTACTCGACAACACCTCCGTTCTCGATAACGAAAGCTATTTTGAACGGCATCTGCTACCAAAGGTTCATAACCGCTTTATCAAACAACAGAGCATTCCCTTGAATGCGGAAGCAGTTCGTTATGTAAACCACCTTGTCGTCGCAGAATATCTAAAAGAATTTAATACAGGTAGCCAATCCTGGTAAGAACACCAACTAAGGCAGTACACAAACCATGGTCGAACTAGAATTTAGAGAAAAAACAAAAACCCTTATCGATAGCCTGAAAAGCATCTGTGCAACCAATGGCTTAGGCAACAGTACCGGGGAGTTTGAGATCATCACTCAGGTCTTTTTGTACAAATTCCTGAACGATAAGTTCGCCTATGAAGCAAAAAAAATAGACGAAAAAATCGCCAGCGCGGAAAAATGGGAAGAAGCGCTGATTGAAATGAGTGAAGAAGATCTCGAGATGCTCCAGATCCAGATGGGTGCTGACACTGCTCGTCTCAAACCACATCATTTCATCAGTCACTTGTTCAACCAACAGGACAAGCCTGGGTTTGCTCAGCTGTTTGATGATACCTTGATGGACATCGCCATCAGCAATAACGATGTATTTGCAGTAATGACGGACACAGGCGAGAAAGTACAACTGTTTACCCGCATCAGTGAAAATGTGACCGTTTCCAAGCGTGATGCTTTCTGTAAAGCGATCATCAACAAACTGATTGATTTTAGTTTTGAGCGTATCTTTAATCAGAAGTTTGATTTCTACGCCACCATTTTTGAATACCTGATCAAAGACTACAACAGCAACTCTGGCGGTAAATACGCCGAGTACTACACCCCTCATGCAGTAGCACGCATTATGGCCGCAATTTTGGTGCCTGAAGACCAGCAAGGTACGGTGCGCAATGTTAGCTGTTATGACCCATCAGCGGGCTCTGGGACCCTCCTTATGAACGTCGCCCATGCCATCGGTGAAACGCGTTGTAGCATCTACACCCAGGATATTTCGAAGAAGTCATCAAACCTACTGCGTTTGAACCTGATTTTGAACAACTTAGTGCATTCAATCCCTAACGTGATTGAAGGTGACACTCTTCGTCATCCTCACCACAAGGAAAATGGCGGGCTTCGCAAGTTTGATTACATTGTATCTAACCCACCATTTAAACTAGATTTTAGTGGTTATAGAAATGAATTAGATAGTAAAGAGAATAAAAATCGCTTCTTTGCAGGCATTCCTACTATTCCTAAAAAGAAAGTGGAATCAATGGCGATCTATCAACTATTTCTTCAGCACATTATCTATTCTCTGAAACCTGGAGGAAAAGCTGCTGTTGTACTACCTACTGGATTTATTACAGCCCAATCAGGCATTGATAAAAAGATCCGACAGTACTTGGTGGATAACAAAATGCTGGCGGGTGTGGTCTCCATGCCATCCAATATCTTCGCGACCACAGGTACCAACGTATCGATTCTGTTTATTGATGACAGTAACAAAGACAAAGTGGTGCTGGTTGATGCATCAAACCTGGGGCAAAAGGTCAAAGAAGGTAAGAATCAAAAGACGGTTCTGACACCAGAAGAAGAACAGCAAATCATTGACACATTTAACAACAAATGGACTGAAGAAGATTTATCGGTGGCAGTGAGCTACGACGATATTAAAAAAAGAAATTACAGCCTAAGTGCAGGGCAATACTTTGATGTAAAAGTTGAATATGTCGATATAACACCTGAGCAATTTTTTGAAAAGATGCAAAGCTTTAACAGAAGTTTGGATAGTCTATTTGGTCAGTCTCACGATCTTGAAAATGAGATTAAAAGGCAGTTAGCGGGATTGAAATATGAATAACCTAAAAAAGCATCGATTCTGTGATTTGTACACTATGTCTTCCGGCATTTCTTCTACTAAGGAGCAAGCTGGACATGGCAGTCCATTTTTATCATTTTCTACAGTATTCAATAACTACTTTGTGCCAGATGAACTGACTGATTTAATGTCAACGTCTGAAAAGGAAAAAGAAACTTACTCTATCAAAAAAGGAGATATTTTTCTGACCCGTACTAGTGAAGTTATTGACGAACTTGCTATGAGTTGCGTAGCAACAAAAGATTATCCAAATGCATCTTATAGTGGATTTTTGAAGCGCCTTCGCCCAACGCAAACTGATATAACCTACTCAAAATTTATGGCGTTTTATCTCAGAAGCCCAATGTTCAGAAAAACAATGACTAATAATGCAGTCATGACTCTACGAGCAAGCTTGAATGAGGCTATTTTTTCATATTTAGACTTACTTCTACCTGCGTTTGATGAGCAAGTTAAAGCTGGAGATTTACTTTATCTATTGAATGATAAAGTAAATCTAAACAACTGTATCATCGCCGAATTAGACGCGATGGCAAAAACGCTTTATGACTACTGGTTCGTGCAGTTTGATTTCCCAGATGCCAATGGAAAACCTTATAAATCTTCTGGCGGAAAGATGGTTTATGACCCTGTTTTGAAGCAGGAAATTCCAGCTGACTGGCACGTTAATGCAATATCTGATTGGATTCGTTCAGATAAAGCTGGTGATTGGGGAAAAGAAACCAAGCAAGGTAACTACACACTTCAGGTTGATTGTATAAGAGGTGCAGATATTAACGGCATTAATGGTAAAGGAAATGTCGATGCGCCTAACCGATTTATACTTAAAAAGAATGATCACAAGATTCTTGCTCCATTTGACTTTGTTATCGAAATCTCAGGTGGTAGCCCCACTCAATCTACTGGTCGAATGGCTTTTATTACAGAACATGTTTTAGAAAGATTTGACTATCCTCTGATCTGTTCCAACTTCTGCAAAGCAATAGACCTTATAGATAAGAGCTATTTCTATAACTTCGCATACCAGTGGCAAAGCCTGTACGAAAATGGTGTTTTGTTTGGTTGGGAAGGGAAAACTAGTGGTATTAAGAATCTGTTATTCGACTCATTCGTCAGTAATTACAACGTAGTGATGCCTCCTAAAGATCTAGCTGAGAAGTTTTTCCAGTTTGTTTCTCCTTTGCAAGAACAAAGGCAGAAAAAACTTAAAGAGAATGCAGAGTTAGCAGGCCTGAGAGATTGGCTTCTACCAATGCTAATGAACGGCCAAGTAACCGTTAAACCAATAACTGAAGCACAGGAGGCTCAGCATGGCTAAAGATCTCACTGAGTCTTTGCATGACAGACAAAACATTTTAAATAACCGTTACGCCTTGCAAAAAGCAGAGCAACACTTGGCATTAGGTGGTGTTCAGTTTAATGGTGAAGCGGTGTTCACTAAGCAACAAGTCATGGAATTGTTTGAAATCAGTGAACGTACAATTGAGCGCTATTTATCCAGCCATGAAATGAATTAAAAACATTTAAAATTCATAGCATTACACCATGGTGCCGACATTGATGACGGTACCATAATCAGCGTTTGATGTCGGCGCTCCAACAGGATAGTGAGCAGCAATACACCATGATCGGCTCTGTAATCATCATGGTTTAAAGATGATAAAACTCATCAATAACGCAATAAGGTTAATTGAATGACAGATAACATCCCCCAAGCTCCGCATGGTGAATTTGTCCTGTTTACCAGTGGAGATGGCAAAACTCGCGTAGAGTGCCGCTTTGAGTCAGATACCTTGTGGCTTTCTCAAGCTGCAATGGCAGATCTTTACCAAGTGAGCTCACAGGCCATCACTCAGCATATCAAGGCTGTCTATTCTGAAGGGGAGCTTGAGCAAAATTCAACTTGTAAGGATTACTTACAAGTTCAATTAGAGGGTGGTCGAGAAGTCAAACGCAATATTCGACACTACAGTCTCCCGGTAATTCTTGCGGTAGGGTACCGAGTTCGCTCGACGCGTGGTACACAGTTTCGCCAATGGGCCACGCGATTGTTACAAGAGTATTTGATCAAAGGCTTCGTGATGGATGACGAGCGTTTGAAGAACCCGCCCGTTGGTCACTCTGCGGTGCCAGATTACTTTGATGAAATGCTGGAACGCATTCGCGACATTCGAGCCAGTGAGCGTCGTGTTTATCTGCGAGTCAAAGAAATCTTTACCATGGCAGCTGATTACGAGCCATCCAACCAAGAAACTAATCGCTTCTTTCAAACCATTCAGAACAAGCTGCATTATGCCTGTACACACATGACGGCCGCTGAGCTTATTGCTAGTCGTGTGGATGCCAGTAAGCCAGATATGGGGCTAACCAGCTATAAAGGCGATGAAGTGCGTAAGACCGATGTCACCATCGCCAAAAACTATCTGCGTGAAGACGAAATCAAAGAGCTCAATCGCATCGTCAATATGTGGTTGGACTTTGCCGAAGACCAGGCGTTACGCCGCAAACAAGTGTTCTTGCAAGACTGGGCCGATAAGCTTGATCAGTTTTTAAGTTTTAATGATAGAGATGTGTTGAGCGGAGCAGGAAAAATCACTAAGAAAGACGCAGATGATAAGGCGAAATTGGAGTTTGACCGCTTTGCCCAGCAACGCCGCCGTTTAAAAGAATCCGAAGGCGCACTTGCTAATATTGCAGCTCTCAAGGCAATACTCAAAAAAGACAAATAGCGTGACTAACTCAGTTGAACCAGCCATGGCACCGACATTGATGTCGGTACCATCGTTCTCGGGTCTGTTATTTATCTCGCCAAAACACCATCTAAAAGCCACTTTGAGATTTCAACTTGCTGCCTCATACAACTGGCGTATCGAAAAGCAACCCAAAAGCGCTCTTGCTCACAGCCCACCGCGTGCTGCTCCATGGGCTTTCACATGTGAAAGTACATCAGCCCTCATGCACTACAAACAGGCAAAATCCCACAATAATCTAGAAATTTACCGTCACAATCCCATCAAAAGAAATAATCGACACTCAGGTCCCACAATGATTGGACTATAAATTCCTACATCCCCGCCAAAACAATAAAGCAACGAAAATAATCCTTAGCTACGTCCCACAAGGATAGGTATCTGGAGAGCACAGGGATAGGTCCCAGGAGAGGAATCGCTGTCATGACTACCAATCAGCGGTGGGACACGAGGAAAATTACGCACCCCAAAAGGGCAATTACAGATGCGTAAGTAACCGTACGTTTGCGCTACCTTGAGCAAAACAAGCAAGGAGCCACCATGACTGTACTAAATGAACATTCCGCCGCCTATCAATGATCTGAGTAGGTGATGATCACGCTCCCCCCTACAGGGAAGATTCACTTTGGTAAGGAAACGATCACCGCACCTTCCCCGCTAGAGAGTGGAAAACCTCTCTTGTTTGTCGTTACTGAAGAGAAAGATCGCGAAAGCTGATCCGTTTTCCCACCATTCCCACTTTTCCCATCCTGATCTATGATGGAAGTCATCTTGGGAAGTTAGTATTTGACCATAAATTGCAATTTGGTCCCCAAGACGTCGCGCGAGGCCAGTTATTATGGGAAACTTCTTTCTGTATCGGTAAATAACATCAAGCGCGGCTCCACCAGCCGCGTTTTTCGTCATTAAAAAGGAACATTCATGATCCATATTATTACAGGCAGCACGCTAGGTGGCGCAGAATACGTAGGTGACCACCTCAGTGATATCTTAGTTGAGAATGGCTTCGAGACTCAGGTCCATAACCAACCTGAGCTATCTGAGATAGAGAATCAAGGTACTTGGCTGATTATCACGTCGACTCATGGTGCGGGTGAATATCCAGATAATATCCGTCCATTTATTCAAGCGCTACAAGATACCCCACCTAAAATGAGTGAAGTGAAGTTTGCGACAATCGCGATTGGGGACTCAAGTTATGACACCTTCTGTGCCGCAGGTTTGCATGCCCACCAACTTCTTGAAGACATAGGCGCAACGGCTATTACTGATTGTTTAACCATCGATGTACTCAGTCATGATGTGCCTGAAGATGCAGCAGAAGAATGGCTGAATGAGCTAATTCCGCAACTGTAATCGCTAACAAAGTGGCCATTCTCAAGGCCACTTTTCCTATCTACTACTGCTTTGTGAATAACTTTTCTTACTTCCCCGTGTACTGTTTGCTCATATTTTAGCCGCTCAGGCTGTGGATAAAGTTAGATCTATCCGGTGATTAACCTATAGTTATCCCAATAACAACTCTGATCCTTTTTTACCCCTGTGAATAACCATCATTTTTGATCCCAGCTAATCCTCGATCTGATCAAGGTAAGATCACATGATATGATCCAAAAAAGATCCATGATCTTGTTGATCATTTTTGAGTTATCCACAGAAGAGGCCGATCTTAATAATAGATCTAATAAAAGATCATATATATAGATCTTATATATATAAGTGATTTGCTCCTTTGTATGAAAAGAGTCAAAAGCATTTTCTCTCTCGTTGAAAGAAGGTAGAATAGCGCTCTTTTTCTCTATCCAACTCTCTATTGAATATCTGAGGTCGGTTCATGCTTTATCACGAAAAATTTGACGTCATTGTTGTGGGTGGCGGTCACGCAGGAACGGAAGCCGCACTCGCATCTGCTCGTACTGGGCAAAAGACGCTTTTACTCACGCACAACATCGATACGCTGGGCCAAATGTCATGTAACCCAGCGATTGGTGGCATCGGTAAAGGCCACTTAGTGAAAGAGGTTGATGCTATGGGTGGCCTAATGGCCGAAGCGATCGATCATGCGGGTATTCAATTTAGAACACTTAACGCATCTAAAGGCCCTGCGGTACGTGCAACTCGCGCTCAAGCAGACCGCGCGTTATACAAAGCGTACGTCCGTCGCACACTCGAAAATGCACCAAATTTGACGTTGTTCCAACAGTCGGTTGATGATCTGATCGTAGAACAGGATCAAGTGGTCGGTGTCGTGACACAAATGGGTCTTCGCTTTCAAGCCAAAGCGGTTGTGCTGACAGTAGGAACATTCCTCGGTGGTAAGATCCACATCGGTATGGAAAGTTCGTCAGGTGGTCGTGCTGGAGATCCACCATCGATCGCCCTTGCTGATCGTCTTCGTGAAATGCCATTCCGAGTAGACCGACTAAAAACGGGGACACCTCCACGTATTGATGCCCGTAGTGTCGATTTTTCAGAGTTAGAAGTTCAGCATGGTGATAACCCTGCGCCTGTTTTCTCATTCATGGGGAATCGCTCGCAGCATCCACGTCAGAGCCCATGTTACATCACGCATACTAACGAACAGACGCACGACGTTATTCGTAATAACCTAGATCGCAGCCCAATGTACGCTGGTGTTATTGAAGGTATTGGACCTCGTTACTGCCCTTCAATTGAAGACAAAGTGATGCGTTTTGCCGATAAGAACAGCCACCAAATCTTTATCGAACCTGAAGGTCTTGATACTCATGAGTTGTATCCAAATGGTATTTCGACAAGTTTACCATTTGATGTTCAGGTACAAATTGTTCGTTCAATGAAAGGTTTTGAAAATGCTCATATCGTTCGCCCAGGCTACGCTATTGAGTATGATTTCTTTGACCCTCGTGATTTGAAACAGACTTACGAAACCAAATTTATTAATGGTTTGTTCTTTGCTGGCCAAATCAATGGTACGACAGGCTACGAAGAAGCGGCAGCACAAGGCTTGATGGCTGGTCTTAACGCGAGTTTGTACAGTCAGGACAAAGAAGGCTGGAGCCCTCGTCGTGATCAGGCATACATGGGCGTGCTTATTGACGACCTATCGACGATGGGAACGAAAGAACCTTACCGTATGTTCACTTCTCGTGCCGAATATCGTCTGCTATTGCGTGAAGATAACGCGGATTTACGTTTGACTGCCCAAGCTCGAGATTTAGGTTTAATTGATGATGTTCGTTGGGCTCGCTTCAACCAAAAAATCGACAATATGGAGACAGAACGTCAGCGTCTAAAAGAGATTTGGATGAATCCTAATTCTACAGGTGTTGATGCTCTTAATGATCTTTTGAAAACACCAATGGCTCGTGAAGCGAGTGGTGAAGATCTTCTTCGTCGTCCAGAGATCAGTTATTCGCAACTGACAGAATTGGAAGCGTTCGCTCCGGCGCTTGAGGATCAACAAGCTGCTGAACAAGTGGAAATTCAAGTTAAGTACGAAGGCTACATCAAACGTCAGCAAGAAGAGATTGAGAAATCTCTTCGTCATGAGCACACTAAGCTTCCTGTTGATCTTGATTACCGTTCTGTTAAAGGTTTATCTAATGAAGTTGTTGCTAAATTAAGCGAAGCTAAACCAGAAACCTTAGGCATTGCCTCTCGTATTTCTGGTATCACGCCTGCGGCAATTTCGATTTTGCTGGTTCATTTGAAAAAGCATGGCATGCTGAAAAAAGGTGAGGAAGAGTAATGTCTCAATTACGCACTCAACTCGACTCGCTAATCGCTCAAACGACGCTTGAAGTTTCAGAGCAGCAACGTGATCAGCTCGTTGGCTACGTTGAAATGCTCAACAAGTGGAACAAAGCTTACAACCTAACATCTGTTCGAGATCCACAAGAGATGCTTATTAAGCATATTATGGACAGTATTGTTGTTAGTACTCACTTACAAGGTAGTTCCTTTATTGACGTAGGTACCGGCCCTGGTTTGCCTGGCATTCCTTTGTCGATAATGAACCCAGACAAACAATTCGTGCTACTTGATAGCCTTGGTAAGCGCATCCGCTTTATCAAGCAGGTTCTGCATGAACTTAAAATTGAAAACGTGACTCCGGTTCAAAGTCGAGTTGAAGAGTATCAACCTGAAGAGCTGTTTGATGCTGTACTGAGCCGAGCATTTGCATCGATGACCGATATGGTTGAGTGGTGTCATCATCTGCCAAAAACGGATGGCGGGTGTTTTCTTGCTCTGAAAGGACAATTACCACAGAGTGAGATTGAACAGCTACCTGAGTGGTGTTCTGTGACCGACATCAAAGCTTTGAGCGTTCCTCAATTGGAAGGTGAGCGTCATCTAGTAATCTTATCGCGCAAGGAATAAAAGCGAGGTTCATTGTGGGAAAAATTGTAGCAATCGCCAACCAGAAAGGCGGGGTTGGTAAGACAACAACATGTATCAACCTAGCCGCATCAATGGCCGCGACCAAACGTAAGGTCTTGGTGATTGATCTCGACCCGCAAGGCAATGCCACTATGGCGAGTGGCGTCGACAAGTATCAGGTCGATGCCACTGCGTACGAACTCTTAGTTGAAGAAGTTCCGTTTGACGAAGTTGTATGCCGTAAAACCTCGGGCAATTATGACTTAATTGCTGCGAATGGCGATGTGACGGCCGCTGAAATCAAGCTGATGGAAGTCTTTGCTCGTGAAGTTCGTTTAAAGCATGCGTTGGCATCAGTTCGCGATAACTATGATTTCATCTTTATCGATTGTCCTCCTTCTCTAAACCTTCTTACAATCAACGCTATGGCCGCAGCTGATTCGGTTTTGGTTCCAATGCAGTGTGAGTATTTTGCACTAGAAGGTTTAACCGCGTTAATGGATACGATTAGCAAGTTGGCAGCTGTTGTTAACGAGAATCTAAAAATTGAAGGGTTGTTGCGCACTATGTATGACCCTCGCAACAGGCTATCAAACGAAGTATCTGATCAACTTAAAAAGCACTTTGGCAACAAGGTGTACCGCACTGTTATTCCTCGCAATGTTCGCTTAGCAGAAGCCCCAAGTCATGGTAAGCCTGCTATGTATTACGACAAATACTCTGCGGGCGCAAAAGCTTACCTAGCCTTGGCGGGAGAGATGCTTCGCCGCGAAGAAGTCCCTGCATAACGACAACCAAAGGAATTCCGTCTCATGTCTAAACGTGGTTTAGGTAAAGGGCTTGATGCCCTGCTTTCAACCAGCTCACTAGCGCGCGAAAAGCAAATGAGTGCCTTGCATAGCCAAGAGCTTTCATCGGATGGCAATCTGACTGATTTGAATATTAACTCCCTGAAACCTGGCGTTTATCAACCACGTAAAGAGATGGAGCCAGAAGCTCTGGAAGAGCTCGCCGCTTCAATCGAGTCTCAAGGAATTATTCAGCCTATCGTTGTGCGTCAGGTTCAAGGCGATAAATTCGAGATTATTGCTGGTGAGCGTCGTTGGCGAGCTGCCCGTAAAGCCGGTTTAAAACAAGTGCCGTGTGTGGTGAAAAATGTCGACGATCGCGCAGCAATCGCAATGGCATTGATCGAAAATATTCAGCGCGAAGATCTGAATGTTATCGAAGAAGCGGTGGCATTAGATCGTCTTCAGGAAGAGTTTAATCTTACTCACCAGCAAGTTGCGGATGTTATTGGCAAATCTCGTGCTGCGGTGAGCAATATATTACGCCTTAACCAGCTAGAGAACGATGTTAAAACTCTCGTTGCTGAGAAGTTACTTGATATGGGCCACGCACGAGCTCTGTTAGCTTTGCAAGGTGAGCAACAGGTTGAGATCGCTCAGCAGGTGGCAAAGAAGCAATTGACGGTTCGCCAGACTGAACAACTGGTGAAAAAGTGCTTACAGCCGGCAGTTGAAGATAAAAATGATGACCAAGACGCCGAGATACAAGAATTGTCACAAAAATTAAGTGTAATCCTTGGGGGTAAAGTTGCTATCGTGCGCAACCTTAGCGGAAAGTCGAAAGTGACAATTAGTCTTGATGAGCCTCACAAATTAGAGCAACTGATTGCCAAGCTAGAGAGCTAAATGAGATAATTGATCTCAATCAATTATGTAAAAAACTATTTTTTGTGCGAAAGTTGTCGGTTTGTAAACAAAAATGTATCTTTTTGAAGGCTTTTAATTGCAATAAGGTGCACTGACCGTATAATTTTCGCCAATTTCCCAGCACAGAGTGAAGTCGTGCATAGTGGATATTACTAGAGGTACGAATACATGGTGGCTGCGTTAGCTAGACCAGGACGAGAGCTTGCTAAGCGATTGTTGTTGATCGAAATGGGCGCGGTTACGTTAGTGGCAGCAGGAATGTCGATTGCTGTAAATACTGAATGGGGAGTTTCAGCGCTAATTGGTGGTAGCATTTTTGTTATTGCTAATGCTGTATTTGCCTTGTGTGCTTTTCTTTTTGTAGGAGCGCGCGCAGCCAAGATGGTTGCTGCGTTATTTTACACAGGGGAAGCACTAAAGATTCTCATCACAGTGGCACTCTTTTCCGTTGCTTACATGTATATGCAGGTGGAACTCGTTCCCCTGAAACTAACCTATTTGCTGGTATTAGGGATTAATATCTTTGCGCCAGCGCTATTCATTAACAACAAAAAATAGGATGAGTTATGGCTGCGCCAGGTGAAGCGCTAACAGCTTCCGGTTACATCACTCACCACCTTACTCACCTTTCAACTTACAAGTTGGGGTTAGTGGCGGAAGAGACGAGTTTCTGGAACATACACATCGATAGCGTGTTGTTTTCTTGGATCACTGGTTTAATGTTCTTAGGAGTGTTTTACAAAGTAGCTAAGAAGTCGACAGTAGGTGTGCCGGGTAAGCTTCAATGTTTTGTTGAAATGATCGTAGAATTTGTCGCGGAAAACGTCAAAGATACGTTCCATGGACGCAACCCATTGATAGCACCTCTCGCACTGACTATCTTTTGTTGGGTATTTTTAATGAACTTGATGGACTTAGTTCCAATCGATTTCTTACCATATCCAGCAGAGCATTGGCTAGGTATTCCTTATCTTAAGATAGTACCGTCTGCTGATGCGAACATCACCATGGGGATGGCTATAGGCGTATTCGCTCTGATGATTTACTACAGCATCAAAGTGAAAGGTCTAGGTGGTTTCGCTAAAGAACTTGCTTTACATCCATTTAATCACTGGACCATGATTCCATTTAACCTACTGATTGAAGTGGTATCGCTACTAGCGAAACCTCTATCACTTGGTATGCGTCTATTTGGTAACATGTTTGCAGGTGAGGTTGTATTCATTCTTTGTGCAGCAATGCTACCGTGGTTCCTTCAATGGATGGGTTCACTTCCGTGGGCAATTTTCCACATTCTGGTAATTACGATTCAGGCCTTCGTGTTTATGATGCTAACGATTGTTTATATGTCAATGGCACACGAAGACAGCGATCACTAATTTTTTAAACTCTTATTAGTCAAAAAGTATATTTGGAGATAGTAATGGAAACTGTATTGAGCTTTTCAGCAATCGCAGTAGCAATCATCGTTGGTCTATGTGCAGTAGGTACTGCAATCGGCTTCGCAGTATTAGGTGGTAAATTCCTAGAAGGTGCTGCTCGTCAACCAGAAATGGCGCCTATGCTACAAGTTAAGATGTTCATCATCGCTGGTCTACTGGATGCGGTTCCAATGATCGGTATCGTAATCGCTCTACTATTTACATTTGCAAACCCATTCGTTGGTCAACTAGCTGGTTAATCATTGCTTTTCAAAGACAAGCATCGGTTTGTCATTGATTAACACTAAGTCCAATAAAGAGGGGTAGCTGTTGTGAATATGAACGCAACTCTGCTAGGTCAAGCAATCTCGTTCGCACTATTTGTGTGGTTCTGCATGAAGTATGTATGGCCACCAATCATGAACGCTATCGAAGAACGTCAAAAGAAAATTGCTGACGGTCTTCAAGCGGCAGAACGTGCTGAGAAAGACTTGAATCTAGCTCAAGCTAATGCTTCTTCTCAATTGAAAGAAGCAAAGCGCACAGCAACTGAGGTCATTGAGCAAGCGAACAAGCGTAAGACTCAAATTCTAGAAGAAGCTCGTGAGGAAGCTCAGGCAGAACGCCAGAAAATCCTTGCGCAAGCAGAAGCTGAACTTGAAGCAGAACGCAACCGTGCGCGCGATGAACTGCGCAAACAAGTTGCAACTCTGGCTTTAGCTGGTGCTGAGAAAATCCTAGAGCGCTCTATCGATAAAGATGCGCACAAAGATCTTCTCGACAACATTACTGCAAAACTTTAAGTCTGGGGGCGCACATGGCTGATATGACTACTATCGCACGCCCCTATGCTAAAGCAGCATTCGACTTTGCTGTTGAAAAAGGCCAACTTGACCAATGGAGTCAGATGTTGTCTTTTGCAGCGGAAGTTGCCAATAACGAACAAATTCATGAGCTTTTAACAAGTTCAATGTCTGCAGATAAACTTGCAGAAGTATTTGTTGCGGTATGTGGCGAACAAGTTGATGCGTTCGGTCAAAACCTAATTAAGGTGATGGCTGAGAATGGCCGACTACAGGCCCTTCCTGATGTATGTGCTGAGTTCTTGCTACTTAAGCAAGAGCACGAGAAAGAAATCAGTGTTGAAGTTACTTCAGCAACTGAACTTTCAGACCAGCAAAAAGCAGACATCAGTAGCAAACTTGAGACGCGTCTTGAACGCAAAGTCCAGCTGAATTGCAGCGTAGATGAGGCCCTACTTGGTGGGGTTATTATTAGAGCCGGAGACTTAGTCATCGATAACTCAGCACGCGGTCGTTTGAACCGTCTGAGCGATGCATTGCAGTCTTAATGGGGATTGGAGCATGCAACTTAATTCCACGGAAATTAGCGATCTAATCAAACAACGTATCGAATCTTTCGAAGTTGTTAGTGAAGCTCGTAATGAAGGTACTATCGTATCGGTAAGCGATGGTATCATTCGCATTCACGGCCTAGCGGACGTGATGCAAGGTGAAATGATTGAATTACCGGGTGGCCGTTATGCACTAGCACTTAACCTTGAGCGTGACTCGGTTGGTGCGGTTGTAATGGGCCCATATGCTGACCTTAAGGAAGGCATGAAAGTTACAGGTACTGGTCGTATTCTTGAAGTACCAGTTGGTCCTGAAATGCTTGGTCGTGTTGTTAACACGCTAGGTGAGCCAATTGATGGTAAAGGTCCAATCGAAGCGAAACTGTCTTCGCCTGTAGAAGTGATTGCACCAGGTGTAATCGACCGTAAATCGGTAGACCAACCTGTGCAAACTGGTTACAAATCTGTTGACTCAATGATCCCAATCGGTCGTGGTCAGCGTGAGCTTGTGATCGGTGACCGTCAGACTGGTAAAACAGCAATGGCGATCGATGCAATCATCAACCAGAAAGACTCTGGTATTTTCTCAATCTACGTAGCTATCGGTCAAAAAGCATCGACTATCGCTAACGTAGTTCGCAAACTGGAAGAGCACGGCGCGCTAGCAAACACTATCGTTGTTGTTGCATCAGCTTCTGAATCTGCAGCGCTACAATACCTAGCGCCATACGCAGGTTGTGCGATGGGTGAATACTTCCGTGATCGCGGCGAAGACGCACTGATTGTTTATGATGATCTATCTAAGCAAGCGGTAGCTTACCGTCAGATCTCTCTACTACTAAAACGCCCACCAGGTCGTGAAGCATTCCCAGGTGACGTTTTCTACCTTCACTCACGTCTACTAGAGCGTGCAGCTCGTGTAAGCGAAGAGTACGTAGAAAAGTTCACTAACGGTGAAGTGAAAGGTAAAACAGGTTCTCTAACTGCACTGCCTATCATCGAAACTCAAGCTGGTGACGTTTCAGCATTCGTACCGACAAACGTAATCTCGATTACTGACGGTCAGATCTTCCTACAGACTGAGCTATTCAACGCAGGTGTTCGTCCAGCTGTTGACCCTGGTATCTCAGTATCTCGTGTTGGTGGTTCTGCACAGACGAAAATCATCAAGAAGCTATCAGGCGGTATCCGTACTGCACTAGCTCAGTACCGTGAACTTGCGGCATTCGCACAGTTCTCTTCTGACCTTGATGAAGCGACAAAGAAACAGCTAGACCACGGTCAGAAAGTTACAGAACTAATGAAGCAGAAGCAGTACGCTCCTATGTCTGTATTTGACCAAGCTCTAGTAATCTTTGCGGCAGAGCGCGGCTACCTAGCAGACGTTGAACTAAGCAAACTGCTAGATTTCGAAGCGGCTCTACTATCGTTCGCTCGCGGTCAATACGCTGAATTTGCAGCTGAGATCGACAAGACGGGTGCATACAACGATGAAGTTGAAGCACAGCTTAAGAAGCTGACTGACGACTTCGTAGCAACCCAAACTTGGTAATAGGTCGGTGGCAGTAATGCCACCAACTAATGGAGAGTAACGATGGCCGGCGCAAAAGAGATACGTAATAAAATCGGTAGTGTTAAAAGCACTCAGAAGATTACGAAAGCAATGGAAATGGTAGCAGCTTCAAAAATGCGTCGCTCTCAAGACGCAATGGAAGCTTCTCGTCCATACGCTGAAACAATACGTAAAGTGATCGGTCACGTAGCTAACGCTAGTCTAGAGTATCGTCATCCATACCTAGAAGAGCGTGAAGCTAAGCGTGTTGGTTACATCATCGTTTCTACAGACCGTGGCCTATGTGGCGGCTTGAACATTAACGTGTTCAAAAAAGCAGTCACAGATATGCAAAGCTGGAAAGAGAAAGGTGCTGAAATTGAACTGGCATTGATTGGTTCTAAAGCAACTGGCTTCTTTAACAACAGCGGTGCAAAAGTAGCGGCACAGGTTTCTGGTCTAGGTGATAAACCTAGCCTTGAAGACCTAATCGGCTCTGTAAGCGTAATGCTAAAGAAATACGATGAAGGTGAATTGGACCGTTTATATGTAGTGAGCAACAAGTTTGTGAACACTATGGTTCAACAACCAACGATCGATCAATTACTACCTTTGCCTAAATCGGACAGCGAAGAGATGCAACGTACCCACCAGTGGGACTACATCTACGAGCCAGAACCAAAAGCGCTACTAGACACGCTTCTAGTACGTTATGTGGAATCTCAAGTATACCAAGGTGTGGTTGAGAACCTTGCTTGTGAGCAAGCGGCTCGAATGATTGCAATGAAAGCTGCAACTGATAATGCGAGCAACTTGATTGATGATTTAGAACTTGTGTACAACAAAGCCCGTCAGGCTGCGATCACACAAGAGCTATCTGAAATCGTTTCAGGTGCGGCAGCGGTTTAAGCTTAGGTAAAACGAAACAGTTTAGAGGATTAACGATGGCTACAGGTAAGATCGTACAGATCATCGGTGCAGTAGTCGACGTAGAGTTCCCACAGAGTGAAGTACCAAGTGTATATGACGCTCTGAACGTAACGGACTCAAAAGAACGTCTAGTTCTTGAAGTTCAACAACAGCTAGGCGGTGGCGTAGTTCGTTGTATCGTAATGGGTAGCTCTGATGGTTTACGTCGTGGAGTTGAAGTAGTAAATACAGGCGCTCCAATTTCAGTACCAGTAGGTACTAAGACCCTAGGTCGTATCATGAACGTTCTAGGTGACGCAATTGACGAGTGTGGTGAGATCGGTGCGGAAGAGACTTACTCTATCCACCGTGAAGCACCAAGCTACGAAGAGCAATCAAATGAGATCGCTCTACTAGAGACTGGCGTTAAAGTAATCGACCTAGTTTGTCCATTCGCTAAGGGTGGTAAAATCGGTCTATTCGGTGGTGCTGGTGTAGGTAAGACCGTTAACATGATGGAACTTATCAACAACATCGCACTTCAGCACTCTGGTCTATCAGTATTTGCTGGTGTAGGTGAGCGTACTCGTGAAGGTAACGATTTCTACTTTGAGATGCAGGAAGCGGGCGTTGTAAACGTTGAAAATCCTGAAGAGTCTAAAGTAGCGATGGTTTACGGTCAGATGAACGAGCCACCAGGTAACCGTCTACGTGTTGCACTGACTGGTCTAACAATGGCAGAGCGTTTCCGTGACGAAGGTCGTGACGTTCTACTGTTCGTTGATAACATCTACCGTTACACACTTGCAGGTACAGAGGTGTCAGCACTGCTAGGTCGTATGCCTTCAGCGGTAGGTTACCAGCCAACTCTTGCAGAAGAGATGGGTGTACTTCAGGAGCGTATCACGTCAACGAAATCAGGTTCTATCACGTCTGTACAGGCGGTATACGTACCTGCGGATGACTTGACTGACCCATCTCCAGCAACAACGTTCGCGCACTTGGATGCAACGGTTGTACTTAACCGTAACATCGCTGCAATGGGTCTATACCCTGCGATTGACCCACTAGATTCAACATCTCGTATGCTTGACCCTCTAGTAGTAGGTCAAGAGCACTACGACATTGCACGTGGCGTTCAGCAGACTCTTCAGCGCTACAAAGAGCTGAAAGATATCATTGCTATCCTAGGTATGGACGAGCTATCTGAAGAAGATAAGCAAGTTGTATCTCGTGCACGTAAGATTGAGCGTTTCCTAACTCAGCCTTACCACGTAGCGGAAGTATTTACTGGCGACCCAGGTGTTTACGTACCTCTAAAAGAGACTCTACGTGGCTTCAAAGGTCTACTAGCTGGTGATTACGATGACATTCCAGAGCAAGCTTTCATGTACTGTGGTGCAATTGAAGATGCTATCGAGAATGCGAAGAAGCTATAAGGCTAACTAGGAGGCGATATGGCAGCAATAACCTTTCACCTAGACGTAGTGAGCGCTGAGAAGAAAATCTTCTCTGGTCGTGTTGAAACGTTTCAGGTGACCGGTAGCGAAGGTGAACTTGGTATTTTCCATGGACACACTCCGCTGCTAACCGCTATCACGCCTGGAATGGTGCGACTTGTTAAGCAGCACGGCCACGAGGAATTTATTTATGTTTCTGGTGGTATGGTAGAAGTTCAACCGGGTACAGCAACTGTACTGGCTGACACTGCTATCCGTGGTGAAGAACTGGACGCAGCTAAGGCTGAAGAAGCTAAGCGTTGTGCTCAAGAAGCAATTCAAAACCAGCACGGTGATATGGACTTCGCTCAAGCGGCTAGTGAACTGGCTAAAGCCATTGCTCAGCTACGAGTAATCGAGCTGACAAAACAGCGTCGCTAATATACAGCGCTGTTTTAAAAGTGATAAAGGCGGTCGTAAGACCGCCTTTTTGCTTATTTTTTAACGTAAATTTTTCCTAATCAATTAACTAATTACCGATTAGTGTCTAAAATACCCCTCAGATTTAGAACTAGGTCCAACAGGTAACTCAATGAAATTTAGCGCGGTCATTCTCGCAGCGGGTAAAGGTACTCGCATGTATTCTAATAAGCCTAAAGTGCTGCACACCTTGGCAGGTAAGCCAATGGTCAAGCATGTTATCGATACTTGTAACGGTTTAGGTGCGCAAAATATTCATTTGGTTTACGGCCATGGCGGCGACCAAATGCAGGCTGAGCTTGCAAGCGAGTCAGTTAACTGGATCTTACAAGCTGAGCAATTGGGGACAGGGCATGCGGTTGATCAAGCCTCTCCACACTTTGAAGATGAAGAAAAGATCTTAGTTCTTTACGGTGATGTCCCTCTTATCTCTGAAGAGACCATTGAAAGTCTACTTGATGCTCAACCAACAGGAGGTATTGCCCTTTTGACGGTCGTGCTTGATAACCCTATGGGGTATGGTCGAATTGTTCGTCGCAACGGTCCTGTTGTCGCGATTGTTGAGCAGAAAGATGCAACAGAAGAGCAGAAGCTAATTAAAGAGATCAACACCGGTGTAATGGTAGCAACTGGTGGTGATCTTAAGCGTTGGTTATCTGGGCTAAATAATAACAACGCTCAGGGTGAATACTACCTTACAGACGTTATTGCTGCTGCGCATGATGAAGGTCGTGCAGTTGAAGCTGTTCATCCTGTAAACCCTATCGAAGTTGAAGGGGTGAATGATCGTGCACAGTTGGCTCGTTTAGAGCGAGCTTTCCAATCCATGCAAGCTCGTAAGTTGTTAGAGCAGGGTGTTATGCTGCGTGACCCAGCACGATTTGATCTGCGTGGTGAGCTGCAATGTGGTATGGACTGTGAAATCGATGCTAACGTCATTATCGAAGGTAACGTCTCACTGGGTGATAACGTCATTATCGGTGCGGGTTGTGTCCTTAAAGATTGTGAAATCGACGACAACACCATTGTTCGTCCCTACAGTGTGATTGAAGGTGCAACGGTGGGTGAAGAGTGTACGGTTGGTCCATTTACCCGTTTGCGCCCAGGTGCAGAACTGCGTAACGATGCGCACGTTGGCAATTTTGTTGAAGTGAAAAACGCTCGTATTGGTGAAGGTTCCAAAGCCAATCACCTAACGTACCTTGGTGATGCTGAAATTGGTCAGGGAACAAATATCGGTGCTGGTGTGATTACTTGTAACTACGATGGCGCAAACAAATTCAAAACAGTTATCGGTAATGATGTGTTTGTGGGTTCAGACTGTCAGCTGGTGGCGCCTGTAACGATTGCAGATGGTGCAACGATTGGTGCTGGAACGACGTTGACGAAAGACGTGTCAGAAGGCGAGTTAGTCATCACTCGAGCTAAAGAACGTAAAATTTCTGGTTGGCAACGTCCGGTTAAGAAAAAATAACCAATACCGCTAACTCAATGTGAAAGCCGCTATTTTTAGCGGCTTTTTTGTTTGTCTAACTACTAATGACTTGGCACTTGAATGCGCTTTTCTAACCAACGGACTGCTTGTGAAACAATCAGTATCAGCACTAAATATTCTATGACCAGAAATGTATAGATTTCTAAAGGTAAGTACTCATTAACCACCAGTTCATTGGCACGACGAGTTAAATCGCTAAGACCAATAACACTGACCAGTGAACTCATTTTGAGAATATAAACGAACTGATTGCCAAGTGGAGGTAGGATTTGTCTAAAAGCTTGCGGAAGAATCACGAAACGCATTTTCTGCCAATAGTTGAGCCCTAGCGCTTCGGCCGCTTCATGTTGTCCACGATTTATCGCTTGAATCCCACCTCTAAATACTTCCGCCATAAATGCGCTTTCCGCAATAGTAAGCGCGATAACACCCGCCCAGAAGTGATTTAGAGTGACATCTAACAAGGTCGGCATTCCATAGTAAACCCAAAGCAGTAGTACCAACACAGGTATAGAGCGAACCGATTCTACGTAGACTCGGTTGATCATTCTTAGAGGCTTTAGTGGAGAGAGTGCCGGTAATGAAACTAAGAAGCCTAAGGTCATCGCCAGCAACATACTGAGCAACGAAACCTGAATCGTATCGCTAAATCCAGCGACGAGAAACTTGAGGTTCGTTTGACCTTGTGACGTTGTTGGATCCAATACATACCAGCCCCATTGATAGTCTGAGCAGCCGGTTAGGAGTAGAGCGGAAACAATCGATAAATAACGAGAAGTCACATTACACCTTGCATTGACTAATAATATTCCTTTGTAGCTGCTATGTTATCAAATGAACCGACGTTAAGCTTAATAAACTTAGGGATTAATATAATGAAGAAATATATCTTAGCACTTGGAATGTGCTTATTGTCTGTTGGTCAGGTTATGGCGGAAACAAGTCGATTACAGGAAATCCTTGATAAGGGGATTTTACGGGTTGGCACCACAGGCGATTGGAATCCAATGACGATGAAAGATCCTGCGACCAACAGTTATCGAGGATTTGATATCGACGTAACGACAGAACTGGCTAAAGATTTGGGCGTGGAAATAGAGTATGTGGCTACGGATTGGAAGACCTTAGTCAACGGTATTACAGCCAATAAATATGATATTACGGGAAGTGCTTCACTGAATATGTCTCGAGCTAAAGTCGCTGGTTACAGTCAACCATATTTTTACCTGGCTTTTGTTCCTGTCATACAGAAAAAAGATTTAGAGAAATTTTCTGATTGGAGTGATTTTGACAAAGCGGACGTGAAAGTGGCGGCGACCTTGGGCACAGTACAAGAGAAGATGGTCAAAGAGTTCTTTCCAACTGCGCAGCATATTGTCATCGAAGCACCGGCAAGGGATTTTCAGGAGCTATTGGCACGTCGAGCCGATGTCTCTGTGACTTCAAATGTGGAAGCGGCAACCTTGGTGGAAAAATTCCAACAGTTAGCGATTGTACCAGTAAAAGAGCCACGTAAACCGACACCAATCGCCATGCTACTCCCTCAAAATGACCAGGTGTGGATTAATTATATTAATCACTGGGTAGAACTGAAAAAAACACAAGGTTTCTTCAAGCGCACTGCTGAAAAGTGGGGCTTAAAAAGTTTGTAACTACTTACTATAAAAAGAGCCGCTTAGTGAAGCGGCTCCTTTTTGTTATCGATTACTCGTCACTCACAACTCGAGCATTATCGGGAGTAGTAAAGTGCCTTCGGCGATTAGTTATGGTGTTCGCCAAGTAGAGCAGGAGCTAGATGTTGTTCTGTTCCGCCGTTTACCGAGAAAAGTAGAGCTCACGCCCGCGGGGGAGCTCTTTATCGCTGAGGCGCGTATGCTTCTTAGACAGATGGCGGAGATTCAGTCTCAAACGCGTCGAGTTGCTCATGGGAGGCGATAGCTCAAGAGCGAGCAGATATTGTGATTGGTGCGACGTCTGCGATACCAGTTGGCGGTGATTTTGAGGTTAGAGACATGGGAGTGCTTGATTGGGCGTTTGTTATGTCTCCAGCCCATCCTTGTGTGAGGGAACAATACTTATCTGAGGAGTTTGTTAGTCAGTTCCCTGCAATTTGTCTTGATGATACTTCGAGCGTGTTACCCAAGCGTCATACCGGGCATTACCCTAAACAGCGTCGCTTATTGCTACCTAACTGGTACAGTGCTATCGAATGTTTGAAAAATGGCGTCGGAGTGGGTTATATGCCTCGTCATATCGCCATGCCGTTAATCCACGAAGGTGTGCTGGTGGAGAAGACATTGCCTGATGAAAAGCCCCTGAGTCAGTGCTGCCTTGTATGGCGAAAAGATGATAACCATAAGCTGATCCAATGGATGATTGATTACTTAGGATCATCGAACCAATTGCACCAAGATTGGTTGAAGTATTGATCAAATAAAAAAACGCCAGCTTCAGCTGGCGTTTTTGATCTTTTCGGTTGATGTTACGGACGCTCAAATACAGTAGCGATACCTTGACCAAGACCGATACACATAGTTGCTAGACCATACTTAGCGTCTTTAGCTTCCATTAGGTTGATCAGAGTCGTTGAAATACGCGCGCCAGAACAGCCTAGTGGGTGACCAAGTGCAATAGCACCGCCGTTAAGGTTTACTTTTTCATCCATCACATCAAGCAAGCCGAGATCTTTCGCACATGGAAGAGACTGAGCCGCAAACGCTTCGTTCAGTTCCACGACATCCATATCTTCAATCGTTAAGCCTGCTCGTTTGAGAGCTTTATGAGTAGCAGGGACAGGACCGTATCCCATAATCGAAGGATCGCAACCTGCAATCGCCATACCTTTAATGCGTGCACGGATAGTTAAGCCCAACTCGTTCGCTTTCTCTTCGCTCATGATCAGCATTGCTGAAGCGCCGTCTGATAGAGCAGAAGAAGTACCAGCGGTCACAGTGCCGTTGGCTGGATCAAAGACAGGGCGAAGTTGAGAGAGACCTTCTACCGATGTTTCAGGACGAATCACCTCGTCATGATCGAGAGTAAACAGAGTACCATCAGCGGCATGTCCCTCAGTTGGTAGAATTTCATTCTTAAAACGACCCTCTAGGGTTGCTGCGTGTGCACGAGCATGTGAACGCGCTGCAAACTCGTCTTGCTGCTCTCGGCTAATACCATGGAGTTTACCAAGCATTTCAGCTGTTAAACCCATCATACCAGCGGCTTTGGCGACGTTCTTAGACATACCTGGGTGGAAGTCAACGCCGTGGTTCATTGGTACGTGGCCCATATGCTCGACACCACCAATTAGGCAGATTTCGGCATCACCCGTCATGATAGCGCGCGCGCCATCGTGCAAAGCTTGCATTGATGAACCACATAAGCGGTTAACAGTGACTGCACCAATTTCAATCGGCAACCCAGCTAGCAGAGCGGCGTTACGTGCAACGTTGAAACCTTGCTCCAGAGTTTGTTGTACACAACCCCAGTAAATATCTTCAATCTCGCTCGGATTAACCTGAGGGTTACGCGCCAAAATTCCTTTCATTAGATGTGCAGAGAGATCTTCAGCTCGAGTATGACGGAAAGCACCACCTTTAGAGCGACCCATTGGAGTGCGTAGACAATCTACAATTACAACATTTCTTTTATGCATAGACATTTGAGAATCTCTCCTTAGATTGAACCTTGCTGTTGAGTGCCGTAGAAAGTTTCACCCTTAGCTGCCATATCGATAAGTAACTGAGGAGCTTGATACATTGCACCTAGATCAGCGTACTTCTTGGTCATTTCGACAAACTCAGCAATGCCGATGCTGTCTAGGTAGCGGAATACACCGCCACGGAACGGAGGGAAGCCTAGTCCGTAAACTAAAGCCATATCGGCTTCTTGTGGTGAAGCAATGATGTTTTCTTGTAGACACAGAACAACTTCATTGATCATAGGTACCATCATACGTTCAACAATGGTCTGGTCATCAAACTCATTTGGCGCGCTGCACACATCAGCAAGTACAGGCAAGATATCTTCACTGAAAGTTTTCTTTGGCTTACCGCGTTTATCTACACTGTAGCTGTAGAAACCGCTGCCGTTTTTCTGGCCGTATTTATTTGCTTCGAACAGAGCATCAATCGCGTCACGCTCAGATTTCCCCATTCTTTCAGGGAAGCCTTGCGCCATAACCGCTTGAGCATGGTGAGCTGTATCAATACCAACCACATCAAGTAAGTATGCAGGGCCCATTGGCCAGCCAAACTGACGTTCCATGATCTTGTCAATTTTAGTGAAGTCTGCACCGTCACTAAGGAGCTTGCTGAAGCCTCCAAAGTATGGGAATAGAACACGGTTAACAAAGAACCCAGGGCAGTCATTAACAACAATTGGAGATTTACCCATCTTCGCAGCGTAAGCCACGACACGGTTGATGGTTTCATCTGAGGTATGCTCGCCGCGAATGATCTCAACCAGTGGCATTCTGTGCACTGGGTTAAAGAAGTGCATACCACAGAAGTTTTCTGGACGTTTTAATGATTTCGCTAATAGATTGATTGGAATTGTCGAAGTGTTTGACGTGATAACTGTGTCATCGTTGACGTAAGATTCCACTTCACTGAGCACCGCCGCTTTCACTTTAGGGTTTTCTACCACCGCTTCAACAATAACGTCAGAGTTTTCGATCCCTGCGTAATGTAGGCTCGGCGTGATTGAAGCAAGAATTCCCGCCATTTTGAAACCATCGATGCGGCCACGTGAAAGACTCTTATTCAATAGTTTGGAGGCTTCATTCATACCTAGGTCGAGTGATGGTTGAGCGATGTCTTTCATTAAGACAGGCACGCCTTTCAACGCAGATTGATAAGCGATACCACCACCCATGATGCCAGCCCCAAGCACTGCCGCACGTTGGGTATCTTTGTTGGCTGACTTAGCGGCTTTTTTCGCGATACCTTTAATATACTGATCGCTGAGGAATAGCCCGACCAGAGATTTTGCTTCTTCAGACTTAGCCAGCTTAACAAAGTAGCGGCGCTCAACATCCAGAGCTTCATTTCGAGCTAAGCGAGCGCCTTCTTCGATTGTCTTCACCGCCGTCATTGGTGCTGGATAATGTGGCCCAGCTTTTTGTGCGACTAGACCTTTTGCCATCGTGAAGCTCATCATTGACTCGAGCTTGCTCAATGAAAGAGCCGAGGTTTTTTGTTTACGGCGCTCTTTCCAATCTAGCTTTTCATTGATCGCTTGCGTCAGTGTCGTAATCGCTGATTCATATAGTGAGTCTGTTTCTACAATCGCATCTAACAAGCCTATTTTTAGTGCTTCGTCTGCTCGGCAAGCTTTACCCTGAGTAATCACTTCCATAGCGCTGTCAGCACCGATAACGCGAGGAAGACGAACACAGCCACCAAAACCAGGCATGATGCCGAGTCTTGTTTCGGGTAAACCTATGCTGGTGGTCTTATCACCGATACGGATATCGGTAGCGAGTACACACTCACATCCACCACCCAAAGTGTGGCCTTTAAGCACTGATAGCGTTGGTACAGGTAGATCTTCAAGCTTGTTGAAAATGCTGTTTGCAAATTGTAGCCACTGATCGAGTTCAGCTTCAGGTTTAGCAAATAGACCTAAAAATTCAGTGATATCAGCACCAACAATAAATGCCTCTTTATCTGAGGTCAGTAACAGGCCTTTTAGAGAGCTGTGGGCATACAAGGCGTCTAGTGCTTTATCCAGTGATTCAAGAGTGGCAAGGTCGAGCTTGTTGACGGAAGCTGGAGCACAGAAGCTCAGTTCAGCGATTCCGTCTTGTAATTCCTTTACCTGTAGGTTTTTGGCTTGGTAAATCATTGTCTATCTCCATGACATACAATCTTGGATTGCGTGTATAGCTGCTAAAAGTCGGCACAAATAACTCGTGTGCTTTCAGTGAGCCGCTATAAAGGAAAGTGGTTTTATTTTTATTCTGGTTAGACCAGTTGTTTTAGTTTGGACTCGCCAATGGCTAAATTCAATACATTTTTTAAACAAGTGTTTAACATTGTGCGCTTGAACATATCTTAGGCGGCGTTCAAATTGCTCTCATGCTAAACTGGCGAGACGATCTCAAATGAACTGATGACATGAATGACCAACCCTATTTAATCCCAGAACAAGCCGTCATATTTGAAGAAGAGATAAAGAAAAGTGTTTTTATTACTTATCTTGCTCACACACCTTCAATTGAAGTCGCTAAAACGTTCGTTGAGCAGATCAAAGCCAAACATGCTGATGCACGCCATAATTGTTGGGGATTTGTCGCTGGTCGCCCCGAAGATTCGATGAAGTGGGGGTTTAGCGATGATGGTGAACCGTCAGGAACGGCAGGGAAACCAATCTTGGCTCAATTGTCTGGATCTGGCGTTGGTGAAATAACCGCAGTAGTTACGCGTTATTCAGGAGGAATTAAGCTGGGCACAGGCGGATTAGTAAAAGCTTATGGTGGAGGGGTACAACAAGCTCTCAAGCTGCTTCAAACAATTGAGAAAAAAATAACCACTGAGCTATTACTAGAGTTAGACTATGGGTTTATGCCGATCGCTCAATCTATTCTCCCGCAATTCGGAGCACAAGAGGTAAGCGCGGAATATAGTGAATCGGTTAAAATGCTGGTCGAGATAGAAGTTCGTCAGGTGAAGGACTTTACCCAAACCATCATTAATAAAAGCGCTGCCAAGGTAAAGATAACGCCTTTGGACAAATTATAAGATAATCAGGAAGTCGGAAGCTACGCTTCATACATCAGTCTATTCATGCAATTTCGATCAATTATCCGCATCGTAGGGCTTCTTCTCGCCCTTTTCAGCATTACTATGCTCGCTCCTGCGTTAGTCGCGCTGATCTATCGCGATGGTGCAGGTGTTCCTTTTGTCACAACTTTTTTTGTACTGTTGTTTTGTGGTGCTGTTTGTTGGTTCCCTAACCGTCATCATAAACACGAATTAAAGGCTCGTGATGGTTTTTTGATAGTCGTCTTGTTCTGGACGGTACTCGGTAGCGCAGGTTCTATTCCATTCTTAATTGCTGACAATCCCAACGTGTCAGTAACGGATGCTTTTTTTGAATCCTTCTCTGCACTGACGACGACTGGTGCTACCGTGATCGTTGGCTTAGATGATCTGCCGAAAGCTATCCTATTCTATCGTCAGTTCCTCCAATGGTTTGGTGGGATGGGTATCATTGTATTAGCCGTGGCGATTCTACCTGTGCTAGGTATCGGTGGTATGCAGCTGTATCGAGCTGAAATTCCAGGCCCAGTCAAAGATTCAAAAATGACACCAAGAATCGCAGAAACGGCAAAAGCACTCTGGTACATATACTTGAGTTTAACCATCGCTTGTGCTGCGGCATTTTGGTTTGCCGGAATGACACCATTTGATGCGATAGGTCATAGTTTTTCTACCATTGCTATTGGTGGTTTTTCTACTCATGACGCCAGTATGGGGCACTTCAATAGCTATGCGATCAATATGATTACCGTCGTATTCTTACTGATCTCTGCGTGTAACTATTCCCTCCACTTTGCAGCGTTTGCATCTGGTGGTGTACACCCTAAATACTATTGGAAAGATCCCGAGTTCAGAGCTTTTGTCTTTATACAAATACTGCTGTTTGTCGTGTGTTTCTTGATCTTATTGAACCATCACACCCATGACTCTATATATGATGTGTTTGATCAGGCCTTGTTTCAGACTGTCTCTATCTCAACCACGGCTGGATTTACAACAACAGGATTTGCGGACTGGCCGCTATTTTTACCAGTACTACTTCTTTTTTCGTCATTTATCGGTGGTTGTGCGGGCTCAACGGGTGGTGGCATGAAAGTTATTCGTATCCTTTTGCTAACACTCCAAGGGGTTCGCGAGCTAAAACGTCTTGTCCACCCACGTGCAGTCTATACCATCAAGGTTGGCGGTAGCGCTCTGCCACAAAGAGTCGTTGATGCTGTATGGGGATTCTTCTCTGCATACGCGCTAGTGTTTGTCGTCTGCATGTTAGGGCTGATTGCGACAGGTATGGACGAGTTAAGCGCATTCTCCGCTGTCGCTGCAACATTGAACAACTTAGGTCCTGGTCTTGGAGAAGTCGCGCTCCACTTTGGAGATGTGAATGATAAAGCCAAATGGGTGCTGATCGTCTCTATGCTATTTGGACGTTTAGAAGTATTCACCCTATTAATATTACTTACGCCTACTTTCTGGCGTAGCTAAGGAGAGAGTGTGGCCAAAGCATTATTCCTTTACTCAACTCGTGAAGGTCAAACCAAAAAAATCTTTCATCATATAAGAGAGCAACTCTCAGACTACGAATGTGACTTTGTTGACCTTCATACGACAGAACGTGTCGACTTTGAACAGTATGAGCGAGTACTAGTAGGGGCATCGATAAGATATGGGCATCTTAACAAGAAGCTATACCAGTTTATCGAGAGCAACCTACCGGCGTTGCAATCGAGTAGATCTGCCTTTTTTTGTGTGAACCTGACCGCCAGAAAAGAAGACCAAGGTAAAGATACGCCAGAAGGCAGTGCTTATATAAAGACGTTTCTCAAGAAATCTTCTTGGCAACCCGAGTTAATTGGTGTGTTTGCTGGTGCGCTCTATTACCCTCGTTACAACTGGTTTGATAGAATCATGATTAAATTCATAATGAGTATGACAGGCGGAGAAACCGATACCAGCAAGGAAGTAGAATATACTAACTGGGAAAAGGTCACTCTTTTTGCCAATAAGTTTAAAAATATGTAAACAAAAGGGCGGTTTTTACCACTTTTAGATCGAAAATTAATCGAACAGCAAAAAAGTCAGAAAAAACACAAAAAAGGGGTTGCCAAGTTTATTCCGATCTCTATAATGCCCCCTCGCTGACACGGGAACAGTTCGAAGCTAAGGTTTCGAAAGAATGAAAGCCCAGTTAGCAGGTCACTTAGCCAAGTGGAAACGCTTGAAAAAGTTTGAAAAAAGTGGTTGACACTAAACTTTAACTCGCTAAAATGGCCGTCCGATTTGAGCTGAGCGCGTAGTTCAAAGCTCAGTCGGAACGCTCTTTAACAATATAAACCTATCAATCTGTGTGG